>JASJPG010000098.1:0-4336 GCA_031426815.1 Hydrogenophilaceae bacterium
GTTTGATGTCTTCCTTGCTCAACGGGTTGTCGGCGCGCACCAGTTCGTCGGCGTGAATGCGCAGCTTGGTCTTGCGCCGCGGCAGGTAATGGTTGGCCGGCTTGGTGCCCCATTCCGGCATCAACTGATAACCGCCGGATTCGCGGATCGCCAGCGAAACGTCCGATTCCGGATCGTGCACATCGCCGAACAGACGCGCGCTGGTCGGGCAGGAAATGACGCAGGCAGGTTTGCGCCGATCTTCCGGGATACTGGTGTCGTAGATGCGGTCGACGCACAGCGTGCATTTCTTCATCACCTGCTGCTTCTCGTCGAGTTCGCGCGCGCCGTACGGACAGGCCCAGGAGCAGTATTTGCAGCCGATGCACTTGTCGTAATCGACCAGCACGATGCCGTCTTCCTTACGCTTGTAGCTGGCGCCGGTCGGGCACACCGGCACGCAGGGCGGGTCTTCGCAATGTAGGCAGGATTTCGGGAAATGCAGCGTTTCGGTATTCGGGAAGGTGCCGATTTCATAGGTCTGCACCCGGTTGAAGAAAGTGCCGGTCGGGTCTTTGCCATACGGGTTGTCGTCAAACAGCGGACCGGCCGCGCCCGAGGTGTTCCACTGCTTGCAACTTGTCACGCAGGCATGACAGCCGACGCAGACGTTGAGGTCGATGACTAACGCTAATTGAGTCATTTCTTGTTCCCTCCGAACATGCCCGCAACATAGCTCTGCCACGGCCTTCTTTCCGGTGTGCCGGGCGCTGAAGGCACCGCCGTGAACTGCGGCCAGGTTTCCTTCGGCTCGTCTGCGCCGGCCTTGTAGATGCGCACCCGCACGTCGTACCAGGCGGCTTGCCCGGTGACCGGGTCGGAGTTGGAAATGTGGTCGCCGCATTCGTTGCGCGGCAGTTCTTCCGAGATCAGGTGGTTGAGCAGGAAGCCCTTCTTGCTCTCGTTGGCGTCCTTGTCCAGGTTCCAGGCGCCGGCGGCTTTGCCGATGGCGTTCCAGGTCCACACCGTGCCGGGCTCGACGGCTTCCGACAGGCGCGCCATGCAGCGCACCTTGCCGTGCATCGATTCGACCCAGATCCAGTCGTCGTCGGCGATGCCCTGCGCGGCGGCGGTCTTCGGGTTGATGTGCAGATAGTTGTGGGCGTGAATCTGACGCAGCCAGGCGTTCTGCGAATCCCACGAGTGGTACATCGCCATGGGCCGCTGGGTCACCGCGCTGAGCGGGTACTTGTGCTTGTCGCTGAGTGTGGCTTCGAGCGGTTCGTAATAGAACGGCAGCGGGTCGAAGTAGGTTTCGATGCGCTTCTTCAAATGCGCCGGCGGCTGTTTGCCATCGGTCTTGCCTTGCGCGGCGAGGCGAAATTTCTGCAACACCTCGGAATAGATGTGGATGTTGATCGGCTCGGCGTGCCGCGTCATGCCGTGCGCCTGCGCCCATTGCAGATAGCCCTGGTTCCAGTTGCGCATGTACTGATACGACTTGGGCAGGTGGTAATGGAACACGCAGTTGTTCTGTTCGTACATCTGCCACTGGTTCGGATTCGGCTCGCCTTTCATCGACTTCTCGCCGCCCTTGCCGCGCCAGCCAGCCAGGAAGCCGATGCCGGACCCCGGCGCGGTCTCGAAATTGACGATGAAATCCGGGTAGTCGCGGAATTTGCGTTCACCTTCCTTGGTGGTGAACGCCGGCAGTTTCAGGCGGCTGCCGAGTTCGATCAGCACTTCCTGAAACGGCTTGCACTCGCCGGTCGGCGGCAGCACCGGAATGCGCACCGAATCGACCGGGCCGTCGAATTCGGAAATCGGCCGGTCGAGCATCGACATCGCGTCGTGCCGCTCCAGATAGGTGGTGTCGGGCAGGATCAGATCGGCGAAGGCGGTCATTTCCGACTGGAAGGCGTCGGCGACGACGATGAACGGAATTTTGTAGCTTCCATCCTCTTCCTTGTCATTCAGCATTTTGCGCACTTCGACGGCGTTCATCATCGAGTTCCACGCCATGTTGGACATGAAGATCAGCAGCGTGTCGATCTTGTACGGATCGCCGCGCCAGGCGTTGGTGATGACGTTGTGCATCAGGCCGTGCACGGAGAGCGGAAATTCCCAGGAGAACGCCTTGTCGATGCGCACCGGCGTGCCGTCGTCGGCGACGAACAGATCGTCCGGATCGGCCGGCCAGCCCAGCGGCATGCCGTCCAGCGGCGTGTTCGGGCGCACCGCCTCCGGCGTGGTCGGCGTTTTCGCACAGGGCGGAATCGGACGCGGAAACGGCGCTTTGTGGCGGAAACCGCCGGGCCGGTCGATGGTGCCGAGCAATGACATCAGGATGCCCAGCGCGCGGATCGAATGGAAGCCGTTGGAATGCGCCGCCAAGCCGCGCATGGCGTGGAAGGCGACCGGGTTGCCGGTGATCGTCTTGTGCTCGTTGTCCCACACGTCGGTCCAGGCGATCGGCAGTTCGATCTTCTGATCGCGCGCGGTGACGCCCATTTCATGCGCCAGCCGTTTGATGGTTTCGACTGGAATGCCGGTGATGCCGGCGGCCCATTCCGGCGTGTATTGCTCGACCCGTTCGGCCAGCAACTGGAACGCCGGCTTTACCGGCGTGCCGTCGGCCAGCTTGAATTCGCCGAGCAGGTAAGGGTCCACGCCGGGCGTGTGGGTGCCGACCGGACGATCCATCTCGCGGTCCCACCACAGCTTGTTCTGCGGATCGAAACAGCCTTCTTCCGGCGGCACCTCGAAGCGCACGAACATGCCTTCTTCCTGGCTTTTCGCGTCGGTGTTCACCAGTTCCGCCGAATTGGAGTACTGCACCAGGAAGTCGCGGTCGTACAAACCCTGTTTGATGATTTCGTGGATCAAGGCCAGCAGCAGCGCGCCGTCGGTGCCCGGCTTGATCGGAATCCACTCGTCGGCGATCGCGGAATAGCCGGTGCGCACCGGGTTGATCGAAATGAAGCGACCGCCGTCGCGCTTGAATTTGGACAGCGCGATCTTCATCGGATTGGAATGGTGATCCTCGGCCGTGCCCAGCATCACGAACAGCTTGGCGCGGTCCAGGTCCGGCCCGCCGAACTCCCAGAACGAACCGCCGATGGTGTAGATCAGCCCGGCCGCCATGTTGACCGAGCAGAAACCGCCGTGCGCCGCATAGTTGGGTGTGCCGAACTGGCGCGCGAACAAACCGGTCAGCGCCTGCATCTGATCGCGCCCGGTGAACAGCGCGAATTTCTTCGGATCGGTCGCGCGGATCTTGCTCAGGCGTTCTTCCAGAATCGCGAACGTCTCTTCCCACGAAATCGGCTCGAACTCGCCGGCGCCCCGCTCAGAGCCGGCCTTGCGCCGCAACGGCTGCGTCAACCGTGCCGGCGAATACTGTTTCATGATGCCGGAAGAACCCTTGGCGCAGAGCACGCCCTGGTTCAGCGGATGGTCGATATTGCCCTCGATGAAGCGCACCTCGCCGTTCTTCAGATGCACCTTGATGCCGCAACGGCAGGCGCACATGTAACAGGTCGTGGTGCGGATTTCTTCGTGCAGCGCGGGCGCGGCGGCGGGGGAAGCGGAGAGTGTGGTCGTCACGCGGGGCGTCCTTGCTGAATTTCGATCCGGATGATCGGGATCAAGGAAATATCAGCGAATTAGAAAACGCCGATATTCTCATGCGATTGGAATTGGTCAAAGGTGCGTATGGTGGTGCGGAGAGAAGAAGGAGTGTAGGCGCTGCCCAGGGCTGTCTTCTAAGTATCTGCAGCGTAAACTGGCAGCGTTCGTGACCGGGAGATCGCCATGAAAACCGATGAGTTGTTCGAAGAAGTTATTTCGCTGCCTGTTGAAGACCGGGCGCGTCTGGCGGAGTGCGTCTTGCAAAGCCTCAATGCGCCGGATGTGGAGATGGATGCATTGTGGACCGTGGAAGCGCAGCGCCGGCTTGCCGAAATGCGCAGCGGCAAAGTCGCAAGCGTGCCTGGGGAATTGGTTTTCGAGCGTATCCGTCAACGTCTTGCGAAGTGAACTTCGCGGAATGAACTACGTTTTTCACCCTGAGGCTGAAACGGAATTCAATCTGGGCATCGACTGGTATGAGACCCGCTCACCCGGTATGGGATTGCGGTTTGCCGACGAAGTTCAGGCCTCGATTCAACGCGCATTGGCATTCCCACTTGCCTGGCAGGTGTTGGAGGGCAACATCCGGCGGACATTGGTCAATCGTTACCCATACGGTGTCTTGTATGCGCCGGAACCAGACCGCTTGTTCATTGTTGCGGTCATGCATCTGCGCCAACGTCCCGGCTATTGGCACAACAGAGCAGGTTGATCAAGTAGGGGGGGA
>JASJPG010000098.1:4346-20225 GCA_031426815.1 Hydrogenophilaceae bacterium
GCCTTCCGCCAACGCTCGGTGCATACGGCGGAAGGCGTTGCGCTTTTCCGCCCTACGTAATTCAAGACCCCCGCTTATCCTCCGGCAACATGATGTTCAGCTCCAGCACCTCGTATTCGCCATGTTTTTCCAGTTGCACCTTGATCATGTCGCGGTCGACGTGGATGTATTTGGCGATTACGGCAAGCAGTTCTTCCTGCAGCGCGGGCAGGTAGTCGGGCGAGCTGGCGTTGCGGCCGGCGCGTTCGTGGGCGAGGATGATTTGCAGGCGTTCCTTGGCGACGACGGCGGTTTTCTTGGTGTCGCCGCGCAGGTAGTCGAGCAGGTTGTCGATCAGGGACATCTCAGCGGCCTCCGAACAATCTTTTGAGTAAGCCGACCTTCTCGGCGATGGTAAAGCGCATCGGCACGTCGTCGCCCATGAAGCGGGCGACCACATCGCGATAGGCTTCGGCGACGTCGCTCTTGTCGAGGTGGATGGCCGGGGTGCCGGAGTTGGAGGCTTGCAGCACGGATTCAGATTCCGGAATCACGCCGATCAGCGGGATGCGCAGGATTTCCTGGATGTCGTCGACCGACAGCATTTCGCCGGCGGCGACGCGTTTCGGGTCGTATCGGGTCACCAGCAGGTGTTCCTTGACCGGCTCCTGGCCTTCCGTCGCGCGCTTTGATTTGGCTGCGAGGATGCCGAGGATGCGGTCGGAATCGCGCACCGAAGAGACTTCCGGATTGGTCACGATCAGCGCTTCGTCGGCGTAGTACATCGCGCTGAAGGCACCGTGTTCGATGCCGGCGGGCGAGTCGCAGACGATGCAGTCGAAACTCTCTTTCAACTCATCAATGATACGGCCGACGCCTTCCAGGCTGAGCGCATCCTTGTCGCGCGTCTGCGAGGCGGGCAGCACGTACAGGTTGTCGCAATGCTTGTCCTTGATCAGCGCCTGTTTCAACGCGACTTCGCCGTTGATGACGTTGATGATGTCGTACACCACGCGCCGTTCGCAGCCCATGATCAGGTCCAGATTGCGCAGGCCGACGTCGAAGTCGATGACCACGGTCTTGTTGCCACGTAGGGCGAGGCCGGAGGCGAAGCTGGCGCTGGTGGTCGTCTTGCCGACGCCGCCCTTGCCCGAGGTAACTACGATGACTTTTGGCACTGTTCTGAGCCCTCCGTAAAGGTTTGAATTTTAACTATAAAGCGGGTGTGGATTCTGGCTTGATGGCCGCCGCGAAGGCGCCAAGTGTTTTCCTACGGTGGGGGGCTCAACGTTTGCTGCTCATGGGTTTGACCACGACTTTCTCGCCGTCCAGATAAATCTGGCTGAATTTGCCGCGCACCGCCTCCGGTATGCCTTCGTCGAACACCTGGAACAAGCCGGCGATGGCGACCAGTTCGGCTTCCATGCTCTGCACATAGATGCGTGCTTCGGTGTTGCCGCGTGCGCCGGCCAGGGCACGGCCGCGCAACGGCGCGTAGATGTGGATGTCGCCGTCGGCGATCAACTCGGCGCCGGCGTTGACGATGGCCAGCACGACCAGATTGGCGCCTTCGGCGTAGATGCGCTGGCCGGTACGGACGGGTTTGTCGATGATCAGCGTGGGGCGAGCGGCAACGGGTGCCGGCGGCGCTGCCGGTACGGGTTCCGGCGGGCTATCCAGCCCGGGCAGGTCCGGTTGTGCCGGGCCCAAGTCTTGCAGCGCGGGTTCGGGTTCGGGTTCCGGTTCCGGTGCGGTTTCCACGACCGGGGCCGGTCGCGCCGGGATTTCCGGAATCACGCCGAGGCCGGCTGCTGCCGCGGCTTCCTGCTGCAGCGGCGAGCCGCCGATAACGCCGGCGGCCTGCATGCGGTGCTCGCGCATGAAGGCGAGCAGATCGGCGAAATCCACGGCTGCGTCGGCGGCGGACAGATCGGCCAGGCCCAGCACCACTGGCGCATGCGCAAAGAAATCTGGCATCTGCTTCAGGCGGGTTTCCAGCTGCGCCTTGACGCGCGCCATGTCCGGGGTCTTCAGGTGCAGGATCAGTACCGGCAGGTTGGCGTTCTTGATTTTGAAGGCGGGTTCTTCGCGTGGCATGGATTTAGCCATAGGCCTTCTGTTCCGAGCGTTTGCCCGGTTTCTTCTTCAGGATGATGACGCCCTTGACCACGTCGAGGTTGTCGATCGGGATGTTCGGATAAACCGGGTTGAGCGGTTTCAGCATCCAGCCTTCCGGATGCTGCACCAGTTGCCGGAAGATGTATTCCTCGTTGGTAAAGGCGATGACGTAGGAACCGTCGCGGGCGACGCCTTCCGGTTCGATGACGATGATTTCGCCCTCGTTGAATTCCGGCAGCATCGAATCGCCCAGCACCATCAGCGCATAGGGTTCGCCGCTGGCGCAGGCGGAGGCGGCGGGATCTTCCGGCGGCGCGTTTTCAGCGGCCGGAACGACGGGAATCGGGAAGGGTTTCTGACTCATTTATTTGCCTCGCATGAATAACTTGTCCAGATCGGCCAGGGTCAACTGGAACCAGGTGGGCCGGCCATGATTGCATTGATCCGCCCGTTCGGTGGCTTCCATGTCGCGCAGCAGCGCGTTCATTTCTGGCAGCGTCAGGCGGCGGTTGGCGCGCACCGCGCCGTGGCAGGCCAGCGTCGCCAGCAGCTGATTGCGCTGCGCCGTCATCGCCTCGCTTATGCCGAATTCGCGCATGTCTTTCAACACCTCGCGCGCCAGGGTTTCCGCATCGGCATCCTTCAGCATGCCGGGCAGCGCGCGCACGGCGAGATGCGTCGGCGATACGGCGGCGATCTCGAAGCCCATGCCGGCCAGCGCGTCGCGGCCTTCCTCGGCGGCGCTCATTTCCAGCGCCGTGGCGGCGAATACGACCGGAATCAGCAGCGGCTGGCTGGCGACCTGATGGCTGTCGAGCGCGGTTTTTAGGCGTTCGTAAAGGATGCGTTCGTGCGCGGCATGCATGTCCACCACGATCAGGCCGCGTTCGTTCTGCGCCAGCACGTAGACGCCGGAGAGTTGCGCCAGCGCGTAGCCGAGCGGCGGTGCAGCGGTTTCCGGCGGGGCGATGTCCGGCGCTGGCGTCGCGTCGCGCCCGAGCGCCTCACCGACCATCCGGTAATAGGCGGCCGGTTCGGCGGCATGCAGAGGCATCGGCGCTTGCGACCAGTTGGGCGCGTGGTTTCCCGGATTCCGCTGCGCTGCACCCGCAAGGGGCACGCCGGATTCGTAAGCGCTAAAGCGCAACGACTCCGCTGCACCCGGGCTATCCGCTCCGTCATTCCCGCGCATGCGGGAATCCAGCGCATTGATGTCACTGGATTCCCGCATGCGCGGGAATGACGGCTGAAAGGACTCGGCTTCCACGGTGGCAGACGGCATCCTTGATGCATCCTTCCCCAGCGCCCGCTCCAGCACATGCCGCACGAACTGATGCATGCCGCGCCCATCGCGGAAGCGCACTTCGGTCTTGGCCGGATGCACGTTGACGTCGACGCCTTCCGGCGGCAATTCGAGGAACAGCACGTAAGCCGGGTGGCGTTCGTGATGCAGCACGTCGCGATACGCCTCGCGGATGGCGTGGTTGAGTAGTTTGTCGCGCACGAAACGGCCGTTGACGAACAGGTATTGCGCGTCGCGACCGGAGCGGGAATAGGCCGGCAGGCCGGCGAGGCCGAACAATCGCAGCGGGCCGGCGGCTTCGTCGAGCGTGCGGGCGGCTTCGGCAAACTCCTCGCCGAGCACTTCCAGCGCCCGCGCCTGCCAGTCGGAGATGGCATAGCGCCGCGCAATACGGCCGTTGTGCGCCAGCGTGAAGGCGCAGCCGGGATGCGCCAGCGCCAGACGGCGCAGGGTTTCGTCGCAATGGCCGTATTCGGTGGCGGCGGTTTTCAGGAATTTGCGCCGCGCCGGCGTGTTGAAGAACAGGTCGCGCGCCTCGATCACCGTGCCGCGACTCAGCGCCGCCGGTTCCACCTGGCCCATGACGCCGTCCAGCGCGCCGATTTTCCAGGCGTGTTGCTGGCCGGGTTGGCCACTAAAGCGACTGGTCAACTCGACGCGCGCAATCGACGCGATGCTGGCCAGCGCTTCGCCGCGAAAGCCCAGGCTGGCGACGCGTTCGAGTTCTGCCAGGCTGAAAATCTTGCTGGTGGCATGCCGCGTCAGCGCCAGCGGCAGTTCCTCCGGCGCGATGCCGCCGCCGTCGTCGGCGACCCGGATCAGCTTGATGCCGCCTTCTTCCAGATCGACGCGAATCTCGGTCGAACCCGCATCCAGACTGTTTTCCAGCACCTCCTTCAACGCCGACGCCGGCCGCTCGACTACCTCGCCGGCGGCGATTTGCGAGACCAGCAGGTCGGGAAGGAGGCGGATGGACATGGAACGGCGGGCGGAAGTGAAGCCGCGCAGCTTAGCGGGGAAAGGGGCGGGGGTGAAGGGTGGTAGGAGGCCCGCTTGCGGGCCGAACCATCACGTTGGCAAAGCATTCGGCCCGCAAGCGGGCCTCCTACAGCCCTGCCGGCTCTCGCGCCGCTGCAATTCGCTGGTCAGATCGTTCAACACCGTCCATTTGTGGCTGCACCATTCCGGCGCCAACAGCAGATTCGCCGGCGAAGTGCCGGTGACGCGGTGATACAGCACATCCCACGGCGTCCGCTCGATCAGGTCGGCGGCGATGTCGATGTAGGCGGCCTGGGTCAGCGGCGTGTATTCACCGCGCCGCCATTCGTTGGCCAGTTGCGTACCTTTGACGACATGCAGCGGATGCAGCTTCAAGCCGTCGGTGCCGATGTCGAGCACGATGTCGAGCGATTCCCGGCTGTGCCACGCCTCCTCGCCGGGCAGGCCGACGATCAGATGGGTGCATACCGGGATGTTCAGTTTGCGCGCCGCCTGCGTGGTGTCGATGTATTCGCGCAGGCCGTGGCCGCGATTGACCCGTTCCAGGCTGTGATCGAACGCCGATTGCAGGCCGAGTTCGAGCCAGACTTCCATGCCCTGATCGCGATAGCCGGCGAGCAGGTCGAGCACCGCCGGCGGCACGCAATCCGGCCGCGTGCCGACCGACAGGCCGATCATGCCGTCGACCGCCAGCGCCTCGTCGTACAGCGCCTTCAGTTGTGCGACGTCGGCATAGGTGTTGGTATAGGCCTGGAAATAGGCCAGATATTTGCGCGCCTTGGTGCAACGGTCGACGCCGCGCCGGCCGGAATCGAGTTGCTCGTCGAGCGTCGGCGCATTGCGTCCGTTGGGGCTGAACGAGGCGTTGTTGCAGAAGGTGCAACCGCCGATGCCCTTGGCGCCGTCCCGATTCGGGCAGGTGAAACCGGCATCGAGGGCGATCTTGTGGACGCGTTCGCCGTGTTTTTGGAGCAGGTATTGTCCGAAGGTGTGGACGCGTTCAGAAAGCATTCTTGTCGCGATAAAGATAGATCGCGAACACGATGCCGAACCAGACCAGCGCGGTCAAGGCAGGCATGCCGGAACACTTGTAGCCGAGCAGCGGCAGCACGGCGGCGGAGAAGAACAGCACGGCGCGGACGCTGTTCCAGCGCGTGATCCGGGCGCGGTCCGCGGCATGCCGCGCCAGCGAGCGGCCGGCTTCGATCCAGACCGGGCCGAGCTGGCCGGCGGCGCCGGTGACCAGCGGCATCAGGAAGCCGGGCAGGAAAACGGTCAACGGCAGCAGGTTTTCCCCGTCCAGCAACACGCCGGCCAGCGCGCAGGCAAAGCCCGCCAACGCCGCCGCCAGCACCGGTTCGGCGCCATGCCAGGCGAATATCTTCGTGCGATGCCGTCGCCACCAGGCCGCACCCATGCGGCCGATGACCCAGAACCAGAGCGCGCCGCCGAGCCAGGCCAGCGGCAGCCAGAGCGCTTGTCCGATGGCGAGTGCCAGGCTACCGGCCAGCGCCCATTTCAGATCCAGGCGCAAGCGCAGCGTGACGTCGGGATCGGCCTGGTTGGCTGCGGTCGGCATCAACACCTGCAAAGTGCCGATGGCGGTGAGGCCGACGAAGCCGTACAGGTTGATATGAAGATGAAAGGCGCGCAGTTCCGCGTGCCATTCAGGTAGCCACGGGATGGCCGCCGCCGCGATCAGGCCGAGGCCGAGGCAGGCCATCGCCGCGACATACCAGGCCAGGCCGGGATGTGGCCGGCCGAGTGTGTGGCGCGCCTTGTCCTGCATCCAGGCCAGCATGGCGACGACGCCCGCCAGCGCCAGCAGCGCCGCCGCCGTCACCCAGATGAAATCGAGCCCGCCGGAAAAAACCGCCAGCGCCAGACCGCCGGCGGCCAGCATCAGAAAGGGTAATCGTGCAGTCCAGCGACCGGCGCCGCGACTGCGCGTCAGCACCGGCACGAAATGCTGCATCGCGGCGGTGATCAGCGTCATCACGCCGACCGCCAGTACCAGATGCGCCCAGAATGCCGGCGCCGCACCGATGGCTTTGGGGAGTGCCTGCCCGGCCAGAAAGGCGAGCAACGTGGCGGCGATGAGGGCGATCAACATTGCGGGAGTGTAGGGCGTTGTAGGGCGGAAAAGCGAAGCGCACCCGCAAGGGGCACGCCGGATTCGTAAGCCGCTAAAGCGGCAACGGCTCCGCTGCCTTCCGCCGGAGTCACCACGTAAGCATGGCGGAAGACGCTACCGCTTTTCCGCCCTACAAAACTCAGCCTCAGGCAGCCTTCACGATGAAATCGATCACCACGCCTTGTGCACCCTGATCGAGATAGTTGATTTCAACGCGCTCGCCGTAACGCGCCTGCATCTGTTGCAGCAGCGGAATCGGGTTGTGGTCGTTGACGAAACGCATGCGTTCGCCCGGATTCAGCGAGTCCAGCGCGCCGAAAATCGCGGCGTGGCGGAAGCGTTTGGCGATGCCGCGCGCGTCGAAGGCGTAGATGGCATCGGCGGTGGTGTGGTCGTGTACGGGAATGTTGATTTGCATGGCAGTAGTGTTCGCGGAAAGGGAAGGGGAGCGAATACTTGAGCAATTCTGTCGAGTGTGCCTTGACCGATGTCAGGTGGAGCGGGGAGCTCGGGACTACGCAGTATTCACCCCACATCTTCCTTACTCCTCAGACTGCTATTCCGAGAACGTCGCCGGCATGCTGCACAAACCGCTCTTCATCAGATTTTCTGGTGAAACCGTAATTTCGGTTTCATTCTTTTCAAATTGAAAATAAACGGGATTGCAACAATGCAGCCGGCGACTTCGTTATTTCTTGATTTCCTGCGCTTTTTTGCTGCGTGCGTCGTATTTCTTCATCACGTCACTTCGCGTGATTTTAATCAAGTGCTGCCGTATGTACGTTGGGGGCATGAAGCGGTAGTCGTATTTTTTGTGTTATCGGGTTTTGTGATTGCGCATGTCGTGTCGAGTCGTGAGCGTATCGTTTCGCAGTTTGCTGCTGCACGCCTTGGTCGGCTTTATTCGGTTGTATTGCCGGCGCTCATGCTCACGGCGTTGCTGGACCCATTGGGGCGCAGTTTGTCCCCGGAGTTATATGCATCGATCCCGGGCGATCACGCATCGCTACGCTTATTGATCAATTTTGTTTTCTTGCAGGAAAACTGGAATCTAACGACCATGCCGCTTTCCAATGGCCCGTTCTGGTCATTGGGGTTCGAATTCTGGTATTACCTTATTTTCGGTGCTGCGGTGCTGACCCATGGTCGGATGCGCATTGCACTTCCGCTCTTGTTCTGTGCATGTGCCGGTCCCCGAATTGTGGCGTTCCTTCCGATATGGTTGCTGGGCGTGCTGGCGTATCGTTTTTATTCTTTGTGGAATCCAACGTTGCGAGTCAAGCGCCTGCTGTTGCTGATCAATGCAATGGCACTGGTGTCGATACTCTCCTTCGGAAACCCGCTGTCGCCGGTGCGCAATGAATTGCATTCGATGTTCCCGGATAATTACCTTGATATGGGTTTCGTCAGGATATTTCTTGGCGATATACCGTTGTTACCTGAAGACCTGCTTCTTGGCGCGCTAATCGGCTTGCTGATCATCACGATTCGCGGCGCAATTCCAAGGGGTGTCGCATTTGAGGGGATGGCTAATTCCGTTCGGTATCTGGCAGGAGCCACTTTTTCTGTATATCTATT
Organism: Hydrogenophilaceae bacterium; assembly: GCA_031426815.1. Taxonomy (GTDB): domain Bacteria; phylum Pseudomonadota; class Gammaproteobacteria; order Burkholderiales; family Thiobacillaceae; genus PFJX01. The sequence goes on from JASJPG010000098.1 coordinate 12,458, forward strand.
CCACGTTCCCTTGCTCTATTTCATGAGCGCCTGGTTGAATCTTGATCGGACATCTGTCTTGGAAGTTGGGTCCATGGCTTTGATGGTGTTTGTTTGTTGTATTTTTCTCTCGTATTTAGGTGAACGTCAGGTTGCGCACTATAGAAAGTTTTTCCTGTATTTGTTTGACCGAATTAACGCCATGCGATCCTGGAGAAAAGGGGGAATGGTTTCGGTGCGATAAGCAAAAGCGCAAATGCGCAAAAGCTGACTGCAGGTATGCATGTGAGGGCAAAATCAGCAGCTTTGCTGCAGGTTGAAACGGGATGAGGGCAATGATCGAGACGTCATTACGGTGTTCCTTTGGGACGCTGCTTCGCGTATGGATCGGAGCGTTTGCCGGATTCGCCTCCGCAGTGCAGGCCGCGCCGCCGCTCGATGCCAACGGCAGCGCCGGTTATGCCGAATTCCAGCAAGCGCCGCAGCATCGCGCTTTCGCCATCGCGCCCGGCGGCGCCTGGTCGTGGCGCGGCGACATGGACAGTGCGGAACTGGCCATGCAGGCGGCGCTGGACGATTGCCAGCGCCAGGCGCGGCGGCAGTGCCTGCCCTATGCGTTGAATGCCCAAGTCATCTTTAATCCGGCTGATTGGGCGCAGGCCTGGCGGCCCTATCCAACCGGCGCGCAGGCTAAGCGGGCGGCGGTCGGTCTGGCGCGCGGCCAACGTTTTCCCGATCTATCCTGGCGCGATGCCGGCGGCCGCCAACGCAAGCTGGCGGACCTGCGCGGCCGCGTTGTGCTGCTGCATTTCTGGGGTTCCTGGTGCCCGCCGTGCCAGCGCGAGATGCCGGAATTGCACAAGCTGCACGCGCGTCTGAAAGCCGCGCAGAATATCCAGTTCGTGTTTCTGCCGGTGCGTGAGGCGGCAACGAAATCGCGCGCCTGGCTGCGCGGACGCGGCATCGATCTGCCGGTGGCCGATGCCGGCGCGCTGGCGGAAAAGGAGGGCGCTTTCCTGCTCGGCAATGGCGGCCGCATCGGCGACCGCGACGTGGCGCGGGTATTTCCCACCAGCTACATCCTGGATCGCAACGGCATCGTGCTGTTCGCGCAGGTCGGTCCGGTGGCGGATTGGGGCGCGCTGGAACCGTTGTTGCGGGACGCGGTGCGGGCGAAAGCCGAGTGAGCCTTACATCTGCCGGAATAAATGCGCGTAGCTGCGGCTGACCGCCAGGGTTTCCGGGCGGTCTCGCAGGGTCAGGGCGAGGCGGCCGAGCAGATCGCGCTTGGCCGCCTTGATCTGCTGCACGTTGACCAGTGTGCCGCGATGGATCTGCCAGAACGCATCCGGGTCGATTTGAGTGGCGAGTTCCTTCAGCGACGTGCGCAGCAGGAATTCGCCGTCGCGCGTCATCACGCTGGTGTATTTGTCGCTGGCCTGGAAGAAGCACACGTCCGCCACGGCGATCAGGCGGATGTCCTGGCCGACCTGGGCGCGCAGCCAGCGCAGCGGTTCCGGTTTGGCGGCGGCGCCGAGCAGACCTTGCAGGCGGGCGAGCAGTGCGTCGGTTTGCGGCGGTGAGGCTTGCCGTAAACGGGTGATGCACTTTTCCAGGCGCGCGTCGGAGACCGGCTTCAGCAGATAGTCGGCGGCGGCCTGTTCAAAGGCGGCGACTGCATGTTCATCGTGCGCGGTGACGAACACCACGCGGCAGGCTGGCGGCGCGGCCTGCGCTGCATCCAGCCCGGACAATCCGGGCATGCGGATGTCGAGAAAGGCGATGTCCGGCGCCAGTTCAATCAACGCCTGACGCGCGGCGAGACCGTCCTGCACGACGCCGACGATGTCCAGTTCCGGCCAAAGTCGCGCCAGTCGGCGGACCAGATCGTCGGCCAGATGGACTTCGTCTTCGGCGATCAGGGCGCGCATGGCAACTCCAGCGAGGCGGTGACGCCGCCGGCGGCATTCGTCGCCAGCGTCAGCCCGCCGGCGGCGCCATACAGCGCGGCGAGGCGGGCGCGCACGTTGTCGAGTCCGGTGCCTTGGCCTTGCGTCGAAGCGGCAGCATTCAAGCCGCCGCCGTTATCGCTGACTTCTAGATGCAGCCGGTCGGCTTCGCGCCAGGCGGTAATCCGCACGCGACCGCCGCCGAGTTTGGGTTCGATGCCGTGCTTGACTGCGTTTTCCAGCAGCGGCTGCAACAGCATCGGCGGAAACGGGAGTTGGCGCAGGTCGGCGGCGATGTCGAACTGCCAGGCCAGGCGTGGCCCGAAGCGCACGGCGAGGATTTCCAGCCAGTTTTCCAGCAGCGCCAGTTCGTCGCCCAGGCTAGCCTGATCGTCGCGGGTGCGCGCCAGCGCGATGCGCAGCCAGTCGTTGAGCCGGTCGAGTAGTTGCCGCGCGCGTGGCGGGTCGCTGTCGATCAGGCTACCGACATTGGCCAGCGTGTTGAACAGGAAATGCGGTTCGATCTGCGCCTGCAACAGTTTCAGGCGCGCCTCGGTCTCGCGCCGGTCCTGTTCCGCCTCCGCCAGCCGGCGCTGGCGCACCTCGTCGTCGAGCCGGTAGATGCGTTCGGCGAGCAGAAACATGACGCTGCCGAGGACGGCGAACATCATGCCGATGGCGAGTGTCTGCCAGACCTGATGCGATAGCGCGAAGGGGCGTGCGAGCAGGACATGGCCCAGCACGATGCCCAGCGCCACGCTGAGCGGCAGCGCCGGCAGCAACATGAGGCCGCGCTTCCAGCTCGGCGCGCTGCGCAGGATAAGCGGGACATTGACCAGCGCGATGGAGAAACCAATGCACTGAGAGAACAGCAGGTTGATCCAGAAGCCCTCGCCGAATTCGATCACCGTCAGCAGTGCCGCGATGGCGGTGTTGAACAGCAGAAGCAGCGCGAGGCTGGCGGCGAACGTGGTCATGGCCACCCCCTGTAGGAGGTCCGCTTGCGGGCCGAAAACTGCCTGGTTTGATCCGGCTGCGTGATTCGGCCCGCAAGCGGACCTCCTACGGGGGAGATTTTTCATGCCTGCATTCTCGATAGCGGCCTACGGCAGGGCAAGCCGGATGCCGATGCTCAGGCTGCGTTCGATCAGCGCGGCGAACTCGCGGCGCGGGCCGCCGCTGTTGACGACGCCCAGCGCGTACAGGCTCAGGTGGCGGTTGATCGGATGGTCGTAATAGCCGGCCCATTCGTTGCCGGCGTCGTCCAGATTGCGGCTCCACATCGCCCGCCAGTAATCGCCGTCCTCCAGTTGATTGCTCTGCCAGACCAGATGCAGGTAATTGCGCCCGAGCAACGGCGGTCGGTTGACCAAGGCCAGCGCGGCGGCGGCGGGGTTGGTGGCGGCGCGGCTGTAGTAGGCGGCAGCTTCCGCATCGCTGTAGCCGTGGCCGTTGCGAAGATATTCCAGACTCAGGCTTTGCCCGTTTTCTAAGGTGAGGGCGGCGCCGAGCAGGCCGATGGTTTTGCGCGCGGATTCCTGACTCAGGTTGAACGGCAGCAGCGGATCGGCGGGCGAATCCAGCGCGTCGGCGCGGGTTGCCGAGGACGCTTCGCCATACAGCAGCCAGGCCTCATCCGGCGTCCATTGCGCGTAAGCGCCATAGAACGGTTTGCGCCCGGCGGTTCGCGCCAGGATCAGACCGCCGGTCCAGTCGTCGCCGCGCAGTTCGCCTTTAGCCAGCCAGGTGCGCCGCCAGGCATCGGCCGCGATGGTGTTCATGCCGCTGTCCACTTCGGTATCCTTTATCCAGGCCAGGCTCAGGAAGGTGTTGGCATCCGGCGACCAGGCCAGTTTGGCGGCATCGACGCCGGACAATTCGCGCGACGGGGCGGCGCGGCCGTTGTCGAAATAGAACGGGCTGGAAGGCGAGCGGAATTGCGCCGGACCCCAGTTCATCACCTCGCGTCCGAGCGACAAGGAGACTGTATTCGTCAGCGCCGCGCGCAACTGCCATTGGCTCAGATAGGCGTCATTTTCGGAAGTGATCGATGTGCCGTCGTCGCTGCGTTGGCTGCGCAGGATCGGGCGTAGCGTCAGCTTGACGGGCATCCCCATGGCGTCCGATTCCAGCTTGAGCTTGATGCGCGCCTCGGCGCCGAGCGTGTTTTCGCCGAGCCGGGCGAACGCGTTGGCCGGGTTCAACACGCTGTCCGCCTGCAAGTGTGCGGCGCCCGCCGTCGCGTGCAGCGCGACATCCCAACTGTTGCGCCAGTCAGCATCGGCCTGCGCCGGCGCGGAAACACCCAGCAAGCAGAGCCACAGATGTTTCACTGCATCTGCCCCAGATCGAATTCCGAAGCCGGCACCTTGCGCACCTTCACCGTCTCGTAGCGCATGTCGGTTTCCGCGTCGATCAGGGCGTCGCGGATGGCCATGCGGCTGACGAAGGGGATGCGGCGGCCGTCGTGGCGGATTTCATTGCCGTACTCGAACATCGCGGTTTTCAGCAACTTGCCGGACAGCGAATAGAACTCCGCCTTGGCCGCGACGCCGCGCGACTTCGATACCCAGTAACGCACCCGGTCGTAGGTGGTGCGTTTGTGTTTGGCGGCCAGTTCCAGCACGTGGCAGGCTTCGCCATCGAGTATTTCCTCGCCGGCCAGTGTCGCGTTGTAGTCGGCGGCGTAGTTGGTGGCGGCGATGTCGCCGTTCGACGCCTGGCCGGTCATGCGCTGGCGCGGCGAGACCGGAATCGGCTTCGACAACCCGGTCTTGGTCAGCCACATGTTGCGCCCGACCTGCAGAATCTTCGCGCCGCGAAAGCGCGCTGGTTCCAGCGTTTCGGCGACGCTGGCGTCGTCCACCGCCCGTACCTCGATGCGTTGTTCCTCCAGCTTCTTGTCACCTTCGCGCGGGATCAGATGGATGGTCCAGACGATTCCGGGCAGGCCGCCGCCACGCGCACGGTCGGCGTTTTCCAGCAGTTGCTGGGCATCGTGCGCGGCGTGGGCGGCGGAGGCCAAGGCCAGGAGCAGAACAGTCAGAAATTTGTGCATGATGTCTCAGCCTCAAACATGCCCGAGGGCATCGATGATCGGTTGTTTCGCCGCGCGCCGGGCCGGCATCCAGGCGGCAAAGGCGCCCACTGCCGCCATCATCATCGCGGTGAAAACGATGCGCGGCGTGTCCAGATCGACCAGCAACGGCACCGGCGCGGTCTGGTTGGGCGGCACGTAGGAAATATCGGCGAGGTTGATGCCGTAGCGCACGCCGACCGTCAGCAGCAGGCCGGCGATGCAGCCGAGCAGCACCAGCAGGGCGGCTTCGCCGACGAACAGGCCGATGACGCCGCCGCGACGCAGGCCGATGGCGCGCAAGGTGCCGATTTCACGGGTGCGTTCGACCACCGCCATGCCCATCGAGTTGGCCACGCTCATCACCACCACGGTGATGACGATGCTGAAGATGAAGCCGAAGATCATGTCGAACATGCCGTGCACCTGGTTATAGAAGGCGGACAGTTCCTGCCAGGTGCTGATTTCGACTTCGACACCGGCCGCCTTCAGCTTGCCCAACAGACTGGCGCGCACGCTCTCCGTCGCATCGACCTCGTCGATCAGGATGGTCAGCCGGTCGGCGCGGCCTTCCGCGTCGTACAGGCTGCGCACCAGTTGCAGCGGCATGAAGGCATATAGGTCGTTGGTAGCGGCGTTGCCGGTGTTGAACAGGCCGGCCACCTGGATATCCAGCGCGTTGGCCTGGCCGCCCAGCGTATTGGTCAGCACGGCGGCGTTGTCGCCCGGCTTCAGATGCAGCAGGGCGCCCAGGCCGGCGGCAAGCGCGACGTGGTCCGGCTTGGCGGCATCCAGCACCTGCACGCCGCCTTGCGCGACCTCCCGCGTCACGTTCATCTCGCTCAGCAGCCCGGCCTGCAGCTCGCGCGCGGCGGTCGGGTCCAGCCCCTCGGTGACGAAAATGGTGCTGGCGCGGCCGTTGGAGACGATGCCGGAAACGGCCAGACGCGGCGTCACCAGCGTTACATGCGGCTCGGCCTTGACCAGTTCGGTGATGCGACGGACTTCCTCGGCGGTCATCAGATAGCGTTCCGGATCGAGCTTGCCTTCCCGGCTCATGCCGCGTTTCGACAAACTCAGGTGGCCGAGCAGCTCGCCGTGGATAGCCTGCAGCGACAAGCCGCGATAGATGTTGTGGGTGTAACCGGCGAACAGCGCGATGGCGGCAAAACCGAAGGCAATGGCCAGCAGCGTCACCAGTCCGCGCCGACGATTGCGCAGCAGGCCGCGCAGAGCGAGGGCGAGCAGGGTTTTCGGGTTCATTGCGCCACCTCGTCACTTTCGATACGTCCGTCGCGCAGCAGAATCTTGCGGTCGACATGTTCCAGCAGGCGCGGGTCGTGCGTGGTGAACACGAAGGTGACCCCGTGCGCCTGATTCATCTGCCGCATCAGATCGACCACCATGCGGCTGTTTTCGGAATCCAGATTGGCGGTCGGCTCGTCGGCGATCACCATGCCCGGGCGCGCCGCCAGCGCGCGGGCGATGGCGACACGCTGCCGCTGGCCGCCGGACAGCTTGTCCGGCCGCGTCGCGGTGAAATCGGCCAGGCCGACTTCGGCCAATCCGTCACGCGCCCGCGCCAAGGCTTCGGCCTTGTCCACGCCCTGAATCTGCAAGGGCAGGGCGACGTTTTCCAGCGCGGAGAGCACCGGCACCAGATTGAAACTCTGGAACACGAAGCCGATGCGGCGACCGCGAAAATCGGTCAACGCATCGTCCGACAGCGCACCGATATCGGCCCCGTCGAACTGCACCGAGCCGGAAGTCGGCTGGTCGATCAGCCCGAGCATGTTCATCAAGGTCGATTTACCGCTGCCGGACGGCCCCCAGACCGCCAGAAATTCCCCGGCCTGGATATCGAGCGAAACGCCATTCAGCGCATCGACCACGGTTTCACCAAGATGAAACCGCCGCCGGATATCGGTCAGGCGCAGCAGCGGGGGCGTAGCGGGTGTCGGCATGGCGTGGCTTCCGGTTGACTTGATGGCGCCACCTTAACCAGACCGGATTCAAGGCGCGAGGTGGATGCGACGAAGCGTGGAAATCGGGGGGCGAAATGCAGGCCGCGAAGGGCGCAATAACCGAAGGGCATTGCACCGGATGTGCATTCGAGCGTGCGTGGGATGGTGCAATGCGCTGCGCTTATTGCACCCTACGGTTCTGTTGTTTTGCTGGGCTTTGTGCCTTAACTCAGGTGCTGCTTGCCATGGAAAACGATGTCTCGTTTAATCCAGCGAACAGAAGAAATCACAGTTCGTTTTCGTAGCCAAGGCGGCGAATACGATCACGAAACTGATCCAACAACTTGACGGGAGGTGATGGTGGTGCGGCTGTCTGACAATCTGAAATGTTGCTGTAACTCGCTGTTTTTTAAATTTAATTTATCTGGTTGTTGCCGGCGTGTGCGCCGTGCAGTGTACATATCACGTTGATCTCTGCTCCCATGTCAACGACGGATCGAGAACTAGCACCAATCAAATCAATAATTCTGCTGGTCATGGCGGCAGGAGCAAGTAGCTATTTCTTTGTTTGGCTCTGGCGTGAGTGGCTTCTTGAAGCAGCCGCGTTTTCGGCTCTGTTGTTGTTTGGCGGTGGTTTGCTGCTGTCGAACAAAAACCAAGCAATTCATTCCGTCGCTCTTGGGGCCGCAATCGGCGCGTTTATTGGTGGTGCCGTTGGTATTGCCAGGCTTATAAACACTCAATGAGCCCGCGTAGGGCGTATATGGACTCCTCCCGATAAGCAAGCGCAGTTCGGGGGG
>JASJPG010000099.1:0-5509 GCA_031426815.1 Hydrogenophilaceae bacterium
GGGCGGCAACAGACAAACCAAACCTACTGCTACCGCGCCACATCTCTACTCTACCGAAAGTGTCAGTTCAGCCCGATAGGAAGCTGACGTTCCCGAGAGGCTATTTGCGTGGATTGATGACCGGCGGGAGAGGGCGGACTCGGGTCAAATCATGCCGCCGTTCACCGAGATGATTTGCCCGCTGATGTAGCTGGCCTGTTCCGAGGCGAGGAAGCCCACCAGGTTTGCCACTTCTTCCGGTTTGCCGGCCCGCTTCATGGGCACCATGGCGGCGATGGTCTTCTCGTCGAACACCCCTTCGATCATGCCGGTCTGAATGATGCCCGGTGCCACGGCATTGACCGTGATGCCACGGCTGGCCAGTTCCAGGGACAAGGATTTGGTGGCGGCGTGCAGACCGCCCTTGGCGGCCGCGTAGTTGACCTGGCCGCGGTTGCCGGTCAGCCCGGCGATGGAGGTGATGTTGATGATGCGGCCCCAGCGGCTGCGAAGCATGGGCAGGGTCAGCGGTTGGGTGACATGGAAGAAGCCGTTGAGCGACACGTCCAGTACCTTGTGCCATTGCTGCGGGCGCATGCCGGGGAAGATGGCGTCGTCATGCACGCCGGCATTGTTAACCAGGATCTGGATGGGCGCGTCCGCGACCAGGGCTTCCAGGGCAACCCGGCTGGCTTCCGCGTCGGTGACATCGAAGGCGATGGCCTCGGCGGCACCGCCGCTCGCGCGAATTTCTTCCACCAGGGCCTCTGCCTTGGCCAGATTCTGGTTGGCGTGGACATAGACGTAACAGCCGTCAGCGGCCAGACGCCGGCAGATCGCGGCGCCGATACCGCCGCTGCCGCCGGTGACGAGGGCGCGTTTCATCCCGGACTCCCCAGTTTTGCCGCATCCAGCACCACAACGGCGCGACCGCACAACAACAGCCGTCCTGCCGCGGAAACGCTGAAGCCATACAGCACGGTGTTGTCGTCGCCGGACAGACGCTCCGCTTCCACGTCCAGATCTGCTGCGATGTCATCCAGGCGAGGAACATGCAGATCGACTCCGCGCACGCTGGCGAGGTAGCCGGCGCGGGGTGAAGTATCGGCTGCCGCCAGCAGACCGCCATGCGCGGCCATGGCCTGGGCGGCGTACTCAATACCGCAGGCGCTTCCCAGCCGACCGTGGGCGCGCAGCGGATTTTCTGCGGCGCGGTGGCTGCTGGCCGTGCAGCGGATGCGCTCGCTGTCCCAGGCGTCGATGCGGTCGAGCAGACACATGCTGCCCTGGTGCGGAATGTGGGCGAGCAGCCAGTCGTAGTCTAGTGGCATGGCTGAATCGTCACCGCCAAACTGAGCGGTTTCAGGTATTCCAGAATCACCCGCTCCGCGCGTCCGCCGGCCAAGGCTTGCAGCAGGGGCAAGCCGCGCGCCGACGGAATCTGGCGGCGCAAGGCTTCCAGATCCGGATTTTCCAGCAGGTCGGCGGGCGCCTCGACCAGCTCGACCTCCAGACGCGCCAGGGAGTGGGGGCCTTGCTGCGGCAGCAAGGCCAGGGCCAGGCCGAAGGCGGAAAGATGCGGCCGCTTGGCGTGCAGCGGCTCCGGATAGGGTGCCTCGTAGCTCACCAGCAGCGTGCCGGTGGCGTCTACGCGGAGCTGGTTCAGTTGACTCAGTTGAACAACCGCTTCCAGCAAACCCGCCGCGAAACTGCCGTCGTAGGCGCACAGCACGGTGGCCGGGGTCATCGCGCCGGAGGCGATGCCCCAGTAGCCGGCCGGGGCGTTGTGCACAGAATTGTGGAAGCGGGTGGGGGAGAGCTGGCGATCATCCGAGGCCAACGCCTGACAGATGGCGTCGCAGGTATCGCCATCCGCGCTGGATGAGGAGAACACGGAGGCCAGCCGTTTGGCATCCGATTGCGCACCGGCGGCAGCCTCCTGCGCTATGGCCAGGGCGACCTTGACGCTCAGGCCGACGCGGCGACGCTCGGCGGGGGGTAACGCCATTGGCGGCGGTACGACGAGGGGACGCGGCACATAGTCGGCGGCACCGGCCAGGATCGGTTGCGCTGCCATCCAGTTGTCCAGGCCCGGTCCAAGCAGGCCGATGCCGTCGAGGTAAGCGGTCAGATTCATGTCAACCCGCCCTGCCCAGCACCAGGCTGCAATTGGTGCCGCCGAAGCCGAAGGAGTTGCTCAGCACTCGGCGCGGCGCGCTGTCTCGGTTGGAGGTCAGGTACTGGATGGGAATGCCGGGATCGACCTGGCGGGTATTGACGCCCCCGGGCAGGAATCCGTGCTGCAGGGCCAGGGCGCTGATGACCGCCTCCAGGCCGCCCGCCGCCCCCAGAGTGTGGCCGCTCGCGCCCTTGGTCGAACTGCATGGCACGCGGTCGCCGAACACGGCCGTCACCGCCTTGCCTTCGGCGGCATCGTTGCTCGGCGTGGCGGTGCCGTGCAGGTTGATGTAGTCGATGTCGCTCGCCTGCAAACCTGCCGCATGCAGGGCGGCGGTCATCGCCATGCGGGCACCGAGGCCTTCGGGATGGGGCGATGACATGTGGTGTGCGTCGCTCGATTCCCCTGCGCCCAGAAGCAGCACGTCGTCGGCATTCAGGCTGTCCGCCGGCCGTTCCAGCAGGGCGAAGGCGGCGGCCTCGCCGATGCAGAGGCCCTTGCGCTCGCTATCGAACGGTCGACAGGGTTCCGGCGACAGCAGTTCGAGGGAATTGAAGCCGTACAGTGTGGTCAGGCAGAGTGAATCCACCCCTCCCACAATTGCCGCATCGATGAGCCCGGCCGCGATCATGCGGGCGGCTGCGGCGAACACTTTGGCGCTCGAAGAGCAGGCAGTGGAGATCACCACCGCCGGTCCTTCCAGGCGAAAAACATGGCGCACGAAATCCGCCACCGAAAATGTGTTGTGCGTGGTGCGGTAGCGGAAGTCGTCCGGCAGGGCGCCACTGGCTGGATCGCGGCGGCGGTAAGCCTGCTCGGTCTGCAGAATGCCGGCCGTGCTGGTGCCGAGAAAGACGCCCACGCGGCGTCGGCCATGGCGGGCAATGGACGCCTCGACGGCGGCACTGAAGCCATCCTGCTGCAGGCCTAGAAAGGCCAGGCGATTGTTGCGACATTCGTATTCGGAGAACTGGGCAGGCAGGGACATCGCGTCCACCTTTGCCACTTCGCCGATATAGGTGGCGAGGTCCCGCACCGTCTCGAAATGGCAAGGCGCCAGGCCGCTCTGATGCTGTTGCAATTTGCTCAGCGTGGCTTCCAGGCCGTGGCCTAGGCAGCTGCTGGCGGTGTAGTGGGCAAGGTGGAGGGGGGGCACGAACGGATATGGGTGGTCTAACTGGCCTGAATTCTAACTGACGATCCTGCACCGGTTTTTTCGCCCCAGCGGGCGATCAGCATGGCTGGATTCCGGCATTCACCGGAATGACGGTTACTTTGGTTGCCGGGTTAACAACATTGCTTTCCCGCAACACCGTCGATGCCCTACCGGTCGACCAGGCTGGTAGGCCGGCCGTCGCCAGGTAGGTGAGTTCAATTACCCTAAAAACCGCTGTTAACCGGACTGTAGGTGCGAATTAATTCGCACAATCAACTGCTTGTGTGCGAATGAATTCGCACCTACGTAAGAAACGCAACCGATTGAAATTTCGCAATATTCAACGCCAACTGCGGTTTCTAAGATTACTTGTTCTCATTGGCCTTGTTCTCGAGTGCTCCGCCTGCCCGCTGAATATCCTGTCCTGCGCCTTCCATCGTGTTGCAGGCAGTCAATGTCGCAGTAGCACCGACAATGGACAGCATGGTGAGAAGTGCCACGAAAATGCGTTTGAGCATGATGAAACCCCCGCTAGAGAAAATGGAACAACAAAGCGCGCAATAAGCGAATGCTTATGCACCACCGGCTTCCACGGTGCGCCGATAGGTTTGTTCTTTCAGTGCGCTAGCGAACATTGGCGAATATTCCAGGCTGAACTCAAAGCGCGGAACGCAGGGTGATGGACTTGAGTCCGGCGGCGGCGGCCGCTTCCAGCACGCGCGGCAGGACGGACAGGATCACCGGCTGGCCGGCGGCGGTGTGCGCGGCGTTGCCGTCATGCAGGAGCAGGATGTCGCCGGCGGCAAGGTTGCGGGTCAGACGCCGGGTCACATCGTCGGCATCCCGGTTGCGGGTGTCGAAACCGCGCCGGGTCCAACTCGCCAGCTGCAGGCCGTGCCGCGCCAGGACGGGCTCCAGAAAGGAATTGCGCAGGCCGGCGGTGGGCCGGAAGAATTGCGGCCGCTGGCCGGTGATGGTGGCCAGGCTGTCCTGGCCGGACTCGATTTCGCGGGCCATGCGGCGCGGCCCGAAGGTGGCGAAATGATGGTGATGATGCTGACCGTGGTTTTCCACGGCATGGCCGCGCCGGACGATCTCGCGGCAAAGCTCGGGATAGCGTTGCGCCTTCGTTCCGATGCAGAAAAAGCTGGCGCGGGCGGCAAAGCGGTCAAGGATGTCGAGCACCTGCGGTGTCACCTCCGGGTCGGGGCCGTCATCGATGGTGATCGCGATATGACCTGGCGTTGCGGCGGCTGGCAGCCTTGCCCAGTTGGGACCGAGACTGCGACTACGTGGCCAGAGGCCGGCTGCGCCAAGGATCAGGTGATTAGCGGCCAGCCCGCCCAGCCCCCAGGGCCACAGCCCCGGTTGCAGCGCAAGCAGACCCAGGGCGCCGCCGTGCAGCACGAAACTGGTCAGCAACAGCGGTGTCGGGCGCCACGGGCGGCGGACATGGGGGGGCGGCAAAGGCTGCGGCGGCAGAGCCGTCATGTCCGCCGCGCCAGGATGGCGGAAAAGACCAGGGCGAGGATGGCGCCCGGGCCGACCGTGCTGCCGATGGCGTTGAGCACCGGCACGCTGGAAAAGGCGAGGATGCCGAAGCCGGCCAGCGTGGTGCAGGTGGCCAGCAGCAGGGAGGCCAGGGTACGCGGCGAGATGCCCCCCGCGGCGGTGCCCCGGTCGAAGAACAGGGCGTAGTTGGAACCGACTGCCACCACCAGCAGCATGCCCACCAGGTGCAGCAGGGTGAGTTGCTGCCCGGCCAGGACCAGACCGGCGATGACCACGGCAACGGCGACAACCAGCGGCGCGAGGATGTGAAACACCCTGACGGGAGAACGGGTGCTGACGAACAGCAGGCCGACGATGGCGGCGAGGCCGGTGAGCGACAGCACGACGGCCTCGCGCAGATAGCCCTGGTAAAGGCGATCGGCCTCGCCCTTGATGTCGACGAAATGAACGTCCGCCAGGCCCGTCCCCGCCAGGGCGGCACGCACTCGCGGCGCGTCGAGGACGGGATGCGGCCCGCTGCCGGCGCGCAGCGGCAACAGGGCGGTCCAGCGTCCTGCTGCCGCCGGCAGCAGCAGGGCATCCACCCCTTGCGCCAGGGATGTGCCGTCGATGTCTTGCCGGGTCAACAGCCTCTGGCCGCGGGCCTTCGCCACGTCTGCAAAGAACGGCTCAAGGCGATCCGG
>JASJPG010000100.1:0-68548 GCA_031426815.1 Hydrogenophilaceae bacterium
CGGCCCCAACGGCGCCGGCAAGACCACGATGATGGACGTCATCACCGGCAAGACACGGCCCGATGCCGGCAGCTGCTACTTCGGCCAGACCATCGACCTGACCCGGATGACCGAGCCGCAGATCGCCCACGCCGGCATCGGCCGCAAATTCCAGAAGCCGACCATCTTCGAGAACCACTCAGTGTTCGAGAATCTGGAACTGGCGATGAAAACCGACAAGCGCGCCCTCACCAGCCTGTTCGCCTGGCTCTCCAGCGAAGGCCGCGACCGCATCAGCGACACGCTGAAACTGATCCGCCTCGATCAAGAAGCCGAGCGCCAGGCCGGCCTGCTCTCGCACGGGCAGAAACAGTGGCTGGAGATCGGCATGCTGCTGATGCAGGAACCGCAACTGTTGCTACTCGACGAACCGGTCGCCGGCATGACCGACGACGAAACCGAACGCACCGGCGAACTGTTCAAGTCGCTCGCCGGCAAACACAGTCTGGTCGTCGTCGAACACGACATGGCCTTCATCGAACAACTCGGCGGCAAGGTCACCGTCTTGCATGAAGGCGCGGTGCTGGCCGAGGGCGACCTGGCCACGGTGCAGGCGGATGAGCGTGTGGTGGAGGTGTACCTTGGCCGCTGAAATTCGAGTAATCCGTAGGAATGCGGTGACGCCATGCTGAAAGTCGAAAACCTCAACCAGTATTACGGCGGCAGCCACATCCTGCGCGATCTGTCGTTCGAAGCACCGACCGGCCAGGTCACCTGCCTGCTCGGACGCAACGGCGTCGGCAAGACCACGCTGCTGAAAACCCTGATGGGCCTGGTACCGGCAAAAACCGGCACGGTCGCCTTCGCCGGCAAGACCATCACCGCCGCACCGTCGCATGACCGCGTCAAGGCCGGCATCGGCTTCGTGCCGCAGGGACGTGAAATCTTTCCGCGCCTGACCGTCGAAGAAAATCTACGCATGGGCCTGGCGACGATGCCTGGTGGCACGCCGATTCCGGAACGCATCTATCAGATGTTCCCGGTGCTGAAACAAATGCTGAAGCGGCGGGGAGGCGATCTGTCCGGGGGCCAACAACAACAACTGGCCATCGGCCGCGCGCTGGCCTTCGGACCGAAACTGCTGATCCTCGACGAACCGACCGAAGGCATTCAGCCGTCGATCATCAAGGACATCGAACGCGCCATCCGCGCGCTGGCGGAGGAAGGCAGCATGGCGATCCTGCTGGTTGAACAGTATTACGACTTCGCCCGCTCGCTGGCCGATCAATACCTGCTGATGGAACGCGGCGAGTTCATCAAACGCGGCGCGGGCGCGGATATGGACAAGGATGGGGTGCGGGAACTGCTGTCGGTATGATGGCCCGATGAATCTCGCCGACCCAATCACCACAAGTTGGCAAGCCCGTCTGGCGCTGGACTTCGAACGGCGTGATACCGCCACGATCCTCGCCCGGCGCGAACACTACGGCCCGCTGCGCGTGCAGAAGGCCTTGTACCCGGAAGGCGAAGCGGTCTGCCATGCCATCGTGCTGCATCCGCCCTCCGGTATTGCCGGCGGCGATCAACTGGAAATTTCGGTCGATGTCGGGCCGGGCGCGCATGCGCTGCTGACCACGCCAGGTGCCGGCAAGTGGTATCGCAGCGCCGGTGCATGGGCTGGGCAACAACTGGAGTTCAACGTGGCAGCGGGCGCGACACTGGAATGGTTGCCGCAGGAAAGCATCGTGTTCGACGGCGCCCGTGCCGACATGCAAAGCAAGGTAAAGCTGGCGGCGGATGCGCGCTTCATCGGCTGGGAGGTGCTGTGCCTGGGTCGGCGCGCGGCCGGCGAACGGTTCGAACGTGGCGAGATGCGGCTGGCTACCCGCATTGAGCGCGCGGGCAAACCGGTCTGGCTGGAACGCGGCGGCTTGGTTGGTGGCACAAATTTGCTGGCTTCGCCCGCCGGACTCGCCGGCTACAGCGTCAACGGCACCTTGTTGGCGCTGGGGCCGGGGCTGGATGCATCGCTGTTGGCCGCCTGCCGGAACATCGCGGCGGCGGAGGCCGGCGCCCGGCAAGGCATCAGTCTGCTGCCGGACGTACTGGTCGCGCGTTATCTGGGCCATTCATCCGAAGCCGCGCGACACTGGTTCGCCGCGCTGTGGCAGGTGCTGCGCCCGGCGCTGCTCGGCCGCGCGGCGCAAATACCCAGAATTTGGAATACATGAGGACACCCCCATGGAACTGACTCCACGCGAAAAAGACAAGTTGCTGATCTTCACCGCCGCGCTGCTGGCGGAACGCCGCAAGGGACGCGGCCTCAAACTCAACTACCCGGAAGCGGTCGCCTTCATCACCGCCGGCATCCTTGAAGGTGCGCGCGATGGCCGCACCGTGGCCGATCTGATGAGCTACGGCACGACGCTGCTGAAGCGCGACGAGGTCATGGATGGCGTACCGGAAATGATTCCGGAAATCCAGGTCGAAGCAACCTTTCCCGATGGCACCAAGCTGGTCACGGTGCATCACCCCATCGTCTAGGAGCTAGTCATGATCCCAGGTGAATACGCCATCCAGCCCGGCGAGATTGAACTCAACGCCGGCCGACCGACCCTGACGCTGAGCGTCGCCAACACCGGCGACCGGCCGATCCAGGTCGGCTCGCACTATCACTTCTTCGAAACCAACGAAGCGCTGGCGTTCGACCGGGAAGCCGCGCGCGGTTATCGCCTCAACATCGCCGCCGGCACGGCGGTGCGCTTCGAGCCGGGCCAGAGTCGCACGGTGGAGTTGGTAGCGTATGCCGGTGAGCGCAAGGTTTATGGCTTCCAGGCCAAGATTCAGGGGGCGCTATGAAAATATCCCGTCAGGCTTATGCCGAAATGTTCGGCCCCACCACCGGCGACCGCGTGCGGCTGGCTGATACCGATTTGTGGATCGAGGTCGAACACGACTACACGATCTATGGCGAAGAAGTGAAATTCGGCGGCGGCAAGGTGATCCGCGACGGCATGGGCCAGGGCCAGAAAATCGCGGCGGAAGTCGCCGATACCGTCATCACCAACGCGCTGATCGTCGATGCGGTGTTGGGCATCGTCAAAGCCGATATCGGCCTAAAGAACGGCTACATCGCCGCCATCGGCAAGGCCGGCAATCCAGACGTGCAGCCTGGCGTCACCATCAACATCGGCGCCGCCACCGAGATCATCGCCGGCGAAGGCATGATCGTCACCGCTGGCGGCATCGACAGCCACATTCACTTCATCTGCCCGCAGCAGATCGAGGAAGCGCTGATGTCCGGCGTCACCACCATGCTCGGCGGCGGCACCGGGCCGGCCACAGGCACCTTCGCCACCACCTGCACACCGGGGCCGTGGCACATCCACCGCATGCTGCAGGCCGCCGACGCCTTCCCGATGAACCTGGGTTTTCTCGGCAAGGGCAACGTCAGCCAGCCGGAACCGCTGCGCGAACAGGTGCGCGCCGGCGCCATGGGTTTGAAGCTGCACGAGGACTGGGGCACCACGCCCGCCGCCATCGACAACTGCCTGAGCGTGGCTGATGAAATGGACGTGCAGGTCGCCATCCACACCGACACGCTGAACGAATCCGGCTTCGTCGAAACCACGCTGGCCGCGTTCAAGGGCCGTGCCATCCACACCTTCCATACCGAAGGCGCCGGCGGCGGCCACGCGCCGGACATCATCAAGGCGGCGGGCATGGCCAACGTGCTGCCCAGTTCGACCAACCCGACCATGCCGTACACGGTCAACACCATCGACGAGCATCTCGACATGCTGATGGTCTGCCACCATCTCGACGCATCGATTGCCGAGGACATCGCCTTCGCCGAGTCCAGAATCCGCCGCGAAACCATCGCCGCCGAAGACATCCTGCACGACCTCGGCGCGTTCTCGATGATGAGCTCGGATTCGCAGGCGATGGGCCGCGTCGGCGAAGTCATCATTCGGACCTGGCAAACCGCGCACAAGATGAAACTGCAGCGCGGTCCGCTGGCGGGCGATGGCCCGGCCGACAACTTCCGCGCCAAACGCTACATCGCCAAATACACCATCAACCCCGCCATCACGCACGGCATCGGCCATGTCGTCGGCAGTCTGGAGCCGGGCAAACTGGCCGACATCGTGCTGTGGAAACCGGCCTTCTTCGGCGTCAAACCGGCGCTGATCCTGAAAGGCGGCATGATCGCGGCGGCGGCGATGGGCGACCCGAACGCCTCCATCCCGACACCGCAGCCGGTGCACTACCGGCCGATGTTCGGCAGCTATGCCGGTGCGCTGAAAACCTCGGTCACCTTCGTCTCGCAAGCCGCGCTGGACAACCCGGAAGTCGCCGCATTGAATCTCGCCAAACCGTTGATCGCGGTGAAGAATACGCGTCAGGTTTCCAAGAAGGACATGCTGCACAACGATGCCCTGCCGGTCATCGACGTCGACCCGGAAACCTACGCCGTGCGCGCCGATGGTGAATTGCTGGTGTGCGATCCGGTCGCGGTGCAGCCGATGGCGCAGCGCTATTTCCTGTTTTAGGAGCTTGGGAGTGCCGGCATCTTGCCGGCCATGCTATTGACCAAACGAAGCCGGCAAGATGCCGGCGCTCCAATTGACTTCACTTCTTCGCGAACGACCATGCTGCTGATCGAATCCCCCGCTCCCGCCGACGCGCCCGCAACCGAACGCCTGACGCTGACCTTCGAACTGCGCTGCAAAGCCCGCCTGCGCACGCAGCTGGATAGCGGCGAGGAAGCCGGCCTGTTCCTCGAACGCGGCGTCATCCTGCGCGCCGGCGACAAACTGCTGGGCAACGATGGCCGCATCGTCGAAGTCGTCGCCGCGCCGGAAAAAGTCATCGAGGCACGCAGCGACGATCCGCTGCTGCTCGCCCGCGCCGCCTATCACCTGGGTAACCGGCATGTGCCGGTGCAGGTTGCGGCAGGTTTGCTGCGCTTCGGCCACGATCATGTGCTGGCCGAGATGGTGCGGGGATTAGGTTTGGAGGTGACGCAAACCGAAGCGCCGTTCGAGCCGGAAAACGGCGCCTATGGAAATCATGGCGGCCACGCGCACCCACACGGCCACAGCGCCGATGGTGAAGGTCGAGGGCCACGCATCCACGACATGCTGAAAGGAACACGATGAGGCAGGACAAGTCCGCTCTACTCCCCCCTTTGCAAAAGGGGGGCTGGGGGGGATTTGACCCGGTTCGCGACTACCACGATCGCGAAATCCCCCTCGATCCCCCTTTTTCAAAGGGGGAAGTACAGCGATGAACCTGGCCCTGATCCGCCTGCTGCACCTGGCCAGTCCGACCCTGCCGGTCGGCGCCTACACCTATTCGCAAGGCCTGGAATGGGCGGTGGAAAGCGGCGCGATCCACGACGAAACCAGCGCCGGGCGCTGGATCGGCGATTGCCTGACACACAGCCTGGCCAGCTTCGAGGCGGTCTATCTGGCGCACATGCTGGCCGCCTGGAATGAACACGACAGCGCTCGTCTGGCCGAACTCGACGCCGAATTCATCGCTAGCCGCGAGACTGCGGAGCTGCGTGCCGAGACGCTGCAAATGGGCCATTCGCTGGCCAAGTTGCTGCGCGATTTGCCGGATATTCCCGATGCCGCTCTGCGTGAATTTCCGCAACCCAGCTTCCCGCTGGCCTGGAGCCGTATCGCCGCGCACTGGGCGATTCCGCCCGCCGATGCCATCGCCGGCTATCTCTGGGCATGGCTGGAAAACCAGGTCATGGCGGCGCTGAAGGCCGTGCCGCTCGGCCAGACCGCCGGCCAGCGATTGCTGCTTGCTCTCGGCGAACGCCTGCCCGAACTGGCCAAGCAAGCCACCGCCGCGCCACTGGAAACCGCCCACAACTTCCTGCCGGCATTCGCCCTCGCCAGCAGTCTTCACGAAACCCAATACACCCGGATCTTCCGCTCATGACAAATCAACCTTTGCGTATCGGCATCGGCGGCCCGGTCGGCTCCGGCAAGACCGCGCTTACTCTGGCGCTGTGTCTTGCGCTGCGCGACACCTACAACATCGCTGTGGTCACCAACGACATCTACACCGAGGAAGACGCGCAATTTCTGGTGCGCAACGAAGCGCTGGAACCGGCGCGCATCATCGGCGTGGAAACCGGCGGCTGCCCGCACACCGCCATCCGCGAAGACGCCAGCATCAACCTGGAGGCGGTGGATCGGCTCAACCAGCGCTTCCCCGGACTCGATGTGATCTTCGTCGAAAGCGGCGGCGACAACCTGGCCGCGACGTTCAGCCCGGAACTGTCCGACCTGACGCTCTACGTCATCGACGTCGCCGCCGGCGAGAAGATTCCGCGCAAGGGCGGTCCCGGCATCACCAAGTCCGACCTGCTGGTGATCAACAAGATCGACCTGGCGCCAATGGTCGGCGCCTCGCTGGAAGTGATGGCGCACGACGCGAAAAAGATGCGCGGCGAACGCCCCTTCGTGTTTTCCAACATGAAGACCGGCCAGGGCCTGGCCGAGATTATCGAATTCATTCAGCGGGCCGGCATGCTGCGGCTGGCCGACTGATCTTGCCTGCGGCGCGCCGCTTTACACCGCGCCGTAAACCGCGCGTTTGGCTTCGGTTGCGCGGGTCAGCGCCACATCGATAGACACTTTGTCGCCGCGCGGGCGGTAGCTCTGATAGGCCTGGTACAGCGTGGCCACCTTCTGACCGCTGCTCTGCCCCTTGAAGTCGCTCTTGTCGAGGTGCAATTCGTCGAGCAGTTCGTTCCAGGCTAGGCCGTCGGCCAGCGGCAGCAGGGCGATCTCGCTATCGGCCACGGCAACCTGCATGGGCTTGTCGATATTGACCACAAAAATCAGCGTGCCCATGCCGGGCGCGAAGAACGCCTGGTATTTCTCAACAAAAATAGTCAGTTGGGCGATGTCGTCGAACGAACCGGAGATGAACTTCAACTGCGCCGCATCGGCCAGCAGCACGGCACCGATCATCGTCGACAGGGGCGGCTTGCGGTGGCCCATGGTATCGGCGATTTCGCCTTCGATCAGGACCAGATCGCCGCGATAGGCTTGCAGGCCGGAACCGGCGTTGTCCTTGAAGTTGCTGTTGAAGAGCAGGCCTTGGCTTTCGAAGGTATCGAGCAACATGAGTCTTTCCTTAGTTGGCAAATACGCATGTAGTGCAAAAACCGGGCCAGCAACAGGCCGAAATGAAAACCGCGCAGAAATGAGGCTTCAGCCTGGATCGAGCGCAATCTGGCTGTGTCGCAAACCTGACAGTCCCGTCCGCGTCTGGCGGATTTCGCCCAAGCCGCCCCGACGGCACCGTTCAACCGCATAAGCGGCAGACGGTCATCAGCATCAGATCTTTGGCGGCGGCATCGACTTTCGGCAGCACGGTTTTCAGACGGCGGTCGCCGTCGATCTGGCCGGTGGCGAGCGCGAGCAGGCCGAGCAGGATGGGCGGCAGCGCGGCGGCCTCGGCGGCTTCCAGCAATTCCGCGGGCAGGTCGGCGATGCGGCTGTCGCCATGCCGCAAGCTGCCGTCGCCATGCAGATCGAGCGCGCCGCCTTGCGCGAAATGCCAGCACTGCGTCTGCGGCGTTTCCGCCAGCAGGCTGCCGAAGAAATCCGGGATCGCCGCCATTGCGCCACCGGGCAGGCGGTTCAATTGCCAGACCAGTTCCTGGTAAGGATCAAGGTCATGCGGCATCGATTCCGGCGCGGTGTTAAGCAGATAGGCGGGCATGGCGTGGCGCGAAAGTGAAGTATGGACGCACATTATCCGGCGCGTGGCCGCTGATTCGACAGGCATCGGCGTGCAATCGCGCCTTGGAAGGCGCTCCTACATTGCACCCCCGTACGGGTCAATGCCGACCCACCCCGCACACCGATCACTTGATGCATGGGTTGGATATGACCCACCCCATCGCGCCAACAGCCATGTAAGCCCATGAAAAAGCAGGAATTTCCCGCCAACGGGAAGGTGGCATGTTGCTTGCGCTGCTCAAGCAGGACTCCGCACGGCAGACCACGTTCGGTACCTGCGGGTGCCATCGCAATCGCCGTCGACCCGGATAAAACCAAGCAGAGGAACCGTCATGACCAGCAAAACCATCAAAGCGAAATCCGCCCAAGCCACCAAATCCGCAGCTCCCGGCAAAGCCTGGGCCAAGCTCAAGGCCAGCCTCGACACGCTGCCGGACAGCATCGACATTCGCGATCTGGTCTATCAGCCCAGCCTGGTGCCGGTGCCGCCGGTGCTGGTGAACTGCCCGCGCGTGCCGGAAATTCTCGACCAGGGCCAGGAAGGCGCCTGCACCGGCTTCGCGCTGGCGGCGGTGGCCAACTTTCTGTTGCACAGCCGCGGCCAGAGCCGCCGCGCGAGTCCGCGCATGCTGTACGAGATGGCACGGCGTTACGACGAGTGGCCGGGCGAGTGGTACGAGGGCTCTTCGGCGCGCGGCGCGATGAAGGGCTGGCTGCGCCATGGCGTGGCGCAGCGCAGTCTTTGGAGCGACACGATGAGCGGCACCAAGCACATGACCCCGGCGGTGGTGCGGGACGCGATGAAGTGTCCCGGCGGCGCCTATTACCGGGTCAACCATCGCCAGGTGCGCGACATGCATGCCGCACTGACTGAAGTGGGCATCCTGTATGCGACCCTGATGGTGCATGACGGCTGGTTCGAGCCCGGCCCCCGCGCCGCCACGATCGAGTATCAGGACGGCGGCAAGAAGAAGAGCCTGAAGCTGCCGATCATCACGCGCAAAGGCCGCGCCGATGGTGGCCATGCCATCGCCATCGTCGGTTATGCCGAGCAGGGCTTCATCATCCAGAACTCGTGGGGGACGACCTGGGGCAATGGCGGCTTCGCGCTGCTGCCGTACGAGGATTACATGCTGCACGCGACCGACGTCTGGGTGGCGCAACTCGGCGTGCCGGTGAGCGTGGATGTATGGGCCGAAGAAGAAGCGAAGAACGACAAGATTTCCGAAGGCGCTTCCCGCGCCCTGCCGGCGCTGACCCTGGACAGTCTGCGGCCCTTCGCCATCGATGTGGGCAACAACGGCGAACTGTCCGGCAACGGCGATTACTGGACCACGCCGGACGACCTGCAACGCCTGGTCACCGAAGACATTCCGAGCACGACGAAAAACTGGAAGAAACACCGCGTCATGCTTTATCTGCACGGCGGGCTGAACAACGAGAAAAGCGCGGCAAAACGGGTCGCCGCGATGCGCGCGCCGTGTCTGGCGAACGAGATCTACCCGCTGCATGTGATGTGGGAAACCGGCTTCATGGAATCGCTGACCAGCATCATCGGCGACTGGTTTACCAACGCCGACAAGCTGTCCGGGCGCAGCATGCTGGACAGCGTCGGCGAGGGCCGCGACTGGATGGTGGAACGCACGCTGGCCTTCCCGCTGCGCAAGATCTGGGGCGAGATGAAGGAGAACGGACGCCTGGCCTCGGACCATCGGGAACAGTGCGGCGCCATGCAATTGCTGTCCAAGTACATCCGCGAGGCTGGAAAAACCGGCGGCAGCGACTGGGAACTGCACGTGGTGGCGCATTCCGCCGGCAGCATTTTCTTCGCCCATATGCTGCAGCACATTCTCAGCCTGAAATTGCCGTTGAAGAGCGTGCAATTCCTCGCCCCGGCGGTCGAGCTGGAAGTGTTCCGCGACAAGGTGTTCAGCGTCGCCAGCGCCGGGCAATGCCCGCTGCCGCTGCTCTATCTGCTGTCGGACGCGGCCGAACGGGAGGACACCGTCGGCGGCCAGATGGTCTACGGCAAATCGCTGCTCTACCTGGTGTCGAATGCCTGCGAGAAAAAACGCGGCACCCCCATCCTCGGCATGCATGCCTGCCTGGAGCAGGACAAAGCGATCAAGGCGGCCTATCAGGACAAGGCCGCCGACGGCCTGCCCCGCCTGATCATCGCGGGTGCGAACAGGGAAGCCGAGGGCAAGGAAACAGCCTCCAGCCAGAGCAGCAGCCACGGCGGCTTCGACAACGATGCGGCGACCATGAACTCGGTGCTCTATCGCATCCTGGGCGGCACCCCGACGCGACCGTTCACGCGGCATGACTTGAGTTACGACTGAGCGACGCGGAACTCATGAAAATCAATAACCACCGCCTCTACGCCGATGACGGCACGCCGGTCCGTTATGTCGAAACCCCGAACAAGAGCGGCACGATGACGCCGGAATATCTGGTCATGCACTACACCGCAGGCAGCAGCGCGGAAGGCTCGGTCAGCTGGATGTGCAATCCGGCTGCGAAAGCGGCCGCGCATCTGGTCATCGGCCGCGACGGTGGCATCACCCAACTGGCGCCGTTCAACCGCATCGCCTGGCATGCCGGGCAATCGCAGTGGGCCGGGCGTAGCGGCCTCAACGGCTTTTCCATCGGTATCGAACTGGACAACGCCGGCAAGCTGGAGCGGGCCGGCAGCCGCTGGATCTCGGCGGTGAGCAAGCGGGCCTACGCCGACGACGATGTGCTGGTGGCCAACCACAAGCACGACCCTGCCGGCGCGCCGGCGTCCGGTTGGCACGAATACAGCGAGGCGCAACTCGATGCCGCCGACGCGGTCGGTCTGTTGCTGATGCAGAAATACGCGCTGAAGGATGTGCTCGGGCATGAGGACATCGCGCCCGGCCGCAAGTCCGATCCTGGCCCCGCCTTCCCGCTGGCCAGCTTCCGCGCTCGCCTGATGGGCCGCGCCGACGAGGCCGTCGAACAATACGCCAGCCTAGCGGCGCTGAACGTGCGCGCCGGCCCCGGTACCGAATTCGCCGCCCTGCCGGGCAGCCCGATCCCGCTCGGCGCCAAGGTGGCGTTGCTGGAACAACGGGGCGTCTGGTGGCGAGTCGATGTGCTGGATACGGTCAGCGGCGTGATGGATCTGGTCGGCTGGTGCCACAGCCGTTTTCTGACCAAGGTTTGATCGATAAAGACATGAGCGGTTTATTGTCGCGTCACCCACCGGGTGAGTGGCGACGCCACTCGTAGGAGCGCCTTGCAAGGCGCTCCTACGACATCGCCGCAGGTGAAAGGGAGTGAACATGGACTTCGCTCAGGTACACACGGCAGAACTCAAAAGACTGCGTGCCGAACGCGCCGGCACGGCGACCAGCGAGGCCTTGATCGGTCTGGCCTTCTCCGGCGGCGGCATCCGCAGTGCCACGTTCAACCTGGGCATCCTGCAGGGCCTGGCGCGGCGCGGCCTGCTCAAGCACATCGACTATCTGTCGACGGTTTCCGGCGGCGGCTACATCGGCAGCTGGTACATGGCCTTTCTCAAGCGCCAGGCCGGCGGCCAGCCGGCCACGGCCGAGGCGATGCTGAACCCGGACTGTCCTGCCGGCCCGACCGTGGAGCCGCAGGCCGTGGTCTGGCTGCGCCGGTTCAGCAACTATCTGACGCCGAAGACCGGCATGTCGGGCGATACGCTGACGCTGATCGCGACCTATCTACGCAATTTCCTGCTCAATCTGGCCGTGATCCTCGCCTTCCTCGGCGCGCTGCTGTTGCTGCCGCACCTGATGGTCAGCGCCCTGCCGCGCCTGGAAACGCATTCCCTGCTGCCGCAGGCGGTCGGCATTCCGCTGCTGTTCGCCATGCTGAGCATGATGTATCTGGTCATCAAGATGCGGCCGGCGCTGCCGGGCAGGTTTGCGTTTCCGCATAACCAGATAGGCGTGCTGGTCCTGGTGGTGGCGCCGATCCTGGCTTCCGCCATTGCCCTCGCACTGGGGCTGGCTTCGCCGGAATTCGCCGCCTGGGCGGCGCGCCAATCCGGCCGATTGAACAAGTTGTTGCTGGCCACGGGTCTGCCGCGGAGCTGGATCGACGTGTTTGCCCTGCGGATTCCGCATTGGGAAACCTGGGCATCGGCGCAGATGCTCGCCAGCGTCGTCTATTTCCTGCCCTGGGCGGTGGGCTCGGTCTGGATTCTGCTGATCCGGCTGTTCGAGGATTTCAATCGGCAAGAATCTGGCCGCGATCGGCTCGGACGCGCGCTGCAGTCCACGCAACATGCGCTGGTGATGCTGCTATCCGCCCTGATCGCCAGCCTGCTGGCGGGCGGTTTGGTCGGCCTGCTGGCTGAAGTCGCCGCGTATTTTCAGCCCTGCGATCACGAAATCATCGTGTTCGGCCCGCCGCTGGTGATCCTGGCCTGCATCAAGCCGGTCGGACTGCAAATCGGCCTGGCCCGCCGGCATTTCACCGAGATGCAGCGGGAATGGTGGTCCCGCCTGGGCGGCTGGCTGTTCGCCACCGCGCTGACCTGGCTGCTGTTCACCGGCGTATCGCTTTACGGACCGTATCTGATGACCGGTCTGAACGACTGGTTGCTGGCCGGCGGCGGCCTGACCTGGCTGGCGACGACCGGCTGGGCGCTGATCGTGGCCAAGAGCGCCAAGACCGGCGCACCCAACACCACCGGGCCGGGCGAACGCCTGCTGGTGCTGGCGCCCTGGGTGTTCGTGCTGGGTCTGCTCGGCCTGATCAGCCTGGGCCTGCAGACCGGCCTGGCGGCCCAGGCCGAGCCCGTCGCCGCGCCGGCCGTGGCGGTAGCCGTCGCCCCAAACGCGGCCGCGCAACCGTCGCAAACGAGCACGCGCCTGGAAATCGCAGCCGATCTGGCCATCGTCTCCGGCCGCAAGGCCGCGGCCACCGGGGTGTTGCTCGGCATGATCTTTCTGTTGCTGGGCATCCGCATCGACATCAATCTGTTTTCCTTTCACAACTTCTACCGCAACCGCCTGACCCGCTGCTATCAGGGCGCCTCGCGCGCCTGCTGGCCGGAAAACCAGGACCGCGATTGCCGCAAGCCGAACCCGTTCACCGGCTTCGACCCGGCCGACGATCTGGCGCTGGCGGCGCTGCCGCTGCGCCCGTATCCGCTTTACAACACCGCGCTCAATCTGGTCGGCGGCCACGAACTGGCCTGGCAGCAGCGCAAGGCGGCCGCGTTCATCTTCTCGCCGCTGTATTGCGGCTATGAACTGCCCGAAGGCATGGGCCGCAGCCGCGGCGCATTCCGCGAGACCGCATGTTTCCTGGCCGGCGAACTGAAGGGCGAATTCCGCGATGAACCGCCCGGCCAGCGCGGCGTGCGTCTGGGTACGGCGGTGGCCGTTTCGGGTGCGGCGGTATGCCCGAACATGGGTTATCACTCCGCGCCGGCGGTGGCCTTCCTGCTCACTGTGTTCAACGTACGGCTGGGCCGCTGGGTCGGCAATCCGGAAAAGAATGAGGCGGTCTGGCGCAAGACCAGCCCCAACTTCGGCGTGCGCTATCTGTTCCTGGAATTGTTCGGCCTCACCTCGCAAAGCCGCGACTGGCTCAATCTGTCGGATGGCGGCCATTTCGAGAATCTGGGCATCTACGAACTGGTGCGGCGGCGCCTTCCCTACATCGTCGCGGTCGATGCCGCCGAGGACGCCGAGTTCCATTTCGACGACCTGGCCAATGCCATCCGCAAAATTCGTACGGATTTCGGCGTCGATATCGAAATCGACCTATCCGGCCTGCGGCCGGGCGCGGAAAACGGGCGCCAGCCGGTCCACGCCGCCATCGGCCACATCCGCTATGACCGGCTCGATCCGCGTCTGCGCCCCGGCGTGCTGGTCTACCTGCGTCCCGGCCTGACCGGCAACGAGCCGGCGGACATCCTGAGCTATGCGCGGAAACATGCGTCCTTTCCATGCGAACCCACGCTCGACCAGTTTTTCGACGAGGCGCAGTTCGAGAGCTATCGCAGGCTGGGCCTGCACATCGCCGATTCGGTGTTTCGCGAAGCCGCGGAGCGGCATTCCACCGAAAACGGCAGGTTCAACCCAGAAGCATTCTTCACCGTGCTGCGCGAAGCCTGGCGCGGCCACCTGAAGGTCGACGATGGCATCGGCGTCGCCCACCACGAGCGCCTCGACGCACTGTTCGAACGACTGCGCATCGATCCCGACCTAGCCTTCCTGTCCGGCGAATTCTTCCCGGAATGGCCGGAACTGCTGCACAAACCCGCCCAGGCCATGGCCTTGCCGGCCTACGAGGAGCAGCGCAAATCCGGCTTCTATCTGTGCCGCGAAATCGCGCAACTGATGGAACGGGTGTATCAGGACCTCGATCTGGAAAACCAGCACGACCACCCCGACTGCCGCGGCTGGATGAATTTGTTCCGGCACTGGTCATGGTCGCCCATGTTCCGCGCGACTTACGCCATCACCGCCGCGACGCTGAGCGAGCGCTTCCAGCGCTTCTGCAAACGCGAGCTGGAACTGGGCCTGGGCGAGGTGGAACTGGCCACGGCAGCGCTGAACGAAGCCAGCCTGGCCGAGCTGAACTTCGTCGAACGCAGCCTGATCGCGCAACAAGCGAGGCAGCCCGCCGGCGCGACACTGGTGCGCTTCGAACTGGCGATCTGCTATCCGGGCGAACATGAAACCCGCGTCGAACTGCTCCGCTTCCACTTCGGTTTCGCGCTGCTCGCCGACAACCACCTGATCTGCTTCCGCATCCAGGATCACTTGCGCCGCATGGGCCTGGCCCGGCAGGCGATGACCCGGCTACTTGGCGAAAATCGCGGCCTCACGCTTGGCGCGGAGCCGGCCGGCCCGACCGATGCCGCCGGTTCGCTGCATCAGACGGTTGCGCGCCATCTGTTCGAATCGGTGGGCGCGATTCTTCGGTCTACCGGCGAGAAGCACGACGCGCCGGAAACGCGCCGACAAGACGGTTAATCCGCCAAAAGCGCAGTGAGGACGCCCATCGGGCAACACGTTGAAACAACAATCGCCTACCAGTTGGTTTCCCGTTCGGCGGTTGCGGAGATCTTGTGGATCGACAGATCGGCGCCGTTGAATTCTTCCTCGGCATCCAGGCGGAGGCCGATGGCGAGTTTGAGCACGCCGTACACCACTGCGCCGCCAGCCAGGGCGATGCCGATGCCGATCAAGGTGCCGACCAGTTGCGCCGCGAAGCCGACTCCGCCGACGCCACCGAACGCCTGCAGGCCGAAGATGCCGGCGGCGATGCCGCCCCAGGCGCCGCATAAACCATGCAGCGGCCAGACGCCGAGCACGTCGTCGATCTTCCATTTGTTCTGCGTGATGGTGAACATCACCACGAACAAGGCACCGGCAATGGCGCCGGTCGCCAGTGCGCCGACCGGGTGCATCAGGTCGGAGCCGGCGCAAACGGCAACCAGTCCGGCGAGCGGGCCGTTATGAATGAAGCCGGGGTCGTTCTTGCCGAAGATGAGCGCGGCGAGCGTGCCGCCAACCATGGCCATCAGGGAATTCACCGCGACCAGTCCGGTCACGGCCTCCAGCGTCTGCGCCGACATCACGTTGAAGCCGAACCAGCCGACCGTCAGGATCCAGGCGCCCAGCGCCAGGAACGGAATACTGGACGGCGGATGCGCAGACACCATGCCGTCCTGGCGATAGCGTCCACGCCGGGCGCCGAGTAGCAGCACGGCGGGCAACGCAATCCAGCCGCCCATAGCATGCACCACGACGGAACCGGCGAAATCGTGGAATTTGAAGCCGAAGGCGGCCAGGATCCAGTCCTGGAAGCCATAGTTGTTGTTCCAGGCCATGCCTTCGAAAAACGGGTAGACGAAGCCGACCAGGATGAAAGTGGCCGCGAGTTGCGGGTTGAAGCGGGCACGCTCGGCAATGCCGCCGGAAACGATGGCGGGAATGGCGGCGGCAAAGGTGAGCAGGAAGAAGAACTTGACCAGGTCATAGCCGTTTTTCTGCACCAGATGCTCGGCGCCGCTCATGAAGTCGACGCCGTAGGCGATGCCGTAGCCGATGAAAAAGTAGGCGATGGTGGAAACGGAAAAGTCCGTCAGGATTTTGACCAGTGCGTTGACCTGGTTCTTCCTGCGCACCGTGCCCAGTTCCAAAAAAGCAAAACCTGCATGCATCGCCAGCACCATGATGGCGCCCAGCAAGATGAACAGTACGTCTGCGCCCGATTTGAATGCATCAACCATTACGACTCTCCTGAAAAGTACGGGACACTAAAAGCAAGAGCCGTGCCTTATCTTGGGGCGCAATGCACCTGAATCGACTAGCGTCCCGCCCCAATCCAGCGCCCCCGCTTTTTAAACTTACATTTCAAAGGGTTATAAGTAGAAACCCGACTGCAAGCCAAATCCGGCGCGAAAATCGGCTGACTCGAATTGATGCAAACAACAACCGCCACAAACAAAAAACGCCCCAACAAGGGGCGTTAATTGCGCGCGCGCACCATCCGGGCGCGTCAGCTCAATTTCTTCTGCTCTTCTTCGATGCGGTCGAGTTCGTTATCCAGATCGGCCTCGGAGATCGGGGTGTAAGTCTCCTCTTCCACCGGTGCGACCGGTTTGTTCTTGACCAGCCAGCCCGCCACGACGATGCCAATCTCGTAGAGCAGCCAGAGCGGCACCGCCAGCATGATCTGGGAAACCACGTCCGGCGGCGTGAAGATGGCGCCGATCACGAAGGCGCCGACGATGACGTAGGGCCGCGCCTCCTTGAACTTTTCGATCTCGACCATGCCGCTCAAGGCCAGCGCGATGACCACGATCGGCACTTCGAAGGTGATGCCGAAGGCGAGGAACATGGTGATGACGAAATCGAGGTACTTGCCGATATCGGTCATCACCGCGACGCCGACAGGTGCAATACCGACGATGAAACCAAACACGACCGGAAACACCAGGAAATACGCGAAGGCCATGCCACAGGCGAAAAGCACCATACTGGCAAAGACCAGCGGCACGATCAGCTTGCGCTCATGCGCATACAACCCCGGCGCAATGAACGCCCAGATCTGATAAAGGATCACCGGTAACGCGCCGAGAAAGGCGGTCATCATGGCCACCTTGATCGGCACGAAGAACGGGGTAACCACTTCCGTGGCGATCATCTGCCCGCCCTTCGGCAACTTGTCCAGCAAGGGCTGCGCCAGAATGCTGTACAGGTCGTTGGCGAACGGAAACATGCAGACGAACAGCACGATCCACGCGATGACCGACTTCAACAGACGGTCGCGCAACTCGATCAAGTGCGAAATAAAGGTTTCCGTACCATCCAGATTCATTGGGATCAGCCAGCCGCTTTGTCGGTATTGTTGTTGGACGCTGGCGTGTTCGGGTCAGCAGGAACGTTCTCCCCCTGCGGACTCATGCCAGCCTCGTCGCTTGCAGCCGCAGGCAGCGCCGGCGTGGAATCGTCCGGCGACGCTAGTGCAGCAGCCGCTTCTTCCGCCTTGATCTTGTCCCATTCCTGCATCGCCAGGCCACCATCGGTGGCGCTCATGGCCTGCATGACGCGACTGATCTGGCCGGTTTCCTGCTCGACCGCCGTCTCGATTTCACGCTTGGTGTCGCCGGCCATGATTTCATAACGCTGCGCGCTATCTTTCATGTCCTGCTGCATCTTGCGCAGTTCATCCAGCTTGATGTCGCGGTCGATGTCCTGCTTGACCTGCGACACATAGCGGTTGAGGCGCCCCAGCCATTGGCCGGCGGTACGCGCCACCTTGGGCAGGCGCTCCGGGCCGATGACGACCAGCGCAACGATGCCGATGAGCATCAATTCAGAAAAACCGATATCGAACATGGGGCTGCTGGCAGTTCCTGGTTACTTGAAGTGCGTCCTGGCGATGCGACCGCCAGAACTCGCCATCAGTTTTGCTGTTTATCCTTGACCTCGCCCTCGATCGTGGAACCGTGCGTCTCGCCTTGACGCGGCAACTCGGTCGGCTTGTTCTTTTCCTCGGCCATCGCGTCCTTGAAGCCTTTCACCGCGCCCCCCAGGTCGCCACCGATATTCTTCAGTTTCTTGGTGCCGAACACCAACAACACGATCACCAAAACGATCAGCCAATGCCAGATGCTGAAGGAACCCATGATAAATCTCCTCTTTCCGAAAATGCCGCCTCAGTTGAGACGGACCTGAAAATCACATGGGGCGCGGACCGCCGCCGCCAATGATGTGGACATGCAGATGCATGACTTCCTGACCGCCGCCTCTGCCGGTATTGATGATGGTCCGAAAACCATCGTGCAAGCCTTGTTCCTTGGCCAGGACCGGTGCAAGCAACAGGATACGGCCAAGCAGCATTTCGTGCCGGGCATGCGTATCCTGAAGCGAGGCGATATGTTCCTTCGGCACGATCATGAAATGCACCGGCGCGACCGGATGAATATCATGAAACGCGATCAGATCGCTGTCCTCATACAGTTTTTGGGCGGGAATCTCGCCCGCAACGATCTTGCAGAAAATACAGTTGTCGCTCATGCCTGTTCCTTGCCGGGTTGGTCACGACTCGCTTTTTCGACGATTCCGGACAGCCCCTCGCGGCGCGCCAGTTCATTCAGAATTTCGTCGGGATGGATCCCTTGCTGGGCCAGCAAAACCAGCGAATGAAACCACAGGTCGGCGGTTTCATAGATGACTTTTTCGCGCACGCCGTCTTTCGCCGCCATGATGGTTTCCGCGGCTTCTTCCGCGACCTTCTTGAGGATGGCGTCCAGCCCCTTGGCATAGAGCTTGGCCACGTAGGAACTCTGCGGGTCGGCCTGTTTGCGGGCTTCCAGGGTCTCAGCCAGACGATTAAGAATGTCGTTGCTCACATTCACACTACTCATTTCTTGTAAATCTCGTGTGGATCCTTCAATACAGGATCGACCGTCACCCATTTGTCTTGTTCCAGGCGCTGAAAGAAACAACTGCGGCGGCCGGTATGGCAGGCGATGCCGCCGGCCTGATCGATCTTCAGCAAAACCACATCTTCGTCGCAATCGAGGCGGATTTCCTTGACCTGCTGCGTGTGGCCGGATTCTTCACCCTTGTGCCAGAGTTTCTTGCGTGAGCGCGACCAGTACACGGCTTCACCAAGTTCCACCGTTTTCTTCAACGCCTCGCGATTCATCCAGGCGACCATCAAAATGTCGCCGCTGACCGCATCCTGGGCGATGGCCGGCACCAGGCCATCCTCCGACCAGTTGACCTTGTTCAACCATACTTCGTTGCTCACAAGCGCACCTCGATTCCCTGTTCCTGCATGTGTTTTTTGGCCTGTTCGACGGTGTACTCGCCGAAGTGAAAAATGCTGGCGGCCAGCACGGCGTCCGCCCCGCCCATCTTCACGCCGTCTGCCAGGTGTTGCAGGTTGCCGACGCCACCGCTGGCGATCACCGGTATGTTGACGGCATCGGAAATCGCGCGAGTCAGATTGAGGTCGAAACCGATCTTGGCGCCGTCGCGATCCATGCTGGTCAGCAGGATTTCACCGGCGCCCAGACTCTGCATCTTCTGCGCCCATTCCACCGCATCCAGCCCCGTCGGCTTGCGGCCGCCGTGGGTGAAGATTTCCCATTTCGGTGCGGCACCCCACACCGTCTGCTTGGCGTCGATTGCGACCACGATGCATTGCGCACCGAAGCGGTCGGAACAGTCCTTGACCAGCTGCGGATTGAATACGGCCGCGGTGTTGATCGACACCTTGTCGGCGCCGGCGTGCAGCAAGCGGCGCACGTCGGCAACGGCGCGCACGCCGCCGCCGACGGTGAGCGGAATGAAGACCTGCGCTGCGACGGCTTCGATGATGTGCAGGATCAGATCGCGGTTATCGGAAGTCGCAGTGATGTCGAGAAAGGTCAATTCGTCGGCGCCCTGCTCGTCGTAACGCCGGGCGATTTCGACCGGATCACCGGCATCGCGCAGATTGACGAAATTGACGCCTTTGACGACGCGACCGTTGGTGACGTCCAGGCAGGGAATGATGCGTTTGGCGAGCGCCACGTTATGCCTTCACTCCGGACAACTCATCGGCCAGCGCTTGCGCCGCGAGGAAGTCGAGCGTGCCCTCATAAATGGCACGACCGGTAATGGCGCCCATGATGCCTTCGCCTTCGACGGCGCACAGATTGCGCACGTCGTCGAGATTGGTCACACCGCCGCTGGCGATCACCGGAATGGTCAGCGCCTGCGCCAGGCGCACGGTGGCTTCGATGTTGACGCCGGAGAGCATGCCGTCACGGCCGATGTCGGTGTAGACGATGGATTCGACGCCGTAATCCTGGAACCGTTTGGCCAGGTCGATCACGTCGTGGCCGGTGACTTTCGACCAGCCTTCAACCGCCACCTTGCCGTCCTTGGCATCGAGACCGACGATGATGCGGCCCGGAAAGGCCGTACACGCATCGCGCAGGAAACCGGGATTCTTCACCGCAGCGCTACCAATGATGACGTAGGTGATGCCGTCGTCGAGATAGCGCTCGATGGTGTCCAGGTCGCGGATACCGCCACCGAGTTGCACCGGAATTTCGTCAGCCAGTTCATCGGTGATGGCCTTGATGGCCTTCTCGTTGACCGGCTTGCCGGCAAAAGCGCCGTTCAGGTCGACCAGATGCAGCCTGCGCGCACCGTTAGCCAGCCATTTGCCGGCCATTTCCGCCGGGTTGGCGGAAAACACCGTGGCACTGTCCATTTCGCCCTGTTTGAGACGAACACATTGACCATCTTTGAGATCGATCGCCGGTATGATGAGCATGGCTTACCTCTGATTACCTTCCCAAGTAGTGAAATTGGCAAGCAGCCGCAAGCCGGCCGCCTGGCTTTTCTCTGGATGAAACTGCACGGCAAACAAATTGTCCCGCGCCACCGCGCAGGTAAACGCAAACGGGTAATGCGTAAAACCGGCCACGACACTCGGGTCGGCCGGTTCGGCATAGTAACTGTGCACGAAATAGAAGCGCTCGCCCTCTTCGATGCCCGCCCACATCGGGTGCGGCATGCCCAGATGCACCTGGTTCCAGCCGATGTGCGGCACTTTCAGTTTATTGCCAGCGGCGTCCTGCATGGCTTCGGCGGGAAACAGTCGCACATTGCCGGGCAGCAGGCCGAGTCCGGCGCAATCGCCCTCTTCGCTGTGCGCAAACAACGCTTGCATGCCGAGGCAAATACCCAGGAAAGGCTTGTTGGCGGCAGCCTGCTTGACCGCATCGGTCAAACCGCGCACCGCCAGTTCGCGCATGCAATCGGGCATGGCGCCGACGCCGGGGAACACCACCCGTCCGGCCGCCGCGATTTGCGCGGGATCGGCGGTGACGACGATCTTCGCTTGAGGTGCCACGTGTTCGAACGCTTTCGACACGGACAAGAGATTGCCCATGCCGTAATCGATGATTGCGATGTCGGCCATTACAGCGAACCCTTGGTGGAAGGCATCGCATCGCCCATGCGCGGGTCGATTTCCAGCGCCATGCGCAACGCGCGACCGAAAGCCTTGAATACGGTCTCGGCCTGATGATGCGCGTTGATGCCGCGCAGATTGTCAATGTGCAAGGTGACGCCGGCGTGATTGACGAAGCCCTGGAAAAATTCACGGAAAAGGTCAACATCGAAATCGCCGATGCGGGCACGCGTGAATTCGATGTTGTATTCCAGGCCGGGACGGCCGGACAGATCGATCACCACGCGCGATAGCGCCTCGTCCAGCGGCACATAGGCGTGGCCGTAGCGACGGATGCCCTTCTTGTCGCCGACCGCCTGCGCGAACGCCTGGCCGAAGGTGATGCCGATGTCTTCGGCGGTGTGATGCGCATCAATGTGCAGATCGCCCTTGGCGTTGATATCCAGATCGATCAAACCATGTCGCACGACCTGGTCGAGCATGTGATCGAGAAACGGCAGGCCGGTCAGGAACGCGGCCTGACCACAACCATCCAGGTCGATGCGGACGGAAATCTGGGTTTCCAGCGTATTGCGAGCGACTTCGGCACGACGATTCATGTCAGTTTCCCAACTCCAGTTCAGCCACCAGGGCGGCGAGGAAAGCCTCGTTTTCTTGCGGTGCGCCAACGGTGACGCGCAAACAGTTGGCGAGCAGCGGATGGCCGCCATGCAGGTTTTTGATCAGGATGGCGCGCCGTTTGAGGCCGGCGAATATCCGCTCGGCATCGGGCACCCGGAACAGAATGAAATTGGCGCTGCTGGCGTAGGTTTGCACACCGGCCAGCGCAGACATCGCTTGCATCAACCTGCCTCGCTCGGCTACCAGTTCGGCCGCCTGACGCTCCAGCACTGCGACATGTTCCAGCGCAAAACGCGCTGCCACCTGGGTCAGAACGTTGACATTGTACGGCAGGCGCAGTTTGTCGAACTCCGCGATCCAGGCCGGTTTGCCGACCAGGTAGCCGAGACGCAGACCGGCCAGACCGAGCTTGGACACGGTGCGCATCAGGACGAGATTATCGAAGCGGGCCAGATCGTCCAGGAAGCTGAGGCCGCCGGCGAAGGCGTGATAGGCCTCGTCGATGACGACCAGGCCGGGCGCGGCGACGATGATGCGTTCAAGCGCGGCACGCTCGAACGCATTGCCGGTCGGGTTGTTCGGATAGGCGAGGAAAACCAGTTCCGGCTGTTCGCGTTCGATGGCATCGAGCACTGCCGCTTCGTCCAGCGAAAAATCGGGCTGCAATGGCACGCCGATGTAACGCAGTCCGGTGAACTCGGCAATCATGCGGTACATGACAAACGACGGCTCCACCGCGAGCAAGGCGGCGCCCGGTTTGGCCAGCGCGCTGGCGATGATCTGGATCAGTTCGTCGGAACCGTTGCCGAGCATGATTTCGTAGTCCGGCGCGATAGCGAAAGCCTGGCGCAACGCCTGCTGCACCGCCGTAGCATGCGGGTCGGGATAGCGGTTGATCGCCGCATCGCGCAATTGCACGGCCAGTTCGGCACGCATTTCCTGCGGCAGCGAATACGGGTTTTCCATCGCATCCAGCTTCACCATACCGGTCGCATCGGCGACGTGGTAGGCGGATAGACGCTGGATTTCCGGGCGGATGAGTTGGGCGGGAGTCATGGATCGGGGAAAGCGGCGGTCAAAGAAGTCCAACGCCCGAGGCTGCATCGGGCGACGAAATCGGTCAGCGCCCCATCCTGTATTCGGCGGAACGGCCATGCGCCTGCAAGCCTTCGCCGTAGGCCAGCGCGGCGGCGATCTCGCCCAGCGTCTTGGCGCCCGCGTCGGAAACATGGATCAGGCTGGAACGCTTCTGGAAGTCATATACGCCCAGCGGCGAGGAGAAGCGTGCGGTGCGCGAAGTCGGCAACACATGGTTGGGGCCGGCACAATAATCGCCCAGCGCCTCGCAGGTGTTGCGGCCCATGAAGATGGCGCCGGCATGGCGAATCTTGGGCAGCATCGCAGCAGGATCTTCTACCGACAATTCCAGATGTTCCGGCGCGATGATATTGGCGATCTCGGCAGCTTCATCCAGGTCGCGGCACACGATCAAGCCGGCCCGGTTGCCGATCGAAGCGGCAATCACGTCCTGCCGTGGCAGCGTCGGCAGCAGTTTGTTGATACTGGCTTGCACCGCATCGAGGTAAGCGGCATCCGGGCAGATCAGGATGGATTGCGCCAACTCGTCGTGCTCGGCCTGCGAGAACAGATCCATCGCGATCCAGTCCGGATCGGTCTTGCCATCGCAGATCACCAGGATTTCCGACGGGCCGGCAATCATGTCGATGCCGACGATGCCGAATACGCGGCGTTTCGCTTCGGCGACATAGGCGTTGCCGGGGCCGACGATCTTGTCCACTTGCGGGATGGTCTCGGTGCCATAGGCCAGCGCCGCGACGGCCTGTGCGCCACCGATGGTAAAGACGCGATCAACGCCGGCGACGGCGGCGGCGGCCAGCACCAGGTCGTTGCGCACGCCGTCCGGCGTCGGCACCACCATGATCAGTTCCTTCACCCCCGCCACCTTGGCGGGAATGGCGTTCATCAGCACGGAAGACGGGTAAGCGGCCTTGCCGCCCGGCACGTAGAGACCAACCCGGTCCAGCGCAGTCACCTGCTGGCCCAGCACGGTGCCGTCCGGTTCGGTGTAAGTCCACGATTCCTGCCGCTGTTTCTCGTGATAGATCCGCACCCGTTCGGCCGCCTTGCGCAGCGCCTGCTCCAGCCGCAACGGCAATTTGTCCAGCGCGGCATGCAGGTCGGCTTGCGAAAGTTCGAGCGCAGCCATGTCGGGCGCATTCAAACGATCGAAACGCGTGGTGTATTCCAGCACCGCGGCATCGCCTCGGGCGCGCACGCCGGCCAGAATTTCCGAAACCGCGTTTTGCACGGCGCTGTCGGTCGCATCGTTGAACGCCAGAAGTTCAGCCAGACGCGCGCGGAAATCAGGGCTGGCAGCATCCAGACGGGATATAGGCAGATTCATGGGCAGGTCCATGAGCAGGGCAGGAACGGGATCGGACATGATCGGAAGGCGGGAATGCGTGATTGGCCGAATTATAGCCACGGCCCGAGCGGATTAACTGCCGACGTTAGTTGCCGGCAGCGGTACGAAAAGTCTCGATGATGGGCTGGATGGTTTCGTGCTTGAGCTTGAGCGCGGCCTGATTCACGACCAGGCGCGAGCTGATCTGCATGATCTCTTCCACCGCTACCAGATTGTTCGCCTTCAAGGTACCGCCGGTGGAGACGAGATCGACGATGACATCGGACAAACCGACCAGCGGCGCTAGTTCCATCGAACCGTACAGCTTGATCAGATCGATGTGCACGCCCTTTTCGGCAAAATGCAGCCGTGCGGTCTGCACGTACTTGGTCGCCACGCGCAGACGGGCGCCGCGCCGCACGGCGGAGGCGTAATCGAAGCCGACCTGCGTCGCCACCATCATGCGGCACTTGGCGATGTTCAGATCGACCGGTTGGTACAGACCTTCGCCGCCGTGCTCGACCAGGACATCCTTGCCGGCGATGCCCAGATCCGCAGCGCCATGCTGCACATAGGTCGGCACATCGCTGGCGCGCACGATGATCAGGCGCACATCGGGCCGGTTGGTCTCGATGATCAGCTTGCGCGAGGACTCCGGGTTCTCGTTCGGCACGATGCCGGCCGCCGCCAGCAGCGGCAAGGTTTCTTCGAAGATGCGGCCCTTGGAGAGGGCGAGGGTGATTTGGGTCATGAAGAACGGTTCCTGTCAGACATTCGATTATCTTGAAGCGCGGCTTCGTTGAACAGTCGACGTCCTGGATAAAGTTGCCTTCATCCAGGCAAAGGATAAAGCAATAGCACACCTCTCTCGCGGTTCATATAGTCAGATGGCCCTGTCGGGGCATGTCCAGACCCGTCTGAATACAAATGACTTGAGGAGGTGTGCGATGAAAGTGAAAACCTTGGCCGCAGTTGCGGCCATCATGATTTCGAGTGGCGTGCAGGCGACAGACTATTTCTTTGGCAGTGTCACCAACACGCAGGTGAACGATGTGAATGGCGTAGCTGCGGGTGCATTTATCGATAATCTGTTTTTCAGCATCACCCTCCCTTCCATCGGAACCGGTGTGCTGAGCGATGTCTTCGTCAACGCCCCCAGCATGCCCCTCTTCGACATTACCGGATTGAGCGCAAACCTGTGGGCGGACCTGGGCACGATTGGAACGGTCGATGCTTCGGATATATTGTTGCTGCCGCTCGGGAGCGGCGACTACATTCAAGGTTCAGGCCTATTGGTGACCGGTGACTACTATTTCCAACTGACCGGAACCGGCGCCGGCGCACTGGGCGGCCAGTATTTCTACAATGCCGCCGCAGTTCCTGTGCCTGAACCGACTTCATGGGCCATGTTGCTCGCTGGACTCGGTCTGGTCGGTCTCCAATTACGGCGCATGTCGCGCGGAGGACGTACCCTCGCCACCTGAGAGCAAGCCAGTTCCCACCAAGATCAAACCTACTCCCATCTGCCCAACGGCCGGCGGGATGACTTGAACTTTACGTTACGCATTTTCTCGCCTGATGTTCGCGCCGAGCGCATTCAGCTTGGCTTCGATGTTCGCGTAACCGCGATCCAGGTGATAAATGCGCTCGATATGTGTCTCGCCCTCGGCAACCAGGCCGGCCACGACCAACGATGCCGAGGCGCGCAGATCGGTCGCCATGACGGTGGCGCCCTGCAGCTTTTCCACCCCTTTCATCACCGCCGTATTGCCGTCGATCTTGATGTCGGCGCCCAGACGCTGCAGCTCTACCGCATGCATGAAGCGGTTTTCAAAAATCGTCTCACGGATGATGGCGGTGCCGTCGGCGATGGCGTTGATCGCCATGAACTGCGCCTGCATGTCGGTGGGAAAAGCGGGATACGGCGCGGTACGGATCGAAACCGCTTTCAGACGTGGCGGCGCGATGATGTGGATCGATTCGTGCTTTGCCGTTTTTTCGCCGACGATCTCGCAGCCGGCATCGAGCAGCTTGTCGACGACGGCATCGAGATAGCCGGTCGACGTGCCCAACAGGCGAATATCGCCGCCGGTGATCGCCGCCGCGCACAGGAAAGTGCCGGTTTCAATACGGTCCGGCATGATGCGGTGGCTGGCGCCATGCAACTTCTCGACGCCGCGAATGCGGATCAGGTCGGTGCCGGCGCCGCTGATTTGCGCCCCCATGCTGATCAGGCACTGCGCCAGATCGACGACTTCCGGTTCGCGCGCGGCGTTCTCGATCACCGTTTCGCCGTCGGCCAGACACGCGGCCATCATCAGGTTTTCGGTGCCGGTAACCGTAACCATGTCCGTGAACAGGCGTGCGCCTCGCAGGCGACTGACCTTGGCGACGACATAGCCGTGCTCGACGCCGATTTCCGCGCCCATCGATTGCAAGCCCTTGATGTGCTGATCGACCGGCCGCGCGCCGATGGCGCAACCGCCCGGCAGCGATACCCTGGCTTCACCGCAGCGTGCCACCAGCGGCCCCAGCACCAGAATCGACGCGCGCATGGTCTTGACCATTTCGTAGGGCGCCAGCGGATTGTTCAGGCCGCCGGCATCGAGCGTTACATTTTCGCCTTCACGCTCGACCTTGACGCCCATTTGCGCGAGCAGTTTCAGCATCGTGCCGATGTCGTTCAACTCGGGCACGTTGGTGAGCCGGAGCGGCTCCGCGCTGAGCAGGCTGGCGCACAGGATGGGCAACGCGGCATTTTTGGCGCCGGAGATGGCGACTTCCCCGCTCAACCGACCGCCGCCGGTGACGACTAATTTATCCATTTTTTGCCTGCCATTCTTCCGGGGTCAGCGTCTGCATCGACAAGGCATGAATTTCCGAATGCATCTTGTCGCCCAACGTTTTGTAGACCAATTGCTGGCGGGCAACGAGCATCTTGCCGCGAAACTCGGCGCTGACGATCAGCGCTTCGAAATGCTGGCCGTCGTCACCGCGAACCTGGATGTGCTCGCAGGCCAGACCGTCCTGGATCCAGCCCTGCAATTGTTGCGAAGTAATCATGGGAGTGCCTTGAAAAGTTAGTGGCGAAGTTTATAGCCCG
Source organism: Hydrogenophilaceae bacterium (assembly GCA_031426815.1). Lineage (GTDB taxonomy): Bacteria > Pseudomonadota > Gammaproteobacteria > Burkholderiales > Thiobacillaceae > PFJX01. The sequence continues at coordinate 27,347 of JASJPG010000100.1, forward strand.
ACTTCAGCATCATCAAAGTCACGCCGGACAGCAACGCGACAAAGGGCGATACCACCGCCAGTCCGAGCCACGGATCGACATCGCCCTGGCCGAAGAAGCCGTAGCGGAAGCCGTCGATCATGTAGAAAACCGGATTGAAGTGCGACACGCTCTGCCAGAACGGCGGCAGGGAATGAATGGAATAGAACACGCCGGACAGAAAGGTGAGCGGCATGATGATGAAGTTTTGCACCCCGGCGAGATGATCGAATTGATTCGCCCAGATGCCGGCAATGATGCCGATGCAGGCGAACACCGCGCCGGACGCCAGCGCAAACGCCAGAATCCAGAGCGGATGGCGCATTTCGATATCGGCAAACAACAGACCGACCAGCAACACGCCCAGCCCCACCGTAAATCCGCGGATCAGCGCCGCGAACAGATAGGCGAGGAAGAATTCCATGTACGACAACGGCGTCAGCAACACGAACACGATATTGCCGGTGATTTTCGACTGGATCAGCGACGACGAGGAATTGGCGAAAGCGTTCTGCAACAGCGACATCATGATCAGTCCGGGCATCAGAAACGCGGTGTAGGACACGCCGGGATAGACCTGCACATGGTCTTCCAGGACATGCGAGAAGATCAGCAGATACAACAAGGCCGTCAGCACCGGCGCGCCGACGGTCTGCACCAGCACTTTCCAGAAGCGCAGGACTTCCTTGTACAGCAGGGTGCGGAAGCCGCTGCTCATGGGTAAACCCTCATGCCTGGCCGCCGTGCATCACCTTGAGGAAGACTTCTTCTAGACCGGCCTGACGCAATGCCAGATCGCGGATTGGAATGCCGAGCAGCCGCAATTGCGCCAGGATGCTTTCCAAATCGCCGTAGTCCGGCAGATCGAGCACGTAGTGATCGCCCTCGCGGCCTTTCAGGCGCTTGCGCAGAAATTCCGGCAATTCGGGGGCATCCAGATCGAGCAACAAACGACGTTCCGCGCCGGCCAGCAGCAGGTTCGCCGTGCGATCCAGCGCCACGATGCGGCCATCCTGCAGCATCGCCACACGTTCGCACAGCATTTCGGCCTCTTCCAGATAGTGCGTGGTGAGGACGATGGTGTGGCCCTGGCTGTTGAAGCGGCGAATGAAGGCCCAGAGCGATTGGCGCAGTTCGACATCGACACCGGCGGTCGGCTCGTCCAGCACGATCACCGGCGGCTTGTGCACCAGGGCTTGCGCCACCAGCACGCGCCGTTTCATGCCGCCGGAAAGCAGGCGGGTGTAGGTTTCCGCCTTGTCGGTGAGACCGAGATTGGCGAGCAATTCCTCGATCCAGTCATCGTTGCGACGCAGCCCGAAATAACCGGATTGCAGCCGTAAAGTCTCTCGCACCGTGAAGAACGGGTCGTACACCAATTCCTGCGGCACGACGCCGAGCGAGCGACGCGCGTCGCGGTATTGCTCGGTGACGTCATAGCCCATGATCGCCACCGAACCGGCAGAAGCGCGGGTCAGTCCGGCGAGTATGCTGATCAACGTGGTCTTGCCGGCGCCATTGGGGCCGAGCAGCGCGAAGAACTCGCCTTGTTCGATATCGAGATCGATGCCGCGCAACGCATGCACGCGCGGAAAGCGTTTCTCCAGGCCACGCAGGCGAACGGCAGGACTCATTACGGCAGAAACCGGTATGGGAGAAAATCAGAACTGGTCGGCGATGCCGTAGAGCCGCGCCAGACTGCTCAGGCTTTCGGGCACGTTGCGGAACTGCAGGTTTTTTCCGTCGGCACGCCGACGCAACGCCAGCAGCAAACTGAGTGCGGATGAGTCCATCTGTCCGACGCCGGCCAGGTCGAACACCGTGGAACCGGCACCGATAGCGGCCTCGCCAGCAGCCAACAGGTGGGTGGCATTATCGAGAACCAGATCGCCCTCCAGCATGGCGATACCCGCGTTTACGACCACGCCGGCAGGCATTATTTTTTTGCCCCGACCGGCTGATTGCGGCGCGACAAGGCGGCCAGCAAGCCCTCGACGCCCCCTTTGCGTACTTCGGAATTGAAGGAGTTGCGATACACCGTCACCATACTGACGTTATCCACCAGCACGTCGTAGACCTTCCAGCCGGCATCCGTCTTTTCCATGCGGTAATCGATTGGAATCGGCGGCGCGCCTGGCTTGCTGACTTCGGTATTGACCATGACATCGGTTTCGGCGGGCGCGGCTTTGAAGGGTTTGAACTCAACCCGATAGTCGGCCACGCTGGTCAACGATGCAGAATAAGTCCGCACCAGCATGGTACGGAATTCATTGATCAGGCTTTCCTGCTGCTCTGGTGTGGCCTTGCTCCAGTTCTTGCCGACAGCGAGTTGAGTCATCTGCCGAAAATCGAAATTGGGCAGAATTCTCTGTTCCACCAGGTCGAGGATCTTCTTGTTGTTGCCGCTCTTGATGTCCTTGTCCTGCTTGACGATACGCAGCACATCGTTGGTGGTGTTCCTGGCCAGGACATCCGGCGAAACAACTTCCGCCGCCGCGCCAAAGCTAATTGCCAACAAGCTGGCAGTAAGCAACTGCATCAATCTATTCATGGATATTTACCTCACTCTTACAAGATCTTATTAAACAACTGTAGTGACATCCCGGGTCAAGGTTAGTTGCTACCGATCAGGCGCAACTGCCGACCTTGGGTTTGCTGCATCGGTCAGCACTATTGGGCAGCTGACGTGTCGGCGGCACTGTCGCCTTTGTTGTAGAGAAACTGGCCGATCAGATTCTCCAGCACGACCGCACCCTGGGTAATTCTGAGCGTATCCCCATTCGCCAGCATTTTCGTATCGCCGCCCGCATCGAGCGCGACGTACTGCTCACCCAGCAAGCCGGATGTCATGATCGAAGCACTGCTGTCCTTGGGAAAGGGATAACGGGAATCCAGCGAAATCGTTACCGTCGCTTCATACGACTTTGGATCGAATCCAATCTCTGCGACGCGGCCGACCACAACCCCCGCGCTCTTCACCGGAGCGCGCGCCTTCAGGCCACCGATGTTGTCGAACGAAGCCTTTACCACATAAGTCTCGCCATTCTCAAAATTGCCGAGATTGCCGACTTTCAAAGCCAGGAAAAGAATGGCGACGATACCCGCCACGACGAAGATACCTACCCAAAGATCAAGTGTTGCGCGCTGCATGGATCAAACCCCACGGAACATGAATGCGGTCAGTACGAAATCCAGGCCCAGAATGGCCAGGGACGAAGTCACCACGGTACGGGTGGTGGCGCGAGAGACGCCTTCCGCCGTGGGCGGGGCATCGTAGCCCTCGAACAGCGCGATGATGGTGACGGCAATGCCGAATACCACACTCTTGAGGACGCCATTGAGAATGTCTTCCTTGAAATCGACGGCAGCTTGCATCTGCGACCAGAACGAGCCTTCGTCGACACCGATCAGCACGACACCGACCAGATAGCCGCCCAATACGCCCATCGCCGAGAACAACGCTGCCAGCAAGGGCATGGAAATCACCGCGCCCCAGAAACGCGGCGCAACCACGCGCGCGATGGGGTCCACCGCCATCATTTCCATCGCGGCAATCTGTTCGGTCGCCTTCATCAGCCCGATTTCCGCCGTGATGGCCGAACCCGCTCGGCTGGCGAACAGCAATGCAGCCACGACCGGCCCAAGTTCGCGCACCAGTGAAAGCGACACCAGCACACCGAGCGCCTCTTCCGAGCCATAGGTTTGCAGCGTTTCGTATCCCTGCAGGCCCAGCACCATGCCGACAAACAACCCGGAAACCAGAATGATGATCAGCGAGAGCACGCCGGCGGTGAATATCTCCCGCACGATCAGGTGAAAACGCCGGAAACTGGTACCGGAATGCAGCAAAACGAGCAGGAAGAAATGTGCCGCCACGCCCATGCGCCAGACTCTGTCCACCGAACGTCGGCCGATACCTCGCACACTTTCCAGCAAAGCGTCGATCATGCCGGCAACCCCAGATCTGCCGCATAGTCCGGCGCCGGGTAGTGGAAAGGCACCGGCCCATTTTCTTCACCATGCACGAACTGGTGCACATAAGGCAGGTGCGAGGCCTTGATCTCGGCGGGCGTGCCTTGCGCCTCGATCACGCCTTCGGAAACGAAATAAACGTAGTCGACCATCTTCAGTGATTCCTGGACATCGTGTGTAACAACGATCGAGGTCATACCCAACGTATCGGTAAGGCGACGAATCAGATTTCCGGTAACCCCCAGCGAAATCGGGTCAAGCCCGGCAAACGGCTCGTCATAAAGGATCAGCATCGGATCGAGTGAAATCGAACGCGCCAACGCCACGCGACGGGCCATGCCGCCAGATAGCTCCGACGGCATCAGATCGTGCGCACCACGCAAACCGACTGCATTCAATTTCATGAAAACCAGATCGCGAATCATCTCTTCAGGCAGGTCAGTGTGCTCTCGCAACTGGAATGCCACATTCTCGAAGACCGACATGTCAGTGAATAGCGCGCCGAATTGAAACAACATGCCCATGCGCCGACGCAGTCGATACAGGCCATCCTGATCCAATTGCCCCATCTCTACACCATCGACCATCAGACTGCCGCTGGTCGGCTTGAGCGCCCCCCCTATCAATCGCAGCAATGTTGTCTTGCCGCAACCGGAATTCCCCATGATGGCAATCACTTGTCCGCGACGCGCGTTCAAATTGATGTCTTTGAGCACCAGACGCTGGCCGTAGGTAAACGAAAGATCGCGAATTTCGATGAGGTTGTCGGACACTGAGTACTTGGTTTTATTTTTTAGGGCTGCCGCATTCTAGCAGCCTGTCGAACTTTCCCTGTGAGCACGGGAAAGTCCGACAGGCTGCTTGCAGGGGTCAAAGCCCCATGACTTCGAGCAGTGTAGCGACGCGATCGATCTGACCAAGATCGCCATCGAGACTGATCAGGTAGCGTGGGGCAGAACCCGACTTTTCCGCCAGAGCTGCCGCCAACTCCTTGAGCGATGAATCGCGCGAAAACCACAACAGAATCCCAGCGTCACGCCGCATCGACAATGCCTTGCCCGCCAACTCGGCAGGAACCGGAAGCGCTTCTTCGCTCTCCAGCAGAAACTGGAATTGTTCATGCGTATCCGCCTGCCATTGCGCCAACTGTTCCGGGCTGGCCTGCTGCCAAGCGGCGCGCTCCAGAAACACGCAATTGAACTGTGTATTGAAGTAGGTGAGCTGCCACTCATCCGGCATATCGGCCGGGTAAAACGTCTCGCGCCAGGCCGGGTTGGACCATCCCAGTGCGCCAATCCGTATAGCTCCATTCATCTCGGTTGAGGACATATGCTTAATCAGTTTTCACAATGGCGAAATCGCAACAGCATCAGGGATGTCATTAGAAGAAGGTATATAGGATTTTACTTAAATAGGGACGCCTCTATATTCTGCACGTCACGAATTCTGTTGTCTGCCAAGTCCAGTACTACCCAAACCCAAAGGAGATCGAAATGAAAGTGAAATCCCTCGTTGCCGCCTTGTTGGTGTGTGCCTCTCCCGCCGTTTTTGCTGCCGACGCCGCCGCTCCCGCGCCTGCCGTCAAGCAAGTTCCCCAGACCCCGGAAGCCTGGCTGGCCCGCATGACCGACATGACCCAGAACATGTCCGCTTACAAAGACCCGAAGGTGTTCGTGCCCTGGTTGAACGCCGTTACCGAACCCAGCTTCTACACCACCATGGGCAACAACATGATGGATCCGGGCAACTGGCTGAACATGGCTAATTCCATGACCCAGCCGGGCGCTTTGACCAACGTGGCCGCGTTCGCCGACCCCAACGTCTACATGAAGTGGCTGGCCGCAACCATGGACCCCAACTTCTACACCGCCGTGCTGACCCAATTGTCCGACCCGGGCAAACTGATGCGTTGGGCGATGTCGCCGATGGACCCGAAAGCGCTGTCCATGCTGACGAACACGTTGAACCCCAACATGTACGTGAAGTGGATGACCTCCCCCCTGGACCCGCGCGCGCTGCAGTTGATGATGGCCCCGGTTAATCCCAATCTGTACATGGGCTGGATGGGCGCTTCCATGAACCCCGCTTCCTATGGCGACATGTGGAAAGGCTTCATGAACCCGGTTGCCGGCATGCCTGCCTTGACCATGCCCGCGATGCCTGCCACCACGCCTTGGGCCATTCCCGCCGCTCCCGTGGCCGGCGCGCCCAGCTTCAACTTCTTCGACCCGAATGCATGGACCCAGATGATGCCGGCCGCCCCTCAAGGTGGTTACGCCTTCCCGTTCCCGCTGCCTACCGCTCCTGTTGCCGCTCCCGCTGCGCCCGCCGCCAAGTAATTCAGGTTCGCAACAATAAAAAAACGGCTGCTTCGGCAGCCGTTTTTTTCGTCCATAGACTTGAAGAGATTCTATTCCCGCCGCCAAAGCGTGCCTTGCGGACCATCTTCCAGAATGACGCCGGCCGCCTTGAGCTCATCCCGAATGGCGTCCGAGCGCTTGAAATCCTTGGCCTTGCGTGCAGCCAAGCGTTCGCCGATCAGCGTTTCGATATGCTGGGCGCCGTACTCATTGCCGGTTTCATTGGCCGCATCACTGCCGACCCCGGCCTGCATGAACTGCTCAGGGTCGCGTTGCAACAAACCCAACACCCCTGCCAGCGACTTGAGCAAACCCGCCATTTTCGCCGCTTCAGCGGGCGCGCTCGTGCGCATCCGATTCGCTTCCGCCGCCAGATCGAACAACACCGCCAGGGCTTCCGGCGTATTGAAGTCGTCATCCATCGCCGCCTGGAAACGCGCCGCGTAAGAATTCCCCCAATCCTGTGCCGGCATTGCCGCATCGACACCGCGCAACGCGGTATACAGACGCGTCAGCGCCGCTTTAGCATCATCCAGATGCTGGTCGGAATAATTCAACGGGCTGCGGTAATGGGCGCGCAGGATGAAGAAACGGACAACTTCCGCGTCGTACTTCTGCAGCACTTCGCGGATTGTGAAGAAGTTGCCCAGGCTCTTCGACATCTTCTCGTCGTCGACGCGGACAAAACCGTTGTGCAGCCAGTAATTGACGAACTTGCAGTCGTGCGCGCCTTCCGACTGTGCGATTTCGTTTTCATGGTGCGGAAACTGCAAATCCTGGCCGCCGCCGTGAATGTCGAAATGCTTGCCGAGCAAGTCGGAGCCCATCGCGGAACATTCGATATGCCAGCCGGGCCGCCCCGCCCCCCAAGGCGAAGGCCACGACGGCTCACCGGGTTTGGCGGCTTTCCAGAGCACGAAATCCATCGGATCGCGTTTGTTTGGATCGACTTCCACACGCTCGCCAGCGCGTAGATCCTCCAGCGATTTGCCGGAAAGCCGGCCGTAGTCGGCGAAGCTCTGCACCGCGTAGTAAACATCGCCATTCGCCGCGGGATAGGCATGGCCGCGTTCGATCAGGCCCTGGATCATGTTCAACATGTTGCCGACGTACTCGGTCGCACGCGGCTCGTGGTCGGGCGGCAGCACCCCCAGCGCAGCGCCGTCCTCATGCATCGCGGCAATGAAACGGTCGGTCAACGCGGTGAACGGCTCGCCGTTGTCTTGCGCCCGCTTGATGATCTTGTCGTCGATATCGGTAATGTTGCGCACATAGGTGACCTGATAACCGGAATTGCGCAGCCACCGCGTCACCATGTCGAACACCACCAGCACACGGGCATGGCCGAGATGGCAGTAGTCGTACACGGTCATGCCGCAGACGTACATACGGACCTGGCCGGGAACGATCGGACTGAAAACTTCTTTCTTGCGCGTCAGCGAGTTATGCAGCGCAAGCATCAGCCTTGCCCCTTCGTCCACGCATCCTTCAGGCCGACCGCGCGGTTGAACACCAGCCTCTCGCCCGGTTTGTGGTCCACCCGATCGGTACAGAAGTAGCCCAGGCGTTCGAATTGATAACGCGATTCCGGCGCCGCATCCTGGATGCAGGGCTCGATCCAGCCGTGCACGATTTGCAGGGAATCGGGGTTCAGAAACTCCAGAAAATCGCGGTCCTTATGCCCGTCCGGTTCGGCATCGTTAAACAGTCGCTCGTACAGGCGAAGCTCGACCGGCAATGCCTGTGCCGCGGCAACCCAGTGAATGACGCCCTTGACCTTGCGTCCTTGCGGATTCTTGCCGAGCGTATCGTGGTCGATGCTGCAACGCAGCTCCACCACATTGCCGGCGGCATCCTGAATCACCTCGTCGCACTTGATCACATAGGAATAGCGCAAACGCACCTCGCCCCCCGGCGTCAGACGTTGCCATCCGGCCGGCGGGGCCGCTGAAAAGTCGTCTTGCTCGACCCAGATTTCACGGCTGATTGCCACTTCGCGCTCGCCGAACTCGGGATGATTCGGGTGAAAGCCGGCGCTACGGCCGGTGGTAACACCTTCCTGATAATTCGTCAGCACCACTTTGAGCGGGTTCACCACCGCCATCACGCGCGGCACCTTGGTTTCCATGTCCTCGCGGATGCAGCCCTCCAGCACCGCCATGTCGATGACGTTTTCCGACTTGGAAATGCCGATGCGGCGCGCAAATTCGCGGATGCCAGCCGGCGTATAGCCGCGCCGACGCATGCCGTGGATTGTCGGCATGCGCGGATCGTCCCAGCCGGACACCAGACCCTGCGTCACCAGCTGGTTCAGCTTGCGTTTGCTGGTGACGGTGTAGCGCAGTTCCAAACGGGAAAATTCGATCTGCTGCGGATGCGACGGCACCGACAACTGATCCAGCACCCAGTCGTATAACGGGCGATGGTCTTCGAATTCGAGCGTGCACAGCGAGTGCGTAATGTTCTCCAAGGCATCGGAAATGCAATGCGTGTAGTCGTACATTGGGTAGATCAGCCAGGTATCGCCGGTACGAATGTGGTGTGCACGCTTGATGCGATAGATCACCGGGTCGCGCATATTGATATTGGGCGAGGCCATGTCGATCTTGACGCGCAAAGTTTTGGCCCCATCCGCAAACTCGCCCGCCTTCATGCGCCGGAACAGGTCCAGGTTTTCCGCCACGGAACGCGCTCGATATGGGCTATCGCGCCCAGCCTGCGTCAGCGTGCCGCGATATTCACGCATCGCTTCCGGTGTCAGGTCGTCGACGTAAGCCAGTTCCTGTTCGATCAAGGCTTCGGCGAAATCGTACAAAGCCTGGAAATAATCGGACGCCCAGCGCACCTGTCCATTCCATTGAAATCCCAGCCAACGCACGTCTTCCTGGATGGCAAGCGCGTATTCCTCGCTTTCCTTCTCCGGGTTGGTGTCATCGAAGCGCAGGTTGCAGGTGCCCTGATAATCCTGTGCCAAACCGAAATTCAGACAGATCGACTTGGCATGGCCGACATGCAGGTAGCCATTGGGCTCGGGCGGAAAACGCGTAGCAACGCTACGATGCTTACCGCTGGCGAGATCGGCCTCGATGATGGAACGGATGAAATGCTGCACCGGCGCGTTGGATATGGGGGCTTGGTCGCTCATGGCACGGATAAATAGATCAGGAGAGAAATCAGGAGGCTTATGCTCACTTAGCTTGGCCCAGCGCGGGGACGACTTTGAGTTGCGTCCCACGAAGGCTAGAATTCGCGGGCCCGGCACCTCTGCCACAAGCTACCGCAAAACGTCGAAAAGAATAGCACACATGACTCTGACTCGTTTCTCCCTCGCCTTGCGCGTCGGACTCCTCTTCGCCTTGCTGCCAGCGCCGGCCTTTGCCGCCGCGCCCACTGTTCAGGATGCCAATCAGGCCTTTCGCCAGGGCAACAACCAGATTGCGCTGGAGAAGGTTAACGGCTTCCTGACGGCCAACCCCAAGGATGCGCAGGGACGTTTCCTCAAGGGGCTGATCCTGACCGAATTGAATCGTTTCCCCGATGCGATCAAGGTGTTCTCCGGCCTGACCGAGGATTTCCCGGAACTGCCGGAGCCGTACAACAATCTGGCCGTGCTGTATGCCGCGCAAGCCGACTACGAACGCGCCAAAAACAGTCTGGAAATGGCCATTCGCACGCATCCCAGCTATGCCACCGCGCATGAAAATCTCGGCGACATTTACGCCAAAATGGCTTCGCAGGCCTATGACAAGGCGTTGCAACTGGACAAATCGAATACTTCGGCGCAGACCAAGCTGGCCTTGATCCGCGATCTGTTCAGCCCGACGCCGCGTCCGCAAGAACCGAGCAAACTGACCGATGCGGGCAAAGGCAAAGGCAAGGCCAAGCCGGCAGCGGCGACGCAAGAAACACCGGCCACGCCGAGTGCCGCCGTCGAACCGGCAAAGCCAAGTAAGGAAGCGGCAAAACCGGTACAGGCGCCGATTGAACCGAAAGCGCAGATCGAACGCACCCTGCACGCCTGGACCGAGGCGTGGAGTGCGCGCGACCCCGACGCCTATCTGGGTTTTTACAGCACACAATTCAAAGTGCCTGCCGGCAGCGATTTCGCGACGTGGTCGCAAGAGCGCAAAGCCCGGGTCACCCGACCGGAGTTCATCAAAGTCGCCATCGATCGGATCAAGATCAAGTTGAAAGGCGATAAGGCGCAGGTCAGCTTTACCCAGCGCTACGAATCCAACATCGTCAAAGATAGCGGCAAGAAAACGCTGGCCCTGGTGCGGGAAGATTCGGCATGGAAGATCGTTGAAGAAAGATGAACCTCAGGTTTAAACCATTGCTTCAGTCAATTCTGAATCTGACCCTGGCGGCAGCGGGGCTTGGCTTATTCGCGTTCAACCATGCCCAGGCAAGCGAAGGCACCCTAGGGCAGCCGATCCTGCTTGCCTCTGCCGACACGGCCCGTTATTTATCTACGCCGGTTTTGGTGTCGCCCGATTCGCTGATTTCGAAAGCCTTGCAGGATATTCGCGCCAGCCGTCTTGACGATGCCCTCAAGGAAGTCAATCGCGCCATTGCGCTTCGGCCGGATTTCAAGCTTGCCCACCTGATTCGCGGCGATCTGCTCATGGCACGCGCCAGGCCGCTACTGGGCCTGGGCGCGGTCGCCAAAGCGCCCAACCAGCCGCTCAACGATCTTCGCGACGAAGCACGCGTCCGTCTCATGCGCTACATCGACCAGCCCGACCCGGACTACTTGCCGCGCCAGATACTGCAACTGGCACCCAGCCAGAAGTACGCGCTGCTGGCGGACACTTCACGCGCTCGGCTGTATCTGTTCGAGAACGTTAACGGGGTGCCCCGCCTGAAGTCCGACTTCTACATGACCATCGGCAAGAACGGCACAGATAAGCGTATAGAAGGCGACAAGCGCACACCGATGGGTGTTTATCAGATCGCCGAACAACTCCCGCGCGCTGGCCTGGCCGACCTCTATGGCGACGGCGCTTTCCCGCTCAACTATCCGAATGAGTGGGATCAATCGCAAAAACGCGGTGGTCACGGCATCTGGCTGCATGGCGTCCCTTCCAACACCTATAGTCGCCCGCCACGTTCGAGCGACGGCTGTGTCGTGGTGGCCAATCCCGACCTGAAAGAACTGTCCCGCTGGATCAAGGTGGGATCGACCCCGGTCATCATTACCGACCGCACCGATTGGGTTGCTAGCGACATCTGGGAACAGAGCCGCGACGAGCTGCTGACCCAACTGCAGGCATGGCGCGGCGATTGGGAAGCACGCGATCCCGATCGCTTCCTGCGCCATTACAGCAGCGTCATGACCACCGGCGAGGGCGCGACCTGGGCAAAAGACAAGCGGCGAAACATCCTGGAAAAGGATTGGATTCGCGTCTCGCTCAGCGATATCAGCCTGTTCCTCTATCCGGGCGGAGAAATGGCCTACACGGAATTCACCCAACGATACAGCAGCGACAAGCTATCCAGCCTCTCCAGCAAACGCCTCTATTGGCGACAGGAAAAGGGCGCATGGCGTGTCGCTCTGGAAAAAACGCAAGACATCCCCATTTCCACCAACTTCGCACAACGTTGAGGAAACCGATGAATTCGCACCGCCGTTCCCTGTTATTGCTCGCGCTGGCTGCGCCTTGGGCGAGTCTCGCCCAGGCGGCTTCCAGTAAACCAACCGAATCCACCAAAACCAAACGAAAGGTCAAAATGGTCAAACTGCAAACCAACTTCGGGCCCATCACGCTCGAACTCGATGCCAAAGCCGCTCCTGAAACCGTCGCCAACTTCCTGCAGTACGTCAAGGATGGCCATTATGACGGCACCATATTTCATCGCGTTATCGATGGCTTCATGATTCAAGGCGGTGGTTTTACCGCCGACATGGAGCAGAAACCGACGCGCGAACAGATCAAGAACGAAGCGCAGAACGGCCTCAAGAACGTCACTTACAGCATCGCGATGGCGCGCACGCCCGACCCACATTCGGCCAGCAGCCAGTTCTTCATCAACATTGCCGACAACGCTTTTCTCGATTTCCGCGCGCCCAATGCCCAGGGGTTTGGTTATTGTGTTTTCGGCAAAGTCAGCGAAGGGCAGGATGTGGTCGATCGCATCCGCAAGGTCCGTACCGGCAATCGTGCAGGTCATCAGGACGTGCCGGTCGAAAACGTCATCATCGAGCACGCTGAAATCAGCGAAGGCTGACACGCGGCCATTTCACTGAGCCGGCGGGGGCCGGGGCCAAGCATTCCAGCCCCCGCGCCAGTCTCTTGCTCAGAGCCCTATGCGCTCCCCGCGAGTTTTCTTCATTTCCGATCTACACCTGACACCGGAACGTCCGCTTCCGGTAGCGCTGCTTCACCGCTTTCTCAGAGAACGAGCGCCACAGGCCGATACGCTCTACATCCTGGGCGACTTCTTCGAAGCCTGGGTAGGCGATGACGATCTGGCTCAGCCATTCCATCGCGACATTGCCGCTGAGCTGAAATCGCTATCCGAGCGCGGAACCTCGATCTTTTTTCTGCCCGGCAACCGCGATTTTCTAGTAGGGCCGGCTTTCGCGGAAGCGGCCGGTCTGCACCCTTTGGAAGACCCCAGCGAGCACGAAATCTGCGGCGTCCCGACTTTGCTGACGCACGGCGATCTGTTTTGTACCGATGACGCAGCCTATCAGGACTTCCGTCGAGAAGTCCGCACCTCAGCCTGGCAACAACAATTCCTTGCGCAACCGCTGGCGCAACGGCATGCGCTTGCAAAGGCCTTACGCGAGCGGAGCGAACTCGCCAAGTCGGATAAAAAGCCGGAAATCATGGATGTGAACAATGCGGAGATCGAGCGGATGCTGGTCGCCCACCCGGTCAAGCGCATCATTCATGGACACACACACCGCCCTGCTCGCCACGAGTACAGGCTCAACGGTCAGATTTGCGAACGCTGGGTATTGCCAGACTGGTACGACAGCGGGGGTTACCTGGACTGCGACGAAAACGGCTGTCGCCTCTCCGCGTTTTCTTGAGCCGCACCGCCAACCACAAAACGCGTATAGCCAGCCGGTAGCTCGAACAACTCGGGTCTGGGTACCCGTTTGTCATATCCCTGGTAAACGCGACTCCGTCCATCCCAATAGCGCACAGCCAGCGGCAACCCACGGCTGTATTCGACCCCCGCCTCGCGGACATCGATCGCAAGCGCACAAGGCTGCCGAATATCCTCCGGCGTTCCCGCCCAGGCATTGGCCTGATTGGCGGCCAGCATACGACGGAAAGCCTCCATTAATCGGGCCTCTTTCTGCAGCAAGGGCGCAGATTTGAATTCCACGCAAAGCTTTCCGTTGAGCCTGACCTGGGTCACCTCGCCCACCTCGCTAGGCAGCGTTTCCTGACTCAGCGTCCACGCCTTGGGCCAAACATTTTTGACCGAGCCGGACACAATACCCGTCATTCGGCTCTCACCGGGAGCGACATGCCAGATCGTGTTTGCCTGACGATCAAACAGGATGAAACCTTGATCGTCCTGGCCATAATCCATGCGCATTCGACCCCCCAGAATAAGGATACGGCTGAGGTAAGCGGGTTGCTCCGGCTCACGATCTTCATAACGAATCTCCGTCATGAGTTCGCTCAAGGATTGAGATAGGGTCAACTTGACGGGACTTGGTGAGGCAAAAGCCAGGCAAGCGAAAGCGATTCCAATCCAGCCGAACAGAATCCGATAGCCGGCAGACTTGCCAAATCGCATTGGCATTCTCTCCACATCAAGAAAAGAGCCCCTCGATGAGGGGCTCTTGTTTGCTCCCTGCAAGTCCAGGTTAGCGACCGCCGCCGGCCACTTCGGTCAGAGTGTCATGAATAATGCCGGGGGCTTCGACGATACGCATAAAACTGCCCATCCCGACCGCTGGCCAGCCCAGTGCGATACGGAAACGTGCAAAAAGATGGCCTGGCTTATTGTCCACGACATAGATTTCGTAAGGCAAAGCTGCAATGTTTTCCACCCCTGCCGTCTTCACCCACCAGCTCTCGCCCTCCTTGGGGTCATTCATCGCAACTCCGAATACCGCGATTTTCTTGTCCGGCATGATGATTTCATACACCTTGCTGGTCTTGCCGACACCGCGTGCCAAATTGTCTTGAATAGCTTTCACCGCATCCTCGAACACCAGATGCTCCATAAGTACATTCTTGTCGGACTCGAATCCTTCCATGCCAAACATGTACTGGTAATCGGCCAAATCCTTGCGATCGACATCGCCACCGAACGCTTTCCCAGCGCCCAGCGCCTTTTTCAACTTGTTTTGCGTCGCTTTGACGGTTTTTTCAGCCTGCGGAAACTGTTTGCGGAAATAGGCGCGCAGCCAATATTCCAGATTGATGTAAGACACTGAGCCGTCGGCCTTGACGCCAATACGGATAGGCGCGCCGACAATGCTGGTGCCGCCAAGTTTATGCACCACGTCGAGCAGGCCCTTATCGGTCACCACCAGAACGCCGTAGCCCGGCAAACCTGACGGCATATATTTGCCCGCAACACTGAACCCCGCCTTGGTGAGCTTGCCTTCAACCTGTGCAAGAACAGCTTGGACCTCGCCAGCAGACACCTTGTCACCCTGGATGTAGGGGGACAGCGCCCAAGCCAGTGGCGTAAATAATATCAATGCAGCGACTGCAAGCAGTTGTTTCATGGTGGAGTCCGGTTGGATGAATAAGGCAGCATTTTAAACAAAAAAGCCGGGGAGGCCCCGGCTTCTTCGTGTGAGCCCGCCTCTATTGCCAGTCGGACATGGATATACGGCAGGTTCATGAAAGATACCGAAGTCGTTGCATCGTTTGGCGCAGCGACTGCCGGGAGCACTTCCACCTCAAGTAAGTGCGCCCTGCCGGGCGCACCATGAAAAAGCCCGCACGCAGCGGGCTTAATGGGGATGAAACAACAATCAGAATTTTTTGTTGAAGCTCAGACCAAATGCGTCTTGGCTCATGCTGAGGTGACCTGCCCCAACAAAACCACCGATACCATTCTGGTCCTTCTTAAAGGCATGCATATAGGAACCCGTAATAGAGGTATCAGCACTCAAGTTTTTGGTGAAACCCAGTGTCAGATGAGTTTCCACAATCCCAGGTGCCAGCGTATTGAAATCAAACCCAATATCTTCGCCAGGCGTAGGAGCAGCGGGCAGTTCGATGGGTGATTTTCCATAGTTCAGGCCGGCGCGCAACGTCAAATCATTGCTGTACTTGTATGCTGCACCCAGTTTGAATACGGTCTGATTTTCCCAGCCGAAACCATGCTGATTAACCCCGAAAAGGGACATTTTTGCCAAGTTACCGGTGGTATCAACGCTAGCGTAATTAATACGCATGACATCAAAGGCGATGTCGAGTTTGTCACTTGCCTTAACCGCGATACCGACACCAAAGTTGGCCGGAATGTCAAATTCGCCGCCGTTCGGAAAAAGTACCGCATAGTCATCAAGCTTACTCATGTTGCTCTTGGATTGGTAAGTTGCACCAAGAGTTACTGAGTCGTTGATTTGATACATGCCCCCCAGACGCAAGCTCGCTCCGTATGAATAGTCTTTTCCGTTATCAGCCTGTCCAAACGCACCAAGACCTTGTGACTCGAACGATTGGGCTATCAGGTTCAAAGTTGCGCCGACAGAGAGCTGCGGATTGAATTTGTAAGCAACAGTTGGTGCAATAAATAGCTGCATCAGGTCAATGCCTACTGTCGATCCGGGAGTGCCGCCAGGGAAGCCGGTGAAGGGATGGTCACCATCACCATAAGTAGTATTCATACCGCCGTTACCAAAAACAGACACGCCAAAAGACATGCTGTTGTTGATCATGCGATTGTAGCCAAACTCCGGAATCGGGAACCAACTCTCCATCGCGCCGCTACCGTTACCATCAGGCGAGCCTGCAGCGTACGTAAACCCACGATCCGGCGCAAAAATCTCAAGGCCGATATCCATACGGTTGCCCACATGCACCATACCAGCAGGGTTGGTCGCAGCAGCCAGGCTGTCCTGCGGATATGCAATTCCGGCTCCGCCCATACCTTTGGCGGACATGCCATAGCCATGAGCAAAGTAACCATTTGTAGCAAAAGCGGAACCGGCGAAGCCGACAGCGGCCAGGGCGATCAGTAGTTGGGTCTTGCGCATGTGGTGTTTCCCCTCGAAAACGGTGTGTTTAGTTTGACGTTCGGTTTACAACGGGCAGGATGTTAATCAGCCAACCGCCCCATCGCAAGGAATAACCTGTGTCAAAACCCTCGTATTGTGAAAATTTCAACAGGACACCTGGAAACCAACAAAAATGCCACCCTAGGGTGGCATTTTTGTACTACAGCCCAAACCGCTTTAGATATACAGACAGATGTCCGTCTCTCCAGCGAACTCGAAGAAAGTGGCTGCGCCACCATATTCGACACCATCAATGAAATCGCTGTGTTCGAATCCGAACAGCTCGACCGTCATCTGGCAGGCGATGAACTTCACTTCGGCTTCCTGGCACAATTCACGCAACTCGGGAATGCTCGCAACACCATTGTTCTTGATGGTTTGCTTCATCAATACGGTAGCCAGGGATTCATAGCCGGGCACCAGGGATTGAATCGCATTGGGCATGTTCCAGTTGATTTCGCGGAACCACTTCGGTCCGAACGGCATCTTCATGGGCATGCCCGGGTTGCCCAGAGGGCTTACCTTGAGGCCGGAAAGATCTTTGCGCAGCATCTGCAGGCCATAGAAGGTAAAGAAAATCTGAGTTTCGTAACCCAAGGCAGCGGCCGTAGAGGCCAGAATAAACGGGGGGTAAGCCCAGTCCAGAGTGCCTTTGGTCGCGATGATCGCCATCTTCTTTTGATCGTCCATCACACCACCTCTCAATCTTGCGGTTTTATGACTACGCTGGATGCTGCTTATTTTTTCTTGATGAAGAAGGTGTACTCACCACCTGCTTCAGCTGAAGACAGCAACTCATTGCCAGTCTGCTTGGCAAAGGCCGCGAAGTCTTTAACGGAACCCGGATCTGTAGAAACAATCTTCAGGACTTGTCCGCTGGTGCATTCATTCAAGGCCTTCTTGCAACGCAGAATGGGCAACGGGCAATTCAGGCCACGGGCATCAAGCTCTTTATCGAAATTCATGTTAGCTCCTTCACAAAATTAGCAAATGCTAAAAAAAGCCGGCGTAATTTACCCGTGTTGCAGGGGGATTGCAACGATGCGGGATACCGGCAAGAACAGTGGAATTTGACTCAGGACAAAGCGGCAAGAGGCTTTCCGGAGCGGGCCCAGGCCATGATTCCACCAGACAGGTTGTGCATGTTTTCGAACCCCTTGGCAGCCATGAATGCACACGCCTGCGCGGAACGAGCACCCGAATTGCAATAGATCACGACAGGTTTGTCTTGCGGGATATCGGCTGCACGCAACGGCAGCAAGTGCAGAGGAATGTGGATAGCACCGTTGATCACGCCACGCGAGACTTCGCCTTCCGTGCGCACATCAATCAGATGAATCTGGTCTTTACCAGCTTCAAGTGCGTCTACATCCAACTCTTTGATGTTGTACATACCGAACATACTCATTCCTCTCAAGAACAAATATTAGAGTTTTCTAATCTACTATTTTTTCCTTTTTTTTTCAAGCATCTTGCCACGTTGGAATGGCATTAAAGATGTGTTTGAAGAAGCCGATATGCAGATAGCTTTCTCAAAACAGGCCAAACATGAGCGCCCATTCCGCCGAGACATTCCTTGCCGAATTCGCCCACCAGGCAGGTGGATTGGGACACGAAGCAGCCGACATTTCCGGCTCTCTGGACGACCTTGCCGAAATCGGCCAGAGCCAGTTTGAAACTTTCAGGGCACTATCCCAGGATATACAGGGGATGGCCCAATCGAATCAATCGATCCATCAGGATGCGCAGGAAGCCGAGCGGCTCGCTCGTGAATCGCGGATCACCGTGGAATCTGCGCTGAACGATACCCGTATGCTGGCTTCTGCCGTGACACGCGTTGAAGCGGGAATCACCCAGGTTGGCGCAGCCTTGAGAAAGGTTGCGGAAGCTGCCCAGGATATTGGCCAAATTGCCTTCCAGACTCGTATCGTCGCGTTCAATGCGTCGGTCGAAGCAGTACGTGCAGGCGAAGCCGGGAAAGGGTTTGGCGTCGTCGCCGATGCAGTCAAAGATCTGGCGCAAAGAGTGCAGTCTTCGAGTCAACTCATCACCACGACAGTAAATCAACTCAACCAGCGCGTAGAAGCGCTCGCCAAAGAAGTTGAAGCAGAACACGGCAGCCATCTAGGCAGCGCCGAGGCCGCGGTGGATAGTGCAATTTCTGCGTTCCGCACCTCGTTTGGCGAAGTCTCCGCCAAGATTCACCAGATTACGCAACATGCCCAGTCAAACCTGGCGACTTGCGACGCAGTTCTCTTCTCGACTCAATCGCTGGACGAAAACATTTCCACGTCGAACGCGACGTTACAGGCTGCAAAGAACCGCGCGCATGGCTTACTCAGCTTGAGTGAGCGGCTTATCGAGATCACCACGGAAAGCGGCGTCGAAACCGAAGACAGCCCCTATATACAAGCAGTCACCGAAGCCGCAGATGAAATATCGCGCATGTTCGAAGAGGCCGTTGAGAATGGTGTCATCGGATTGAACGAGTTGTTCGATGAACAGTACACGCTGATAGCAGGCTCGAATCCCAAGCAACACTTGACCCGCTTTACCGAATTTGCCGACCGCTACTTACCGCAGATTCAAGAACCGTTGGCGCAACTGTCCCCTTTGGTCGTGTTCTGCGCAGCGGTAGATCGGAATGGTTACTTACCGACTCACAATCTGAAATTCTCCAAGCCGCAGGGCCGCAATCTCGAATGGAATACCGCCAACTGCCGCAACCGACGTATTTTCAATGACGCCACCGGCCTCAACGCGGGCCGCAACAAGAAGCCATTTCTGCTTCAGACATACCGCCGAAACATGGGCGGCGGTCGTCACGTCGTGCTGAAGGATCTATCTGCGCCCATCACCGTCAAGGGACGACATTGGGGCGGCCTTCGACTAGCCTATAAATTCAGCTGATAGGCAATCAACACAGGGAACTGGGCAAGCGGGGCAGGAAATGTATAATCCGCGCCCGCAATGTCGCTGCAGTAGCTCAGTTGGTAGAGCAACTGATTCGTAATCAGTAGGTCGGGGGTTCGATTCCTCTCTGCAGCACCATCCAAATTCCCACAGTTGAAGCTACCGCCTCCGTGACCCAACCCCAGCTGCATTCCCTACTTGAAGCCGACATGGCGGAGGTAGACAGGGTCATTCGAGCGCGTTTGCATTCCGATGTCGCGTTGGTTCGTCAGGTCTCCGAATACATCATCCAAAGCGGCGGCAAGCGTCTGCGTCCAGCCCTGGTCGTTCTCGCCGCCAATGCACTTGGCTATCAGGGTGGTCAGCACCACGAAATGGCGGCCGTGGTCGAGTTCATCCATACCGCCACGCTGCTGCATGATGATGTGGTCGACGCCTCCGAACTGCGCCGCGGCAGAGACACTGCCAATGCATTGTTCGGCAATGCGACCAGCGTACTGGTTGGCGACTTCCTCTACTCGCGCGCATTTCAAATGATGGTATCGGTCAACAACATGCGGGTCATGGAAGTCCTGTCTGACGCCACCAACATCATTGCCGAAGGCGAAGTTCTGCAACTGATGAACTGCAATGACCCGGACATCGACGAAGCGGCATATTTACGTGTAATTCGCTACAAGACCGCGCAACTGTTCGAAGCCGCAGGTCGACTGGGCGCCATCGTCAACGGATCGCCACGCGATATCGAAGACACATTGGGAACCTACGGCATGCATCTGGGCACCGCCTTCCAGATCATTGACGACGTCCTCGACTATTCCGGCGAAACGGACTTGATCGGCAAAAATGTCGGTGACGATCTGGCGGAAGGCAAACCCACGCTGCCGCTGCTATTTGCCATGAAACATGGAACGGAAGCAGAAGCCGAGATTATTCGCAACGCCATTCGAAAAGGCGATGCCGGCGATTTCCAACGCATACTCGAAATTGTCCACAGTACCGGGGCAATAACCCATGCACATCGCCAAGCGGAAGCCGAATCGGTGTTGGCGCAAGCAGCGATTGCTTCATTACCTGGTAGCCAATACAAAGAGGCTTTGCTAGAATTATCGGCCTTCGCAGTCACACGCGAATTCTGATCCCGATCTGATACCGCATGTTCAAGTGGGCATGCAGAACCAGAGAAATCAGCAGTACGATCCATCGCGATTTTCGCGATAAAGCCCAAGTCGGGGTGTAGCTTAGCCTGGTAGAGCGCCACGTTCGGGACGTGGAGGCCGGAGGTTCGAATCCTCTCACCCCGACCATAGTTCCCCTATAAAACAGCAGCTTACAAGCGAGCTGTTTTCAATTCAGGTGTGTGCAATGGCAAATTGGTGGCAGCGCCTGCCACTTCACCACACCGCGCATAAAAAATAAGCCTATACGGTGCTCCATTACCACGGAGCATCTTTCATGGCATCTCTCGAGAGCAGATCTCGAATCCAGGTCACGGTCAAGAACCGGGACGACCTCGCCAAGACTTTCGCCGGCAACGCCGACAAGACCATCCAGCGCTACGTCTAGACCCTGCAGTCTCAGGACTGTTTACCACATCATGACCGCCGTATCCCCCGACCGGGCGCTATAGTAGAGCCGCAGCCGCAGCAGATAGCGGCGGCCCTTGAACAGCTTGACCTGGACATGGGCATTAGTGTCCTGGCCGCTGTCGTCGTCGCCAGTGATGTAGCGCAGCTCGCCGTTGACCTCCTCGAACAGCACCATCACGGTGTCAGACTTGCCGAAGGTGGCGATCTCATAGCGCCTGGTGGCCGTAGGGGTGATGCTAAAGTTCAGCTGCTGGCCGGGATTGATTGTGAGCTTGACCGGCTTGAAGGCCTCGAGCGACTGGACATCGCTCTTCTTGATGGGTGGGTAGAAGGTTTTCACCCACGCCTGGTCCCGGGCCGAGACACCGCCGGCCGGCGTCAGTCCGTTGCGGTAATTGGCGGGCTCCTTGATTAGTCCAGCCTCGAAGGGGTAGTGCATGATGGAGTCCGGGTCCCAGTTGGAACCCTGCACTGAATCGGGGTTGATCTTTTTGATGATGTTGTGAAAAGTGGTCTGCCGGTCCCAGTTGTTGGGTGGCGCGGCCAGTGCCGCGTACACCGCCTCCTCGTCCCAGACGATGCCAGCGTTGGGGTTCTGGTGCTCGTGCGGGAAGCCCAGGCTATGACCGATCTCGTGGATGGCGGTATCGATCTCGGCCGGGTGCCCGGTCAGATCCCAGCCGAAGTTCATGGTGCGCTCGTCCTGGCCGATGGTCAGGATGTCCCGGCCGATGTAGGACCAGGCGCCGTCGCCGCGGAGGAAGCCGATACGGATCTCCGACTCGTCCACCGAACCCACCTCCTCGAACTCCAGGCCGATGCCCACGTCCTTCCACAGCTTGAACGCCTTGCGCACCACGTTCTTCTCTGCCTCCTTGGTCGTCCACTCGGCTGGATCGGTGAAAAAGTAATAGTGCAGCTTGGTGCCATTGACCCACTTCTTGTCGTTCATGCGTATGAGACGGGCGCGGTTCGGATTCACCTCGGGCCCGAACTCCCGCTCCGTCACCTGCGGCATGGTGCAATAGGAAAACCTGCGTGCCGCCGTCGGTTTGGGTTCCTTGTCCGCAACGGGATTCTTCTGCTTGGCCATGTCAATCCTCCTTGTAGTGTGATGCCGCCGGGGATGCCCAACGGCGGGACTCCGATCGTCTCGCCAACCAGCGGCGACACCGGGGTACAGGTATTTGATTTGTATAGGTGCTACGGGGGGAGGAGTAAAGGGGCGACTAGAGTGCGCGGCTCAGCCAGCGGCGGAAAGCACGCAGGTGCGGAAAAGCGAAGCGCCGTACAAACACAAAGAAGTCGGCCCGCCACAGGATCAGTGTGGCGGTCAGCTGAGACGAGCGAAAAGGAAGTCAGGGGTCAGCGATCGCCCACCCTATTAAAAGACGCAACCGCCCCCTCTGCGTCACTCCGCTTCTGCCAACAACGATTCCAGTTGCGCAAGCGCCTCCGGGCTGTCCCACTCGATAGACCCGAACAAACCCAAGCGAACGCGACCTTGTTTGTCCACGACGTAACTGGTCGGGAATGCGAAGACTTGCCAGGATTTCAGGTATTCGCCTTCGCTATCGAGCAATATCGGGAAATTCACCGGCACCTGTTTCAGGAATGCACGAATTTCATCCGGGCTTTCTCCCTCATTGACCCCCAGGATTGCAAAGGGTTTTCCTGAGAGTTTCGTCATCAGACGTGCCATCGAGGGCATTTCCTTGCGGCATGGCGGGCACCAGACCGCCCAGAAATTGACCAGAACGACCTTGCCGCGCAACTGCTTCAGGTTCACGCTGGCGCCGTCAAGCCCAACCAGTTTCAGTTCCGCGGCAGGGCGCACCGGCAATGGCTTCAAGTCTGCGGCCAAGAGCGGCGATGCAAACAGCATAATAAAAATCAAGCCCAGCCACGTTCTCATTTTTTCTCCTTGTTTATCAATGGCTTCAGCGCATCCAGCAGGATTTGCCCGAGTTGCGCGCCGGCAGCTGTTTCCTGCTCCGTGATATCGCTGCGCCGATAGAATCCATCACGCAAGCCCGGCAACACGCTCATCCAGACCCGGCTGCCGGCGACTTCCAGAGCGCTTTTCAACCGCTCGCGCCACCAATAACCGGCGGAGGCCTTGGGTTGCAGAATGACCAGATCAAGCTGGGTCTTATTGACGACCGCGTCGTATTCGGGCTCCTGACCGGGAACCAGATCCTGATAAAGCAACGGGAACATCAGCAGCGCGCCGTCCACTGGCTGCGCACCGCCCTGTCCATAACGACCTTGCCAACTATGCACTGCACGCAGGGCCAAACTCGAAACCCGGCCGGTGGAAACCAGCACGATGCGGCGTTCTGGATTACGTTGCCGCACCGCTTCCAACCATTCGGATAAATCCTGGTCTGGCACCTGATTCCAACTGCTGGGCAATAGCGGCAAAAAATAGGGGGTCAGAAAATCCGTAACCCAGGTTTCCACCCCTTGCGCAGCCATATCGGCGGCGGCCTTGTGCTCCTCCTCCGTGCGCCCGTACTGGCCTGTCAGCCAGATTGCCAGAACCTGACCGGCTGCGGGATAGCGCTGGCAAACGACTTCAATTCCGGAATCGAGGCTGATTACGACATCGGAGGGCGCTGCGCTGGCCTGTCTACTGCAAAGCAGCATCAAAACAATCGCCATCAATCCCCATGTCCCAACGCGCCGCAGCCGGATAAACACCCTTTGAATCAACACCTTCGTACTCACTACAATAATTTGTCGCCGAATTTAACTGATTGCACCGGCTTCGGCCTTGGTACGTCTTGCCTGTTCAACTGCCGTATCAAGGTTTAATGCTTCTATGCTTCGAAATTACGGGCTATGCTGATAGCGGAATGGTTTTCGAGTGATTTCATGCTGTTCTGAATGAGAGATTCGCAGCCAAGCCAAAGATCATGTGGTCAGGCATTTGGATAGGAGCGGAGTGATGGACATTCCTTCAATTAGTACACAAACCAGCGTTGCTTCGACATTCGCTGTGCAGCAGACAGTACAGCCGCAGGAACAACAGGCACGCAATCTGCGGAGTGAACGGGAACGTGACGAAGCCACGCAGGCAAACGATCAGGTCACCTTGAGCGGTGCATCTCGACAAGTTGCCGCTCGCGAAACAGAACGGGTTGTTCCGCAGACCGAAGTAACCGAAGCGGCAGACAAGACGCAGGAAAGAGATCGCGTCGAGGAAGCACGGCAAGCCCAGGTCGAATCGCGTCGCAATGAACAACCGGTGCCACGTTCGGTGGCTCGCGCACTGGAAACCTACACGCAAACATCGGTACTTTAAGTAACGAAACTCTCTGGCGATCCAGCTCGATATCATGGAAATCGGCGCAACCTCCTCCACCAGCTACATCCCGCTGCAACTCGCCGAGCCGCGAGTGGCGCGAAATGTGCCGCGGGAGAATGTCGTTGCCGTCGACAAGAACCGTGAAGACGTAAGACAGCGCCAGACCTTGCCAAGCAATACGGACAAACCTGCGGAAGCCCAGGTTGCCGGAGGCGCGCGGAGCGAACGTGAAAGCCAGGAAGCGGCAAAAGCAGGCGAAGCTCAACGTGTGCAGGAAGTTGCCGTCGCGGGTGCTGGCAGCATCAAGATGGATGTCGAAGATGGCGATCGCGTACTCAAGGTTTTCGACAGCAAGGACGTTCTGATTTACCAACTGCCGCCCAAGGGCGCATTGATGCTGATCAGAGCACAGGAACACGCGCAGCAGTCACAAGTTCAAACCAGCGCCTGATCCCGCTGACTGAGGTCGCAACACGACCTTGCATCATCCACATCCTCTGGAGCTTGTTCGCCCCATACAATGGCGACCATGTCCGCTCCCCTCCCCCCCTACGCCCAGCTCACCCCCGATACGGTTCTCGATGCACTGGATAATATCGGCTTGCGTACCGATGGCCGCCTGCTGGCGCTGAATAGCTACGAGAACCGCGTCTATCAGGTCGGCCAGGAGGACGCTGCGCCGGTCATTGCCAAGTTCTATCGACCGGAGCGCTGGTCGGATGCCGCCATTCTCGAGGAACACGCTTTCACGCTGGAACTCGCGGAGCGGGAGTTGCCGATCGTCGCGCCGTTGCTTCTGTCGAATCGCGCCACCTTGCACCTGCATCAAGGTTTTCGTTTTGCGGTCTATCCCCGCCGCGGTGGCCGCATGCCGGAATTCGACCGCAGCGAAACGCTGGAATGGATGGGCCGCTTCATTGGCCGCATCCACGCCATCGGCGCGCTGCAACCCTACGCACACCGGCCGACTCTGGATATCGCCAGCTTCGGCGAAGAGCCGCGCGCATTTCTGCTGGCCGGCCATTGGCTACCACCCGATTTGTTGCCGGCCTGGAAAAGCGTAATCGACCAGGCGCTCGATGCGGCCCGCCTCTGCTTCCAGCGCGCCGGTCAGGTCGCCCATCTGCGTCTGCATGGCGACTGCCACGCCGGCAACGTGTTGTGGACGGACGACGGGCCGCATTTTGTCGACTTCGACGACAGCCGCATGGGACCGGCCATACAAGATCTCTGGATGCTGCTTTCCGGCGAACGTACCGGCATGACGCGGCAACTGGCCGACGTGTTGGCGGGCTACGAAGACTTTTGCGAATTCGACCCGCGTGAGCTGCACTTACTGGAAGCCTTGCGCACCCTGCGCCTGATCCATCACTCGGCCTGGATCGCCCGACGCTGGCACGACCCCGCCTTCCCGGCCGCGTTTCCGTGGTTCAACACGCAGCATTACTGGCAAGACCGCATTCTCGAATTGCGCGAACAGATAGCGCTGATGGAAGAAGAGCCGCTGTGGCCGGCTTAAAAAACAAAGGGAGTTAAGTCATGTGTGGCATTGCAGGTGAATTCCGCTTCGATAGCGCGGCCCCCGATCCAGCGCTATTGAAACGGATGGTGGCCAAACTGGCGCGGCGCGGGCCGGATGGCGAAGGCCTTTACTTCGACGGTGCCGTCGCGCTGGGCCATCGGCGCCTGGCCATCATCGATCTCACCGAGCGTTCGCGTCAGCCCATGGTGGACGCGGCGACCGGCCTCGCTCTGGTGTTCAACGGCACCATCTACAACTACCCGCAACTGCGCGCCGAACTCATCGGCAAAGGCCATGCCTTCCATTCCGACGGCGATACCGAAGTCATCCTGCGCGCCTATGCCGAATGGGGCGACGACTGCGCCGCCCATCTGCATGGCGCCTTTGCCTTCGCGATCTGGGATCGCCAGGCCGGCAGCGTCTTGCTGGCGCGCGACCGGCTCGGCATCAAACCGCTCTACTACAGCCTGGAGCGGCACTGCATCCGCTTTGCCTCCTCGCCGCAAGCCCTGCTGGCGGCGGGAGGCGTGGACACGTCGATCGACCCGGAAGCCCTGCATCACCATCTCACACTACATGCCGTGGTGCCCGCGCCGCGCACGCTGCTGAACGGCGTACGCAAACTGGAACCGGCCAGCCTGCTGCGCATCGACACGGCCGGTCGCCACGAAACCCGCCCCTACTGGCGACTGACGGCAACCCGGCCCGACAAGCCCATGTCGGAAGGGGAATGGCAGGAAGCCATACACAACGCACTGCGTGCGGCAGTACGCAAACGCATGTTGATTGCTGACGTAAAAGTGGGCGTTCTCCTGTCCGGCGGACTCGATTCGAGCCTGCTGGTCGCGCTGCTGGCCGAACAGGGCGTGGAAGACCTGATGACCTTCTCGGTCGGCTTCGAAGATCAACCCGAGGAGCGCGGCAACGAGTTCGAATATTCCGACGCAGTGGCCCGGCATTTCGCCACCCGCCATCACCAATTCCACATCCCCAACAATCAAGTGCTGGCGCGTTTGCCGGAAGCGGTCGGCCAGATGGCCGAGCCCATGGTCAGCCAGGATGCGGTGGCGTTCTACTTGCTGTCGGAACAGGTCGCGAAAAGCGTGAAAGTGGTGCAAAGCGGCCAGGGCGCCGACGAGGTTTTTGGCGGCTACTACTGGTATCCGAAGATGCACGCGCTGAAGACCGGCTCGCCGCTGGAACGTTTCCGCCGCCATTATTTCGACCGCGACCATGCCGAATATCTGGAAACCGTGAACCCGGCGCTGCACGGCCTCGATCACACCGCATTCACCGTTTCAGCCCGGCTCATGGAACCGGACGCCGACAGCTTCATAGACCAGGTTCTGCGCATGGACACGACCATGCTGATCACCGACGACCCGGTCAAACGCGTCGACAACATGACCATGGCCTGGGGTCTCGAAGCACGTGTGCCTTTCCTCGATCACGAACTGGTCGAACTGGCCGCGCGCATGCCGCCGGAACTGAAGCTGGCCTCCGGCGGCAAGCACATCCTCAAGCGCATCGCACGCGGCCTGCTGCCGGACTCCGTCATCGACCGAAAGAAAGGCTATTTCCCGATGCCCGCGCTGAAATACGTGCGCGGCGAGTTCTACGACTTCATGGCCGACATCCTCAATTCGCAAGCCTGCCGCCAGCGCGGCCTGTTTCAGCGCGCCTATGTCGAAAAACTGCTCGCCGAGCCGGAACAGCACCACACGCGCATTCAGGGCAGCAAGCTGTGGCATCTGGCGCTGTTGGAGTTCTGGCTGCAAATGCATATAGATCAAGCCGGCAATGCTTAGCCCGGCGCAGCGCGCGCAACTGCATCGTCTACGCTGGACCGCGTTCGTCGTGGTCGGCCTGGCCTTCGTGCTGTCGTTCTTCCACCGCTTCGCGCCGGCCGCCATTGCCAGCGATCTGCAGGCCGCATTCCAGATCCATTCCGCCGCGCTGGGCGGGTTGGCAGCGACTTATTTCTACGTCTACACACTGATGCAGATTCCCACCGGCGTCCTAGCCGACACGCTCGGCCCGCGCCGCATCGTCGCCGCCGGCGGCGTCGTGGCCGGCCTGGGGTCGCTGCTGTTCGGCCTGGCCGACACCTTCAGCCTTGCCACGCTCGGTCGCCTGCTGGTCGGCCTGGGCGTCTCGGTCACCTTCATCGCGCTGCTCAAACTCAACGCGGTCTGGTTCAACGAACGCCATTTCGGCACGCTGGCCGGCCTCACCATCCTGCTCGGCAATCTCGGCGCGGTGCTGGCCGCCTCGCCGCTAGCCTGGGTGTTGAGTTATGTCAGCTGGCGCGACGTCTTCGTCGTGGTCGGACTGCTCTCGCTGTGCCTGGCCTGGCTGGCCTGGTGGCTGGTACGCGACAACCCGACCCAGGTCGGCCTGCCCAGCCTGCGCGAACTCGACGGCAAAGCCGCGCATCCCGCCCATGACGGGCATTGGTACGACGGCCTGCTGCAGGTCGCCGGCAACCGCGCCACCTGGCCCGGCTTCTTCGTCAATATCGGCATCTCCGGCACGCTGTTCGCCTTCGCCGGCCTCTGGGCCGTGCCCTTCCTGACCCAGGGCCATGGCTGGGATCGCACCGCCGCCACGGCGCATACCTCCATCTTGCTGGCCGCCTTCGCCGTCGGCGCGTTTTTCATCGGCACGCTATCGGATCGACTCGGCCGGCGCAAATCGGTGGTCGTCGTCGCGTGCGGGCTTTATGTCGCCTGTTGGTTGCCGTTGTTGCTCGGCTGGAAGTTGCAACCGGGCTGGAGCCACGCCCTGTTCTTTCTGATGGGACTGGGTGCCGCCGGCTTCACGCTGACCTGGGCCTGCGCCAAGGAAGTGAACCGCCACGCGCTGTCCGGCATGGCCACCAGCCTGGTCAATACCGGCGCCTTTCTGGGCGCGGCCATTCTGCAACCGCTGGTCGGCTGGGCGATCGACCGTGCCGCGGGTGGCGCCGGTCTGAAACTGGCCCTGGCGCATTACCAGATCGGCATCGCGGTGCTGTTCGGCTTCGCGCTGTTCGGTTGGCTGGCCAGCTTTTCTCTGCGCGAGACTTACTGCCGCTACGTTTCAGACCCCGCTTAAACGCTTGAGCGTGCGAATAAACTTGGAGACCTCAGTTGGTCAGTGGCGACACCACTCGTAGGAGCGCCTTCCAAGGCGCGATTGTTCCGGATTTCGCGCCTTGGAAGGCGCTCCTACGACACCGGCAACTGCGGTTTCAAGTTTGAACAACAGGAGCAACCCATGAGTGCTGAATTGGTGTGCTGGAAATGCGGCGCGAGTCTGCAAGCGATTCCGCTGCCCATCGGCCGTCGCGCCGAATGCCTGGCCTGCGGCGCCGAGCTGCATGTCTGCCGTCTATGTCGCCACTATGACCCGCGCAAGGCGAAGCAATGCCGTGAACTGGCCGCGGATGAAGTCAAAAACAAGACGCGGGCTAATTTCTGCGAGTGGTTTCAGCCCAAGGCAGCGGCCTTCGCTGCCTCCATGGACAGCAGCGGCCCGGCGCGCGATACGCTCGACAGCCTGTTTAGCGGCAACGCCGCGCCCCAGCCTGAATCGGATGCCCTCAGCGACCTGGACAAACTGTTCGGCAAGAATTGAGCCTTGAGGCAACCGCGTGCTACTGCGGCGGAATCCGGATTTCCCGTTCGCCGTAGCGCCCTTCGTTGGCTCGCGGATGGCAGGCCATGCAGTTGGCCAGGCTGCCGATTTTCTTGCGCTGCCAGATATAGCCCGGCACTTCGTCATGCAGGAATTTGAAGTAGCCGGTCTGCGTGATCCGTTGCGGCGATAGATTGGCCGGAATGGCGGCGTTGATGCGGCGCATGCGCATGTTGGCCTGGCTGCCGTCGGCGGCGAGCAGTTCGAGCGCTTTCAGGATTTCCAGTTGCTGCGGCTCTTCCAGGCTGGCGTCGTCGCCGAAATGATTGCCCAACTCGGTCAGCATCTTGCGCCACGAACGCGCCGGCAACATCCCGGGCGCATAGGCGGTGTGGCAACTGCCGCATTCGTTGACATAGGTTTTGCCGCTCGGCATCGGAAACAGGGCTTCGTCATCGGCGGGAGCCCGGCTGATCAATGTCGCGCCCGCCGCGATGGACAACACCAATGTGGCCAGATTTTTCCAGTTGATACCCCAGGACTTTTCCGCTTCCGGACTCATCTCGATCACTTCACCGAAATCATGTAGGCGACGAAATCCGCCTTTTCCTGTGTGCTACAGGCTCGCGCAAGCACATCCTGACAGTTGCGCTTGAACCATTTCTCAACCTTGGCCGGATCGGTAAAGCGGTCCTTTTGTACGACCGGAGCAATCGGATCAATCACCTTGTTGGTCCTGGCATGTTGACCGGCCGTCTTGGGATCCGAGGTGTGGCATGCCGTGCAGGACTCAGCGGTCTTGCCGCTGCTGAACTTGCCGCGGAACAGCTTATCGCCGCGCGCAATTGAAGCGGGTCCGGCTTGCGCCACCAGGCTATCCAGCACCTGTTGTTGCGTGTCGGCATGCGCTGAAGCAACCGCCAACAACAGCAACAAAACGAATTTGTTCATTCCTTTTCCTTTCGATACTGAAAACCGCTGACCATGGCTTGCGCCATCGGCACGCCATGGCGCACCTCGTGCAGGATCAACGCAGCAACATGTAAAACGACAAAACCGATCACGAACTTTTCCAGTACATCGTGCGGCGACTTGAATAGCGCCTTCAACAACAGGTCGTGGCCCAGCCAGGCGGTCAGCGGGCCGCTACCCTGTTCGATTGCCGCCAGAGCCAGCCCGGTCAGCGCCATCGCCAGAACAATCAGGTAGAACGCCAGATACGCGGCAGAGGCGAGCGGGTGATGCCCGTAGCCGTCCGGTTCGACCAACCACTGGCGCGTGCGCAACGCCTGCCACCACGCCCGCCAGTGCCACATGGCGCCCAGACGCGCGGGGGTCGGGCCATTCAGCCCCCAGGACAAGCGGGCAACCAGCCCCAGAGTCAGGGCGTAGCCGCTCCACAGGTGAAAACGCCAGAGCGCGCTTGCCTCTGGCGTGAACTCGACCCATTCCGCGGCCTGTGCGCTGAGTATCAGCAACACGACAGCCAAGCCATTCCAGGCATGGATGCTACGCAGGATCGGGTCGAAGACCCTTTCCCGACTCAGCAGCATCGGGGTCATGGCCGATCGGTTACCTGGCTACCGTGGGAAAAACCGGGAAAACGTAGGGTGCCGCGGCGGGCTGCGCGGTCTCATCGTCGTCCCCCTTGATCTTGATCAGCGACGACGTGAATGCCGGCTTGCCGAGCGACTGGTAATAAGCGGTGATGTCCTGGATATCCCTCTCGTTGAAGAACGCCGTGGCGACGGCCATCATCGGGTGCAGGATCTTGCCGGTCTTGTACTTCATGGTCTTGATCGCAAGCTTGTCGGCATTGCGGCCGCCCAGTTGCAGCGTGTAGAAAATGCCGGGGTAAACATCGCTGCCATGGCAGGCAATACAGGCAACGGCCTTTTGCTTGCCGACAACCGGGTCGCCGGCCAGAACCGGAGTGGAAATTGCCAGTGCCGCAACAGCGGACAAAGCCAGGGTCAAAGCTTTCATGAAACGCTCCTGATAGATAGAAATGTACAAAGACAAATAGCGGTTAAATTCAATCAAGATGATGTTCTAATTTTCTAATACTGTCAATTTACACAATTAAATCATGTAGATAGCGCATCAAAGGCATAGCCGGACGGCTGCAATTCTGCGTAAAAAATATGCGCTCGGATGCATCGGGTCAAATCGACATGCATAGATATTTTGTCTCCAGATAGGCCTCAATACCTTCCGCGCCCCCTTCGCGACCAAGACCGGATTGCTTGACGCCGCCGAACGGCGCGACTTCAGTCGAAATGACGCCAGCATTGATCCCGACCATTCCGTATTCCAGCGCCTCGGCAACCCTCCAGATACGCGCCAGATCACTCGTATAGAAATAGGCCGCGAGGCCGTATTCGGTGTCGTTGGCGAGCCGGATCGCTTCCGCTTCGGTTGCGAAGCGGATCACCGGCGCGACCGGCCCGAACGTCTCGGCACGGCAAACCTGCATGTCGGCGCTGACATTGGCCAGCACGGTGGGCTGGAAAAAACCGCCGCCCAGCGCATGGCGCGCTCCGCCGCAAGCGACCCGCGCACCCTGCGCCAGCGCATCGCGAATCTGGCGTTCGACCTTTTCCAGCGCCGCCGCATCGACCAGCGGACCCTGCTCGACGCCCGCATCGAGTCCGTTGCCGACGCTGAGGCGATTGACCTCAATCACCAGTTTTTCGACGAAGGCATCATGGATACCGGCTTGCACCAGCAGGCGATTGGCGCACACGCAAGTCTGGCCGGCATTGCGGTATTTTGAGGCCAGCGCCCCCGCCACCGCCGCATCCAGATCGGCGTCGTCGAACACGATGAACGGCGCATTACCGCCCAGTTCCAGCGAAACGCTTTTCAGCGTATCGGCACAGGCCGCCATCAAACGCTTACCGGTCTCGGTCGAACCGGTAAAGGAAAGTTTGCGCACGCGCGGGTCGCCGGTGAATTCCTGTCCAATCGTGGCGGCATCGCCGGTCAGCACATTCAACACGCCGGCCGGTACACCGGCCTGTTCGGCCAGATAGGCCAACGCCAGCGCGGTGAATGGCGTCTTCGAGGCCGGTTTGGCCAGCACCGTACAGCCCGCCGCCAACGCGGCACCGGCCTTGCGCGTCAACATGGCGGCGGGGAAGTTCCACGGCGTGATCAGCGCGGCGACACCGATCGGCTGCTTCAACGTAACGATGCGCCGGCCCGGCCAGGGCGAAGGAATCACGTCGCCGTAAACGCGCTTGGCCTCCTCGCCGAACCACTCCAGAAAACCGGCGGCATAGATGACTTCGCCGCGCGCCTCGGCCAGCGGCTTGCCTTGCTCCAGCGTGATGATGCGGGCCAGATCGTCGGCATGTTGCAGCACCAGATCGTGCCAGCGCCGCAGCATGCCGGCGCGTTCCTTCGCCAGCAGCCCACGCCAGGCCGGCAAGGCGGCATCGGCGGCGACAATGGCCTGACGCACGGCAGCGCGGTCCAGCCTGGGCACGCTGCCCAACGTCTCGCCGGTGGCCGGATTGATCACCGGCAAGACAGCGTCCGCCGCAATCCAGTCGCCATTCACATAGGCGCTTTGGCGAAACAAAGCGGGGTGCTTCAGCTGTTTCATTCTTCACCTCGCAGCACAAGCAGACTTTCGGCGGCGATTTCCCTGACATCGGCGTCCACGTCGAGCAGACAGGCCTGCAACCAGGGCACGGCGGCGTCAGACTGCGCGAGGCTCAACAGGTGGCAGGCATCGGCGCGCACACGGGCGTCGGCATGGCGCGTCAACGCGCCCAGGTCGGTCGCCAAAGCCTGCAATTCGACGCGTCCGGCGTATTCCTCGAACACCACGCCGACGCCCAGTTTCACATTCAGGCTGGCCTCGGGATTGGCGACGATGGGAAGCAGTGCCGTCAAACGACTGGAATCGGCTTCGATCAGCGTCAGTACTTGTGTCAGGCCGCCTTGCTTGAGCAGATCGTGGAACGCGTCGCGCATCCCATCCGAAGAAGCCGCGCGCCGCGCCCAGACCTCCAGTTCGGCTTCGCTTCTGGCACCGGACAATTCGAACGGGCCGATCCGCAGCCAGGGCACCGAGCGTATCCCCAACGCCTGCGCGGCTTCCGGGCGGAGTTCGAGATTGACCGCTTCCAGCCGGCCGATCAGGCCGCGCTTCAGCAGTTCGGACAATCCGGCCAGCACGACCGGGCAATGCGGACACTGGCTGGAGAGGAACAGCAACGCATCGGGCGCTTCAGTGGCATTCATGGCTGGTGCGAATGGAACGGGATCGTTAGGCTAGCGCATCAACCGCTCACCTTGGAAGGAATGCCCGCATGTCCGCTGTCGATCTGTTCAGCCCGCTGCAGCTTGGCCCGCTCACGTTGAAAAACCGCATGGTGATGGCGCCATTGACGCGCAATCGCTCCACGCCCGAAGGCATCCCGCATGCGCTCAATGTCGAGTACTACCGGCAGCGTGCCGGCGCCGGACTGATCCTGACGGAAGCGACCTGCATCGCGCCCGAAGCGGTGGGTTATCCGCTCACGCCCGGCATCTGGAACAGCGCCCAGGCGGCCGGCTGGAAAGCCGTGACGGCAGCGGTACACGAGGCCGGCGGCAAGATTTTCTGCCAACTTTGGCACGTCGGCCGCATTTCGCACCCCGACCTGCAACCCGGCGGCCAATTGCCGGTCGCGCCCTCCGCGATCAAGCCGGCCGGCGACGCCATCACGCTGCAAGGGCCGCAACCTTTCGTCACGCCGCGCGCGCTGGCCATCGAAGAACTGCCCGGCATCGTCGCGGCCTATCGCAATGCAACCCATCTTGCCCTGGAAGCCGGCTTCGACGGCGTCGAAGTGCATGCCGCCAACGGTTATCTGCTCGACGAATTCCTGCGCGACGGCAGCAACCAGCGCCAGGATGCCTACGGCGGCAGCATCGACAACCGCGCGCGCCTGTTGCTGGAAGTCGTCGACGCCGTATGCGAGGTCTGCGCCGCGAATCGGGTCGGCGTGCGCCTGTCACCGGTGCAACCGTTCAACGACATGCGCGACAGCGATCCTGCCGCCACCTTTAGCCGCGTCGTCGAACTGCTCAATGCGTTCGATCTGGCCTATCTGCATGTCACCGAATTGGGCCGCGATGCGCCCGGTGCCGCCGGTCCGTTCTTCGAACCGCTCGACCTGCGCGCACGCTGGCACGGCATCTACATGACCAACGCCGGCTACGACAAGACGCGGGCCAACGCGGTGTTGCAGGCCGGCCAGGCCGATCTGGTCGCGTTCGGCGTGCCGTTCATCGCCAACCCGGACCTGCCCGAACGCTATCGACACGATGCCTCGCTCAACCCGCCCGACGTGTCCACCTTCTACGGCGGCGCGGAAAAGGGCTATACCGACTACCCCTGCCTGGCCTGAACCGATGCGCTTCGAAATCATCCCGGTCACTCCCTACCAACAGAATTGCTCGCTGATCTGGTGCGAAACCACAGGCAGCGCCGCTTTGATCGACCCGGGCGGCGATGTCGATCAGCTTCTCGCGGCGGTCGCGCAAGCCGGCGTCAAGCTGGAAAAACTGCTACTGACACATGGCCATCTCGATCACGTCGGTGGCGCGGTGGAACTGGCTCGCAGACTTGAACTCCCGATCTACGGCCCGCAGGAAGCCGACGCCTTCTGGCTGGACATGCTGCCCGAGCAGGCGCGCATGTTCGGCTTTCCGCATATCGAGGTTTTTCGCCCCGACCATTGGCTGCACGATGGCGAGGTGGTCGAACTGGGGGAATTGCGCCTGGACGTCATCCACTGTCCCGGCCACACGCCCGGCCACGTGGTGTTGTTCGAGCCTGCCAGCCGGCATGCCTTCGTCGGCGATGTGCTGTTTCGCGGCAGCATCGGCCGTACCGACTTTCCCCAG
Organism: Hydrogenophilaceae bacterium; assembly: GCA_031426815.1. GTDB lineage: Bacteria > Pseudomonadota > Gammaproteobacteria > Burkholderiales > Thiobacillaceae > PFJX01. The sequence continues at coordinate 62,760 of JASJPG010000100.1, forward strand.
GGCAATCATGCCGACCTGATCGCATCGATCCGGAACAAGCTGTTTCCGCTCGGCGACGACGTCAACTTTGTGCCTGGGCACGGTCCGATGAGCACCTTCGGGCGCGAACGACGCAGCAACCCCTACGTTCAGAGTTCCTGATCCCCCGTAGGATGGTGAAGGCGTGAGCTGAGTCCAGGCGTAAAAAAGCCGGACCTGAGTCCGGCTCTTTGTTTCAAGCGTGAGCTTGATCAGCCGATGGTAGCTTCGGCGGAGTTCTTGTCACCCTTGTTGTCCATCCAGGACACGGCGACCTTGTCGCCAGCCTTGGCGCCCTTGACCTTGAACGCCAGGTAGGGGTTCTTGGAAATGCCGCCGCCCCACTGCGCATCCAGCACCATCTTGCCGTTCACCGTGGCGGTGACGTTGGTGATGTGGTGCGCGGGAATCAGCGCGCCGGTCTTGGCATCTTTGCGCAAGCCGGTTTCCATCGGGTGGTTCATCAGGCACTTCACGTCGGCGGTATCGCCGGACATCGAGGCGCGGATCTTCATCGGTTCTGCCATTTTGTTGCTCCTATCTCTTGTTCGGGTTTGATCGGAAAAGTCGAAGGGACTGACTTAGCCGCCGCAGCCACCGATGGTGACCTTCACTTCTTTCGCCGCCGTGTACATCTTGCCGCCGGCTTTCACGACCGCGCGCACGTTGGCCGTGGAGCCCATCTTGATGCGGGTGGAGATGAAGCCTTGCGCGCCGTTCGACAGGTCGAACTGGGCCAGCATCGGCATGGTGTTCTTCTCGCCGATCAGCGTGATCGACTCGGTTCCGGCAATGTTGGAAGTGATTTCGACCGGCACCACAGCGCCGTTCTCGGCAATGTCCGGCGCCTTCACGACGATATCGCCAGACGCAGCACCGGCACCGCCGACTGCTTTCATGACGCCGCCGAGATCCTTGCTCTCGAACACGGATTTGTTCCACTCGGCCGCAAACACCGCGCCCGGCTTCAACAGACCCGCGGCGACCGCCACGCTCACCGCGCTGGCTGCGCCAGCACCCTTCAATACGTTTCTGCGCAGAATGTTCATGCAGTTGTCTCCAGTAAAAAAGTGATCCAGTTTATGCCCGCTCCGGCCTGTTGCTTGCCACAACCGACCGCGACGATGACATCACAATACGAGCGCTTATACAAACGCCACTCGATCCCGCGTGGTGCACAGCCCGGCCTGATATTTTCGACCTAGTGGACACCATTACAAACGGACGATTGGGCGGCGCGAACATTGACACGAAACGTGTAGTTTTGTCATGTCGATGGTCAAGGTTATATATGGCCTTTTTGCTTTAGTTCAACTGTATTCGGCTGCCGAACGGCGTCCTGGCCTTGCCCTTGACCAGCCAGACGACGGGATACGGCGGCTCGGTATCGGGAAAATGCCCTTCCGCATCGGTGAAATAGACCAGCAAATCCGGGTTCAGGCGATCCCGTTCGATCCACTCGAATACCGGTCGAAAATCAGTGCCACCGCCGCCGGAGATCGCTTCCGGCAGGTTGATCGCCTGCCACATCGCATAGCGCCACGGGCCGCTGGCATCGAGCTTGTCGTCGCAGGCATGCAGCGTGACGTCAGCCCTAACCTGGGCCTTGAGCGCGTCGATTTCGGTCAGGAATTCCTGCAATTCTTCACGCGTGACCGAGCCGCTGGTATCCAGCACGACGATCGCATTGACGCTCTGGCTGTACAGGCGCGGCATCAGCGCCTCGCTGCTGTTACCAACATCGCGGCGCGAGGTGCGCTGAAAACTGTAGTCGTCACGCGCCGCATTCATCATGAAGCGCGCCAACAGCGACCGCCAGGGCAGTTGCGGCGCCAGCAGGTTATCGACCAGACGCAGCATCGACTGACTCAGCTTGCCGGCCTGACGCGCCGCCTGCGCCGCTGAGGCAAGACGACTCTTCCATTGCTCGTCGAGTTTGCCTGGATCTGCGGGCGGCGGCGGCGACTCGGATTTGCCGGACTGCTGCTGCTCCGCGTCCTGGCCATTGCCATCCTGGCGATCCTGTCGCTCCGGCTTGCCGCCGCCGTCGCCATCGGACGGGTCGGACGGGTTGGACGGGTCTGACTTTTCGCCCTGGCCTTCACCCTGTTTGGCGTCGCCCTGCTCCTGCTGCTCGCTGGAGTCACCCGCGCCGCCGTCGCTTGAGTCGGTGTCGAACAGATGCATGTCCTGCGTTTCTTCCGGCGGGTCTTCATGCAGCACCGGGTAGATTTCTTCCGCCGTCAAACCGCGATATGCCGCGTTCATCAAAGCATTGTCCGGTCCGCGCATGCGCTCCTCGTCGAGGATCATGTTGACGGCATAGTCGCAGGCGACGTCCCAGCGATGCTTCTGGCGATGATTGCGGCGATTGAAATGCGACAACGCGCAATGCATCGCCTCATGCGCCAGCACGAACTGGGTTTGCTCCAGCGTCAGCCGGCCGATGTAGTCCGGGTTGAAATAGAAATTGCGCGCATCGGTGGCCGTGGTCTTGCACCACTTCGGATCGGCCGCCTTCAACGGCAGATGCATGACCAGCGCGCCGAGAAAGGGCTTTTCCAGGATCAGCCGGGTGCGCGCGGCGGCGAGCTTGGTTTCCAGCGCGGCAAGTGCTTGCATGGGCGAAAGTCGCTCCGGTTCAGGCGGCCGGTTTGAAGTCGTACAACATCAATTCGGCGACGCTATTGGCCCATTCGACGAACTCCGGCACCTTGAACAAGGGTTGCCCGACGGCGCGATGCAGATCGGTCACCAGCATCACGCCCATCTCGCGCTGCGGGAAATTGCGCGCATATTTCAGGATGTTGGACAGTTTCTTCACGCCTTTTTCGCCCTCGCCCGTACTTTCCTTCGCCCGCCGCACCAGCGCGGCCGCAACGCCGTATTGCAGGTCGATGCCCTTGGGCACATCGAATACGCTGCCATCGAGAATGCCGTCGATATCGGGCAGGTTTTCCAGGTTGTCGACGAAGGCTTTCAGCTCGACGCCGCACGCCTGGCCGACACAGGCCTGCAATGCATCGGACAGCAGATCCGGGCGATCGCCGAACTTCTGCAGTGCGCGATGCGCGTATTCCCAGGAGCGCGGACTCGGGAAGGCGACCGGGTTGTGTGCCGCGTCGTAATGGAACAACAGGTCCGGACGGAAACGCAGGAAACCGAGAATGCGCGCATCGATGCCGGCCCTGAGCGCCCAGCTCACCCAGTCGTCCAGATTGGCTTCCACTTCGTAATGGGTGAAGCGGTTGGCCAGCGGCGCCGGCATCGCATAGGTCACGCCGCGGTCGCCCTGGCGGTTGCCGGCGGCGAAGATCGCCCAACCGTCGGGAATGACGTACTCGCCGAGACGGCGGTCGAGGATGAGTTGATAGGCGGCGGCGGACACCGTCGGCGGCGCGGCGTTGATCTCGTCGAGGAACAGGATGCCGGCCGGGCCATGCCGGCGCGCATCGGGCAGCATGGAGGGAATCGACCATTCGACGTTGTCGTTGTTGCGAAACGGTATGCCGCGCAGATCGGTCGGTTCCATCTGCGACAGGCGCAGGTCGATCAACGGCACGCCATGCAGTTTGGCGATGCCGGCAATGATCTGCGACTTGCCGACGCCGGGCGGCCCCCACAACATCACCGGCGTATGCTGGCCGGCATTGCAACTGGTGAATTCGCGCTCGAGGATGGTTTCGATATGAGAGGGACGCATGGTGCTTTCAACAATCGTTGTGTTTATCCGAGTTTCGTAAAGTCGTCCTGGCCGCCGCCGGCTTGCGCCTGCTCCAGCCGGGCCGCCACCAGTCCAGCCTGAATTTGCGCTGGATTCAGCATCATGGGCAACAAGCGATAAACGCGCATCAACCATTGCGGCTTGTCGCACGCTTCGAGCTCCAGACGAGCCCGCGTGGCCGGGCTCAAACGCGGCCATAACAACAGCAGCGGCGCCAGCCAGCGATGATAATCGCTAATAACCGACTGCTCCAGTCGAGTATTCCAGTCTTCTCGTACCAGCAGTTCCGGAAAATCCGCCGCGGCGACCACCCGCGCGCGCCATTCGTGAGGCAGGCGCTGGCCGCCCATGCCCTGGCCGACGCCATCCTGGCCGCGCTGAAACCACTGCGCCATGGCATGCGGCCGCGCGGCCTGATTGACCATGCGTGCGAGCATATCGCGATGCGCATCGCCGGGATTGCGCGCGATGGCGTCGCGTTGCGCCAATGCCGGCGAGTGGAAACCGGTATAGGACAGCACGAACGGATACCACTCGCTATCGATCGGCTCGGCCGGCCTGGCGCTGCCGCGCTGCGTCGCCAACAGCGCCAGAGGCAGGCCGCTTTCCCGATCCAGCAGCCAGAGTTCGTTGGTGTCGAAGATCGGGAACGGCAACGCCGGTCGCGTTTCCAGCGCGGCGAGGAGGTCTTCCTGACCGGCGGCTTGACCGAGTTTGAGGCCGACGCCCTCCTCCCAAACGCCTACCGGGCGCACCAGGCCGTAACCATCGTCGGCGCGCAGATGCCAGGTGCGCCCATCGAAGGTATGCGCGACCGCCTCGCCGATATCGACGTAGTGCACGACGCCGCGATACGGGTTGATGCGGCGCAACGCGTAGTAAGTTGGATACATGTTTTGCTTTGCCTCGTCGTTGCTGCAAACTTCGCCCACGAGATTGCAACCTCATCCCACCTGCGTCAAACATGAATTTCTGCTCCCACTGCGGCAGCCCGGTCCGCGTCGAAATACCCGCCGGCGACAACCGCCCGCGCCATGTCTGCACGAGCTGCGGTGCGATCCACTATCACAACCCGAAAATGGTGGTCGGCTGCATCCCGGAATGGGAAGACAAGATCCTGCTCTGCCGCCGTGCCATCGAACCGAAGCACGGTTTTTGGACGCTGCCTGGCGGCTTCATGGAAAACGGTGAGACGACGGCCGAAGGCGCAGCGCGGGAAACCCTGGAAGAAGCCGGCGCACGCGTGGAAGTGCTGAATCTATACAGCATGATCAGCCTGCCGGACATCAATCAGGTTTACCTGTTGTTCCGCGCCAAACTTCTTCATCTCGATTTCGCGCCCGGCGAGGAAAGCCTGGAAGCAGCCCTGTTCACCGAAGCGGACATTCCCTGGGAGCAACTCGCCTTCCGCGCCATCGAACGCACTTTGAAGCTTTACTACGACGACCGGCGTGCCGGCGATTTCCCGCTACGTACCGGCAACGTCTTTCACAAACCCCGATGAAACGCCCCGAACTCCTCGCACCGGCAGGTTCGCAAACCATGCTGGAAACCGCCCTCGCCTTCGGCGCCGATGCGGTCTACGCCGGCCAACCGCGCTACAGCCTGCGCGCCCGTAACAACAGCTTTCGCGATGAAGTCGCGCTCGGCATCGGCGTCGACTACGCCCACGCACGCGGCAAACAGTTCTACGTGGTCAGCAACATCTTCCCGCACAACGCCAAGCTGAAAACCTACCTGGCCGACATGGCGCCGGTGGTCGCCTTGAAGCCGGATGCGCTGATCATGGCCGACCCCGGCCTGATCGACATGATCCGGGAAACCTGGCCGGAAATGCCGGTGCATCTTTCGGTGCAGGCCAACACGGTCAACTACGCCGCCGTAAAGTTCTGGCAGAAGCTCGGCATCTCGCGGGTGATTCTTTCGCGCGAACTCTCGCTCGACCAGGTCGCCGAGATCCGCCAGGAATGCCCGGACATGGCACTGGAAGTGTTCGTGCATGGCGCGCTGTGCATCGCCTATTCCGGCCGCTGCCTGCTGTCCGGCT
>JASJPG010000101.1:0-3140 GCA_031426815.1 Hydrogenophilaceae bacterium
CTCCACACGGTGACATGGTCATGGCGATAGCCGGCGTAGGGCGGGACCCCCTTCCTGCCGATCCACCGTCTGGTTGCCTTTGGATTGCGAGGCGGTGCCCCCCGCCGCGATGAGGGGCGTCGGCATGGGAATTCCGACCTACGGACTGCACATGGGAGCGCGGGCGTCTCGCCCGCTTGTAGTCGGCGCGCAAACTCGCAGGCGGGCCCGCACTCCACACGGTGACATGGTCATGGCGATAGCCGGCGTAGGGCGGGAATCCCTTCCCGCCGATCCAGCCGTAGGGGCGGCGTTGACGCCGCGATGCTTGTCGCCCGGAACTCCTACGCTTCACCGCTACGCCGCATCCCGCTGCAGCGTTTCCGCCAGTATCCGGCGCAGCAGCTGCAAGCCTTCCCGGATTTCCTCCGGCGTGCTGTTGAGGGCCGGCATGAAGCGCAGGCAATGGGGACGCGGGGCGTTGAGGAGCAAGCCGGCCTCGCGTGCGCGCTCGACGATTTCCGGTCCTTGCGTGCAGCCCAGTTCCAGGGCCAGCAACAGCCCCATGCCACGGACTTCGCCCAGCGCGAATTCCCGGGATAGCGCACTCAGGCCAGCGGCCAGTTGCTGCCCGACCTGCCGGCTCTCGGCCAGGAAACCTTCCGCCAGCAGGCTGCGCAGCACGGCCACGCCGGCGGCGCAGACCAGCGGGTTGCCGCAGAAGGTGCCGCCCTGGTCGCCGGGCGAGAAGCAGGAACAGGCCCGCTTGGCGAGCATGGCGGAGAGCGGCACGCCGCCGCCGAGGCCCTTGCCTAACGTCATGATGTCCGGCTCGATGCCGTAGTGCTCGTGCGCGAACAGGGTGCCGGTACGGCCGCAGCCGGTTTGCACTTCGTCCAGGATCAGCAACAGACCATGCCGGTCGCACAGCGCCCGCAGCCCGCGCATGAATTCCGGCGTGGCGGGGAGGACGCCGGCCTCGCCCTGGATCGGCTCCAGCATGATGGCGACGGTGTTGGCGTTGATCAGCCGTTGCACCGAAGCGAGATCGTTCAGCACCGCCTTGGGAAAGCCCGGCACCTGCGGCGCGAACAGGCTGTCCCAGCCCGGCTTGCCGCTGGCCGACATGGTGGCCAGGGTGCGGCCGTGAAAGCCGTCGGCGAAGGTGACGATCTCGAAGGCGCCGTTCTTGTGCAACTGCCCCCACTTCCGCGCCAGCTTGATCGCGCCCTCGTTGGCCTCGGCGCCAGAACTGCCGAAGAAGACGTGATCGAAGCCGCTGTGTCCGGTCAGCAGTTGCGCCAGTTCCAGTGCCGGCGCGTTGTAGAAGGCCGGGCCGGGATTGATCAGCGTTTCGGCTTGCGACGCCAGCGCCCGGGCCACCGCCGCCGGCGCATGGCCCAGGCAGTTCACCGCCCAGCCCTGCACCCAGTCGAGGTAGCGCTTGCCCGTGTGGTCGTAGAGATAGGCGCCGGCGCCACGGACAAAGACCCACTCCGGGCGAGGCGTTATGGGCATCAGACTATGGCTGGACAGGTCGGGTTGGGTGTGCACGAGCGATCTCCTTGGCTTGGAACAGACGAAAAACCGGTGAAATACAGACGAAAAAAAAGCCACGGTTTGCGCCGTGGCCTTGCGGGGAATCTGTCGGGGAGGGATCAGGGACTTCGATCCGCCATCCGCTTCGATTTTCTACAAGCGCAACACGGCACGCCGGACTGGCGTCGGGCTACTGTGTTGCGTCGAGAGAAATGGATTTGCGGATGCATGGGTCGATGGTCGGCGAGGCGGCGCGGCTCTGTCAATGCCGGTGATGTTGCCGCGACGCGCGTTTGAATCTTTTCGCAACCGTCTTGACGCATGCATACCGGTCGGTATGTAATCTGACCATGGACTCGACCCGCCAACCCGATCTCACCCGCCAGCGAATCCTGGAAGCCGGTTTTGCCGAAATCCACCGGCATGGTTTCCAGGCCGCCAGCGTCGCCAATATCCTGGCCGATACCGGGCTGACCAAGGGCGCGCTGTACCACCATTTCCCGAGCAAGAAGGATCTTGGCCTGGCCGTGGTGGACGAGATGATCGGCATCGGACTGGTCGAGCGCTATATCCGCCCGCTGCGCGACGCGGCGCATCCCGCCCAGGCCTTGATCGAGTTGATCGGCATGAAGCAGGGGATAAGCGAGGAATTCATTCGACTGGGCTGTCCGCTCAACAATCTGATGCAGGAAATGAGTCCGGTGGATGAGGAATTTCGCAATCGCCTGAACCGCCTCCTGAGCCAATGGCAGGAGGCGTTCGAGGAGACCTTGCGCCGCGCCCAGATGGCGGGCGAAGTACGCAGCGAAGTGAATTGCCATGCGGCGGCGCTGTTCATCGTGTCGGCCTGGGAAGGCTGCACCGGCGTCGCCAAGAACATGCAATCGGTGGAAGCCTTCCGCGCCTGCATGTCCCAGTTGCAGGGCTATGTGGTCAGCCTGCTGAAAACGTAACCCCTTTTTTTATCCCGATGCATACCGACCGGTATGCATCTAATCCGCGAAGGAGCAGCGTATGAGCATCGTCCAGACAGTTCCCCCTGACCAGGCTACCGGCAAGGTGGCGCAGATTTATGGTCATGTCGAAAACAACTTCGGTCGTGTCTATCAGGGTTTCCAGTTGTTCAGCGCCAGCCCGGATCTGATGGAGCAGCTTTTCCAACAGAACGCTTATTACATGCAGCACCCGACTCTGGGATTCGGGTTGCTGGCGATGATGCGCATGCTGGTGTCCGAGCAGAACGACTGCGCCTACTGCATCGGTTTCAACGAAAGCATGCTGATCAATCGGGGCGGACTGAGTGTGGACCAGATCGCCGCGATGAAGCGCGATCCGACAACCGCGCCATTGTCCGAAAAAGACAAGGCCATGCTGTTGTTCGTGCTGAAGGGCACGGCCAACGCCAATTCGGTCGAAAAGGCCGATCTCGATGTCCTGCGCGGCTTGGGCTGGACCGATCGCGACATCGTCGACGGGCTGTATCACGGCGCCCGCAATGCCGCGGTCGACATCATGTTCGACGCCTTCAAGGTCGAAAACGATTTTTAACGGGAGAGTAGAAATGAAAGTATCCGAAGCAATTGAAAGCCGCCGCGCCGTCAAGGCATTCGACGCCACGCACC
>JASJPG010000102.1:0-20862 GCA_031426815.1 Hydrogenophilaceae bacterium
ACTTCCCATCAAAACAAAGGCTTATCAATTGTGTTTCTCATGAGGCGCTCCTACAGGTGGGCGGTGCGTAGGAGCGCCTTCCAAGGCGCGATTCCGCCGCTAAAGAAAACCGCAATGTCAGCGCCCTCCACGCGGGTCTAGAACTCAAGGACGTCTGCCGCAGCCAAAACAACGAGGAGGAACGACAATGCACCCTCAACTTGCCAGCAAGGCCCTCTGCGGCGTGGCGCTGCTCGGGTTCGTCGCGGCGGCCGGCGCGGAAGCGCCCCGGTCGAGCTATTCGCCGGTAGTCGCCAAGGAAGACTTCAAAGACACCGTCAAACGCATGCAGGCCGACAAGCCGGGTGTGATGGCGCGCCAGCAGGCCTTGCTGGAACAGCGCTACGACCTCGCCGACCGGCCCGTCCAGGAAGTGGCGATGTCGCGTGGCAAGCCGGTGCAGGCTGGGGTGCGCGTGCGTTTGCCGGCCGGGGCGACCTGGGAACAACTGGCGCAGGTCACGCCGGAAGATATCCGGGCCGGCAACCTGTGGCCGCTGGGTTTCCTGCCGCTGCCGCATCCCAACCAGGCCGAAGGCGGCATGGTGTTTCCCAAGTTCCATATCGACGAGATCAAGAAGCAGGAGGGGCGCGATCTGACCCGCTTCGACCTCGACTTCGACCTGCCCGACCATTTCCTGCCCGAGTTCCCGCCGCCCATCTTTCTGACCACGCGGCCGGATCTGGGCGACGTGTCCAAGGGGCAGTTGCTGACCATCATGAACTACTACGAGCTGTTCAACGGCATCCTCAATCCGAAGCAGCTGGAGGGCTTGCGCCTGCTGCTGACGCCGTTCCCGCAGCAGCAGTTCAACCAGACCGACGATCGCCGCACGTTGGCGGCCAGTCGCGGCGTCATGTGCTTCGAATGCCACGTCAACGGCCATACCAACGCCGCCACGCATCTGGTCGGCGACATCCGGCCGCAGGAATTGCGCCACCGCATCGACACGCCCAGCCTGCGTGGCGTCAACATTCAACGCCTGTTCGGCTCGCAGCGGGCGCTGAAGAGCGTCGAGGATTTCACCGAGTTCGAACAGCGCGCCGCCTATTTCGACGGCGATCCGGTGACCGCCACCAAGAAGGGCGTCAACATCCTGGAGCGTGGCAGCCAGGTGCATTTCATGGGCGAGTTCCAGGCGCTGCTCGACTTCCCGCCGGCGCCCAAGCTCAACCTGCTGGGCCGGCTCGATCCAGCCAAGGCGAGCGAGGCCGAACTGCGCGGCCAGGCGGTGTTCTTCGGCAAGGGCCAGTGCGCCAATTGCCATCTGCCGCCGTATTACACCGACAACCTGATGCATAACCTGCGCACCGAGCGCTTCTTCAAGCCGCAGTTGGTGAACGGCCGCCTGGCCAGCGCCGACGGGCCGATCAAGACCTTCCCGCTGCGCGGCATCAAGGACTCGCCGCCCTATCTGCACGACGACCGCTTGCTGACCCTGGAGGACACCGTGGAGTTCTTCAATCTGGTGCTCGGCACGCGGCTCGATGGGCAGGAGAAAGCGGATCTGGTCGCCTTCCTGCGCCAGCTTTGAGGCAATCGTAGGAGCGCCTTCCAAGGCGCGATTGCCACGACGCCTCAAGCAATCGCGCCTTGGAAGGCGCTCCTACCCAACATGAGGAAACCGCCATGTCTGCAAATCCTCTGCTCCAACTCATCGAATTCGGCCAGAGCTACTGGCTCGACAACCTGACCCGCGGCAAGATCGCCGGCGGCGAACTGGAGCGCCGCGTGCGCGAGGAGGGGCTGCGCGGCGTCACTTCGAACCCGGCCATCTTCCACAAGGCGATCACCGGCAGCCCGGACTACGACGCGCGCATCCGCCAGCTGTTCGACGCCGGCGGCTCGCCGGAGCAGGTGTACGAGGCGCTGGTCGTGGCCGATGTGCGCGACGCCTGCGACATCCTGCGGCCGGTATTCGACCGCGAGGACGGCGCAGACGGCTTCGTCAGCCTGGAGGTTTCGCCGCATCTGGCGCACGACAGCGAGGCGACCGTGATCGAGGCGCGCCGCCTGTTCAAGGCGGTGGATCGGCCGAATCTGTTCATCAAGATTCCCGGCACGGCGGCGGGTGTTGCGGCGGTCGAGCAGTGCCTGTTCGAGGGCATTCCGGTCAACATCACGCTGCTGTTCTCGGTCGCCGCCTACGAGGCGGTGGCCAAGGCCTATCTGCGCGCGCTGGAACGGCGCCTGGAAGCCGCCAAACCGTTGCGCGATGTGGCTTCGGTGGCGAGCTTCTTCCTGAGCCGGATCGATCTGTTGGTCGATCAACTGCTCACCCAGCGCTTCGGCACCTGCCACGATGCCGCGGCGCGGCAGTTGCTCGGCCAGGCCGCCATCGCCAATGCCAAGCTGGCCTATCACCGCTTCCAGGCGATCTTTTCCGGCGAACGCTGGCAGGCGCTGGCCAATCTGGGCGCGCACCCGCAGCGCGTGCTGTGGGCCAGCACCAGCACAAAAAATCCGGCCTACCGCGATGTCATGTATGTCGAACCGCTGATCGGGCCGCATACCGTCAACACGCTGCCGGACGAGACCATCGTCGCGTTCGCCGAGCATGGCCAGGTGGCGGCGACCGTGGCGCAGGGCGTCAAGGAAGCCCGCCAGACGATGCGCGATCTGGCCGCGCTGGGCATCGATTTCGCCCAGGTCGCGGCGCAACTCGAAAACGAGGGTGTGCAGAAGTTCATCGATCCCTACGACGCGCTGCTGCGCGCCCTGGCGGCGAAGGGCGGCACCGCGCCGCAACGCGAGGAGGCGAGGGCGCTGCGGGAAGTGGCGCAAAGCCTGCGCCGTCAGGTGGTGATGATGACCAGCGCGGCCGGTTCCGGGCATCCGTCCTCCTGCCTGTCCTGCGCGGATCTGGTGGCGGCCTTGTTCTTCCATGAAATGCGTTGGGATCCGCGCCAGCCGCTGGCGCGCGATGTCGACCGCCTGGTCCTGTCCAAGGGGCACGCCGCGCCCATTTTGTGGGCCGCGCTGGCCGAAGCGGGCGCGCTGAGCGAAGACCCGATGAGCCTGCGCCGGCTCGACAGCAGCCTGGAGGGCCACCCGACGCCGGGCAACGCCTGGGTCAAGGTGGCGACCGGTTCGCTCGGGCAGGGCTTGTCCGCCGCCAACGGCATGGCGTTGGCCGACCGTCTGGATGGCATCGATGCGCGCGTCTATTGCTTGCTCGGCGACGGCGAATGCGCCGAAGGTTCGGTCTGGGAGGCGGCCCAGTTCGCCGTCCTGCACCGGCTGGAGCACCTGGTCGCCATCGTCGACGTGAACGGCCTCGGTCAGTCCGGCCCGGCGCCGAGCGGCCACGACACCGCGCTGCTGGCCGGCCGCTTCAAGGCGTTCGGCTGGCGCAGCATCGAGATTGACGGCCACGACATGGACGCCATCCTGGTCGCGCTGGAAGCTGCCCGCAGCGGCGGCCCCACCGCCATCGTCGCGCGCACCGTCAAGGGCAAGGGCGTGTCCTTTCTGGAAAACGCCGAGGGCTGGCACGGCAAGCCGGTGAGCCGGGAGCAACTGGACTGGGCGCTGACCGATCTCGGCGCGGCGGCGGATACGCCACCAGCGCCGCTCCAGGTCGTGCCGCGCCACCTCGGCCCTCTCCGCCGCCGCGCCGCGAAGGCTGGCAAGGCCGCGCTCAAGCTGGCCTATGCCGCCGGCCAACAGGTTGCCACCCGCGAGGCCTACGGTCATGCCCTGCAGCAACTGGGGGCGCACAACCCGGCTATCGTCGTGCTGGACGGCGACGTGAAGAACTCGACCTACGCGGAGTTTTTCGCCAAGGCGTATCCCGAGCGTTATTTCGAGTGCTGGATCGCCGAGCAGAACATGGTCGGCGTCGCGCTCGGCCTGGCCGCCGAGGGCAAGATTCCGTTCGTCTCCAGCTTCGCCGCCTTTCTTACCCGCGCCGGCGATTTCATCCGCATGGCGGCGCACAGCCGGCCGAAACATCTGGTGTTCTGCGGCAGCCACGCCGGCGTTTCGATCGGCGAGGACGGGCCGTCGCAGATGGGGCTGGAGGATATCGCCCTGTTCCGCGCCTTGCCGGGCAGCACCGTGCTGTATCCGTCCGATGCGGTCAGCGCGGCGCGGCTGACGGAACTGGCGGCGGAGACCGAGGGCATCGTCTACCTGCGCACCAGTCGCCCGAAAACGGCGCTGCTCTACGCAGCCGACGAAACCTTCACAGTCGGCGGCAGCAAGCTGCTGCGCAGTTCCCGCAAGGACCGGTTCACCATCGTAGCGGCCGGCATCACGCTGCACGAGGCGCTGGCCGCGCACGACAGCCTGCTGGCGGACGGCATCGCGGTGCGGGTGATCGACGCCTATTCGGTCAAACCGCTCGATGTCGCGACGCTGCTCAAAGCGGCCAGGGACACCGAAGCCATTCTGGTGGTGGAAGACCACTGGCCGGATGGCGGCCTCGGCGACGCGGTGGCGAAGGTGATCGGCGAGGCCACGCATCTGCACTTTCTGGCCGTCACCAGCGAGCCGCACTCCGGCACGGCGGAGCAATTGCTCGACCGCCACGGCATCTCCCGCCTGGCGATTGCCGCGCGGGTGCGCGAACTGGCTAGGAAGCCGCCTGGCAAGCGCGCGCATGCGGCGGCGAAAGCGGCGGTCACATAACGTAAGCCCGGCAGTTTCTTAGGCCTATAAATATTTTCCCAATTCGATGCTTCAAACCAAGCTCGCCGGCCACGGTCATAAGCAAACTTGCCGAAGATCCGGCAAGCCGTTTCATTCATTGATGGCAAAGGAGAACGGACATGAAGACTCACTTCGTAGCGATGACTGTACTGTGTAGCTTGCTGCTTGGCGGTGGCGCGCTGGCCGCCAACGGCGCCAATTCCCCGCTCGACCCGTGTCCGGAAGGCGCCACCGGCCGGATGCAACAGTCGCAGGAGCCACGCCCGTATCAGGGCACCTCGATGGAATCTCCCGGCCTCGTGGGGGAACGCTTCTATGAGGATCCCGCCACCTCCGACGACCCGGTGAACAAGCACGGGATACCGGACTCGTCCAAGCCCGCCGAGGAAACGCCGAGCGAATGACGCAGGCGGTGCGCCTCATTTGGGTTCTGGCCGCTGCCAGGGCGGACGCCGGATCTGCCAACGGGCAATCAGGAAGGAGGGCAGCAGGACCAGGATCATCAGGGCCAGAAACCCGAATGGCTCATGCAACAGGCGGGCAGAACCCAGTTGCGTGATCAGCCAGGCGAGGACCAGAAAAACCACGGAGCCGACCGCGGAAAACAGCGTCACGAACAGCAGATAGGCCGCCATGGTCCTTTCCTGCGGGTGCTTCACCCGGCGTACGTAGGGATAGGCCAGCGCGAGCAGCGCCAGCCAGAGAAGAACGGCAATGGTGTAGGTCATCGTGCTGCCTCCTCGTCATTCCGTCACAAACCACCCTGAATGACGGACTGGAAGCGCTCCGCGCTGAGGGGGCCGTTGATGCGCGCATGGCGAACCCCTTTCGGGTCGAAGATGTAGCTGGTCGGATAGAAGCCGACCGGGCCGACCTGATGGTAGGCCGCATCGGTGGAAACCCGGTTGCCACCGAGAACCTGCGCCTTGTAGCGCATGCCCTGCCGCTTGATCGCAGTTTGCACCGCCAACTCGTCGGGTCCGTAGTCCATCGCGACCCCGATGACCGTGACGTCCTTGCGCGCGTTCAGGGCATTCAACTCCGATACCTCCGGCCAGCACAGCGGGCACCAGTGTGCCCAGAAATTGACCACGACCCATTTGCCGCGGAAGTTATCCAGCTGCACCGTCCTGCCTTCCATGTCCTGGAAACGAAATCCCGCTGCGCTTGGCGCAGCCGCCACTCCGGCAAATGCCGCCAGGACAAGGCACAGCGCGGTGAACAGCCGCATCGCCTGCATCACGCCTACCGGCCCGGAGGCGGAATTACTCCAACCAACCATACCTGGGCGCCTCATTTTCGGCCTCCTTTCCAACCATACATGTTGTGATGCCCAATCCTGTGCATCAACCGTGCCATGCTGGTTTGTCTTTTATAAACAGTATGTTGTGTTTATATTGGCGAAGCGCGCGGGAGCCGGATTGTCGGCCATGCACGACACTTTTCCGGTGATCGCACCAAGTCTTTGGTGGGGCTGCCTTAATGTGTCGCCATCTGGCGACCGGCCTTCAGTGCCGACGCCAGCGGGCGAAAGCGGATAGCGAGCGGTAGGCGCCCCATGCCCGCAAGGCGACCCTGGACAACGATGCCAGTCCGCCCCGGCGCCAGAGCAGGATTCCCGCCATGCCCGCCAACCCCGCCAGCAGCGCGGGATGCCGGCGCAACGAACGTAGTGTGTCGAGCACGCGATCGGCCTTGTGCAACGGTTCCTGCCAGGGCTGCGCAATCTGGGCGATGTGCAGGCGCTGGGTGGCGATCTTGATACGGAGTTGCTTACGCCGCAGCAGCAATTCGGTCTGGCGCGGGTTCATGGCGGTGGCGCGAGGTGTTCGCGGTCGCGTGCCAGTTCTGCCAGGCTGGTCTGGAACAGGCGCGGTCGCGCTCGTTTGCTAGCGCGCAGGGCGCGCCAGGCAAACAGGGCGGCAAGCAGGTAGATGAGCGTCAGGCCGGCCATCGTCAACGCCGGGTGGCTATCCCAGAACAGCAACAGCAGCCAGCCGCTGAAGCACAACAAAGCCAACCCGGAAAACAGTTGCAGTGCCGCGACGAGCAGAAACATCCGCCACAGCCACAACGACTGCTCTTCAACCTCGACGGAGAGCAGTTCGATGCGCGTCTGCACGATAGCGACCAGCGTTTCCGCCAGTCGCCGCAACGACACCATCAGACCGCTTGGCTGGGGCGCAGCCATGCGGCTTTACCGCCGGGTGATCAGCATGCCAACGATAACGCCGAGCGAAGCGGCGACCCCGATCGACTTCCAGGGGTTTTCGTGCACATACAGATCGGTCGCCCGGGCCGCTTCGCGCGTCTTGTCGAGCAGCGCTGTTTCAGCCGCGATCAAGCGTTCCCGCGCGGCCTTCAGGTTCTCCTGCAGTTTGACGCGCGCCGCACCGGCCACTTCGCCGGTCTGGACGGCGCTGTAATGCAGCAAATCCTCGGCATCCGTCATCACCGCTCTCAAATCCGCTCTCAGCTTCTCGCTGGTGATGTCGGGGTTCAGGTCTTCAATATTGGAAGCGCGTGCAGTCATGGTCGAATCCTCCTTAGTTATGACTTACGGAATTCCAGTCTAGTCGTTCATTCGCAGCGCGCGACCCGGTTGCATTCGGTCCGCTTCTTGCTCCAATAAAGGTGGAAAGGATGCCTGTCAGATGAACCTCAAGATCGCGACTTACAACCTGCATGGTGGCGTCGGCATGGATGGCCGTTATGCGCCGGAACGCATCCTGAACGTGTTGCGCGAACTGGATGCCGCGGTGTTGGCCGTGCAGGAGTTGCAGTGGAATCCGCTCGAATCGCCGCATCTGCTCGAACACTATGCCGAGTCGCTCGGCTGTTGGGTGGTGCCGGGGCCGACCTTGTTGCGCCACGCCGGCCAGTTCGGCAACGCGCTGTTTACCCGGCTGGCGATACGCAACGTGCGCAGCATCGATTTGAGCGTGCCCGGACAAGAGCCGCGCGGGGCGCTGGATGTGGTCCTGGAATGTCCGCCGGATGGGCTGCGGGTCATCGCCACGCATCTCGGTTTGAAGCCGTCGGAACGGCGTTTCCAGGTGAAACGGCTGCTCGCTTATCTGAGCCAGGCCGAAGTGGATCTGCCCACCGCGCTGATCGGGGATATCAACGAATGGTTCCTGTGGGGACGGCCGCTGCGCTGGTTGCACCGCCACTTCGCCGCGACGCCATCCCCCGCTACCTGGCCGTCCAGCCTGCCGGTCCTGGCGCTGGATCGGATCTGGCTGCGCCCGCGCCGGCAGTTGCTGGCGCTGCAGGCGCATCGCTCGCCGCTGGCACGTATGGCTTCCGACCATCTGCCGCTGTGGGCGACGCTGGCCACGTTGGATGACGGCAATAGTTCGGCGGGAGACAATGAATCGCGATGAACCTTTTTCCTCATACCATGACCTCGGTTTCATCTCGTTCTGCGTACGCTGCCGTCGCCGCATTCCTGCTGGCGCTGTGCGCCGATGCCGGCGCGGCTTGGGACGTCGTCAATCGGGTGGTCATCGAGCATGGCGCGCTGTCGGTTGATCACGCCAAGGGCATCAAGGAAATCACGGCGGCGCAGGCCAAGGGAGGTTTCAAGGCGGATCACGGCGTCGGCTTGTTTCAGAACCGGATCAAGACCGAACTGACCATCGGCGAGGTCGCCGTGCCCGGCCAGCGTCTGGCGCTGACCACGCGCATCGTGACCGCGCCGGTGATCTATGTCGCGCGGGAACTGCCGAAAGATTCCTGCGCTTATCAGCTCGTGCTCGGGCATGAGTTGCAGCATCAGGAATATGACCTGGAAGTGTTGCGTGCGATGCCGGATGAGGTCCGCAATTTCAGCCAGGACGTGTTCGATACCGACGACATCGAGCGCAGCGGCAGCCTGAATCAGACGCGGGCGCGCAGTCGCTTCTTCCAGCAATTCAATTACGTCTATCAAGCGCTGGGCGAGATGCGGCATCCGTTCATCGACAGCCCGGAGTCTTATCGCCGGCTGAGCGTGATGTGCAACGGGGAACTGGCCAAGTATCTCGGGGTCCGTTCGAAAATCGGACCGGTTGCAAAAAAGGGCAAATAAGCCAACTGCTTTGCATTTGTGTTTTATTGCTGTCAAGTAAAAGCAAGACGGCAATGTTAGAATCTTGCGTTTTTCTGAACGGACACCTCAAATGGCCCGCGCCCTTCGCAATATCGCCATCATCGCGCACGTCGACCATGGCAAGACCACTCTGGTCGACAAACTCCTGCAACAAGCCGGTACCTATGCCGCTCACCAGCAGGTGACTGAACGCGTGATGGATTCCAACGACCTGGAGAAGGAGCGGGGCATCACCATTCTGGCCAAGAATACCGCTATCGACTACCAGGGTTATCGCATCAACATCGTCGATACCCCCGGCCACGCCGACTTCGGCGGTGAAGTCGAGCGCGTGCTCGGCATGGTCGATGGTTGTCTGCTGCTGGTCGACGCAGTCGAAGGCCCGATGCCGCAGACCCGCTTCGTGACCCGCAAGGCGTTGCAACACGGCTTGAAGCCGATCGTCGTGGTGAACAAGGTCGACCGTCCCGGCGCTCGTCCGGAATGGGCCATCAACGAGACGTTCGACCTGTTCGACAAGCTCGGCGCGACCGATGAACAGATGGATTTTCCGGTGGTTTATGCTTCCGCGCTGCAAGGCTGGGCGACGCTGGATCTGGAAGAACACGCGAAGACTCCGGCGACCGACATGGAAGCCATGTATCAGACCATCCTGAAACATGTCGCGCCGCCTAGCGGCAGCCCGGATGAGCCGCTGCAGATGCAGATCGCGGCGCTGGATTACTCCAAGTATCTCGGCCGTCTCGGCGTCGGCCGCGTGCAGCGCGGTCGCATGAAGCTGAACCAGGAAGTCATGGTGCTGCTCGGCGACGAGTTCAAGGAAAAGGCCCGCATCGGCACCATTCTCGGTTTCCGCGGCCTTGATCGCGTGCCGGTGGAAGAAGCCGAAGCCGGCGACATCATCATCATCTCCGGCATCGATCACGTTGCCATCGGCGCCACCATCGCCGATATCGATCAGCCTGAAGCACTGCCGGTCATCGCCATCGACGAGCCGACCCTGACCATGAACTTCATGGTCAACACCTCGCCGTTCGCCGGCAAGGAAGGCAAGTTCGTCACCAGCCGCAACATCCGCGATCGTCTCCAGAAAGAACTGCTGGTCAACGTCGCGCTGCGCGTGGAAGACACGGAAGACACCGATGTGTTCATCGTTTCCGGTCGCGGCGAGCTGCACCTGACCATCCTGCTGGAGAACATGCGGCGAGAAGGCTTCGAACTGGCCGTTTCCCGTCCGCGCGTGGTCACGCGTGAGATGGATGGCGAAAAGCAGGAGCCGTACGAACTGCTCACCATCGACGTGGAAGAAGAACATCAGGGCGCCATCATGGAAGAGATCGGTCGCCGTCGTGGCGATTTGCTCGACATGGTGCCGGACGGCCAGGGCCGGGTGCGCCTGGAATACCGTATTCCCGCGCGCGGCCTGATCGGCTTCCAGGGCGAATTCATGACCATGACGCGCGGTACCGGCATCATGAGCCACGTGTTCGACGACTGGGGTCCGATCCGTCCCGACATGCCGGAGCGCCGCAACGGCGTGCTGATTTCCGGCGAAGACGGCCCGGCGGTCGCCTATGCGCTGTGGAAGTTGCAGGATCGCGGCCGCATGTTCGTCAAGCACAACGATCCGCTGTATGAAGGCATCATCATCGGCGTGCATAGCCGCGACAACGATCTGGTGGTCAATCCGATCAAGGGCAAGCAGCTCACCAACGTGCGTTCTTCCGGTACCGACGAAGCCGTGCGCCTGGTGCCGCCGGTCCTGATGTCGCTGGAAGCCGCCGTCGAATTCATCTCCGACGACGAACTGGTGGAAATCACGCCGAAGAGTATCCGCATCCGCAAACGCTTCCTGAAAGAGCACGAGCGCAAGCGGGCCAACCGCGAAGGCTGATCGCTTACACGACTGAGTGTGCGAGGTTCTGTGCCGGGGTTCTGGAGCAAGTGGTTTTCCAGGTCCGAGGCGAACAATGCCGGCCAGCGTGCCGGCATTGTTTTGCCTGTGGATTCGGATTGGCTGGCGGCTGCGGCGCCGACATTGGCGTTGCCGGTCTTCGCCGGTCTGAGCGAAGCGGAAATCGCGACCTTGCACGAACTGGCTGCACAGTTGCTGGCCGACAAAACCCTCACGCCGGTTTCTGGCGCCGTGCTTGATGCGCCAACCCGTGCCGCCATCGCGTTACAGGCGGTATTGCCGATCCTGCATCTGGGCTACCAGGCTTATCGTGGCTGGCGCGAAATCATCCTGTATCCAGGCGAGTTCATTCCCGATCGTGAGGTCACCGATGATTACGGTATCGTGCATCGGGTGCGCCAGCCGTTGAGCGGTGAAGCCTGGGAAGGCGGGCCGCTGGTGCTGTCGCTCGACGATGTCGCTGCTTCTGGGCACTGCCAGGGCTACAACGTGGTGATCCACGAATTCGCCCACAAACTGGATATGCGCAATGGCGCGGTGGACGGTTTGCCGGTGCTGCATTCCGGCATGGCGGTCACCACCTGGGCGGCTGTATTCAACGCGGCTTACCAGGATTTTTGCCGCCGCGTCGATGCGGGTGAAGAGGGCGAGATCGACCCCTATGCCTCGGAAAATCCGGCCGAGTTCTTTGCCGTGTTGACCGAATATTTTTTTGAAGCGCCGGATGTGTTGCTGGAAACCTACCCGGCGGTTTACGAACAGATGCGCCTGTATTACCGGCAAGACCCGATGGGTCGGCTGGCGCCTTTTTTGGAAGGAATGGATACGCCATGACATTGCAACACCATGATCATCAGCATGAAGCTGCCTGCAAGGATCAGTGCATCTTCGATACCGACGTGCACCATTTCGAGCGCGATGTCATCGAAGCCTCGCACCAACATCTGGTCCTGGTCGATCTGTGGGCGGAGTGGTGCGGCCCCTGCCATTTTTTGACGCCGGTGCTGGCAAAAGTCGTCCCCGAATTCAAGGGCAAGGCCAAACTGGTCAAGATCGAAGTCGACGAAGACGAAAACATGAAAATCGCCGGTCGCTACGGTGCGCGTGGCTTTCCCACCGTTTTGCTGTTCAAGAATGGCGAAGAAGTGGCCCGTTTCCACAGCGCCAAGCCGGAACACTTTGTGCGGGAATTCATCGCCGAACATCTGTAAGCCAGCGCGCGATGAAACCCGCGATGCAGCCAGCCCAGCGCGCCGACGATATCGAACCGTTTCGCGTCATGGCCATCCTGGCGCGGGCGCGCGAACTGGAGGCGGCCGGGCGCGACATCATCCATCTGGAAATCGGCGAACCCGATTTCGCGACGCCCGCGCCGATGGTCGAAGCCGGTATCGCCGCGTTGCGCGCCGGCCATACGCATTACACGCCGGCACTTGGTTTGCCGGCTCTGCGCACGGCGATTGCGGACTACTACGGCGAACGTTACGGCGTCGAGGTGCCGCCCAGCCGCGTCTGTGTCACGCCGGGCGCGTCCGGCGCCTTGTTGCTGGCGATGGCGGCGCTGTTCAATCCGGGCGACGAAATCCTGCTGGCCGATCCCGGTTATCCCTGCAACCGGCATTTCGCGCGCTTGCTGGAAGTGCGCGCGGTGGGGATTCCGGTCGGCTGCGAGACGGGCTATCAGCTCACCGCCGAAGCGGTCGCGCGCCACTGGGGGCCGCGCACGCGCGGCGTGCTGGTGGCCAATCCGGGCAATCCGACCGGCACGCTGATTTCAGCGCAGGAACTGGCCGCCATCCATGCCGAGGTGCGGGCGCGCAACGGCTGGCTGCTGGTCGACGAGATCTATCACGAACTGGTCTATGACAGCACGCCGCCGAGCGCGGCCGGCATGGGCGAAGACGTCGTGGTGATCAACAGTTTCTCGAAGTATTTCCTGATGACCGGCTGGCGGCTGGGCTGGATGTTGATGCCGGCGGCGCTGCTGGCGAGCGTCGATAAATTGGCGCAGAACCTCTTTCTTGCACCGCCGACCGTGGCGCAGCATGCGGCATTGGTTGCGCTGAGCGCCGATACGCGCGTGCTGCTGGAGGACTGCAAGAGCGAGTTGCACTTGCGGCGCGACGCTTTGTTGCCGGAGTTGGCGCGCCTCGGATTCGAGGTGAAGACCGCGCCGCAAGGCGCTTTCTACTGTTATGCCGAGGTCGGTCGCTTCGGCATGGCCGCGGAAGAATTGGCCGAGCGTTTGTTGCTGGAGGCCGGCGTGGCAATCACGCCTGGAACGGATTTCGGCTCGCACGCGGCGAGCCGAAATGTTCGCTTCGCCTACACCACATCCCGGGCACGGATCCAGGAAGCGATGCGGCGAATCGAAGCGGTGCTGCGTTAACCGAACTTGCGGCGGCGCAGGACGATCAGGCCGAATAAGCCCAAGGGCAATAGAGCCAGTGTGCCCGGTTCGGGGACTTGGGTCTGGTCGCGTGCGTCGATCATGCCCATCACGGAAATCGCGTCGTTGGCGCAGTTCTGCGTCCAGTGGATGTTGAACTGGGTGCCGACGCCCCAATCGTTGCCGAATGCGGCCAGCGGGATGGCGACTTCGTAGAAGTAGTGCAGATCGCTCGCCTTTACCCCGTAATTGTTCTGGCCGGTAGTGGTGTAGGCGAGCGTGCCAGCACCCTCGTCGGTACCGGAAAGAATCGAAGTCGGATGCGCGTGATCTGCAGTCAGGCTGTTGCCATACGGGCTGCCGACATAAGCGCCATTGGCCTTCCACAGGCCGTACGCCCAGTTGACATCGCTATAGACATGCGCGCTGGTCGTGGTGGCGCTGCCCAGCAATTCGATGCCGTAGTCCCAGCTGCTGTTGTTGCCGAAATCGATGGCGATATCGCCGGCGGCGTAGCTGTTGCCGAGAGGATTGTTGACCGTGTTGGGGTTATGGCCGGTGGCGATGGCGACATACAACTTGTTGGCATCCCAGTTCACATACATCGCTTCGGCATCGTAAGCCTGCCCACCCCAGCCGGGGGTCAGCTTGAACGCGCCGGAACCGGTTTGATCTTCCTGCGTGGAAAGCACGCCGGTGTTGGGCGTCCAGCCCGTGACCGAACCATTTTGTTGAACGCCCCAATCCGCCAGACTGGCGTCGATGCTAATGGCTTGGGCGGCGGCGGAAGTCATCATGCTGGCGGCGATCAGTAGGTGCATCAGGGTCTTGTTCATTACAGCCTCCGTGTGTCGGTACAAGACTGTATGCAGGATGCGTGCCAGCATTATTTATAATATAAAACAGTGTGTTACGTTGTTGTTTTGGCGAAATGGAATGACCGTGCGTTTTGGAATCCGACACCGCTGTCGAGATCTGGTCACTCGACAGCGATACAGTACAGGCGAAAAAAAACCGGCCCGAAGGCCGGTTTCTTCATGCATGCTTGCCGATTACTTGGCGGGAGCAGCAGGAGCGGCAGCGTCAGCAGGCGCAGCAGCGGGAGCAGCAGCGTCAGCAGCGGGAGCAGCCATGTCAGCGGGAGCGGCGGGAGCGGGAGCGGCAACTTCAGGAGCGGGAGCGGCAACTTCAGGAGCGGGAGCCGGAGCTTCTTCTTTTTTGCCACAAGCGGACAGGGACATGGCCAACAGAGCGGCGAGCAGGACGGTATATTTCATTTGTGTAATTCCTTAAATGGTTTGATCAACATGTTGATTGTTAGCGAGTTTCGCGGGTAGCGACAAACGCTAACGGCCGTGATTCTAGCAAAAAATCCGCATTGCGCTAGTCCGCAGTTGAGCGTAATTGAGCGATCAGGCGATTGGTCGAAGCGTCGTGGGTGTGCGGCGTGCGTTTCGTGGTCGCTGCCGCGGTCAATTCGGGCAGGATCGCCTTGGCCAATTGCTTGCCGAGTTCCACGCCCCACTGGTCGTAGGAATTGACGTCCCAGATTGCGCCCTGGACGAAAACCTTGTGCTCGTAGAGCGCGATCAAGCGACCCAGCGTGCGCGGCGTCAGCTTGCGATAGAGCAGCGAATTGGTGGGTCGATTGCCGGGAAATATCTTGTGCGGCAGCAGTTCCTTGATTTCGCTCTTGCTCATCCCGGCGGCGCTCAATTCGCTGGCCACTTCGGCCGCGTTTTTGCCGCGCATCAGCGCTTCGGTCTGCGCCAGGAAATTGGACAGCAATACGGCATGTTGTCCGTTGATATCGTTATGCGATTCCGCCGCCGCCAGAAAATCGCACGGGATCAACTTCGAACCCTGATGGATCAGCTGATAGAACGCATGCTGGCCATTGGTGCCGGGTTCGCCGAACAGCACCGGGCCGGTCGACACCTTCACCGGCTTGCCCTCACGGGTAACGCCTTTGCCGTTGCTTTCCATGTCGAGCTGCTGCAAGTACGCGGCAAACCGGCTCAGACGTTGCTCATAGGGCAGCACGGCGTAACTCTGCGCATCCCAGAAATTGTTGTACCAGACCCCGAGCACGGCCAGGATCACCGGCATGTTCACGGCCAGCGGCGCGGTGCGGAAATGTTCGTCCATGTCGAAGGCGCCGCCGAGCAGTTCCTCGAACTCGTCCATGCCGATGTACAGCGCGATCGGCAGGCCGATGGCGGACCAGAGCGAATAGCGGCCGCCGACCCAGTCCCAGAAACCGAACATGTTGGCGGTATCGATGCCAAATTCGCGTACGGCCGTTTCGTTGGTGGAGACGGCCACGAAATGCTTGGCGACCACCTTCATATCTTTCTTTGCTGCAGCAAGCAGCCAGCTACGCGCTGCGCCGGCATTGAGCAGGGTTTCCTGCGTGGTGAAGGTCTTCGAGGCGACGATGAACAGCGTCGTCGCCGGGTCCAGATCTTCCAGCGTGTCGTACAGATGGCTGGGATCGACGTTGGAAACGAAGTGCGCATTGATGTTGCCGCCATACGGCCGCAGCGCCAGACAAGCCATGGCCGGGCCGAGATCGGAACCGCCGATGCCGATATTCACCACATCGGTGATCGGCTTGCCGGTGAAACCCTTCCATTTGCCGGTGCGCACCCGGTCGGCAAAAGCGCGCATGCGCGCCAGCACGTCGCGCACATCCGGCATCACATCGCGGCCATCGACCATGACCGCCCGC
Organism: Hydrogenophilaceae bacterium; assembly: GCA_031426815.1. Classification (GTDB taxonomy): domain Bacteria; phylum Pseudomonadota; class Gammaproteobacteria; order Burkholderiales; family Thiobacillaceae; genus PFJX01. The sequence continues at coordinate 15,821 of JASJPG010000102.1, forward strand.
TCGCCGCGGTTGCGCAGCGCCGTATGCAACACCGCGCGGTCTTCGGTCAGATTGATCTTGTCGCCGGCGAACATCGCGTCGCGCAGGATTTCCACGCCGCTATCCCTGGCCAGTTTGACCAGTAACTTCATGGTTTGCGGCCGGATCAGATTCTTCGAGTAGTCCAGCAGCAGGTCATCCATCTGCAGCGAAAAGCGCTCGGCGCGTTTCTTGTCTTGCTCGAACAGAGCGCGCAGATGCACGCCTTTCCAGGCTTTGCGTTCTTCTTTGAGGGCTTTCCAGGAGGCGGATTGGGTCAGGTCGGACATGGTGTGGATCGCGGTAGAGGTGCGGGAAACAAGCAGGAATGAGAGCGGCGGATCAGTGGCGACAGTATAGCGAGGCGAACGTGGGGCGAGAGCGAGGCTCATATGGTTGCGATGATTCCGCTTTCTGCCGTGCTGCTGGTATGGTGGCGCAGCCGACTTCACCCGAACGGTTCCATTCGCGACTGAGCCATGAAAGTTCGTTTCCATTACCCGCGTTCGTTCCTCAAATTCACGTTGCTCGGCTTTGTCGTGGCGGCGATTCCTATCCTCGCGGGTCTGTTCTACAGCGTGATTTCGCTGGATCGCCTGGCGAAGGACAGCCAGCGGGTGGTGTATCAGGGCGCGCAGGCGGTGAATGGCAGCCGCGATCTGGTCGAGGAAACGATTGCGATGGAACGCGGCGCGCGCCAGTTCGCCATCCTCGGCGACGAGACCTTGCGGGTAGCTTACTTCCGGGCGCGCGCACGTTTCGTCGAGACCAGCGGCATGCTGGACGCGCTAGCCTGGCAAGATGCGCAACGCAACTTGCTGAGCGAACTGATCGCGAAGGAGGCGACGCTGCATGCGGGGTTGGCCACGGCGGCGTTCAGCGAAAAGGCGGTGCGTCGGAAAACACAGGAGTTTTCCGGTCTGGTCGGCCTCGCCAAACAAATCACGGCGCAGAGCCATCTACTGGTGGATCAGGAAATCGCGGCTTTGCAGGCGCGCGCCGAGACGGCACGCAGCCGGGTGAACTGGATGTTGCTCGGCCTGGTGCCGTTGGCGATCTTGCTGGCGATCGGTGTGCCGCTGCTGATCGCCAAGCCGGTGCGCCAGCTCGATGCGGCGATCCGGCGTCTGCGCGCGGGGGATTTGACCGTTCCCATCCAGGTGCGCGGCCCGAGCGATCTGGAGTATCTGGCAGAGCGTCTCGACTGGATGCGCCAGGGCATGCTCGACGCGGAAGCCGATAAAACGCGTTTCCTGCGCCATCTTTCGCATGAGTTGAAGACGCCGTTGACCGCCGTGCGCGAGTGCTCGGGCCTGCTCTGGGATGGCAGCGTCGGCACGCTGTCGGGGCCGCAGCAGGAGGTGGTTTCCATCCTGCGCCAGAACAGTCTGCGCCTGCAAAAGCTGATCGAGGATCTGCTGGCGTACCGTTCGCTGACTTCGGCGCCGGATCGGATCGATCTGGTCTCGGTGCGGATCGGCGAAGTGGTGGCGCGGGTATTGAACGATCAACGCGCCGCATTGCTGGCGAAGGAGATCCAGGTCGAGACCGAAACCGGCGAGGTCAGCCTGATGGCCGATCCGGAAAAACTGCGGGTCATCGTGGATAATCTGGTTTCCAATGCGATCAAGTTCTCGCCGCCCGGCGGCCGCATCCGCATTCAGGCGGAGGCCGCGGTCGACACGGTTGCGCTGGAGGTGTCCGACCAGGGGCCGGGCGTGTCGGCGGAAGAGCGGCCGCGTGTGTTCGATGCATTCTTTCAGGGCCGCCAACCCGAGGCCGCATCGCAGCAGGGTACCGGTCTGGGTCTTGCCATTGCGCGGGAACATGTCGTGGCGCATGGCGGGCGCATCGGCATCGACGATAACTATGAGGATGGAGCCAGCTTCCGGGTGATTCTGCCCAAAGGGAGCGGCGCGGGAAGGTGATGAAATTGAATACGTCTGGCTTTGGGGTGTTTGCCGGTCTGCTTGCCGTGTTGTTGTCCGGCTGTGCCGACCTGCGTGCCGGCCTGCCGCCGACGGATGCGTCGCCGCCCCGGTTTGTTCTGCCGTCCATCCTGCCGAGCACCGCCGACGACATCCTGGCATTGATGGATCGCTTCAGCCGCGCGTCGCCGGCCGAACTGGTGCGCGAATACGAGGCGCTGGCCGCGATCCCGGATCAGAGCCGGGGCGGCACGACCCAGTTGCGCCTGTCTTTGCTGCTTTCCCAGCCCGGTCTGCCGTTCCGCGATGACGCGGCGGCGCTGCGCGTGTTGCAGGAATGGGAAAAACGCCAACCCGCCGCCGAACCCGCTCTCAAGGCCTTCGTCCGCTGGATGCGCGCGATGCTCGGGGAACGAAACCGGCTTGCCGGCAATCTGGATGAAGCCGGCGCAAGGATGCGCGAGGAGAAGAAGCGGGCCGAGGTGTGCAGGGAGAAACTGGAGGCCATCAAGAACATGGAGAAAAGTCTGATTGAACGCGATAAGCATTGATAAATCGGCCGCCGCCGCGCGTCGGGTCATGGCGGTGGATGACGATCCCGACCTGCTGCGCTTGTTGTCGATCCGGCTGAGCGCGGCGGGCTATGCGGTCACCACCGCCGCCAGCGCCGAGCAGGCGCTGGATTACCTGCTGCAGACGCAACCGCAGGTAGTGGTCACCGATCTGCGCATGGCGGGCATGGACGGCATGGCGCTGTTTAACCGCATCCAGTCCACCTGGCCCGGCCTGCCGGTGATCATGCTGACGGCGCACGGCAGCATTCCCGATGCGGTGGAAGCGACGCGCGGCGGCGTGTTCGGCTATCTGACCAAACCGTTCGACGGCCAGATGTTGCTGGCCGAGATCGAACGCGCCATGCGGGTCGGGGTGCGCATGGCGAACGCCGACCTGGACGGCGCCGGCGCCGCCTGGCGCAGCGCCATCGTTTGCCGCAGTCCGGCCATGGAGGAAGTGTTGCGCAAGACCGGCCTGGTTGCGGCCAGCGATGCCAGCGTCCTGATCCAGGGTGAGAGCGGTACCGGCAAGGAATTGCTGGCGCGCGCCGTGCATCTGGCCAGCCCGCGCCGCGACGCGCCCTTCGTTGCCGTCAATTGCGCCGCGATTCCGGAACCCTTGCTCGAATCGGAATTGTTCGGCCACGTCAAAGGCGCCTACACCGGCGCCACCCGCGACCGGACCGGGCTGATCCAGTCGGCGGCGGGCGGCACGCTGTTCCTCGATGAAATCGGCGATATGCCGGTCGCGCTGCAAGCAAAATTGCTGCGTGTGCTGCAGGAACGCCGGGTGCGTCCGATCGGTTCGGAGCATGCCGTCAGCGTCGATCTGCGCGTGGTTTCGGCCACCCATCGCGATCTCGTCGACGCGGTCGCGCAGGCACGTTTTCGCGAGGATCTGTTCTATCGTCTGAACGTGGTCTGCCTGCGTTTGCCGACGCTGGTCGAGCGGCGCGAGGATATTCCGCTGCTGGCCAATCACGGTCTGGCTCGTCTTGCCGAGAAATACGGCAAGCCCATTCGTGGCTTCGCGCCGGAGGCCATGGAACTGCTGTTGCAGGCATCCTGGCCGGGCAATGTGCGGCAGTTGCTCAACGTGGTGGAACAGAGCGTCGCCCTGTGCACCACCCATCTGGTGCCGGCATCGCTGGTGGCGGATGCCATGCAGCATGCCCAGACCCTGACCGTGCCGCTGGAAGAGGCCCGGCGCCGCTTCGAGCGCGACTATCTGGTCGGCTTGATGCGCGCGGCGGAAGGCAACGTCAGCCGCGCGGCACGCCTGGCGGGACGCAATCGCACCGAGTTCTATCGTCTGATGCAGCGGCATCAACTGACGCCGGTTCAGTTCAAGTCCTGAACACCTGTCGTCCGCCGACGACAGTTTCATTTCCCTTTGTTTTCAAGCGCATGGCCTGCACCGGTCGGTCCAGTGTCGCCGCCAGGCGTCAGTGCGCGCCGGCGACGCTTCGGGCGATTGCCATAACCCATTGAAATGCATGGATTTATTTAGTTGGCACGATGCTCGCTATAGCAACCTGGGCGTTTAGTCCGTGTTCGACCACTAATCCACTACGGGAGTACCTCATGCAAAAAGCATTCAACAGCAAGATTCAGGAACGTGCCCTGCTTATCGCAGCCCTGACCACTCTGGCCTGGGGCGTTACTGCGGCGCAGGCGGCGGTGGAGAGCGCGGCTCCGGAAACATTCAAGAAGCTGGATGCGGATGGAGACGGTTACGTGTCGGCCAGGGAGGCCGTCATCGGCATGATCGCGACGGAAGTTTTCATCGCGGCGGATCGCGATCGCGATGGCAAGTTGGATACAGAGGAGTACGTGACTGCCGGCCTCGAAAAATATGAGCCCAAGCCGTAGCCAGCGCCGATCGATCCGCCGTCATTCCGACGCCGGTCGGGACGACGGATCGATCGGCTGTTCTGTAACGACACACGCAACAAACCGAGTCATTTTTACGATTGATCAAATGGAGGAAGGATGAAAAAACTTACGGCAAATTCCCTGCGCAGCGGGGCGCTGATACTGGCGTTGGCAGGTTCGTCCGGCAGCGTGCTGGCCGATACCACGTTGTTCCAAGCCACGGGCAGCATGATCGGCGGCCCCCAGTTCGACAGCTACAGCTTCGAAGTCACCCAGCTGGAGGGCGATTACCTGGCGACGCTGCTCGATTTCGCGTTTCCAACGGATTCCTTCGATGTCCTCAGTCTGGCCATCACCAAGGGCGCCAATATCCTGGGAACGGTGCAGGGCTCCGGCAGCTTCACCTTCAATCCGGTCGAGGTCGGGACCTACACCGCGCTGGTTTTCGGCAGTCCCGCCGGTGCATTCCAGGCCGGTAGTTACGGCATCAGCGTAGCCAACATCTCCGCCGTTCCGGAAGCGGAGAACTGGGCGTTGTTGCTCACCGGTCTCGGGCTGATCGGCTTGACCATGCGACAGCGCCTGCCTGACCGGGCGCTGGTTCAAGCGAACTGACGTTCGTAGGAGCGCCTTCCAAGGCGCGAAGTCTGGAACAATCGCGCCTTGG
>JASJPG010000103.1:0-11491 GCA_031426815.1 Hydrogenophilaceae bacterium
ACCTGTACAAGCACACGCAGATGCAGGACACCTTCGGCATGAACATGGTGGCCATCCTCGACGGCCAGCCGCGTCTGCTGAACCTGAAACAGATCCTCGAAGCCTTCCTGCGCCATCGCCGCGAAGTCATTACCCGCCGCACCCAGTTCGAACTGAAGAAGGCGCGCGATCGCGGCCATATCCTGGAAGGCCTCGCCGTGGCGCTGGCCAACGTCGACGAGATCATCGCGCTGATCAAATCTTCGGCGACGCCGCCGGAAGCCAAGGCGGCACTGCTGTCCAAGGCTTGGCGCTCAGGTGTGGTCGAGCAGATGCTGGCGAAGGTGGCCGGCGAGAAAGTCGGTACGGAAGCCTTCCGTCCGCTCAATCTGGCGGCCGAATTCGGCTTGCATGCGAATGGCTATTTCCTGACCGAAGTGCAGGCCCAGGCGATTCTCGACCTGCGCCTGCAGCGTTTGACCGGGCTGGAGCAGGACAAGGTGGTTGGCGAATACGGCGACATCATGGTGCGCATCGCCGACCTGCTCGACATCCTCGACACGCCCGAGCGCGTCACCGAAATCATCGCGACCGAACTGGGCGAGATCAAAGCCGCGTTCGGCGACAAGCGTCGTTCCGAAATCATCGCCTACGCCGGCGATATCTCGCTGGAAGACCTGATCACGCCGCAGGACATGGCGGTCACGCTGTCCAACACCGGCTACATGAAGGCGCAGCCGCTCGACGAATATCGCACGCAGAAGCGCGGCGGCCGCGGCAAGCAGGCCACCGGCACCAAGGACGAGGACTTCATCGAGAAGCTGTTCATCGCCAATACGCACGACTACATCCTCTGTTTCACCGACCGCGGCCGCATGTTCTGGCTCAAGGTGTATGAAGTGCCGCAGGGCGGCCGCGGCGCGCGTGGCAAGCCGATCATCAACCTGCTCAAGATGGAGCAGGACGAGAAGGTCAACGCCATTCTGCCGGTCAAGGAATTCGACGAGAACCATTTCATCTTCATGGCGACCTCGTCGGGCATCGTCAAGAAAACCCCGCTGACCGATTTCTCGCGGCCGCGCACCGCCGGCATCATCGCGGTCAACCTGGACGAGGGCGACTATCTGGTCGGCGTCGCCATCACCAACGGCCAGAACGACGTCATGTTGTTCTCGGATGAAGGCAAGGCCAACCGCTTCGACGAAAACGATGTGCGTACCGTCGGTCGCAATGCGCGCGGCGTGCGCGGCATCCGGCTGGCCGGCGATTCACGCGTGATTGCGCTGCTGGTCGCCGACAACGACGAACAGAGCGTGCTGACCGCCACCGAAAACGGTTTCGGCAAGCGCACTCCGGTCGGCGATTACACCCGCCACGGTCGTGGTGGCCAGGGCCTCATCGCCATCTCGACCTCGGCGCGCAATGGCAAGGTCGTTGCGGCGACCTTGGTCGACGAAACCGACGAGGTCATGCTGATCACCACCGGCGGCGTCCTGATCCGCACCCGCGTCAGCGAAATCCGCTCTCTCGGCCGCTCGACGCAAGGCGTCACGCTGATCAACCTGGATGCCGGCGAGAAGCTGTCCGGCCTGCAGCGAGTCGCGGATACGGACAGCGAACTGGATGTGGAAGGCGAAGCGGGCGACGCGGGTGATTCGGCCGATTCGGAACCGAACGAGGAATAACCGCTGGAGGTATCGCCCGATGTCCACCGCCATCCTGTTCTACGGACCGGTTCTGATCCTGCTGGTCTATGCCGTGTTCGTCTACAACAGCCTGGTGCAGATCAAGCACAACGTCGCCAAGGCCTGGTCGAACATCGATGTGCTGCTCAAGCAACGACATGACGAACTGCCCAAGCTGATCGAGACCTGCAAGCAATACAAGCAGTTCGAACAGGACACGCTGCGCCAGGTCACCGAAGCGCGCAGCCGCGTGCAGCAAGCCAGCAACGTCGGCGACATTCCCGCGTTGGGCCTGGCGGAAGGCGCGCTACGCATGGGCCTGGGCCAGATCTTCGCGGTGGCCGAGGCTTATCCGGAACTGCGCGCCAACGAACATTTCGCCCAGTTGATGTCGCGCATCACCGGCCTGGAAGACGCCATTGCCGACCGCCGCGAGCTGTACAACGAACACGTCAACATCAACAACGCCCGCATCGAGCAGTTTCCCGACGTCTTCGTCGCCCACCTGTTCAGCTTCGGCGCCAAGCCACTGCTGACCTTCAGCGCGGCGGACAAGAAGGACGTCGACGTAAAAGCATTGTTCAGCTGATCGCGCATGAAGCGTTGGCTGGCCCGACGATCTGGCTGGGGAAATACTCAAGGGCTGCCATTTTTCCTGCAAACGATGCTGTTCGGTTTCGCGCTTTGGGCTGAATCCAATCAAGTCTGGCTGCCGGTTTTTGTCGCCGCCGCGTTGCTCAACCTGTGGGCCTGGATTGACGCACTGCGTTGGCGGCGCGCCATTGTCGATACGCCCACCTCGCGCGTCGCTTCCGCCGCGCAAGGCTTTGTTGAACTGGTCGGCCGCGGCCAACCGCTGGCGGATACCCCGCTGCTTACGCCATTCACCCAGCTGCCCTGCCTGTGGTACCGCTACACCGTCGAACGGCACGAGAACAACGATTGGAAGCAGGTGGATCACGGTGAAAGCGATCTGCCGTTCAATCTGGAGGACGACTCCGGCCGCTGCGAGGTCGACCCGGTCGGCGCGGAGATACTGACTACCCACAAAGAGATCCGCACGCAGGGCGACGAGCGCCATACCGAGTACGTCCTGCTCAAGGGCGACCGGCTGTATGCCCTGGGCGACTTCGTCAGTTTTAGCGGCACGCAGGTTGTGCTCAATACCCGCCTCGATGTCGGCGATTTGCTGGCCGAATGGAAGTCGGATCAGGCGGATTTGCACCGGCGCTTCGACCTTGATCGCGACGGTGCCATCGACGAACAGGAATGGCAGTCGGCGCGGCAAGCCGCCGAGCTTGAAGTGGTGCGTCTACATCAGGCAATCCGCAACCAGCCGACGCAACACCAGTTGCGCAAGCCCGGTTCGCGCAAACCTTACCTGATCGCCAACCACGTGCCGGAACAGCTGGGCCGGCGCTATGCCTGGCTCGGCGCGGCGTATCTGGCTTTGCTGCTAGCCTCGCTGTTCGGCATCGGCTGGGCGATGCGTCTGGCTGCGTAGATTGCTGTCGCCCGCCAGCAATATTGCAGGCTTTGTCCCATTGATCGACTCTGTCGAGTCGCGCGAAAAAGTCTTCCAGCGAGAAGGAGACCGTGCCATGAATACTTCACCCCTCGGTTTATTGAACGTCAAGGTGGTCGCGTTGGGCGTGACAGAGCCCGAACGGGCGCGTCGTTTCTATGGCGAGACCTTGGGACTGGAGCCCGCATACGAAGGTGAGGTGGAGGTCGGCTTCTATCTCGGCAGTACATTGCTGATGTTGAAGTCGGACGGTTCCCTCCAGCCCACCGATACGCCCAACCCGCGCATTACCTTCGAGACTGTCGACGCCCTGCTTACCGAACAGGAGCTGCGCGCGCACGAGGTCATCGTCTCGGATTGCGTCATGCCCTACGACGAATATCTGGTCGGCAGTTTTCTCGACAGCGAAGGCAACAAACTGTGGTTCTGCTCTGAGACCACGGAGGCCTGAAGCGGCTTACTTCGGTCGCCAGCGCTTCAGCAGCAAGGTATTGCCGACCACCGAAACGGAAGACAGCGCCATCGCCGCGCCGGCGATCACCGGGTTGAGCAGGCCGGCGGCGGCGAGCGGCAGGGCCAGCACGTTGTAGAAGAAGGCGAGGAACAGGTTCTGGCGGATCTTGCGCATGACCGCGCGGGACAGTTCGACGGCGTCGGCGACGCTGTTCAGGTCGGAACGCATCAGCGTGATGTCGGCCGCTTCCAGCGCGATGTCGGAGCCGCTGGCCATGCCGAAGCTGATATCCGCGCTGGCCAGCGCAGGGGCATCGTTGACACCGTCGCCAGCCATGCCGACGATCTTGCCGGCGGTTTTCAATGACGCCACGGCGGCGGCTTTTTCCTGCGGCATGACGCGCGCGCGCCAATCCTTGATGCCGGCTTCCTCGGCGATGGCTTTGGCCGCATCCGGGTGGTCGCCGGTCAGCATGACGCATTCGATGCCGAGCTTTTGCAGGCGCGCGATGGCGTCCCTGGATGTTGTGCGCAGGCGGTCGGCGCAGGCGAGGCGACCGAGTATTCCAGTGGCATCGGCGAGCACGACCCAGGTGGCGGCGGCATGGTCGCCGGCTGCCGGGAGCGTGACGTCCTGCAACCATTCCGACGTACCCAGCCGCAACGCACGCCCTTCGACCGATCCTGTTACGCCTTGACCACTGAGGTTCTCGAAAGCTTCGACCGGTGGATAGACGATGCCGCGCGCTTTCGCGGCTTCCAGCACGGCGCCGGCGAGCGGATGCGTGCTGCCTTGCTCCAGCGCGGCGGCCAGACGCAGCAGTTCTTTTTCATCGATCCCTGGGGCCGGTTGCAACGCCACCAGTGCCATGCGGCCTTCGGTCAGGGTGCCGGTCTTGTCCAGCGCCAGCAGCGAGAGTTTTTCGGCGCGTTCCAGCGCTTCCGCCGAGCGCACCAGGATGCCCATCTGCGCGCCGCGACCGAGGCCGACCATGACCGCGGTGGGGGTCGCCAGACCGAGGGCGCAGGGGCAGGCGATGACCAGCACGGCGACGGCGGGAATCAGGCTTTGCGTGAAATCGCCGGTGGCCAGCCACCAACCCAGGAAAGTCAAGGCGGCGAGGGCGATGACGGCGGGCACGAAGATGCCTGAGATCTGATCCGCCAGTTTCTGGATCGGCGCTTTCGAGCCTTGCGCGGCTTCGGTCAGGCGCACGATTTCCATCAACTGGGTCTGCGCGCCGACGCTTTCCGCCCGCACGCGCAGCAGGCCGTCGAGATTCTGGCTGCCGGCATGGACGTGGTCGCCGGCGCGTTTGACCACCGGCAGGCTCTCGCCGGTGAGCAGGCTTTCGTCGAGGCTGGAGACGCCGTCGATGACTTGGCCATCGACCGGGATGCGTTCGCCGGCGCGAATGCGCACGACATCGCCGATACGCAGTCGCGCGGTTTCGGTTTCGATGACCTCGCCGCCTTTCTCGACCCAGGCACTGCGCGGTTGCAGGCCGATCAATTGTTCGATGGCGGTGGAGGTGCGCGATTTGGCGCGCGCTTCCAGCAGTTTGCCCAGGCGCACCAGGGTCACCACGGCGGCGCTGGCTTCGAAATAGACATGGCCGCCGAGATCGAACAACAACACGGCGACGCTGAACAAATAGGCGGCGCTGGTGCCGAGGACGACCAGCACATCCATGTTGGCGCCGCCGCCGCGCAGGCTGTTCCAGGCGCCGGTGTAGAAGCGCTTGCCGGCCCAGAACTGCACTGGCGTGGCGAGCAGCCATTGCAGCCAGCCGGGCATCCATTCGACGTGCTGGGCGCCGGCCAGCATCGGCAGCATCTGCGCCAGCAGCGGCAACGTGAACAGCGCGGAAATCAGGAAGACGCGCAATTCGCTGCGATATTCCGCCGCCTTGCGCGCCTTCGTCTCGGCGCGGCTGGCTTCGGTGATCTGCGCGGCGCCGAAGCCGGCTTTCGCGACCGCCGCCAGCAGCTGGTCCGGGCTGGCGATGCCCGGCGTGTAGCGCAGCCGCGCCTTCTCTGCGGCCAGGTTGACGCGGGCCTCGACGCCGGGCAGGCGGTTCAGCACTTTTTCCAGCCGCGTCGAGCAGGCCGCGCAGGTCATGCCGGAGATGGCCAGATCGAGCGTTTGATCCGGCACGCTGAAGCCGGTTTTCCGGATCTGTTCGAGCAGGGCAGCGGGTTGGATGCGCGCCGGGTCGAATTCAACGCGGGCGGTTTCGGTGCTCAGATTGACGTTCGCCGCGACGCCTTCGAGCTTGTTCAGATTTTTTTCCAGGCGTGCGGAACAGGCCGCGCAGGTCATGCCGGCGATGGGCAGTTCGAGGGTTCGGCTCGTCGTATCTGTCATGTCGGGCAAGGTACAGGCATCCAGGGACGGCGGGCAAGCGTCGTCGGGCCGCGCTCTGTACCCGCAAGGGGTACGCCGGATTCGTAAGGCGCTAAAGCGCCAACGACTCCGCTGCCTTGCTAGCGCCGACGACGGGCGTCCCCGATAATGGCCGCGTCCAATCTCCGCGGAAAAATAATGGAACAGCAAATTGCGCCGGATTTCGCACTATCCGCCACTGGCGGCACGACTTTCAATTTGAGTGAGCGTAAAGGACGCGGCGTCGTGCTCTATTTCTATCCCAAGGACAACACGCCCGGTTGCACCACCGAAGGCCAGGATTTCAGCGCGCTGTACGCGCAATTTCAGGCCTTGGGCTGGGATGTGTTCGGTATCTCGCGCGACAGCTTGAAGGCGCACGAGAACTTCAAAGCCAAGTTCGCATTCCCGTTTCAGTTGCTGGCCGATGTCGATGAACAGGTGTGCGAGCTGTACGGCGTCATGAAACTGAAAAACATGTATGGCAAACAGGTTCGGGGCATCGAACGCAGCACCTTTGCCATTACGCCAGACGGCCGGATTGCGCGGGCCTGGCGCGGGGTGAAAGTGCCCAATCATGCCCAGGAAGTTCTGACTTTCGTGAGTTCCCTGTAATCCTTTTCGGAGAGATCCTGATGGCGCGCAAATCCAGCAAGAAGCCGACCAAGCTGTTTGTTCTCGATACCAACGTCATGTTGCACGACCCGACCTGCTTGTACCGCTTCCAGGAACACGACATCTATCTGCCGATGGCGACGCTGGAGGAACTCGATCACAACAAGAAAGGCATGACCGAAGTGGCGCGCAATGCGCGGCAGGTCACCCGCTTCCTCGATGAAATCGTCAGCTCGTCGGAAATGCACATCCAGGATGGCGCACCGCTCTCCGAACACAGCCACAAGGCCGCGACCGGCCGTTTGTTCCTGCAGACGCATCCGATCACCAGCGATGTCACCTCGATCCTGCCGTTCAGCAAGGTCGACAACCAGATTCTCGGCGTGGTGGCCTTCCTCAAGGCGCAGCAGCCGGAGCGCCAGGTCATCCTGGTGTCGAAAGACATCAACATGCGCATCAAGGCGCGTGCGCTGGAGATTCCGGCGGAGGACTACTTCAACGACAAGGTGCTGGAAGACACCGATCTGCTCTACGCCGGCGTGCTTGAACTGCCGGCCGATTTCTGGGACAAGCATGCCAAGGGCATGGAATCGTGGCAGCGCGACGGGCGTTCCTACTATCGCGTCACCGGGCCGTTGTGCGCTTCGCTGCTGGTCAATCAGTTTGTCTGGCAGGAAGGTCCGAAGCCGTTTCAGGCCAAGGTGGTCGAGATTGCCGGCAAGACCGCGACATTGGAGACCGTGAGGGATTTCAGCCACCAGAAGAACAATGTCTGGGGCATCACGGCGCGCAACCGCGAACAGAACTTCGCGCTCAATGTGCTGATGGACCCGGAGATCGATTTCGTCTCCCTGTTGGGCCAGGCCGGCACCGGCAAGACCTTGCTGACCCTGGCTGCCGGCCTGACCCAGATCCTGGAAAGCAAGACCTACAGCGAAATCATCATGACTCGCGTCACCGTGCCGGTAGGCGAGGACATCGGCTTCCTGCCCGGCACCGAGGAGGAAAAGATGACGCCGTGGATGGGCGCGCTGGAAGACAACCTCGATGTGCTCAACAAGACCGACGAGGAGGCCGGCGAATGGGGCAGGGCGGCGACGCAGGATCTGATCCGTTCGCGCATCAAGGTGAAGTCGCTCAACTTCATGCGCGGACGCACCTTCATCAACAAATTCCTGATCATCGACGAGGCGCAGAACCTGACCTCGAAGCAGATGAAGACGCTGATCACCCGCGCCGGTCCCGGTACCAAGGTAGTCTGTCTGGGCAATATTGCGCAGATCGATACGCCGTATTTGACCGAGGGTAGTTCAGGTATTACCTACGTGGTCGATCGCTTCAAGGGCTGGGAGCATGGCGGCCATATCACGCTGGCGCGTGGCGAACGTTCGCGTCTGGCGGATTACGCGGCGGGAATTTTGTAGTGCCTGGCGAGAACTGCTGCTGCCAGGACGGGGAATTTGGCCTGATGTTTGCTTGAGTTCGACCCCAATACCCCGGGATAATGCAGGGAAATTATGCGGTGAAATATTCCGGCCATATGGCTTGGATACGATCAACGGCTTTTGAAATCGTACAGAGAGGAATGAAATGCGAACGATGCACCGGATTAGTTTGAGCGCGCTGGCTGTTGCTATGGCTTTGACCATGGTGGGCTGTGGCGACAAGAAGGAAGGCAAGGACAAGGCAGCAACTCAGGTCGCGGCGAAAGTGAACAGCGACGAAATCACGGTCCATCAGCTCAATTTCGAATTGTCCAAAATGGGCAATCTCAGTCCGGAACAGGCCAAGCAGGCGGCCAATCAAGTGCTGAAGTCGATGGTCGATCAGCAACTTCTGGTGCAGAAAGCCGTTGAAGAAAAAATCGATCGCGATCCGCAGGTCGTGCAGACGCTGGAAGCTGCGCGTCGTCAGGTTCTGGCGCAGGCGTTGATTCAGAAGCTGACCGCCAATCAGGCCAAGCCCAGCGATACCGAGCTGGCTGAATACTATGCCAAGCACCCGGCCCTGTTCGCCGAGCGCCGCATCTATCGTTTGCAGGAAATCAATGTCCAGGTCACGCCGGCCAATTCCGATGCAGTGAAAGCTCAGCTGCAGCAGACCAAGAATCTGGGCGATTTCGCCAATTGGCTGAAGGCGCAAAATATCCCGGCGCGGGCTGGCCAATCCACCAAAACCGCCGAACAGTTGCCGCTCGAACTGCTGCCGCGCCTGCATGCGTTGAAAGATGGTCAGGCCATTACGTTTGCGGCGCCCGGCGTTCTGAATATCCTGGTCCTGGCGGGTTCGCAAACGCAGCCGCTGACGCAAGAGCAGGCCAAGCCGATGATCGAACGCTACCTGGGCAACGCCAAGAAGCGTGAAGCCGCCGAAGCCGAACTCAAGCAGCTGAAAGAAAAAGCCAAGGTCGAATATCTGGGCGAGTATGCCGAAGCTGGCAAGGAACCCGTCAAACCGCAAGCCGCGGCTGAACCCGCTGCCCCCGTCGCCGCGCCCCCGGCAGGCGTCGATGCCGGAGCCATGGAGAAAGGCGTGAGCGGCCTCAAGTAACGCGCGGAGCGGCTAGGGAGGCCCGGCGTGCAAATCTTCGGTTGGCAAATCAACGCGCAAACAATGGCGCGAATTCTGCCCTTCGCCCTGTACATGGCATTTCTTGCCATCGAAGGGGCGGTGGTGGATTTCGCACCGGCTATCGATGTGCGTTGGTTGTACCCGGTAAAGATCGCCGCCGTGCTTGCCGCACTCTGGTATTTCCGTTCCCTGTATATCGAGTTGTTCGCGCGCCCGACGTGGCTTTGGACCGGGTTAATCGCGCCGTTGCTCGGTGTGGTCGTGTTCGTGTTGTGGATCAACATGGATGCCGGCTGGATGAATCTTGGTGGCGGCGCGGGTTTCGATCCGCGTGATTCCGCCGGCGCATTCGATTGGCCGCTGGTCTTGCTGCGTCTCGCCGGTGCGGCTTTGGTAGTGCCGTTGATGGAAGAGTTGTTCTGGCGCTCCTTCCTGTTGCGCTGGATCCAGGAGCACCAATTTCTCGATCTGGCGCCCGTGCAGATCGGCCTGCGCGCCATATTGATCAGCAGCGTGTTGTTCGGCCTGGAGCACAGTCTCTGGCTGGCCGGCATCGTCGCCGGCCTGGCTTATGCCTGGCTGTACCGCGCTTCCGGCACGCTCTGGGCGCCTATCGTTGCGCACGCGACGACCAATCTGGTGTTGGGTTTGTGGGTGCTCAACACGGGCGCGTGGCAATTCTGGTGATGTACGGATTACTGCATTTTTCCCGCTTTCTACATCGCGTTTTGTTCGCGATGGTGGTCATGGGGGAGGCGGTGTCTGCGTTGGCCGGCGAGGGCGATACCTTGCGTCCCTTCTTCAATGCCAGCATGGGTTACGACAGCAATCTGTTTCGGTTTGCCAGCGATGCCGAAGCTGCCGCTTCTACGGTGGGAGCAAGCAGCATTCCCTCGGTGACCTACCAGCGCTATGGCGCAGGTATCGACCTGGACTGGAAGCAGGGCCGTCAGCAGGTCAAGGCACGTGTGTCCGGCGACAAAACCCGCTACAGCAAATTTTCCAGCCTGCTCGACTACACCGGTCGGGATATCAATGGGGAGTGGAAATGGCAGCTGGGCAATCGCTGGTCCGGCCTGCTCTCGGCCAAGCAGAATCGAACCCTGGCGCCGTATAGCAACTATCTGACCAATACGATAGATAGCAATGTGAGGACCGAGAATCAGCAGGTGTTTCAGGCGGATTACTGGTTTCACACCGACTGGCGTGCGCGTGCGCGCTTGTCGAATTCCAGTCTGGCTTATTCGGCGGTAACGCAAAAGACGCGCAACAATGACAATAGGCGCGCCAGCTTCGGGTTGTATCGTCTCGGCCAGGCGGTCGAATCGGTCGGTGTGGAGTTGTCGAATACCGATGGCTCGTACGACAGCCTTCCTACCAGCGATTTCCGCGAGCAGGGGATCCGCCTTCTTGGTACCTGGAACTACAGCGGCAAGACGCGTTTCAACGGGCATCTGGGTTATATCCAGCGCAGTCGCCAGTCGGTAACCGGCAGGGACTTTTCCGGTCCCGAATGGCGTTTTGAGGCACGCTGGCAGCCGTCTGGAAAATCGCAAGTCGAAGCCGCGTTTTTTCGTGACCTGCGTGCCAACGATGTGGCTGTCGCCGGCTACGAATTGGCCGATGGCGTCAGTTTGACTGCGGCATGGCTGGTTGCCCCGAAAACGCGATTGATCGGCCAGGGTTCCTACGAGAACATCGAATATCAAGGCACTCCCCGCACCGATAAGCTTGCCAGTCTGGGCGTCTCGGCTAGCTATGAAATCTGGCGCGGCGGCGATGTTGCAGCGGGCTTGCAACATTCCCGGCGCAAGTCCAACGACTCGACAGCCAAGTTCGACTCCAACGCCCTTTTCGTTTCCGCCAACTTGAAATTCTGATCGCCGATGTATAACGAAAGCTCGACCCTCGCCATCCTCACTCGGTTGATCAATCCGGTCGGGGTTCTAGCCGCCTTGATCATTTCGCTCGGTTTGTATGACGAGCCGCTGGACGGTTATTACATCGTGCTCGGCATCATTGCCTTCTTCTTGTCGGCTCAGTTGTTCGAAGATATTTCGCTGATGCAACCGTGCGGCAACTTCCGGCCCTTGAGCGGTTTTGTCAGCATCCTGATCGCCTGGTGCTTGACCGTCGGTGCCTTGGCCTTTCTGGGTTATGTCACGCAGTTGCAGGACCATTTCAGCATGGAAGTCATGCAGTTGTGGGTGCTGGCGACGCCATTCATCCTGTTCGCCGCGCATGCCTTGACGCGTCTGTATATCCGTCAGGCCTATG
>JASJPG010000104.1:0-26043 GCA_031426815.1 Hydrogenophilaceae bacterium
GACGTTTGCCGCTCAGAAGTTTGGGCAGTGAATTGGTGTCACGGATTCAGGGATTGGTTAGACGCCCGTGCAGGATTTTGTCCTGGCGCTTGATTTCGGTTGGAATCCCCTCTGCCCACCGGGGTGATGAATAGTTCTGCGGTCCCAAGATGGCTTATGCCGGGATGGCTGGCAAAAACCTTGTTGTGCGCATCGATAAAAAATAGGGATGAACATAACATCGAATTGAACTATTCACGATCAATACCTACAAACCGATACGTATTTCATTACGCATGATTAAATGGCGTGCAGCATAAACATACCGTTATCAACGTATTTATTTATGTAAAAAAACATTCTCAATGCCTCTGTCTTGAAGGAGGTTATTTACATGGCCGAAACAATCCCCTCTGTGTCGGATGCTTCCGTAGCCCGCCCGTTCACACTGGGACCGCTGCTGCAGGCGAATGCGGGAGCGAATATTGAAACTCCCCTGGAGACTCCATTGCTCGCAACGCCCAGCGTGATCGTGAATCTGGGCACGCGTGTTCAGCCGAACATCACGTACAACGCAGCGGGAGTATTCGAAACGCTGGGCGGTGCCACCCCTATTGCGGGAGAAGCCGCGAATGCGCCGACAACGGCAAGACCGCCGCTTGCGCTCATCGGCACGACGACCGCCGCGAGCACGGCTGGCACAACGCCTGCTGCCGCGCCCGCGCCAACCTTGCCCGAACTACCTGTGCAGGCCGCAGCCACAACGGCTGCCACCGCAGCCACGGCCATCCCGACCGCTGCGGCCGCACCCCTCATTGCCGCGCCCGCGCCAACAGTCGCCGCAACGCCCGCTGCCGCAACCACAGTCGCCGCCACAATCGCCGCCGTGCCTGCGGAAGTGGATTCCGCGCTTGCCGCACCCGTGCAAACGGTCGCGGCAACGCCTGTTGTTGCCGCACCGCTAACCGCCGCCCCCAACTTGATACCCGCTGCCGCGCCTGCGCCACTGCTCGCAACGCTCACCGCTGCGCCGGTCGTAACCGCGATCAATGCCGCGCTGCCTCCTGCCGGCAAGTCCGCAGCCGCCGCGCCCATCGCCGATGCGCCGGCCGATAGGTCAACGTCGGCCGCCGCCGCGCCCGCCAATCAGGCAACGGAGGCGGCAGAGGCAGCAACAACGGCACCCGCCGCCGTCCCGATTCCCACCACCGCAACTGCGGTCGCCCCGCCTGAGTTCGCCGCACCGCCCGCCGCCGTAACAGAAACCGAAACCGCCGCGACCTTCACCTTGGCGCCAGACCCTGCGCTGTTCGCGCGCAGCAACGTCGAACAGAATCCGTCCTACGCCGGCATCGCCGCTTCGCTCTATGTGAACGCCATGATTCACCGCGCGCGCCAAGGCGCCGTCCCGCCGCTCGAAACACCGGTGTTCCAGCCGATTGCGGATACCCGTCCGGCTGTGTCGGTCAACCTCGACCGCAATGGCCCCGCCGACGATCAACGGAATAGCGCCCACTTCAGGCGGCGCTGAACGCCACGGCGCATTTCAAACTAGTGTGGTGTTGCCGCTGCATTCGGCGGAAGGCGCTGCGCTTTTCCGCCCTACCCAGGTAAAGGCAGACCGGCAAAGGTTTGCATATACGTGCCAGCAAGAGTGCACACCTACAGGTGTCGCCGATTCATTCCCCTTCCGGGGCATTTCCAGAGAACGTCAGCTTGCGATACGCCTTCAGCAAGCGCTGGTGTGTGACGCAGCCTTCCAGATCCATGCCCGGCGCTTCCACGTCGAAAAAGCGTTCTTCGCCACGCAGCATGGCGAGCGCCTTGTCCAGGTTGGCGGCGCCGTACAGGCTCTCCAGGCTGTCGCGATAGGCTTCCGCGTCCGCCATTTCCAGCAGCGTTTCGATGCAGCGATAAACCAGCCGGCGTTCCGCGTCGAGTTGGTCGAAATGGCGCACCCACTGGCAGCCTTCGCGCGTCGCGTCCTCATCCCGGATCGCCAGCGCGATCAGCAACTTGAGTTCGCCGACGCGCAAATCGTGCCAGAGCGACCAGGCATCTTCCGCCAGACCGATCAGCGCCGGCACCGGGCGCTGGTCGTCGAGGCCGAGTTGGTCCAGCGTATCGAGCAATTCGCGCAATTCCGCGTCGTCCAGTTGCGGCAGCAACAACAGGCTGCGATGCAACTGGTTGCCGACGCTGTTGTTGTTCCATTCCAGGTCGTCGAGCGGATAGATCTCGGACATGCTGGGCACCAGGATGCGGCAGGCGTAGACGCCGAGATGGGTGAAATCGGCGATGTAGATGTCGCGCCCGTCAGCGTGGATGGCGTCGCACAGCCAGCCGAACTCTTGTTCTGTCGTGCCGCCGAAATCCCACGCGGCGAACTCGAAATCCGGCGTCGCGCGCAGGAATTCCCAACTGATGATGCCGCTCGAATCGACGAAATGAATCTCCAGATTCTGCGAGTCGGCGATCTCGTCGAGGTCGAAACCCGGCTGCGGGAATTCGCCCAGCGCATCCAGCGCGCGGCCCTGCAGCAGTTCGGTCAGCGCGCGTTCGAGTGCGACTTCGAAGCGCGGATGCGCGCCGAAGCTGGAGAAACAGCCCTGGTCGTGCGGGTTGAGCAGCGTCACGTTCATGACCGGATACTGGCCGCCGAGCGAGGCGTCCTTGACCAGGATGCCGAAGCCGGCGGTGCGCAGATCGCGGATACCGGCTTCGATTTTCGGAAAGCGCGCGATCACCTCTTCCGGCACATCGGGCAGGCAGATCCCCTCGCCGATGATGCGGAATTTGACGTGGCGCTCGAAGATTTCCGACAGCGCCTGCACACGCGCTTCCGACGCCGTATTGCCGGCCGACATGCCGTTGCTGACATACAGATTGCCGATCAGATTGACCGGAAACCAGATCGACGCGCCGTCGCGCTGGCGCTGGTAGGGCAAGGCGCAGATGCCGCGCGCGGCGTTGCCGGAATTGCGGTCGACCAGCGCGCTGGCCGGCACCGCGTCATCCGGGTTGTAGAAGGCGCGCAATTCGTCGTCGAGCAACTCGGCCGGCCAGGTTTCGTCCTCCGGCAGCGCAAACCACTTTTCCTGCGGGTAATGCACGAACTCGCGCTGCGCCAGGGTTTCGCCCAGGTAGTAATGCGACCAGAAGTAATTGCAGCCAAGCCGCTCGAAGAACTCGCCCAGCGCGCTCGCCCGCGCCGCCAACTCGGTGGCGCCCTTGCCGTTGGTGAACAGCAGCGGGCAATTCTGATCGCGGATGTGGACCGACCAGGCATTGGCCACCGGGTTGAGCCAGGAGCGCTCTTCGATATGGAAACCCAGGTCGGCCAGTTTGTCCTGCATGGATTGAATGGAGGATTCCAGCGAGGCGTCCTTGCCGACGATGAAGCTTTCTGTAGCCATGAAATTTCCTGATTTTTGAGTAGGGCGCGCCGTGCGCACCATGGCACGTTGAATGGTGCGCACGGCGCACCCTACAGGAATTGGGGGGAGGCGGAATTATCCGCGAGCCGTCAACCGCGCGGTTAGAATCCCGACAGATTCAGTCGGATATTAACCATGCCCCCATTCCCCCTCCTCCAAGCCGGTTTCCACACCCTCGGCAAAGATTTTTTCAGCCCGATTCAGCCAACGCCGCTGAGCGATATCCGTCTGGCCGCCTGGAACCCGGCGCTGGCCGCCGAACTGGGTCTCACGGCGGAAGCCGCCGGCAGCGACGGCACGCTCGCCCTGCTCGCCGGCAACGCCATGCTGGCGACGCCGCCCGCCATCACCACGGTTTACTCGGGACATCAATTCGGCGTCTGGGCCGGGCAACTCGGCGATGGCCGCGCGATTCTGCTCGGCGAGTGGGTCGACAAAAACGGACTCGGCCAGGAAATCCAGCTCAAGGGCGCCGGTCGCACGCCCTATTCGCGACGCGGCGACGGCCGCGCGGTGCTGCGTTCCAGCATTCGCGAATACCTCTGCTCGGAAGCCATGCACGGCCTCGGCATTCCGACCACGCGCGCGCTGGCGCTGGTTGCATCGAGCGAGGAAGTCTGGCGCGAACAGGTGGAACCGGCGGCCGTGGTGACGCGCGTCGCGCCGAGTTTTCTGCGCTTCGGCCATTTCGAACACTTCTACCACGCAGGCCGACACGCCCAGTTGCAACGCCTGGCCGACTACGCCATCCGGCGCTATTTCCCGGCCTGTCTCGACGCCGACAAGCCGTATCAAGCCCTGCTCGACACGGTGATCGCACGCACCGCCGAACTGATCGCCGCCTGGCAGGCGGTCGGCTTCTGCCACGGCGTTATGAACAGCGACAACATGTCGCTGCTCGGCCTGACCATCGACTACGGCCCGTTCGGTTTCCTCGACGGATTCGACGCCAATCACGTCTGCAACCACTCCGACGACCACGGCCGCTATCGCTACGCCAACCAGCCGGAAATCGGCCTGTTCAATCTGCAATGCCTCGCGCAGGCCCTGCTGCCGCTGCTCGAACACGATGCCGCCGTCGCCGCGCTGAACGGCTATCAAGCCCGCTTCGAAGCGGCGCATCTGGCGCGTTTCCGGGAAAAACTCGGCCTGGCCACGGCGGAACAGGCGGATGAAGTGCTGCTGAATGGTTTGTTCGACCTGCTGCAAGCCAGCCGCGCCGACTGGACCATCTTCTGGCGCCGCTTAGGCGATTTCGTCAGTCAGCCGGCGGCATTGAATACGGCCTTGCGCGACCTGTTCCTCGACCGCGCCGCCTTCGACGCCTGGGCCGTCGACTACCGCGCCAGGCTGCAACGCGAAGCGAGTGTGGATAGCGAACGTCAGACGCGGATGCGCCGGATCAACCCGAAATACGTACTGCGCAACCACCTCGCCGAACAAGCCATCCGCGCCGCCCACACCGGTGACTTCAGCGAGATCGAAAGCCTGCGCCGCCTGCTTGCGCGGCCCTACGACGAACAACCCGAATTCGAGACCTATGCCAGCTTCCCGCCAGATTGGGCGAATGCGTTATCGGTAAGTTGTTCTTCTTGAGCGCAACGGTTAATTGACGCCGACGCCGCAACCGCCGCTGGTCACCTTGACCGTCTTCGCCGTCTTGTAGAACTGCCCGGCGCTGCGCGCCACCACCCAGACCTGGGCGGTCTGGGCCACCTTGATGCGCATCTGCAACTCCGGCACCACTTCCGGCGCGAACTGGAATGCCGCGACCAGCGGCTGCGGATTGCGGTCGACAAACACCATCACGGCATCGACTTCGGGCAGCGCGCAAGCGATTTCGATGAATACCGTCGCCCCATCCACCGCGATATCGGGCGCCTTCAGCCGGATCGCATTGGACAGGACCGGATTACTGTTCTGCAACGCGCGCAAACTGCTCGACAGACTGCCGCTCATGCCGGAAGCCATGACACTGCGGGGCTGCAACAACCCGGCGGCAACCGCAACCGAGAGCACCGCGGTCGAAACCGTTCCGCGCAGGATATTCCGTCTGGCTTGATTCATTACTTGCTCCGGCTTCGAGAGTGAAATTTGAGGCGCGAATCATCCCACGCCATGCTTGCGCCATGCCGTTTACATTCTGGCCGCGGCCGAATCGGTTGCGGGTGGGTTGCGCACATTCCTGAAAACTCGCTCGACCCGTAGCCCGGATGCAGCCCAGCGGAATCCGGGGCTATGCACCGAAATTCTTGAACACGCGATAGGTGCCGCGGCCGGCGTCCTTCGCCCGATACATGGCGTGGTCGGCATTGCGCAGCAGCTTGTCCGCCGTATCGGCATCTTCGGGGAAGTAGGCGATGCCGATGGAGGCGGAAATCTGCGCCGTGCCGGTCGGCAGCACGAACGGTTGCGCCAGTTGCTCGACGACCTTCTCCGCGACGAACTCGGCGTCCTGCCGCGATTCCAGCAACGGCAGCACGATCAGGAACTCATCGCCGCCCAGGCGGGCGACGGTATCCGTGTCGCGCAGGCAGGCGGCCATGCGCCGGGCGGCCTCGCGCAGTATCGTGTCGCCGGCATCGTGGCCGAACTGGTCATTGGCCGACTTGAAGTTGTCCAGATCGACGAACAGTACCGCCACCTGGCTATCGCGGCGGCGAGCCTGGGACAGCGCGCGTTCCAGCCGGTCGTCCAGCAGATCCCGGTTGGGCAGGCCGGTGAGGGCGTCGTAATTGGCCTGACGCCAGATGCGATCCTGGGCCTGCTTGCGCTGGGTGATGTCGGAGAAGGTCACCACCACGCCCAGGATTTCTCCCTCCGAGATCAACGGGTGGGCGCGGTATTCCACCGCCAGGCGGCTGCCGTCCGCGCGCGTGAACCAGGCCTCTTCCTCGTGCAACGGCAGGCCATCGCGCAGCACGCCGGTAATCCGCGCCGCCGGATTGTCCGTCTCGCCGTCGGCCGGCTCCACGGCCGCCGCGCGAAGGAACAGGGACGGCATGGCCTGGCCCAATAATTCGTCGGCGGCTAAATGCCCCATCAGACGCACCGCCACCGGGTTGATGAAGGTGAAGCGACCGCTGCGGTCGAGGCCGAAGATGCCTTCGCCGGAGAAATTGATCAGCATGCGCAGGCTGGTCTCCGCCTCCCTGCGCTCCCGCACTTCAGTGCTCAACTCGACGGTGCGTTGCTCAACCAATTGGCCCTGTTGCGCCTCCGCCGCCGTGAGGCTGAGCAGTTGCCGGCGGACCAGGTGCAGGGCGAGCAGGGTCAGCCCCGACAACAGCAGCCAGACCCCGATGTGGATGCCGGCGGACTGCCGTTTGCGCAGGTCCAGATCGGCCAACATGGTCTTGACCGGGAAGCTGACGCTGATGCCACCGCGAATGTCCCCCACCTTGTAGCCCTGATGGCTATGGCACTTGAGGCAGGCCTGCTTGGTGACCAGCGGCGCCATGAAGCGGGCCATCGGCAGACCCGGCGTGCCATTGACGGCGAAGTATTCCAGCTCGCCCTGGTCGAACCGGTGCAGGGCGCCCGCTTCCCAGCGGTTCGGCGAATTGCCGGGATTGATCGGCTTGAGGCTGGTGATGTGGATGCGGATGCCGATTTGCTCGTGGATGACCTCGGCCAGCTGCCGCGTCATGTAAGCAGGATTGAGCAGCGTAAGACGCCTGCCGGAAGGCGTCACCAGATCCTTTTCCGCCACATGCAGGTAGGGATTGGACGGCGTGGTCTCGCTCTGTCCGCCATAGACGCCGCCATGCAGGGCATTCCATTGGCGCGTGGCCTCGACCATCTTGAAGACGAAACGCGCTTGATGGGCGATGGTCTCCTCGACATGGCGACTCATCTCGCTCACCGTCCAGACGTAGGAAAGACCCACCAGCACCAGCCAGAGCAGCGCGGGAATCAGCCAGAGTTTGCGGTTGAGCAGGAGACGGTTCAAGACGAGCCCGGAAGCGGTAAAAAGTGGCTTAAAGGAGACTTCAAGCTCCTGAATATGGTAACAGCCTGCAGCTTTGATCCGCAGTGGGAATTCCCTGGCGGGGAATGTGGGACTCAGGGCTGTGGCGTGATTGGCTGCGAAGCGATGGGGACGAAGATCCACTGGTCGTAACGTGCTTTACCGACGAAATCCTTGTCCGCTTCGCGGAAACCGGCCACCTTCAAGGGCCGCGCCGCAGACAGGCTGTGCACCCCGACGATGCCGCCGGCTTCGTTGCGCCCCCCCAAACACTCTGGCCGGTCAGGGGATCGCGGTCCCCCCCTCGCTGCAGCCCGCCCAATCGTCGGCAAGCACGCCCCGCCTGCACGTAGTGATGAAACGTCGATAGCACCAGCCCAGCGCGGCCGGACACTTTCCGCCGGCGCTCCCGCGCGTTTATCGTGGCCTGACCTTGCAGTCGCTGGCCGAGACCTGCGGCGTGACGCGCCAGATGCTGTCGATGATCGAACACGGCAAGGCCAAGCCATCGGCCGACCTGCTTGGCAAGCTGGCCAGCGCGCTCGGTTGCGACATGGACGACCTGCACGGCTGAACATTCCAGCGTATCGGAAATCACCAGACCTTTTGCGTGGGCGTCCAGAAGCACGCTATTCCACCAATCCGCCGCAACTTGGAGAACAGGCCCGGCAACGGGGCTGCACCAACGAAGTAACCGCAATCATCCGTGCCCACGCCATGCAGCGACTCGCCGGTTGACCGCGTCCCTGCCTAGGCGCCGCAAACCCAAGGCTTACTCGGGCAATTCCAGTTCCGTCTGCCGCGCCGAATCCGGCAAGGGCAGGTCATCGGTCTTGATCACCGCCAACCCTAGGCGCTGACCGATGCGGGCGATGTCGCCGTCTTCCGAGTAGAGGGTACGGGCATTGGCCACTTTGGCGATGGCGACAATCTGCCAGTCGAACTTGGCCTTGGCCCAGGTTTTCGCCTGGGCGCGCTTGTCGCCGCCGGTCAACGCAGCCTCCAGCAACAGGGCGCATTCCATGGCGGTGCGGCTATCAAAGGGAGCAATCTTGAATGCGGCGGTTGTGCTTAGCCGCGCATAGCTGGCATCCCGCGTCTTGCCGGCCCGCGCGAGAAACTCGGCAAGGGCGGGGGTGGGAATGACGATCTTGACCTTCTTGTGCTGAAGCTCGCCGATCAGGTGTTCGAGTTTGGCCTTGCGGTCGGGATGGGTACGAGGGTGAAACAGATCAATGAGCACGCTGGCGTCGAATACGACCATTTACGCGCCTCGCAGACGCTTCAACTCGGCTTGCGGATCGTCCATCTCGTTCCAGCCACTGCCCTCCAAAATACGCAGGCTGGCGATGACTTCCACAAGCGGTGTGTCGTCGAGGAGTTCGAAATCCTTGATTTCGAAACTCTCCAATTCCCACTCCCCCTCCTGGGTGCGACGCCACTTGCCACGTCCGATCACGCGCACCTCCTGTCCGAAGAGATACGCAGCCATCTTGCGGGCATTTTCCCGACTAGCGCTGCAGTGGTAATAAACGCCCCGCTCCCCTTCCAGAAGTACGGGGACAGAGTTGTCCTTGCCTCCGATGCGAATGACGACGCCATCCAGTTCCCCGAGTTCGTAAATCACGGCTTCTTCCGCCAGCGGCGTCTTGCGGCCAGGAAACTCCAGGATGTTTGCACCCGCCTTCACGCGGAGCACGCCGCTGGCATTGTCGTCACGCAACATGCGATTGATTTCACGGTTGGCACGCGTGAGGTCTTCAGGCGCTTCCACCGAGCCAACCAAGCTCAACCGGGCCTTGACCTTGGGTACAGCCGGTTCATCCACCAAGATCTCGGGGATGGCACTGCCTTTGCGCACCTTCATGAAATGCACATGCTCCTTGTTGCCGAACAACACCGCCAACCGGGCCAGATATTCGGCCAGCCGGGCCATGGGAAGCGTCTCCGGCTTCCAAGTGTCGATGCGGAAATCAAAGGTCGTGTTCATGGCCGCAAGGTAGCTCAGCCATACGCTGCAAGTCAAAGACCAAATAGGCTGGTCTAAGGTAGTCGAAAAAACGCCCGCAATCGCGGGCGTTTCAGTTCACCGATAAGCAGTCACACCACCTCCGCCTCCATCACCTGCTCGAACACAATCCTGCCCTCCTCCACATCGACCCGGATGATGTCTTTCGGCCCGAAGCGGCCGGACAGGATTTCCTTCGCCAGCGGGTTTTCGATCTGCTGCTGGATGGCGCGTTTCAGCGGGCGGGCGCCGTAGAGCGGGTCGAAGCCTTCGCGCGCGAGTTCCATCAGTGCGCTGTCGCTGACTTCCAGTTTCATGTCCATCTGGGCGACGCGCGCTTCCAGGTAATGCAGCTGGATACGGGCGATGTTGGCGATGTGCTCTTCGCCAAGTGCGTGGAACACTACGACTTCGTCGATCCTGTTGATGAACTCGGGGCGGAAGTAGCTTTTCACCTCGCCCAGCACCGCCAGTTTGATGACCTGGTAATCGTCGCCTGACATCTGCTGGATCATCTGGCTGCCCAGGTTGCTGGTCATTACGATAACGGTGTTCTTGAAGTCGACGGTGCGGCCCTGGCCGTCGGTCATGCGGCCGTCGTCGAGCACTTGCAGCAGCACGTTGAACACGTCCGGATGCGCCTTCTCGACCTCGTCGAGCAGGATCACCGAGTACGGTTTGCGGCGCACGGCTTCGGTCAGGTAGCCGCCTTCCTCGTAGCCGACGTAGCCGGGCGGCGCGCCGATCAGGCGGGCGACGGAGTGTTTCTCCATGAACTCGCTCATGTCGATGCGGATCAGGTGGTCCTGGCTGTCGAACAGGAAGTCGGCCAGGGCTTTGCACAACTCGGTCTTGCCGACACCGGTGGGGCCGAGGAACAGGAAGGAGCCGTAGGGGCGGTTCGGATCGGAGAGGCCGGCGCGCGAGCGGCGGATCGCGTCGGACACCAGGCGCACGGCTTCGTCCTGGCCGACCACGCGCTGGTGGATGCGGCCTTCCATGGCGAGCAGTTTGTCGCGTTCGCCCTGGACCAGTTTGGACACCGGAATGCCGGTGGCGCGTGAGACGACTTCGGCGATTTCCTCGGCGCCGACTTCGGTGCGCAGCAGCTTGAATTCGTGCTTGCCCTCCCCCGCTTCGGCCAGCTTCTGGCGTGCTTCCAGCGCGGGCAGC
Source organism: Hydrogenophilaceae bacterium (assembly GCA_031426815.1). Taxonomy (GTDB): domain Bacteria; phylum Pseudomonadota; class Gammaproteobacteria; order Burkholderiales; family Thiobacillaceae; genus PFJX01. The sequence continues at coordinate 10,568 of JASJPG010000104.1, forward strand.
TTGCCGTATTGAATCTCGGCGACCTTGTCGAACTGGCCGCGCCGCTGCAACTCAGCCATTTCCGCGCGCAGGTGGTCGATCTCTTCCTTAACCGCCGCGCCGCCCTGCACCACCGCCTTTTCGGCTTTCCAGACTTCGTCCAGGTCGGAATATTCCTTATCCAGTTTGCGGATTTCGTCCTCGATCAGCGCCATGCGTTTCTTCGAGGCTTCGTCCCTTTCGCGCTTGACCGCCTCGCGCTCGATCTTGAGCTGAATGGTGCGGCGTTCCAGTTTGTCCATCACCTCCGGCTTGGAGTCGATTTCCATCTTGATCCGGCTGGCGGCCTCGTCCATCAGGTCGATCGCCTTGTCCGGCAGGAAGCGGTCGGTGATGTAGCGGTGCGAGAGTTCGGCGGCGGCGACCAGCGCCGGATCGGTGATGTCGACGCCATGGTGCAGTTCGTACTTCTCTTTCAGGCCGCGCAGGATGGCGACGGTGGCCTCGACGCTGGGCTCGTCGACCAGCACCTTCTGGAAGCGGCGCTCCAGCGCGGCGTCCTTCTCGATGTACTTGCGGTATTCGTCCAGCGTGGTGGCGCCGATGCAGTGCAGTTCGCCGCGCGCCAGCGCCGGTTTCAGCATGTTGCCGGCGTCGATGGCGCCTTCCGCCTTGCCGGCGCCGACCATGGTGTGCAGTTCGTCAATGAACAGGATGATGCGGCCTTCGTCCTGGCCGACTTCCTTCAGCACCGCCTTCAGGCGCTCCTCGAACTCGCCGCGATACTTGGCGCCGGCGAGCAGGCCGGCCATGTCGAGCACCAGCACGCGCTTGCCTTTCAGCGTCTCCGGCACTTCGCCGTTGACGATGCGCTGCGCCAGGCCTTCGACGATGGCGGTCTTGCCGACGCCGGGTTCGCCGATCAGCACCGGGTTGTTCTTGGTGCGGCGTTGCAGCACCTGGATGGCGCGGCGAATCTCGTCGTCGCGGCCGATCACCGGGTCGAGCTTGCCGTGGCGGGCGCGCTCGGTCAGGTCGAGCGTGTATTTGTTCAACGCCTGGCGCTGGCCTTCGGCTTCCTGGTTGTCGACGCCCTCGCCGCCGCGCACTTCGCTGATCGCCGCTTCCAGCGCCTTGCGCGTGGCGCCATTTTCCTTCAGCAAGCGGCCGGCTTCGCCCTTGTCGTCGACCGCCGCCAGCAGGAACAGCTCGCTGGCGATGAACTGGTCGCCGCGCTTGCTGGCCTCCTTGTCGGTCAGGTTGAACAGGTTGACCAGTTCCTTCGACGGCTGGATCTCGCCGCCGGTGCCTTCCACCTTGGACAGCCGGTTCATCGCCGCCTGCAGCGCGGCGACCAGCGACGGCAAACGCGTGCCGGCCTTCTGCAGGATCGGCCGCGCACTGCCGCCTTCCTGGTTGATCAGCGCGGCGAGCAGATGCACCGGCTCGATGTACGGGTTGTCGTTGCCCAGCGCCAGACTCTGCGCATCCTGGATGGCGGACTGGAATGGGGTGGTGAGTTTGTCGAAACGCATGGGTGACTCCCTATCTGGATGATTGGCTCTCAAATGGGGCAAGCCGGGGGTGATTTCAACAGGCGGGCAGCGGCATTTAGAATCGGGCCATGCCCAATTCAATCAATCCCGCACTCCAGGCCGCCATCCAGGCCAACGTTCGCGCCGCCCTTGCTGAAGATATAGGCGATGGCGATCTCACCGCCGGCCTGATTCCCGCCGCGACGCAGGCCCGCGCCCGCGTCATCACGCGCGAAGATGCGGTGTTGTGCGGCACGGGCTGGTTCGAGGCGTGCTTCCTGGCCCTCGATTCCGGCGTTCGCATTGATTGGCGCGCCGGCGATGGCGATGCCGTCACCGCCGGCCAGACGGTGTGCGAAATCACCGGCCCGGCGCGCGCGCTGCTCACCGCCGAGCGCCCGGCGCTTAATTTCCTGCAAACGCTCTCCGGCGTGGCAACCGAAACGCAGCGTTACGTCAGGGCGATTGCCGGCACGCGTGCGCGCATCTACGACACCCGCAAGACGCTGCCCGGATTGCGCCTGCCGCTGAAATACGCGGTGCAATGCGGCGGCGGCGAGAACCAACGCATCGGCCTGTACGACGGCATTCTGATCAAGGAAAACCACATCGCCGCGGCGGGCGGCATCCGCCCGGCCCTGGAAACCGCTTTCGCGCTGGCCGCCGGCAAGGCCAGCGTGCAGATCGAGGTGGAAACCCTGGCGCAGTTGGAGGAGGCGCTGGCGGCAGGCGCGAAGCTGATCCTGCTCGACAACTTCGACTTGGCCGCCATGCGCGCGGCGGTCGAGCTGACCGCCGGTCGCGCCGCGCTGGAAGCCTCCGGCGGCATTTCGCTAGACAGCGTGCGCGCCATCGCCGAAACCGGGGTGGACCGAATTTCCATCGGCAATCTGACCAAGTCGGTGCGCGCGCTGGATCTGTCGATGCGCTTCGTTTGAAGCGATTGTTTAGTGCGAATTTATTCGCACCTACGTCTTCATTTATTTACTGCCCAGCGCCGGCGCAGTCCCAGCAATCCAAGACCGATCAGGAACAAGGCATAGGTCTCGGGTTCCGGCACGGGGGTTGTGATCACGCTCAACCCGCCATCGCTGGCCAGGCGGCTGAAGTCGAGTTGCTCGCGGTCGAAGCCGATCACATTGATACGGTTGGGGTCGAAACTGCCGCTCAGACTGGCGAAGTCGAACAGGTCGAAACTGCTACCCGCGCTGGGCGTAAAACCACCGCTGAAGACCAGATTCAGCGTGCCGTTGAAGGTCAGCAGGTTGATGCCGGTGAGGCGGTCGTATTGCGTGCCCGGCGCGGTGCCGAAGATCTCCATGGTCAACACCGAACTGGCGTCGAACGTGGCATTGCCACCCTGGAAATCGACTTCGGCCGGGCTGTTTCCGGGTTTGTAGGCGGCGTGGAAAGCCACGTTGCCGGCGAAACTGCCGGCGCCGCTGACGTCGCTCATAAGGCTTAGCGTGCCGCCTGTACCAGAGACGCTGCCATCATTTTTGAAGTCACCCAGAATGCTGGCATCGCCGCTGAAGGTCAGCGTTTCACCCGCTCCCAAGCGCAACCCTCCGCCCGCTTCAATCCGGGCGCCTCTCGTCAAGTGGGTGGAAACGCCAAGGTCGGCTTGGTCCTTGTCGAGCAGAATGACTCGATTCGACACTCGGAGTACGCCGTTGAAGTCGTAACCGCTCACTGAATTCGCATTGCCCAGGATGAGTGTGCCAAGGTTATTGAAAGTACCAAGGCCGATAGCGTGGATCGTGTTGGCAGCGTTTCCGCCGGTGACGTTGCCGGCGACCGTGCCGTAGCCTGATATTCCAGCGATGTCGGTGAAATTTAGGCTGTTAGCCTTGACCATGCCCCCCACCAGCGTGAGCGAACCGGCCTTGACCCGGCCGCTGCCTTGAAGCACCAGCAGCGCATCGGCATCCAGCGTCAGCGTGTTGGTCACGTCGAGCACCTTGCCGGTACCGATGACCGTGACAGCGTCGAGCAGGTTGTCGTGCCCCAAACTCGCGCTGCCGGTGATATTGAGCGTGCCGCTGCTCCAGTCGAATTGCCCGCCCGCAATTTTGCTTGCACTGGCGACTTTCACCTGCCCACCGGCAAGGTTCAATTCACCCAGGCTGCCGAGCGTTAATGTCCCCACATCGAGCACCTGGTTTTGGCCCAAGGTCAGCGGTGCGCCGAACAGGCCGGCGGCATCGCCGACCGTCAGCGTCGCCAGTTTCAACGTACCACTACTCCAGTTGATCACACCGCCCGCTGCCTTGGTTGCGGCATTGGCCACCAACGTGCCACCGTTGAGGTTCAGCGTACCGGCCTGCCCAACAGCCAGCGTTTCGCCAATGGTCACCGCACCGCCTGAATTGATGTCGAGTGCGCCACGACCATAAAGCCCCACGACAAGGCCCTTGGTGATGGCCCAGGTTGAGTCCGCACCGGCGACAGTGACTTGGCCCTGGCCTGTAGATTGGTAGCCAATATGGCCGGAATCGCCATTGACCCGGCCGCCGTTGACGATGTTGAGCGTGCCATTGCCCTGAAACCCGACATAGGTGAAATAAGCGTTGTCCATGACCGCGTGATCGACCACGAGGCTACCCTGCGAACCGATGGCGTTGCCAATGCGGCTTCCGCCCAAGCGCACGCTCGCGCCATCGCCGATTTTCAACACGCCTTGCTCGACATGGGTAACGTCAAACTCACTGTTTCCGGTCAAAGTCACCCTACCGGCGCCCTTCTTGAACAACTGGCCCGTGCCGCCGATCGCCCCGGCAAAGGTGTTGTCCAGGTCGGAAACCAGTTCCAGAGAACCAGGCAACCCGTTCCAGCCCGCATCGCCGCCCAGAATCACCGTGCCCTGCCCGGACAAAGCGGCCAGACGCACATTGTTGTCGTTCAAATGGAACGTGCCGCCGTTGAACACCAGCGCCGTCTTGTCGCTGTTCACCAGGTTGTGGCTGCCATTGATGTTGCGGTCGGACAACTTCAGGCTGCTGCCGGCGTTGAGCGTCAGCACGCCGAGTTCAAGCAGTTGGGGGCCGTTCAAATTCACCTTACTGCCCAGCAGGCTGCCGGCTCCGCCCAGGCTGCCCGATTGCAAGCCCAGCGTGCCGCTGCTCCAGTTGAACTGCCCGCCCGTGCCGATGTTGCCGGTGCCGACTTTCAACGTACCGCCATCCAGAATCACACTGCCACTGGTGCCGATGTTGAAGGCATTGCCGATATCGAGCGTCTTGCCCGCTTTCAACGTGACGCTATTGCCGAGCAGGCTGCCGGCCATGCCGACATCGCCGGACCCCAAAACCAGCGTGCCGCTGCTCCAGTTGAATTTGCCGCCCGCGCCAAGCGTGCCAGCCCCGGCGCTGAGCGTGCCGCCATCCAGATTCAGGATGCCTTTCGCGCCAATGCTGAGCACATTGCCGACTTCGACACTGCCACCGTTGCTGATGTTGAGTAGCGCGTCGCCTCCCAGGCCGACCGTGAGATTGACGCTGTTGGCCCAACGCGACCCCGTGCCACCGACGCTGACGATACCGAGACCGCCGGCCGAATAACCCAGGTAACCGGTCTGGTTCAGTACCTCGCCGCCGGCTTCAATGTCCAGCCTGCCCACGCCCACCACGCCGACTTTCAGGTCAAGTGCGTTGGTCCAGCGGGAGCCTGCTCCGGTAACCAGCGCGTTGCCCTGACTACCGCCGAAATAACCCAGATACCCCTGGGCGTTCCCCACCTGACCACCGTTTTGTATGTTGAGCGAGCCCCTGCCGGAAGAACCGGCGTAGAGGTTGCCGCTGCTGTTCCATCTGGAGTTTGCGTCCTGGACAGTGACTTCACCATTCCCTGTCGCATCCTTGCCGATATACGCGGTGGCATTGGAAAGTGCGCTGGCCAATTGCAGCGTGAGCATCGACGCGCCATTGCCGCCAACGATGAAATCACTGCCGGCATTGACGATATCGACCTTGTTTTTCAGCGTCAGGTTGTAATTACCCAGCGTCACCTTGCCGTTGACCGCCATGCCGGGCACGCCGCCATCCCAGGTCGAATGTCTGGTCACATTGAGCGGCAGATTTATCGTCTGCAGATTGGCGCTGTTATTGATGATGTCGCCAGCCAGGCCGAGTGCGTTTCCGTCCAGCGTGAACGCGCCCGCGTTGGCGGCAAAACCGAGGCCGGAGACGCTTAGATTACTGAACGTATTGGTATTGGTGGTGTTGGTTCCGGCAAAAATCAGGCTGTCGCCATTTACCGGCGGCGTATGCCCACTCCAGTTGGAGATGTAAGAGCTAAAGAAAGACGTGGAGTCATTCCAAGCCCTGCCAATAATATTCCCGGCGCCCCAGGTTAACGTATCCGCCTGAGCCGAGCAGGGCGAAAGACCGGCGGCCAGAATGCCGATCAGGGCAGCGGCCAGAGGACGACGACGGAAGAAAATGGCGGGGGGTTTCATGGCGGGCGCTCACTCAAAATGCTCAGATGCATTCGAGAGTACAGAGCCGGCGTTGAATCAGCGTTGACAGCGCGGACAGAGCCAAGACTGCTCGACAATACGTCGATACGCCGTATTGCGTAGGAGCGCCTTCCAAGGCGCGATTGTTTCGGCGTTTGCTCCGAACATCGCTGTAAATCGCGCCTTGGAAGGCGCTCCTACAAAGTGCCGATACTCAGCGCCCTCGTGCTCAGCAAACCGGCCCGCGCCTGGCGCTGAAATACGCGGTGCAGTGAGGCGGCGAGAACCAGCGCATCAGCCTGTACAACGGCATTCTGATCAAGGAAACCACATCGACGCGGCGGGCGCATCCGCACAGCCTTGGCAGGCGCGCAATTGATCCTGCTCGACAACTTCGATCTGGCCGGCATGCGTGGCGCGGTTGAGTTAACCGCCGGTCGCGCCGCGCTGGAAGCCTCCGGCGGCATTTCGCTGGAAAGCGTGCGGGCCATCGCCGATACCGGGGTGGACCGCATTTCGGTCGGCAACCTCACCAAGTCGGTGCGCGCGCTGGATCTGTCGATGCGGTTTGTTTGAAGCGAGGGTCAGATCTTGAAACGGCTGACGGTGTCGCGCATCGAGGCCGCCAATGCGTCCACGCGTTGAGCCGCCGCGGCGGATTCGGTGGCTGCAACACTGTTCTTCTCCGTGTTCTGCGCCACTTTTTCCACGTGGCCGGCAATGCTGTTGCTGGCGCTGCTTTGCTCGACTAGCGCGGCTGATATCTCATTGACCACCTCGATGACATGGTTGGCGCTGTTCCGGATATGGTCGATCGAATCGCCAGCCCGATGGGCCAGGGCAACGCCTCCATCAACCTGTTGCATTGCACCGCCCATGGTACTCACAGCGGTGTGGGCGCTGGACTGGATGGCGCCGATCATCTGGGTGATCTCTTCGGTGGCCTTCGTGGTGCGTTCCGCCAGTTTGCGCACCTCATCCGCCACCACCGCAAACCCCCGGCCCTGCTCGCCGGCCCTTGCGGCTTCAATGGCCGCATTCAAAGCCAGCAGGTTGGTCTGATCGGCCACGTCCTTGATGACCTGGACGATCGAGGAAATCTGATTCGACCGCTGCCCGAGTTCTTCGATGGTCTGGGAGGTGTTGCGCACCGTATTGGCGATCTGCGTCATTTCGGAGGCGGCCTTGCGGATGATCTCGCCCCCTTCGACGGAGATTTCCCCGGACTGATTGGCAAGCCGCGATGCCTGACGCGCACTATCGGAAATATGGCTGACGCTGACTGTGATTTCCTCGATCGTCGCCGCCATGGCTGCGGCATCCGTACTGTCCTGCTCGGAACTGGCGGCCACTTGGCGGGCGCCTGCGGACAACCGGTGCGCGGCGTCGGAAATCTGGGCGACATTGTTCAGGACGATGGTGAACGACGCTTGCAGTACCGCCATGAGTTCGTTGAACGACTTGGCCGTCTGCCCAACCTCATCGGCGCTATCGACCGGCACTCGCTTGGAAAAATCGGTGGTCTTTTCCACGTCGCCAATGGTGGCGCGCATCAGATTCAGCGGCGAAATGATCGAGCGGGTAATGGCATAGGACAACCAGCCGCCAACGCTCAAGCCCAATGCCAGCATGATCAGAACGGCCGTATTGAGAAAGACGGCGGCGCTGTTGGAGGCCTCGAACGAGGACTTGGCATGGTCTTTTTCAAGCTGCATCAGTTTGAGCAGCGTTGCACGGGCGGTATCGAATCGCTGTGCGGATTCGGCCTTCATGTGGCTACTGGCCGCTTCGTAGTCGCCGCTTCTTGCCAGCGTGACCACCTTGGCGCCCGATTCCACGTAAGCCAACCAGGCCTCGTCGAAGCTGGTGGCTTGCGCCTTCGCGCCGTCGGCAACCAGGGCCGACTTGTAGGCCCCCCAGGTCTTGTTCAAGTCCTCGTTGGCCTTGTTGATTTGATTGAACTGCACGTCGGCCGCACTGGAGCCGTCGGCGCCCATGCCCGTGATGACCAAAGCGCGGGCGTAGTAGAGCGTATCCAACACCTCGCCGAGTTGCACCAAGGGCACCGTGTTGTTTTCATAGATGGATTGCAGGCCATGGCTAGTCTTAGACAGGCCGACGACGCTACTGAGCCCGATGGCGGCCATGAATGCAAGAAGACTGCCGATCAAGAGAAGCAATCGCTTGGCGATGCTGATGTTGCTGAACATGTTGGATTCCCTTTCCTGCGGCGATGCGGCCTGTGCCGCATCGCCCTTGTTGCGTCCGGAAATGACTACTTATTCTTCTTGAGGAAATCAATCACCTTCTTGGCTGCTCCAGTCGGTTCGCCGACCGTTACCAGGCCCAGGGTGCGCACCGCTTTCGGCGCCTTGACCGTTTTGGCATCGCCTGGATTGGCCGACATATGCACCTCGGCGGCTGCGCCAAAGCCACCCGGACTACGCGAGACCTGGGTAATCACATCGCGCGGGGACTGGGCCTCGGTAGCGCCCTGAACGTAGGGTGCACCGTCCATGAAGACCTTCTGAAAAAACAGGCCGGGGGCAAGGCCCGGCTTGGTGACGACTACCTTGATGGGCAGGTCCGGCCCGCCCACATCCTTCCAGTTGGCAATCTTGCCGGTGGCGATGTCTTTCAGTTGCGCCTTGGTCAGAGCGGCGACCGGGTTGCTCTTGTGGACGACGATCACTTGTTCGTCGCGGCCAATCTCATGGAAGACCAGATTGCCGGGCACCTTCAAGTCCTTGTTCTGGCTCTTGGCCGCCTTCTTGCCGGCCTCGATCGCCTCGGGCAGGAGGTCGCCAACTGCCGCCACCGAAACCGTGCCCTCCATCAGCGCCACCATGCCGTTGCCGGTGCCGACGCCGTTGAACTTGATATCCACGCCGGTCGCCTGCTTGAGGGCGTCCTGTTTGGGTTCGATAACCTCCTTCTGCGGCGTCGTGCCGCCGGAAATCTCCAGGGTTTCAGCCCAGACGGGAGTCAGGAGGGCGAATGACAGCGCCAGTCCGATGGCGGTATGGCAGGTGGTTCGTTGCGCAAACGCCGGAACGAAGTTCCGGATATTCAAGGTGGTCAGCATGGTGGTTTCCTCGCGCTATTGAATGACATGCCCGATTTCGGGTCTGCCTATATCGTCCCGGTGCGGCAGAACTTTAGATATATGCAGCGCTGCGCCACAGCCGGCCAGTCCTTGCAAGTAACGCGCGAACGTTCGATGCCCTTGAAGGCAAAACGCCACCCCCCGGCCTCAGCGCAGATAGCCTTCGTGTTCCAGCTTCAAAACGATCATCTGTACGGCTTCATCGACGCTGTAGCGGTCAGTGTCAATTGCCAGTTCGGGCAGCTCGGGAACTTCATAGGGGTCTGAAACACCGGTAAATTCCGGGATCAGGCCGGCCCGCGCCTTGGCGTAGAGGCCTTTGCGGTCACGCTGTTCGCACACTTCGATCGAGGTGGAGACGTGGATTTCCAGGAAGCCACCCCACTCTTCGATCATGCCGCGCACGGCGCGCCGGGTTGTCCGATACGGCGCGATCGGGGCACAGATGGCGATGCCGCCATGCTTGCTGATTTCGCTGGCAACGAAACCGATGCGGCGGATGTTGATATCGCGATGCGCCTTGGAGAAGCCCAGCTCGGACGACAGGTGGGTGCGCACGATATCGCCGTCGAGCAGCGAGACGCGCCGGCCGCCCATTTCCATCAGACGCACGGTGAGCGCGCGGGCGATGGTGGATTTGCCGGAACCGGACAAACCGGTGAAGAACACTGTGAAGCCCTGGCGGCTGCGCGGCGGATAGGCCTTGCGTAATTCGTCGAGCACTTCCGGAAAGCTGAACCAGTCCGGCACCTTGAGGTTCTGCATCAGACGACGGGTCAACTCCGTCCCGCTCATGCTCTCGGTGCGGGCGCCGGCGGGTACTTCTTCTTCCGCCAGCCACTCGTCGCGGTCTTCGACGTAAACCATGCGCGGGAACGGCAGCAAGGTGACGCCCAGACTCTCGCGCGCCACGGCATAGACAGTGTCCTTGGCCAGATTGGGCGTGTCCTGGCCGCGCCGCTGGCGACCTTCCAGCGGGGTTTCGCCGCCGATCACCAGCTGCGAGCAACCGTAGTTGCGCGCCATGATCGCCTTCAGCAAGGTCTTGCGCGGCCCCGCCGCCCACGGTGTCATCGGGTTCAGCGCCAACATGCTGGTGGCGGCCGGCATACGCGGCATCAACGCCTGACAGGCGCGCACCAGCGCGAAGTGGCCGGATTCGAGGACCGGATCGGAGCCGGCGACGGCATGCACCAGCAGATTCGATTCCTGCTGTTTTGCGGTGCGCAGCAGAAATTCGTATTGCGGCCGATGCAGCGGCTGGCTCGGCTGGTAGGCCATGACGCGGCGCCAGCCCAGGCGGGCGAAGTGTTCGCGCATCTCGGCCGGAGTCAGGCGCAGGCTCAGGAAATCGTGGCGCGGCGGCAAAGTGACGCCTTCCAGGCGGCCGCCGACGTAATACTGGTCCGGCTCGGCCAGCGCGCGCGCGATCGGCACGCCGGAAGACTCGGCCAGCCGCATCTCGGCTTCCGGGTCGGCGCGCCAGACCTCGGAGATATGCAGGATGGCGGGCATGACGCCTTCGCTGTCGCGCAAGGCCACGGTCTGACCGGCCGCGAGTTTCTCTGCAACCTTTTCCGACACTGTCAACAGCACCGGACGCGGCCAGAACATGCCATCGGGCAGTTTCATGCCGGCGAGTACGCTGTGCATTTCGGCCTGATTCATGTAACCCGGCAGCGGCGACAAGGCGCCGTTGAGCAACAGTTCCAGTTCGCAGATCTGCTTCCAGCTCAGATCGAGCGACGGCAGCGTCATCGCTTCCTGTTTGATCGCTTCGGCGCGCGCCGGGCTGGCGATCAGGCTGTTCAATTCGCCGCCGTAGGGGGAAATCAGGCTATCCATGTTGGTGTCTCGGTAGGTAGTCATGCGGGCCAGGTTTCGAAAAACGCGGCGACGAAATCGGGAATGCGCGCTTCCGGCAGGACATTGATCCCCGCCGCCGCCTTGCGACCGCCGCCGGTATCGAACCGTTTGCACAGTTCGTCGGCGCCGCTCTTGTTGCTCAACGGTGCGCGCACGCTGACCACGAAATGGCCTTTCGGTGCGCGCGTCAGCATGGCATGGGCGCGTTGCGGATGCGCCGTGGCGAGATCGTTGGCGTAGACCCCGGACACGCGGCGCGCCCAGGCGGCATCCGGCAGGATGAACACGGCGCCGCTGGCGCGCGCTTCCGCCGGTTGGCAGGCACGCGCATTGGTCATGTCTTCCGCGTAGCCCGCACTCAAGGTTTTGAAAGCCGCCGATTCCTGCATGAAAGCGAACGGATCGGCGTACGGATGCAGCAGCCGGTACAGCTCGGCCGGATGGAAATGCAGGTCTTCCAGGCTGTCGCCATAGCCGTTGTAGTTGAGGCATTCGCCAAGTTCGCGCAACTGGTCGAGTTGGATTTCCGACAAGCCCAGCGGCTCGGCGGCAGCGCGGGCAGTGGCATGCAGGTTGTCGCCAAAGGCTGCGACGACCGCCCAGATGCGGTGCTGACCATTGAGATGGCGATCCACCAGCAGGCTGGTGCAGACATCGGCAGAGGTGTCGATGTTGGCCTGGAAATTGGCATGCACCGGCAGTTCGCCCGGATTGTGGTGATCGAACCAGCGCACCTTGACGCCCTTCTCCAGAAATGTGGCGAGCGCTGCGGCGTTTTTCTCGACGGCGATATCGAGCGCGTTGATTTCGTCGCCGGCAACGGCATCGATTTTTTTCAGCAAACCGATATCGCGTTTGACACCGGTGATCAATGTGCTCTCGACGGGTTCCGCGAGACGAAGTTGGTGCAATGCGCAGATGCCGTCGGCATCGCCGTTGAATGCGTCATAAATCATGGTCGGGGACAACGTCAGTGGAGTTGCAAAATGTTTCCGCAGCGGCGGTCAGTGTCTATTTCCTGCGCGGCTTGATGACGTAGCCGAGCGCGCCATCCAGCGCGAACAGGAACAGCAAGGCCACGACAAACAACAGAATACCGGCGAAACCGTGCAGAAAGCCCTGTCCGGCTTCGTCGCCGAGATGGTAGGTGACCAGCACCAGAATCATCACGCGCACGATGTTGGCGACAAAGGCGATGGGCAGGATGCTGGCGATCAACAGACCGTTGCGCAGCCAGCTGCCATGCTGCATCAGGTAGAGATAGAGCAGGCCCATCGCCGACAGGCTGAACATCGAATGCAGACCGGAACAGGCGTCCGCGACCAGTAGCTGATACGGCCCCACCGTCAGCGTGACGCCGCTACGTGCCACCGGATAACCCAGGAAATACAGCACCTGCTCGGCGATCTCCGAGACGTGCTGTTTCAGCGGACCGGTTGCGGCATCCACGACAAAGCCCGGCAGCGGCACCATGAACAGCAGGAAAAAGAAGGCGAACCAGAGCGCACGCACGGGACGCATGCCGAGCGTGATCAGCAACGCGCCGATCAGCACCGGGATCTGCGAGCCCACTTCGAACAACAGGATTTCCTGCGAACGACCCACGGCATACAGCAACAGGCCGAACACCAGCACGAACCAGCCGAGGACAGGTCGACTGGCATCGCCGTTCGCCATCGCGCCCGGCGCCAGGACGCCGCGCTGAGTCCACAACAGGTACAGCGCGACCATCAGCACGATGGGGCCGTGCGCCTGTTCCTCACTGTTCCAGATGCCGTTGGACAAATCCCAGTAAGTCGGCACGTAAAGTACCAACAAGCCGATCAATACCGGCCACCAGAGCCGCAACAGGGCGGACATGTTCTGATCGTGCGATGGAAGCGTTGCGCTGGATGTCATGGGACGGCCGCCAGATAGGCTAGTGTTCGTTCACCACCGCGCCGACCACTTCGGCGCCTGCGGCAGCAATCATGGATTTGATACCGGCCACATCGTTGACTCGGGTGTGATTCTTGCGCACCGCCACCAAGGCGCCACGCGCGCGCCCGGCAACCGCCTGGAAGTCCGAAGCAGTCTGCGCCGGCGGGGTATCCAGCAGGATCACGTCGTAACTGCCGGACAAGGCTTCCAGCAGATCACCCAGGTTGTTGCGCGACAGCAATTCGGCCGGATTCGGCGGCAGCGTACCGGCGGGCAGCACGGAAAGGTCGATAAAGGCTGGGATGCGAACCACTGCAGATAGATCGGCACGGTCGGCGAGGACATCCGACAGCCCCTTGCCGCCCCCCAGATTGAACAGGCCGCTGACGCCGGGCGTACGCAGGTTGGCGTCAATCAGCAGGGTGCGCTCGCCCAACTGGGAGAACACGACCGCCAGATTCGCCGCCAGATAGCTGGCGCCATCGCCGGCATTGGCAGCCACCATCGCCAGAGATTTGTTGCCGAGTGCGAACCAGCGCAGCATCAACTGGCTGCGCAAGGCGCGCAGGCTTTCCACCTGTGCACTGAACGGCGCATAGGCGGCAACCAGATCCTGGCTGTATGCGCCTTCGCCGGCGGCCAGGTACGGGTAGTCAAACTGTTGTGACAACGCCTGCTGCATGTCGGCCTGGGCGATCAGACCAAGCTGGATCGCCGCCTCGCCGAAGCGAAGGTTCTGTTCCTTCTGCAAACGCATGACGCGTTCGGCATCCTGGGCGGAGAGCTTGCCCTGATCGAGCAGGATGCGGCCGATGGTGAATTCGGCACGCGAAGAAGTCTGGGTGTTGAGCGTATTCATCTGTGGGGCTCCCTTTGCTCAGGCGGCTTGGCGGCGGAACGGCAACCAGCCGCGGGATTTCTTGAATTTGGCGATCTCGCCCAACACGGGCATATCCAGTGCGGCGGAAAGATCCTCTGCCGAGCGCACGCGGCGGTCGATCATTTCCATCAGGAAGGCGAGGCCGATGCCGAGCAAGCCGCCCAGGAAAATGGCCAGGATCGTGTTGAGTAATATCTTGGGGCTGGACTCTTCCAGCGGCGGCACCGCCGGATTCAACACCACGACATCGGTCTGCGTGTTTTGCGATTCCAGCGCCGACTGGTTGAAACGCTGCAACGCAGTATCGTAGACCCGCTGGGCATTCTCGACGTCGCGCACCAGGACCGCGGCTTCGTCGCGCTGCTGCTTGAGCGCAAGAATTCGCGCCTTCTGCGCCGCCAGGGCATTGCGGATATCCGCTTCACGCCCCTGTGCCACCTTGACCGTCGTCCCGACGCTGCGCGTCACCGTCTTCATCTCGGCATTCAACTCGGCGCGCAAGGAATCCACTTCGGCCTGGGCGCGCTGATATTGCGGGTGGTTCTTGCCGACCTTCTGGCCAAGCTCGACCAGTTTGGTCTCGCCCATTGCCAGATCGCGCTTGAGGCCCTGAATCAAAGGATTCTGCTCCACCTCGGCGAGTGCGTTGCCGCTCTGGCTTTGGCGGGAAGAGCTATCGAAGGTTTGCGACTGAGCACCCACCAGCTGGCTGGACAGTTCGGCCAGTCGCGCGGTTTCCACGTCAATACGTTCGTCCGAGGCGATCAGGCCTTTTGCGCGCTGATAGCTGGAAAGCTTGCCCTGCGCCTTCTCCAGATTTTCACGCAGGCCCTTGATCTGCGCTTCGAACCATTGGCTGGTCTGGCGTGCCGGTTCGACCTTCAATTCGAGGTTGGTGTTGATGTAAGCCTGTGCGAAGGCATTCGCGACCACGGCGGCAAAACGCGGATCGGCACCGCTGAAACTGACCTGGATCGCAGCCGATTCGCGCGAAGGCGTGACTTCCAGCTTTTTCAGAAGCAGATCCGTCAACCAATGCTGGATGCTGCCCTGGCCATCGGTTGCGGCCTGAAAATCGGCACGCACCTGCGCGTTCTCGGTCAGCTTGAGGCCCTGCACCACTTTCAGGCCGACGTTCTGGCTTTGCAGAATATCCACCTGCGTCGCCATGTAGCCGGGCATCAACTGCGCCGGCAAGAGCGCCCCGGTTACCGGGTCTTTCGCCTTGGCATCGACGATCAGGGTGTTCGTGGCGGTATAGCTTTTCGGCAGCAGCAAACTGACGATCACCGTCGTCGCGACGGTGACGCCCAGGGCCAACAGCGCAACCAGCGAACGCGCTTTCAATATGAGCAGGAATTGTGTGAAGTTCATGTTGGCTCCCGACCTAGAACAGGCTTTCTTTGACAAAGATGACATCGTCTGTCTGCAGCAGATCGGCCAGCTTGGCTTCGATTTCCTGCATGACGCCATCCTGGCCGCGACGCAGAATCTTGATGCCCTTCTGGGTGCCGCGTGAGGTCAAGCCGCCGCCGACCGACAACGCCTGCACCAGCGACATGTTCTTTTCCAGGCGAAAGGCGCCCGGACGCTGAACTTCGCCGTAGATGTAGTAGCGCGATTCACGCGGCACATAGAGGATATCGTCGTTGGAAATTGGGACATTGAGTTCCTGAGCGCCTTCTCTGAACAAGGCCAGCAGGTCGATTTCGCGCCGCGTCGACTTGCCGTCCT
>JASJPG010000105.1:0-9921 GCA_031426815.1 Hydrogenophilaceae bacterium
CGATCCACTGGATGCGGTTGGCGGACAAGCCTTCGCGCAGCGCCTTGATGATCGGAATACCGCCGGCGACAGCAGCTTCGAACGCCACCATGACGCCCTTCTTTTGCGCGGCGGCGAAGATTTCGTTGCCATGTACGGCGAGCAGCGCCTTGTTTGCGGTCACCACGTGTTTACCGTTCTCGATCGCTGCCAGCACCAAATCCTTGGCCGTGGTGTAGCCACCGATCAACTCGACGACGATGTCTATATCGGGATCGCTCACCAGGCTGAAGGCATCGTCGGTCAGCTTGACCTGGTCGCCGACCAGCGCGCGAGCAAGTTCCAGATTGCGATCCGCCACGGCGGTAATGCGAATCGGACGGCCAGCACGACGGGTGATTTCTTCCTGATTGCGGTTCAGCACGGTCCAGGTGCCACCGCCGACAGTACCGATGCCGAGCAGACCTACGTTGATAGCTTTCATTTCAGCAATCCATCTTTCTTGAACATGTCGCGCAAGCCACGGATGGCCTGGCGCGTACGCATTTCGTTTTCGATCAGCGCGAAGCGCACGTGGTCGTCGCCGTAATCGCCGAAACCGACGCCAGGACTGACCGCGACCTTGGCGTCGGCCAGCACTTTTTTGGAAAATTCGAGCGACTTCATGTGCGCGTAAGGTTCCGGAATCGGCGTCCATAGGAACATGGTCGCCTTCGGCGCCTGCACATGCCAGCCGACTTCGTTGAGGCCTTTGACCAGGGCATCACGCCGTTTCTGGTACATCAGGCGAATGTCTTCGACGCATTCCTGCGGGCCTTCCAGCGCAGTGATGGCGGCGACCTGGATCGGCGTGAAGGTGCCGTAATCGTGATAGCTCTTGATCCGCGCCAGCGCGGCGCAAAGCTTGGCGTTGCCGACCATGAAGCCGACCCGCCAGCCAGGCATGTTGTAGCTCTTCGACAGCGTGAAGAACTCCACCGCGACATCCTTTGCACCAGGAACCTGCATGATCGAAGGCGCCTTGTAGCCGTCGAACACGATGTCGGCATAAGCGATGTCGTGCACTACAAAGAAGCCATACTCCTTCGCCATCGCCACCACCTTCTCGAAAAATTCGAGTTCGACGCACTGCGTCGTGGGGTTGCTCGGGAAGTTGAGGATCAACATCTTCGGGCGTGGCCAGAAATCCTTGATCGCCTTCTCCATTTCCTCGAAGAAGTTCACCCCCGGCACCATCGGCAGATGGCGGATGTCGGCGCCGGCGATAACCGGACCGTAAATATGGATCGGATAGCTGGGATTCGGCACCAGCACGATATCGCCGCGATCCAGCGTCGCCAGGGCCAGGTGGGCGATGCCCTCCTTCGAGCCGATCGTCGCGATAGCCTCTTTCTCCGGGTCGAAGTCCACGTCGTAGCGGGTCTTGTACCAGTTGCAGATCGCCTTGCGCAGACGCGGAATGCCCTTGGACACCGAGTATCGGTGGGTATCGCCGCGGCGAGCGGTCTCGATCATCTTTTCGACGATGTGCGGCGGCGTGGGCTGATCCGGATTGCCCATGCCGAAGTCGATAATGTCTTCGCCCCGCCGCCGGGCGGCCATTTTCAGTTCGCCGGTGATGTTGAAAACGTAAGGCGGCAGTCGTGTGATTCTAGGAAACTCGTCCATCGATTTGGGGCTTTGTAGAAAGGGGCTGGGTAAAGGCGGAGAATCTTACCCGAGTGCCCAATCCACGGGCAATCTGATACGCCGCGGCTGTACCGATACAGCCGCCGTTTCAGCGTTTTTTCCACTGAATTTGCATCGCGCCGCCATGAAATTGCATTTATCCCGCAGCTCGAACACTTTTCTGATTTCCGGCTACGGACCGGATCATTTCATGATCAACGGCGTGCGCCACGAATCCAGTCTGATCGTGCTGCCGGACGAGATTGTTGGCGATTGGGCCAGGCATTTCGAGCAGCTTTCGGTGCAACATTTCGATGCCTTGGCCATACGCGCGCCGGAAATCATTCTATTGGGCAGCGGCACCAAACTACGCTTTCCCTCTCCTGCCCTCTATGCCGGTCTGATCAAGGCGAACATCGGCGTCGAAGTCATGGATACGCCGGCGGCATGCCGCACCTACAACATCCTTGCGGCTGAAGGCCGTCGCGTCGCGGCAGCTTTGATCCTGGGGGATTGACTTCACTCGATGCGGGTTTGCCGCATCGCTTCCGGGTCGCGAATGTACAGCGTGGTGCCATCCACTTCGACGCAGCCGATATCGGTCAGCTTGTGCAGCAAGCGGGAAAATGTTTCCGGCTTGACGCCGATGCGCGATGCGATGACCTGCTTGGGCGCCTCCAGTTCGACCTTGTGGCGACCGGTTTCATCCGGGTCGGAGTGGTCGAGCAGATACTGCAGCAGGCGATCGGCGCCCTTCATCAGCGTCAGCCGGTCGATCTCGTTGACCAGCTTGTGCATGCGCGCGCTCATCGCGGCGAGCAGCCGAAAACAGCGATTCGCATCCCGTGCCAGCCATTCCTTGATACTGCGTCCATCGAACGCGATCAGTCTGGCGTTGCTCTGAGCCGAAGCGTTGATCGGATAGCGGCTGCCCATGAACAGTACGGCTTCGGCAAAGAAATGATTCGGCCCGACCAGGTCGATCACTTTTTCATCGCCTTGCGGTGAAGCCCGGAACAAGCGGATGACGCCTTCCGCTACCCAGTAGAACGCTTCGGCTGGATCGCCCTGGCTGAACAGGTGCTGGCCCGGCGTCAGGGTCAGGCTAGTGGCGTGGGAAACGGCTTCCAGGTATTCATCGTCCTCCAGGCCGGAAAACAGATAAACGCGGCGCAATGCTTCGAGATCGGTTTTTTGCAGAGGGGTATTCACAATGGGCAGGTCAGTGAGGCACGCGGGGTAATTTCGCCAAAGCGGCGGATGGCGGAGAAATCGGCCACATCCTTGTCAGGCTGTCGGGTGTCGGGTTGCATGACGGCAAGCAAGTGCGCGATACCGAATTGACGGGCGGAACGCAGCACCGGCAGGCTGTCATCGACCAATAACGTGCGGGCGGGATCGAACGGCTCGCTGCGCTGCAAGGCCGCCCAGAATGCGGGATCTTCCTTGGCGATGCCATATTCGTGCGAGACATGCATGGCATCGAAATGCACGGCCAGGCCAGTGTGGTCCATTTTCAGGTTGAGACTCTTGCGGTGGGCATTGGTGACCAGAACGACGCGTTTACCGGCTGTCTTCAGGGCAACCAGAAATTCACTCACATCCGGATGTATCGCGATCAGGTGGGACAGTTCCTGTTTCAGCTGCGCGATGTCGAGTTCGAGTTGTTGCGTCCAGTAATCCACGCAATACCAATCCAGCGTGCCGGCTTTCGCGTTGTAGCGCCGGAAACACTCGGCATGTGCCTCGGCATGCGGCAGTCCATGTTGTTCGGCAAATTTTTCCGGCACATAGACCTGCCAGAAATGATTGTCGAAGTGCAGATCGAGCAGCGTCCCGTCCATATCGAGCAGAACCGTATCGATCGCACGCCAGTCCAGCGCAGGTTTCATATCAATCCTTCTTTCGACATGCCGGTTCTGCGCAGGATGCGGCGCAAGGTCTGCAAGGCTTCGAGCTGAATCTGGCGCACCCGCTCGCGGGTCACGCCCAGATGGGTAGCCAGTTCTTCCAGGGTCGCGACGTCCTCGTCGTTGAAGCCGAAACGACGTTCGATCACCCAGCGGTGTTTATCGCTGAGCTCTGCCAGCCAGGTCTGCACATGCTGTTCGAGCTCGGCCATCTGCAACATCTCTTCGGGCCGTTCGGAACGCTCGTCGGCAATCGCCTCGCCGATCGACAAGGTGGGGTCGATATCGAGCGGCGCATCCAGCGACGCAACGCGATCGTTCAAGGACAACAAGCGCCGCACTTCTTCCACCGGCTTGCCGGTCAGGTGGGCGATGTCTTCCGGGCCGGCATCCGGCACGCCATGTGTTTCCAGATGGCGTTGCGCGCGCAGGAAAATATTCAGTTCCTTGATGACGTGCACCGGCAAACGAATGGTGCGGGACTGATTCATGATCGCCCGTTCGATGTTCTGGCGGATCCACCAGGTGGCATAGGTGGAAAAGCGGAAGCCGCGTTCCGGCTCGAATTTGTCGAGCGCATGCATCAGGCCGAGATTGCCTTCCTCGATCAGGTCGAGCAGGGAAAGGCCGCGATTCAGGTAATGCTTGGCAATGTTCACCACCAGACGCAGGTTGTGCTCGATCATTTTCTGGCGCGCTTCGAAATCGCCCTGGCGCACACGGAAGGCGAGCGCCCGCTCTTCCGGCTGAGTCAGCAAGCCCTCGCGACCGATCTCGTTGAGATAGAGCTGGGTGACATCGGGGATTTCGTCATAGTCCTGCTCGATATCCGCACGCGGGGTTTCCGGAACGATCTCGTGTTCGATATCGACAGGCGGATCCGATTCAGGGTCCGCAGAGTCTAGAAATGTCTCATCCTGCATCCTCGCCCTCAACTCTGTTTCGGCAAGTAATTGAGCGGATCCACGGGCTTGCCATACTCGCGAATCTCGAAATGCAATTTAACCCTGTCGGTATCCGTATCGCCCATTTCTGCGACGGGCTGTCCGCGTGCCACATTCTGACCTTCGGCAACCAGGATACGTTCATTGTGGGCGTAAGCAGAAAGCAGCGTCTTGCTGTGGCGGATGATGATGAGTTTTCCATAGCCCCGCAACCCGGAGCCCGCATAGACCACCCTACCGTTCGCCGCAGCCTGCACCTTATGTCCGCGTACGCCACCGATATCGATTCCCTTGCTGAGCATATCGCCGAAGCGCGCCAGCAAGGTGCCGCGGCTAGGCCAGATCCAGGACTCCGGCGCGACATCGTCGCCCGGCTCGGCAGGCAATACAGGCTCTGGTTTGATGACGCGCGTGACGATGGTAGGCGCATTGGGCACCGGCGCAGTCGTAACCACCGGTTTCGGTGCGCTCAACTTCAATAGATCGCCGCTTCGAATATGCGCCGGATCCGGTAGTTCGTTCCAGGCCGCCAGATCGCGGTAGTCGAGGCCAAGCTCGAACGCGATCTTGAATAAGGTATCGCCATTCAAGATACGGTAGTGACCTGCCGGGGCCGGCGGCAGCGGCTTTTTGCCATAGCTCGAATCGCGCACCGGGGCAGGATGGCGCGTGCCGGCGCAACCCGAAAACAAGAGCGGCGCAAGCAAGAGAAACAGAACAGCGAGGCGGGTCAACTCACCCCTGAGAGCAAAGGCACGAATTTCACCGCCTCCAGATCCCGTTCCCGGAAACCGCCTGCCGGTTCCGCCTCGATCACGATCAGCCGCTGCGCTTCACCCGCTCCGACCGGGGCGACCAGACGCCCACCCGGCTTGAGCTGCAGCTTCAACTCCTCGGGGATATAAGGCATGGCGGCGGCCACGACGATGGCATCGAAAGGCGCCGCGGCACGGTAGCCGAAACTGCCGTCGACGTTCTTGATCAGCACGTTGTTGATGCGTAATTCGCGCAACGTGACGCGCGCCCGCCCGACCAGCTTGGCAATGCGTTCCAGGCTGAGCACCTCTTTCGCCAACTTGGACAACACCGCCGCCTGATAACCGCAGCCGCCGCCGATTTCCAGCACCCGTTCCAGCATCTGGCCGCGGCACGCCAACTCACAACTGCGCGCAACGATATACGGACTTGAAATGGTCTGACCCTGGCCGATGGGCAGCGGCGTATCGTCGTAGGCGCGCTGCTGGATACTCTCTTCCAGGAACGGATGCCGCGGCACCGCGTTCATCGCGGCCAGTACCAGTGGATCCTTGATGCCCTGCTCTTTCAATCGCTCCAGCATGCGTGCGCGCGCACGCTGGGAAGTCATGCCGATGCCGCTCACGCTCATCGAGACAGCCAATCTTCGACCAGCCCCATTTGCACGTAACGCGTCAGGTCGAGTTGCAACGGCGTGATGGAAACCTTGCCCTGCGCCACGGCATAGAAATCCGTGCCTGGTCCGGCATCCTGCGCCGCCCCCGCCGCACCTACCCAATACATGGTCTGATTGCGCGGATTCACCGTTTTGACCGTGTCCTGCGCCTTGTGTCGGCGCCCCAGCCGGGTCACTTCCACCCCCTTGATCGCATCCGGCAAGACATCCGGCACATTCACGTTGAGCAACACATGCTCCGCAAATGGCTGCGCGGCAAAACGCTGCACCAAACCGGCGACGAAATCCGCGGCGGTCTGAAAATTCTCCGACTGGATATTTGCCAGAGACACGGCAAGCGACGGAATGCCGAGCAGAAATCCTTCTGTTGCCGCCGCGACCGTGCCGGAATAAACGGTATCGTCGCCCATGTTGGCGCCATGGTTGATCCCGGAAATCACCATATCGGGCAAGCTGGGGAGCAAGCCGGTAACGGCGAGATGCACGCAGTCTGTCGGCGTGCCGTTGACGTAATGGAAGCCGCCCGGAGTCTGGCGCACCATCAACGGCCGATCCAGCGTCAATGAATTGCTGGCGCCGCTACGGTCTCGCTCGGGCGCCACCACGGTCACTCCGTGTCCATGCCGGGAAAGTGTTGCGGCAAGGACGGCCAGTCCAGGTGCGAAGTAGCCGTCGTCATTACTGAGCAGTATCTGCATTCGCCGCGGAAGAAGAAGAGTAAAGAGGAGTAATGGGTTCGGGAAGGAAGAAGCGGAATCCGATGTAGACGCCGGGCGGCAAATATACCACCCTGCCGGAACGCTGGGGAACCGCTGATCAAATCCAGACCCGTCATTCTGGCGCAGACATGAATCCAGTTAAATCAATCACCTGGACACAAGTCTTCGCTGGAAGGATGAATAAATCAGCGTCTCTCTGATGTGTAACGCCACAGTAGTTCAGCTGCGATCACAAGTTCAAATTTTCCACCCAATACTTGAAGTCCACGCCCTCGCCGCTCTGGCCAATACTGAATGTCGTCGCGGACAGGATCTCCTTGCCGGACAGATCGATGCCATATTCAGCGGTATCCAGATCGGGGTCGCCGAGCCTGATGGATACATCGCCCGTGTTCGCGGCGCCCATGTTGTAGCTTGCCCTGCTCATCAAAGCGTTCAGCGTATTCGGGCTGTTCACCTGCGAAGCGAATGCACCGTTCGATGTGGACTGAATCGATGCGGCTGAGACGACCACCTGATCGATGAAATCATCGCCGGCCGCGTCATCCACGCCACTCTGGCGTACTGCGGTGCCGTGGTTGACCAGTTGCGTATGCAACACACCATCCTTCATCACCATGAAGCGCACGGTGCCGTCCGCTGCGACGTCCTGGAACACGATGCCGCCGGGCACGTCGATGACGATCCGGTCGGCATCCACTGCCAGTACGGCACCGCTCTGGCCTTCCGCCACTCCGAGGCCGCGCATGACGATTTCCGTGGCGCTGATGTCCAGCGCGCCGCTGCCATTGGCGTCGACGATGCGGCCGTCGACGCTTTGCAGGATGACTTGCGCGAACGTGCCGCTGGCGTGCTGCAGGCCGCTCAGGCTGACGTCGCCACCGGCACGGATTTCGACCGCGTCGTTGTTCAACGTCAGCGTCTCACCCGCTTGCATGCCGATGCCGCCGGCGACGCTGACCAGTTGCAGGACGTCGAAGCTGCTCAGTTTGGCGAGGTCGGCCGCCGTCAGGTTGAGGGCGCCGGCAACCGGGCTGCTGCCGAGATGGATGCCGTAGCTGTCCGTCACGGGTTGCAGCGTGAGCGTGCCGGCGCCCTGGATGTCGCCGTTCAGCGTGAGGCTGTCCGCTTCGATGACGATTTCGTCGCTGCCGCTGGCGGCGGTGAATTCGACATTGCCGATGGTCACCGTGCTGGCGCCCCGGATGGTCAGCGTGCCGCCGTCGAGGATCAGGTCGGCGTTGAAGGTGACGCTGCCGCTGGCTTCGATGATCAGGTCGCCGGCCAGGCTGACGCTCTGGTCGAAGGTGACGTTGGCGGCGTTTCCGATGACCAGGCCGTCCAGCGGCGTGCTGCCGCCGATGCTGCCGTGGAACACGACGCTGTCGCCGCTGGCGCTGAGGTTGAGTTGATTGGCCGTGCCGGTGTGGCCGTCGACCGTTTGCGCGAACACGATGTCGCCGCCGGCCTCGCCGCCGTTGCCGGCCGTCAGGTTGACTTCGCCTTGCACGTCCACCGCGCCGTCGGCGGTAAGCGCTTCGGCGCTGGTGCTGCCTTGCAGCGTGATCACGCCGCTGGCGTCGTCCACGTCGAGTACCAGCGGGTCAGCGAATACCAGCGGCGCGGCGGGCGTGCCGCCGATCAGGTCGATGTTCTGGCCGGCCTCGCTGCCGATGACGATTTCGCTGAAGCCGCCATCCAGGTTGTTCAGCGAGTCCGGGCTCAGGTGCAAGGTGCCGCCGCCTGCGCTGTCGCCGCCGATCTGGATGGTCAGGTCCGGGTCGGTCGGCTGGATCGCCAGTTCGCCGCCATCGCCGGTCACCGGTTGCTGGATTTCGATGCTGTCGCCGCTCAGGTTGACGTTCTGGTCGGGGCCCGCTTCGATCGGCTGAGCCAGGTCGATCAGGCCGCTGTCCGCGAAGAGCCAGGTCTGGCCCTGGCTGGCATTGACCCCGGGCGACGCGGTGGCATCGATCAGCGGATTGCTGCCGCCGCCGACTTCGACGCGATTGACGCTGATGTCATGATCGGCATTCGGGACGCTGAGGCCATCGCTTTCCAACAGGCTGATATCGCCCAACGGGGTGTTTGCCGTCAGGGTGTCGACCGCGATTTCCAGCGGATTGACATTGCCGGGCGCGGTTTGCGCGCCGATACCGTTACCCGCGACCAGGCGCAGATGAGCGGCGCCGAAGTTGAGGGTCTGGTTTGCGCCGGCCGAATCGCTATCCAGAATCAGGCCGCTGGCCATGGCGACGATATCGCCCGTGGTCTCGATATTACCGACGACCAGATCGCCGGCGCTGGCCTGATACCGGATGTTGCCGCCCTGGGACTGGCTGCTGGCGCCGACCACCATGGCGATGCTGTCGGCCTGGACATCGATACTGCCGCTGCCGGTGGCGACATCGCCCGTCGCGGATTGTGTCAATCCGGCGCCGGCCAGCAGACTCAGGTTGCCGCTGCCCGTAGTGCTGATGGCGGCGTTGACGGCCAGGGTACCGGCGGCGTCGAGCAACAGGTTGCCGCTGGCGGAAATGGCAGCCTCGGCGCTCAGGTCGTTGCCGGTCAGAACCAGAATGCCGGCACTGACCAGGCCGCTCATACCCTGCACCGAGCCGACCGTGACATCGTTTTCTTCGCTCAGATAGAGGCCGCCGGCGCCGGCACTGGCAGCCAGGCTGGCGACGCTGAGTTCGAGCGGGTTTGCGCCCGTGCCGACAGCGCCGCCGGCAAGCAGTTTCAGACTGCTGGCAACGAGATCCTGATCGCTGTCGCCAGCACTGTCCGCATCGACGATGTTGCCGCCGGTTGCCGTGATGGCAACGCTACCGGCCGCTGCTTCGATGTCGCCCAGCGTGACGTTCGTCGCCGCAGTCACGCTGACATTGCCGGCCGTACCGCTGGTGGCGAATACGCTGGCAGCATTCATGGAAACGAAGCCGCTGCCGGCCTGGACATCGATAGCGCCCTCGCCGAGTGCCGTACTGCTGGTGCGAAGATCGGCGTTGGCCGCGAAAGTGACCGACTGGGCGCTGAGGACGGCGAGGTTGCCGCTGCCACTAAGTACGTCGGCATTGCTGGTGATGCCGCCGCTGGCCGCAAGGGTCTGAACCAGCACATTGCCGCTGCCGTGGGCGCTGATCGCGGTGTTGTCCGTGCCAGCGGCGCCATCGGCCAGCACAGAGCCATCGTTCAGGGTCAGCGTGCCGTTGAGGGTGCGCAGCACGATGCCGCCATTGCCCGCCGTGGTGCGCACGTCGGCCTGC
>JASJPG010000106.1:0-22494 GCA_031426815.1 Hydrogenophilaceae bacterium
GGCGTGGAAACATGTACCGGCGGCGTCAGCACCACATAACTGGCCGGCGCAGGCAACCACGGCGTCAATACTTCGCCTACACCTTCGGCAAATGCGGTGCGACCGAACACGAACACCGGTACGTCGGCCCCCAGTGACAAGCCCAGCGCTTGCAACTCGGCACGCGGCAAATCGACGCCCCACAACCGATTCAGCGCCAACAAGACGGTTGCCGCGTCGGAACTGCCGCCACCCAATCCGCCGCCCATCGGCAAGCGTTTGACCAGTGCGATGTCGGCGCCGAGACGGCAACCGCTATGTGTCTGCAGCAAATAGGCGGCGCGCCAGCACAGATCCTGCTGCTCCGGCACACCGGGAAGCGGTGTCAGCAACCGGATCGCGCCATCCTGGCGCGGCTCGATTTGCAGGCTGTCGCCAAAGTCGAGAAAGCGGAAAAGCGTCTGCAGCAGGTGATAGCCATCGGCGCGTCGACCGACCACATGCAGGAACAGATTGAGTTTGGCCGGGGCAGGATAGTTCACGGCAAATCCCAGGCATCGACCACCAGGCGAACTTCCAACTCATTGCCGCGCCGCGCCACCAGCTTGCCGGGAAGCACATAGCCATTGCTCGCCGCATAGCGGCTGAAATCGATATGCCAGCCATCCTGTTCAAGCTCGCCCAGACGGCCGTCGGCATTGGCAGTGGCGTGATAAGTCGCCGCCGGTCGTGGCTGCCCGACCACCCACCAGGCCAGGCCGCGCAACGGCAATTCCAGGCCCAACGCCTGGCGCACCAGCGCATCGGCATCTGCTGCGCGATACAAACGACCTTCGGCATTCCTGAGCTCCATGCCGGCGGGACCGCCGCGCAACTCGGCCACCCCCTGTCCCAAGGGCGTCCGCAGCAATACCTCCTCCTCAGCGGAAGCGTCGCGTCGCCAGATCAGGCCGCCGGAAAAGGATTCTTCGCCGGCTTTCACCGAAACGCGGCCATCCAGACGAAAGGCCGCAGGCGGCTTGGCGAGGGTCAACGCGACTTGCGGCGCATCCTGGCGAAATCCGGGCCAATGCGAGCACGCCGTCAACGCCGACGCCAGCAAGAACGCCGACGCGGCACCGAAGCCGCGTCGAAGCAACCACTTCAAGGTTTCAGGCGCGAAGTTGTTTCGCGCAGACTTTCGTTATCCGGATGGCTTTGCAGCGAACCGTTCCAGATATTTCGGGCTTCATCTTTATCGCCCTTCATCCACAGCGCCTCGCCCAGATGCGCTGCAATTTCCGGATCCGGCTTGGCCCCGTGCGCCCGACGCAAAAAATCGACAGCGTCGCCATAGCGCTTGGCCTTGAACAGCGCCCAGCCCATGCTGTCCAGAATGAAGGGATCGTCCGGTTCGAGCTTGAGTGCCTTGTCCAGAAACTCGATCGCCTCTTTGACGCGCGGCGTGCGGTCCGCCAACGTGTAGCCCAACGCGTTGTACGCATGCGCGTAATCCGGCTTCAGCTTGATCAGGCGACGCAGATCGGCTTCCAGCATATCGAGCCGATTGATCTTCTCCGCCGCCATGGCGCGGTCGTAGAGCAGTTCGGCGGAATCCGGCATTTTTTCCAGCGCCTTGCTCAGTGCCGCGACAACCGCCTCGTAGTTCCTGGCTTCGCGCAATATCTGCGCCTCGGTCTGCGCAACCTGAACGCGCTCGGCATCGTCGCCCGGCATCACTGTTGCAAGCCATTCTAGCGCGGCTGCGGTGCGCCCCTGTTTGGCCATCACCACGGCGGCACGTAGCTGGGCATCCAGTTGCTGGCGGCCCTTGGTAACCGATTGATACCAGATCAACGCCTGTTCCGGCCGCCCGCGCGCCTCCGCGAGTTGGCCGAGATGGAAGCGCACACTGCCTTCGTCCGGATGGCCGAGTGCCAATGCCTTGGTGAAACTGGCTTCGGCGCTATCGAAATCATTGGTCTGCATAGCGATCAAACCGATCGCCAGATGATTCTCCGGATTGTCCGGCATCTCCTGCGCCATCAATTCGAACTGGGCGCGCGACTCGCCAAAACGCGCGGCACGCGCCAACTGTTTGGCATAGGCCAGACGCACCTCGCGCTCACTCGGTGCCGCCGCCAGATAGTCCTTGAAGAAGGCCAGTGCGGCCTCTTCACCCTGCATCTGCTGCAACACCTGCGCCTTGAACAGCGGCACCGAAGCCCAACCGGGCTTCAAGCGCATGGTTTCATCCAGCTCAGTCAGCGCCTTGGCACCCTTGCCGGCATGCCAAGCCGCCTGCGCCACGGCAAAGCGCGCTTCCGGCACGCTGGGATAGGCGGCAGCCAGATCGGCGATCAGATCGAACACGGCCTGTTTATCTTTCTGTCTGGCCAACAAGCCATGCAATTGCATGAACACCTCGCCACCCTTGCCCGTCTTGAGCCAGGCCTGCAGATACGGCCTGGCTTCGGCCAGACGGCCGCTGCCGACCAGCAAGGAGGACAGGGTTTGCAACGCCTTCGGGGAAGCCGGCTCCAGTTCCTGCCACAGACGCGCGTTCTTCAATGCCAACGGCGACAGGCGCGCGTACAGCGCCACCTCGGTTGCCCGCTTGGCGACACGGGCATCGCGGGTACGCCCGGCGAGGTCGGCGTACGCTTCGGCGGAGAGTTTGAGTTCGCCGCGCTGCCCGGCAATTTCACCGAGCAAGAATTGGTAAAGAATCTGAGAAGTCAGTTCCTGTCGCACCGGCGGCAACGGTACGGCCTCGGCAGTCGGCAGGACAGGCGATTGGGCGCAAGCGGACAAAGACACCGCCAACAACGCGAAGTAACCCGGGGTAAACCATGAGATAGAGGACATGACGCGCATCCAGAATGATTCAAAGCATTATGCAAGACCACATTCTTGCTGGGAAGTTGCGTTGCCGGTTAACACTCCGCCCATACTATCCCCTTCCTGCCCGAACCATCGCCATGCCCGAACTCCCCGAAGTCGAAACCGTTTGCCGCGGCCTGGCGCCGCATCTGGAGAACCGGATCCTGCTGGGTGCATGCACCCGGGAAGCGCGATTGCGTTGGCCGATCCCGGCCGACCTCGACGCACTGACCCGCGGGCAACGCATCCATCGCCTGACCCGGCGCGGCAAATACCTGCTGGCGCAACTCGATAACGGTACGCTGATCATGCATCTGGGCATGTCCGGCAGTCTGCGCCTGACCGATGCGTCAATCGCCCCCGGCAAACACGACCATTTCGATTTGCTGCTGGAGGATGGCCGCGTGCTGCGCTACCGCGACCCACGCCGCTTCGGCGCGCTGCTGTGGAGCGCGCACCCCGAACAGCATCCGCTTATCGCCCATCTCGGCGTCGAACCGCTGACCGAAGCGTTCGACGGGGGCAGCCTGTACGCCATGTGCAGAAACCGGACTACCGCAATCAAGCTGTTGCTGATGGATGCTCATCTGATCGTCGGCGTCGGCAACATCTACGCCAATGAAGCCCTGTTCCATGCCGGCATTGATCCGCGCCTGGCCGCAGGCAAACTTTCGCGACCGCGTTGCACCCGCCTGGTCGACGCCATCCGCGAAACCCTGCTGCAAGCCATCGCCGCCGGCGGCAGCAGCCTACGCGATTTCGTCGATGGACATGGCAACCCGGGTTATTTTCAGCAAGGTTATTTCGTCTACGGCCGTGCGGGAGAACCCTGTCAGGTCTGCGCCACGCCCGTGCGCCAGATCCGCCAGAACGCCCGCTCCAGCTTTTTTTGCCCGCACTGCCAACGCCGCTGAAGCCGGCGCAGCTTCGTTCCCCGCCCCCTTTCGAAACAGGCTTTTATGCTAGAGTCGCGCCAACAATAATCGCGCCAGACCTACCCCAATACGGCTCCTGCTGGAGGCAGACTGATGACCACCGCATCTCTCGTCAACGACTTCGAGGCATACAGCCAATGGCGCACGGAACTCTCGCGCCGCATTGCCGAATACCGTACCTGGCTGGGCAAGGAAGACCTGAACGATTCGCAACGCGACTTGCGCCTGCAGCAATTGATCGACCGCCTGGCGGAAGACAAACTCCATGTCGCCTTTGTCGCCGAGTTTTCGCGCGGCAAATCCGAACTGATCAATGCCATTTTCCTGTCCGACCTGAAACAGCGTTTGCTCCCTTCGACCGCCGGCCGTACCACGATGTGCCCGACCGAGTTGCTGTACGACCCGGCGCGGCCAGCCATGATCGAGTTGCTGCCGATCGAAACGCGCAGCTCCAACGCCACCATTTCCGAATACAAGGGTTACCCCGACGAGTGGACTGTCGTACCGATGGATGCATCCTCTGCGGACAACGTCACGCAAGCCATGCAGGAAGTCTGCCGCGTGAAATCGGTGCCGCTGGAAGAAGCCACCCGTTACGGTCTCTATCTGCCGGAAGACCCGCAAGCCAGCATGAACCTGAACGCGGATGGCACGGTCAGCATTCCGGCCTGGCGGCACGCCATCATCAACTTCCCGCATCCTTTCCTGGAAAAAGGCCTGGTCGTCTATGACACGCCTGGCCTCAACGCCATCGGCGTGGAACCGGAACTCACCTTCAATCTGCTGCCGAATGCGCACGCCGTCCTGTTCGTGCTGGCCGCCGACACCGGCGTCACCAAATCCGACATCGAAGTCTGGCGCAGCCACATTTATGCGCGCGGCAAGAATCGTGGCCGTCTGGTCGCACTCAACAAGATCGACGGCCTCTGGGACGATCTCAAGACGGAAGCCCAGATCAATGCGGAAATCGCCGGCCAGGTCAAATCCTGCGCCGAACTGCTGGGCATCGAGGAAAGCCAGATCTTTCCCGTTTCCGCACAGAAAGGACTGCTCGCCAAGATCAGCGGCGACGAGGCCTTGTTGAAGCGCAGCCGCCTGGCCGCGCTGGAACAAGCACTTTCGGATGAATTGATCTCCTCCAAACAAGCCATTGTGCGCGATCAGACCGAGGCCGAGCTGGGCGACTTGCTCGACAACAGTCTGGCGCTGGTCGACGCGAGGCATCGCGGCATCGAGGAACAGCTGAACGAACTCAAGGGCCTGCAAGGCAAGAACCAGGACGTGGTCGGTCACATCATGACCAAGATCACCTCGGACAAGGAAACCTTCGAGCGCGGCCTGCAGCAGTTCCAGGCGTTACGTTCGGTGTACTCGCAGCAAAGCATCAAGCTGTTCTCGCAGATCGGCATGGACGTGCTGCGCGACGAAGTCCGCACCGCTCGCGACAACATGGTGAAAAGCCGCTTCACCAAAGGCATCCGCGATGCGATGAGTAATTTCTTCAAGCGCGTCGACCAGCACCTGGAAGGTGCCCACGGCCAGATCGAAGAAATCAACCGGATGATGGAAGCCATGTACCGCAAGCTCAATCTGGAACATGGCATCAACCTGATCAGCATTCCGCCCTTCTCGATGCTGCGTTACCGCAAGGAGATGCAGCGTCTGGAAGAAGCCTATGACCAGCAGTTCAACACCTTCTACACCTTCCTCACCACCGAGCAATACACGCTGACCTCGCGCTTTTTCGAGACGCTGGCGAGCCGTGTCGTGCAAGTGTTCGAGATCCTGAACAAGGATGTGGAAAACTGGTTGAAGGCGGTGATGTCACCGATGGAAGGCCAGGTACGCGAGCACCAGATGCAATTGCGCCGCCGCCTGGAGAGCGTCAAGCGCATCCACAAAGCGGCCGACACACTGGACGACCGCATCGGCGAACTCGACCAGATGCATATCGAGGTGAAACGCCAGCATGCCGAACTGAGCAATCTATCCGACGGCATTCGCGCGGCCTTGATTCCCGCCGACCGAAAAGCCGATCAGCTCGCCGCTTGAACGGACAAGCCGAAAACAAAGCGCGGCTGTGGAAACAGCCGCGCTTTTCTTTTATCAGGCGCCTTACTTGGCAGCTATCAGCTTCTCGTACTTGGCCATCAGTTCTGCCTGATCTTCCACATAGTTCGGGTTGAGCGGGATGCAATCGACCGGACAAACCTCGCGACACTGCGGCGTATCGAAATGGCCGACACATTCGGTGCATTTGTTCGGATCAATGATGTAAATGTCCTCACCCTGCGAGATTGCATCGTTGGGGCACTCCGGCTCGCATACATCACAGTTGATGCATTCGTCGGTAATCATCAAAGCCATGGGATATTCCTTTTCAGTCCTGTTGAGCAAAACGGGTAGCCAGTCGCCCGGCTACCAGGGGATGCACGAACGGCGTCACATCCCCATGCAAACGCGCGATCTCGCGCACCATGCTGGCGGAAACGAACATATGCTGCTCCGCCGGCGTGAGAAAAACAGTTTCCATCTCCGGGTCCAGCCGTCGGTTCATCCCGGCCAACTGAAACTCGTATTCAAAATCCGATAGCACACGCAAACCGCGCAACACCATACGCGCACCCAGACTGCGCACAAAATTCACCAGCAAGCCATCGAACGGCACCACCCTGACGCCCGGCAAACCGGCCAGCACCTGACTGGCCAATTCGACCCGCTCGGCCAAGGAGAAACAAGGCTGTTTCGGCACGTTATCCGCCACGGCCACGACCACTTCATCGAACAGATTCAGCGCACGCCGCACGATATCCTCATGTCCATGCGTGAACGGATCGAAGGTGCCCGGGTAAACAACGACGCGTCGTGCAGTATTCAAAGCGGCCAACGCGGTCAAACCCGCGGCTCCAGCAAGCAAAAGTGAGACAACCCGGCACGCCCTTGACGGATGACGGCTAAGCCATCGGGATTCAATGGGGCGGGGGATTCGGCGTAAATTTTACCGCCCGGACGCAATCGTGTCGCCGCGCATTGCAAAGCCGGCGCTAGCAAATCCTTATCGAACGGCGGATCGAGAAAGATCACATCGAACGATTCGCCCGGACCGGAAAGATACGCCAAAGCATCCATCAGCAGGATATCTACATTGCGCGTCCGCAACAGGGCGGCGTTTTGCCGCAAGGCATCGCGCACCTTGCTGTCACGCTCCAGCAGGACGACCCGCGCCGCACCGCGCGATGCCGCCTCGAAACCGAGCGCGCCGCTGCCGGCGAACGCATCGAGACAGACCAGGCCGTGCAGACGCTGCCCGAGCCAATTGAACACCGTCTCGCGCACCCGGTCGGGTGTCGGCCGCAAGCCCGATGCATCGGGAAAATGCAGGATACGACTGCGAAATTCGCCGCCGACGATACGAACGGAATTGCCCTGGCGCGACTTGCCCGCCACCTTATTTGGCCACGCCTTCGGGTTGCCCGCCGACAATCACGGTCATCATCGCCTCGGGTTTAACGCGCGCGCGGAAGGCGCGCAGGATATCGTCACGCGTCACCGCTGCGACCTTGTCCGAATAGGTATCCAGCCAGTCCAGCGGCAATCGATAGAAACCGATCACAGCCAGGTATTCGAGGATTTTCTTATTGCTGTCGATGCGCAACGGAAAACCGCCAATCAAATTGTTCTTCGCCTGGGTCAATTCGGCATCGCTCGGTCCATCGGCCAGATAATGCGCCAGTTCCTCGCGCGCAGTCCGCACCGCTTCCTGCGTCGCATCGCGCCGGGTTTGCAAGCCGATCTGGAACGGCCCGAGTTCCTGCATCGGCATGAAATAGCTGTACACGCTGTACGCCAGGCCTTTCTTCTGGCGGATGGACTCGGTCAGCCGCGAGTCGAAACCGCCGCCACCCAACACATAGTTGCCGACGTAGAGCGGAAAATAATCCGGATCTTCCCGCTTCAGGCCCGGCAGGCCCATGAACAGATGGCTCTGCGTGGCATGGTGTGAAATCGTGATGTCCTGTCCCTGCGCCTTGACCTGCACTGCCCCAATCGCTGGCGGCGCGGCGCCCCTGGGCAAATCGGCGGCCAGGCGTTCGGCAATGGCGGCGGCCTCGGCCCGGTTCAAATCGCCCATCAGCGCCACCGACATATTCTTCGCCCGGTAATGGTCGCGATGAAACGCCACCAGATCGGCCTGCGCCAGGCCCCGCACCGTCGCCACCTCGCCGCCCTCGTGCAGCGCGTAGGGATGCTCGCCATAAAGCGCGGCCTGAAACGCCTTTTCGCCGATGTTTTCCGGCTTGGTGGCGGCTTCCTCCAGGCCGACGATGGCGCGCGCCTTTTCCCGCACCAGAATGGCGGCATCGAAGTGCGGCTGCGCCAGCACCGCCGCCAGCAGATCCACGGCTTGATCCCGCTCCGCTTTGCCGCTCAAGGTGCGCAAGGAAAAGCCGGCACGATCCGCATCGAAACGGCCCGACATCACCGCGCCGACATCGGCCAGTTTCTCCGCGATATCGCGTTCGGAATACACCCCGGCGCCCAAGCCCATCAGATGCCGGGTCAGATTGGCGAGACCGGATTTCTCGCGGCTGTCGCGCGCGCTGCCGGCGGAAAAATCGACGCTGACATCGAGCATCGGCAGATCGTGGTTTTCGACGAACACCACGCGCGCGCCCTGGGAGGTTTCCCACTGCTGGATATTCAGCCCGGCCCAGGCAAACGGAGCCAGCAATGCCAGCGTGCAGAACCCCAGCACGGATTTAGCGAACATGGCCGCCTCCCATCAGATTGCGTTGAAACGCCGGTTTGCCTTCCGGCATCGGCAGCGGGTCCAGCACCGCCACGGTGAGGTGGTCGTCGACCAGATACTTTCTGGCCACCTCTTGCACCTGTTCGGCGGTCACCTCCTTGAGTTTGGCGTAGCGAATCTCGCGTGCCTTGTAATCGAGGCCCGCGGTCGTCCACTCGCCGATCTGCATGGCTTGATAGAACAGGGAATCCTGCTGATAGATCTGGCTGGCCAGCACTTGCGCCTTGACGCGGGCAAGCTCGGCCGGATTGACGCCATCCTTGATCAGACGCGCGATTTCCTCTTTCAGCGCCGCCTCCACGACGGCAATCGAGGTTCCTTCCACCGGCGAAGCATCCACCGAAAACATGCCGGGTCCGCGCGCAATGTCGTCGTAACCCGCGCTCGCCTCAGTCGCAATCCGCTTTTCACGCACCAGCGACTGATTCAAGCGCGCCGAGGCATGTCCATCCAGCACGCCAGCCAGGATTTCCAGCGCATACGGTTCCGAGTCTGTGGCTGGATCGCGCAAGTGCGGTGCTTGCCAGACTAGCGCCACCACCGGCAATTTGGCCGGCGCCTTGACGGTGACCTGCTTCATGCCGATCTGCTCCGGCTCCCGCTGCGGCTTGCGCTCGGGTAACGTGCGGCTGGGAATTCCGCCGAAATATTGTTGCGACCAGGCAAACACCTGCGCCGGATCGACATCGCCGGCCACCACCAGCGTAGCGTTGTTCGGCGTGTACCAGCTTTCATACCAGCGCCGCGCATCTTCGAATTTCATGTTCTTCAGATCGTCCATCCAGCCGATCACCGGATGTCGGTAAGGATGCGACTGATACGCCGTCGCCATCAGCGCCTCGTACAACTTGGCCTGCGGGTTGTCCTCCGTGCGCATGCGGCGTTCTTCCATGACGACATTGATTTCCTTGGCGAACTCGTCGGCGGACAGCACCAGATTGGCCATGCGATCCGCTTCCAGCTTCAGAGCCAGTTCCAGCCGATCTTTCTGCAAGGTCTGGAAATAGGCGGTGTGGTCGCGCGAGGTGAATGCATTCTCGCGCCCGCCCGCCGCGGCGATGCGCTTGGAGAACTCGCCGGAGGGCACCTCCTTGGTGCCTTTGAACATCATGTGTTCGAGCACATGGGCAACCCCGGTCGTGCCATAGCTTTCGTCCATGCTGCCGGCGCGATACCAGACCTGAGAGACCACCACCGGCGCGCGTCGGTCGGTCTTGACGATCACTTTCAGGCCGTTGGGCAGCATCTGTTCGACAGTTTCGGCGCGCGCCGACAAAGCCATGACCAAGGTCAAGCCGAAGACGCCTAGAGTTCGTTTCATGAGGAGATGAGGTGTCATGGGGAAAAGGGCTCGCATGATAGAATTTATGGGCAATCAATGCAGTAACTGCGCAGCCACTGACCTCCCCATCCCGTGTTTAGTTTCTTCAAGTCCGGCAAACCCGACCCTGCTTCTGTCGCGGTCGATGCAGCTTCCGCCCCCGCCCCCGCGCCTGCCGTTGTCGCCGCGGAAGCGCCGCGCCTGTCCTGGGCGCAGCGTCTCAAACAAGGCCTCTCGCGCACGCGTGGCGTCTTCACCGGCCAGATCGCCGGCCTGTTCGGCGTCGGCGCCAAGATCGACGAAGCCCTGTTCGAGGAACTCGAAACGGTGCTGCTTTCCGCCGACGTCGGCGTCGAAGCCACCCAACACCTGACCGACCGTCTGCGCGCCCGCGTCAAGAAAGACAAGCTGACCGAGGCCGAACAACTCAAAGCCGCCTTGAAGAGCGAACTGGCTGCCCTGCTGGCACCGCTGGAAAAACCGCTGGTCACCGAAACCGCGAAACCCTTCGTGATCATGCTGGCCGGCATCAACGGCGCCGGCAAAACCACAACCATCGGCAAGCTGGCCTGCCGCTTTCGCGCCGAAGGCAAGACCGTGCTGCTGGCCGCCGGCGACACCTTCCGCGCCGCGGCACGCGAGCAACTAGCCGAATGGGGCAAGCGCAACGATGTTGAAGTCATCGCCTCGCAGGGCGGCGACCCGGCCGCCGTGATTTACGACGCCATCCAGTCCGCCAAGGCGCGCGGCATCGATATCGTGCTGGCCGACACCGCCGGCCGCCTGCCGACGCAATTGCACCTGATGGACGAGATCCGCAAGGTCAAGCGCGTCATCCAGAAAGCCGAAGCGAGCGCGCCGCACGAAGTCCTGCTGGTACTCGACGCCAATATCGGCCAGAACGCGCTGGCCCAGGTCAAATCCTTCGACGAAGCCTTGGGCCTGACCGGTTTGGTCATGACCAAGCTCGACGGCACCGCCAAAGGCGGCGTCATCGCCGCGCTGGCGAAAAAACAACCGGTGCCGGTGCGCTTCATCGGCATCGGCGAAGGGCTGGAAGACTTGCAGCCCTTCCAGGTCGCCGAATTCGTCGACGCGCTGTTTGCGTGACCCCGGCATGATCGAGCTGTCCGACGTCACCAAGCGTTACCCCGGCGGCCACGAGGCCGTCTCCAACATCAACCTGACCATCGGGCAGGGCGAACTGGTGTTTCTCACCGGCCATTCCGGCGCCGGCAAAAGCACCTTGCTCAAGCTGATCGCCGCGATCGAACGCCCCACCAGCGGCAACATCGTGGTCAACGGCCAGAACGTCGGCCGCATGAAGCGCCCCGCCCTGCCCTTCTTCCGCCGCAACATCGGCCTGATCTTCCAGGATCACAAACTGCTCTACGACCGCAGCGTGTTCGACAATGTGCTGTTGCCGCTGCACATCCAGGGCATGACCGGCTCGGATGCGGCCAAGCGCGTGCGCGCCGCGCTCGACAAGGTCGGCCTGCTGAAGAAGGAAAGAACCCGCCCGATCACGCTGTCCGGCGGCGAACAACAACGTCTGTGCATCGCCCGCGCCATCGTCAGCCGGCCGGCGCTGGTGCTGGCCGACGAACCCACCGCCAACCTCGATGACGCCTACGCGCGCGACATCATGGACATGTTCCGCGCCTTCAACGAAGTCGGTGTCACGCTGGTCATTTCCACGCACGACCAGGAATTGATCCACCGTTACGGCGGCCGCTCGGTCAACCTGGCTTACGGGAAACTGGTGGCATGAAAGCCTGGCTCAGCCACCATCTGCATAGCCTCAAGATCGCCGCCCATCGCTTCCACGATGCGCCGCTGGCGACGCTGTTCACCGTCCTGGTCATCGGCGTCGCGGTTGCCATGCCGAGCGGACTCTATGTTTTGCTTAGCAATCTTGACCGCGCCGCCGGCGGCGTCAAACCGCAGGTTGAATTGACCTTGTTCTTCAAGGCGGAGACGCCCGATAACGAAAGCAAGGCGCTCGCCGCCAGTCTGGCCAAACAGGACGGCATCGCGCACGTCAGTTTCGTCGGCAAGGCCGAAGGCATCCGCAAACTGGAAGCGGCCGGCCTGTCCGACATTACCGCCGGCCTGCCGGAAAACCCGTTGCCCGATGCGCTGATCATCACACCGAGCGACAGCAGCCCCGCCGCGCTGGAAGCCTTGAACAACCGGCTCAAGAACATGGAATCCACGCAGCAGGTGGTGATGGATACCGACTGGATCAAACGCCTTTCCGCGTTGATGGGCCTCGGCAAAAACCTGGTGTTCCTGCTCGCCGCCCTGCTCGGACTGGCGCTGGCCGCGATTACCGCCAACACCATCCGTTTGCAGATCTATGCGCAAAAGGACGAAATCGAAGTCGCCCAGTTGATCGGCGCCACCGACCGCTTCATTCGCCGCCCCTTCCTGTATTTCGGCAGCATCCAGGGCGTGATCGGCGGCCTGGCAGGCTGGCTCATCGTCCTGCTCGGCGGCTACTTCATCGAAAGCAGCGTCGCGCAGGTCGCCGCCGCCTACGGCGCCACCTTCATACTTGCCGACCTCGGTATCAACGAACTGCTGACCCTGCTCGGCCTCAGCACCTTCCTGGGCTGGCTGGGCGCCTACTTCTCGGTCAACCAGGCGTTGCGTTCTTTTGCCAACCCCTGATCGCGGTCTGGCCGTTTAGCCGAGCCCAGCGCTCGCCGGCGGTTCATCCCGCGTAGACGATGCGATAGATAACCCCGGCGTGGTCGTCCGCCACCAGCAAGCTGCCGTCCGGCATGACCAGAACATCGGCAGGGCGGCCGAGCACCGTCTCGCGCGCTGTTCCCGCGTCGCGCAGCCAACCGCTGGCAAACGGTTCATATGCGATGACCCGATTCCCCTCCAGGAAGGCCACCATCACCCGGTAACCCACCTTTTGGCTGCGGTTCCAGGAACCGTGTTCCGCCACGAAGATGGCGTTGCGGTAGCGCGCCGGAAACTGTTTTCCGCTATAGAAACGCATACCCAGCGGCGCGACATGGGCGCCCAGTTCCCGCGCCGGCGGCGTGAAGCGGGTGCAGTCATGGCCGCGCCCGAATTCGGGATCGGCCAGACCGGCCGCGTGGCAATGCGGATAGCCAAAGTGGCGGCCAGGCCGATCCAGCCGGTTGAGTTCGTCGGGCGGCACATCGTCGCCCAGCCTGTCGCGGCCGTTGTCGGTAAACCAGAGTTCGCCGGTCAGTGGATGCCAGTCGAATCCCACCGTGTTGCGGACGCCCTGAGCGATCACCTGGCGCTTACCGCTGGCGAGATTCAAACGCGTGATGACGGCATGGCGGCACGCCTCCGGCAGGCAAATGTTGCAGGGCGCGCCGACCGGGATATACAGATCGCCATCGGGGCCGAAGGCGATGAATTTCCAGCCATGCTGGGATTCCGCGGGCAAGTCGGCGAACACCGTTTCCGGCTTCGGCGGCTGCTCCAGCCGACGCTCCACGTCCCGCATACGCAAAATTCGACTGACCGCGGAAATGTATAAGTCGCCGTTTCGATACGCCACACCCACCGGTTTATCGAGCCCGCTGGCAATGACCCGGGGCGTGCCGGCACGGCCCTGCGCGATCGGTACGGCATACACCTTGCCTTCCTGCATGCTGCCGACGAATAGCGTTGCACGCCCCAACGCCATCTGCCGCGCATTGGGCACCTCGGCAAAGCGTTCGATGCGGAAACCGGGCGGCACGCGAATCTGCTCGGGGCTGGGTTCGAGCGCACGAGCCGCCGACATCAGACAGAACAAAGCCAGCAGACACACGAGCCACCAGATGCCCGGAATCGTT
The DNA here is from genome assembly GCA_031426815.1 of Hydrogenophilaceae bacterium. Lineage (GTDB taxonomy): Bacteria > Pseudomonadota > Gammaproteobacteria > Burkholderiales > Thiobacillaceae > PFJX01. Next base: position 13,738 of record JASJPG010000106.1, read on the forward strand.
GCTTCAGGGTTGAAAACCATTATCCGATTCCGCGACATGTCCGCTCCCGTGATCCTGCCGAGTCCGCCAGCCTGACGGATCGGAGTCGGATCCGAATCGGAAGTTCAGCCCGCCCGGCAACAGCTTGTAACAGACCCTTACCGCGCGGAAACGGATCGGGAACTTCCGCCGCCTAATCTGAAGCCGTCCCAACCAACGGAGTCAATCATGAAATCCAAATTAGTCGCCTCGATCCTGCTGATGGCCGGTCTGACTGCATTCGGCAGCAACGCGATGTCTTCCGATGAATTTGCCGGCGCGCTGCTTGGCGGCGGTACCGGAGCCGTGCTGGGCCATATGGTGGGCGGCCGCGACGGCGCCTTCGTCGGTGGCTTCATCGGCGCCATGGTGGGTGCGGCCGCAGCCGACGACGATGACGATGAGCGTCATCGGGGTGTACGCGGCCCGCGTCGCGATGCCCATGTGCCGCCGGTAGCGGTCTACCAGGCCCCCAGGGTGCGTTATGTGCAACCGGTGTTCACCCAGCCGAATCCGCCCCAACACTGGCGCTACGAGCGGATCGATCGTCACGACAACCGCAGAAACGACGACCACGACGGCTGGCGCGAAGAGCGGCGTCATGGTGAGCGTTTTGGCGAACGTTATAGTGAAAGTGAACATCATGGCGACCGCGGCTATCGACGCGGTTGGTAAACTTGCCGCCACGCTGTCCATTCTCACTGCTTCCGGTCAGGATGGGCGTCGTGTCGCGCAACGGACCCCATGCAATTGGCGAATACTCCAATCACCCCAAGCCGGTTTTCGGTGAAATCCGCATCCATATTCTTGTTGTGCCTGGCTCAACTCGCTTTTGCCGCAGTGGCCGCGGACCGGCAAGCGCCGCTCCGATCCGAAGCAGCCGATTGGCTTGGTCACGCCAGCGAGCTTGAAAAGCAGAGAGACTGGCCGAGCTTGCTGGCGTGGGGCCAACATTGGACCCGCGTCGAATCCGGCAACGCCACCGCCTGGTTCGTCCTCGGCCGCGCCAACGGCGAAATGAGGCGTTACCCGGAGGCGATCAAGGCCTATCGGCAGGATCTGGAGATCGATCCCGGCGACGTCCATGCGTTGAACAATCTGGGCAACGCCTACCGCGACAGCAAGCAGTTGCGTGCCGCCATTGCCGCCTATCGAGAGGCGGTGCTGCGCAATCCGGATTTCATTCTGGCCTGGCAAAACCTGGGTTTGACTTTCTATACTTTGAACGGCGTCACCGGCGTGACACGCGCACTGCAGCAGTTGAGCGCGAGCGATCCGGCGCTGGCCGAGGCTTGGCGAAATCTGGCCATCGAATATTCCTTGTCGCGCGATCAACGCGTGGCGCAAAGGGCCATCGGCGTGCTGCGCGGACTCGATGCCGAGCAGCGGCGGCAGATGTTCGAGATTCTGTTCGGCAAAGTTTGAAGGCATTCGCACCGCGGCAGCGCACCATGACTGTGCACGGCTAACCGGTGCGAACCGAATTGGGGCCAGGTTGCTCTCAGCTCGGCACCATTCGGGCTCGACTCGGTCCAAATGCAGGTGGTCCAGTCGGTGGTATGCAGTTTGCTTAAGTTAGCCCAAGCACCCTTTTGTCCACTAACCGGAGAAGGCCATGAGCTTGTTCAACCAGTACATCGAACGCTACCGCCAGGTAGAAGAGGAGTTCTCCCTCGAAGAGTACCTGGATATCTGCAAGGCGGACCGCATCGCCTACGCCAGCGCGGCTGAACGCATGCTGGCCGCGATCGGCGAGGCGAAACTGGTGGATACCCGCCAGGATGCGCGTCTGTCGCGCATTTTCTCGAACAAGATGATCAAGCTTTATCCTGCCTTCCAGGATTTCTACGGCATGGAAGAGACCATCGAGCAGATCGTGTCCTACTTCCGCCATGCCGCGCAGGGACTGGAGGAACGGAAGCAGATTCTGTATCTGCTCGGTCCAGTCGGCGGCGGCAAGTCCTCGCTGGCCGAGAAGCTCAAGCACCTGATGGAAAAGGCGCCGTTCTACGCGATCAAGGGTTCGCCGATGAACGACTCGCCGTTGTCGCTGTTCTCCACCGAGGAAGACGGCGACATTCTGGAACAGGAATATGGCATCCCGCGCCGCTATCTCGGTCGCGTGCTGTCACCCTGGGCGGTAAAGCGCCTGCACGAGTACAACGGCGACATCACCAAGTTCCGCGTGATCAAACGCTGGCCATCGGTGCTGGGCCAGGTGGCCATCTCCAAGACCGAGCCGGGCGACGAGAACAATCAGGACATTTCCTCGCTGGTTGGCAAGGTGGATATCCGCAAGTTGGAGAAATACTCGCAGGACGACCCGGACGCCTACAGCTATTCCGGCGGCCTCTGCCTATCCAACCAGGGCCTGCTCGAATTCGTCGAGATGTTCAAGGCGCCGATCAAGGTGCTGCATCCGCTGCTGACCGCCACGCAGGAAGGCAACTACAAGGGCACCGAGGGTTTCGGCGCGATTCCGTTCGACGGCGTCGTGCTGGCGCACAGCAACGAATCCGAGTGGCTGGCGTTCCGCAACAACAAGAACAACGAGGCCTTCCTCGACCGCATCTACATCGTCAAGGTGCCGTACTGCCTGCGCGTGTCGGACGAGGTCAAGATCTACCAAAAGCTGCTGCAGCACAGTTCGCTGTCGGAGTCGCCGTGCGCCCCCGGCACGCTGGAAATGCTGGCACAGTTTTCGGTGCTGACACGCCTGAAAGAGCCGGAAAACTCCAGCATCTATTCGAAGATGCGCATCTACGATGGCGAAAACCTGAAAGACACCGACCCGAAAGCGAAGAGCTACCAGGAGTATCGAGATTTCGCCGGGGTCGATGAAGGCATGACGGGTATTTCCACCCGCTTCGCCTTCAAGATCCTGTCGCGGGTGTTCAACTTCGACCACAGCGAGATCGCCGCCAACCCGGTGCATCTGCTCTACATCCTGGAACAGCAGATTGAGCAGGAACAGTTCCCGCCCGAACTCGAACAACGCTACGTCGCCTACCTGAAGGAACACCTGTCGCCGCATTACGCGGAGTTCATCGAAAAGGAATTGCAGACCGCCTACCTGGAGTCCTATTCGGAATACGGCCAGAACATTTTCGACCGTTACGTGATCTATGCCGACATGTGGATACAGGACCAGGAGTATCGCGACCAGGACACCGGCGAAATTCTCGACCGCGCCTCGCTCAACACCGAACTGGAGAAGATCGAGAAGCCCGCCGGCATCGCCAATCCGAAGGACTTCCGGCATGAGGTGGTCAACTTCGTGCTGCGCGCGCGCGCCCAGAACCACGGCAAGAACCCAACCTGGACCAGCTACGAGAAGCTGCGCGCGGTGATCGAAAAACGCATGTTCTCCAGCACCGAAGATTTGTTGCCGGTGATTTCGTTCAACGCCAAGGCCTCCAGCGAGGAATTGAAGAAGCACCAGGACTTCGTCCAGCGCATGGTGACCAAGGGCTACACCGAGAAACAGGTGCGCCTGCTGGCCGAGTGGTATCTGCGTGCGAGGAAAACATCCTGAGCGGAGGGCATTCATGACCCAACTTGTCGACCGTCGACTGTCCGGCCGCAACCGCAGCGCCGTCAACCGGCAGCGCTTCCTGCGCCGGTTCAAGGAGCAGATTCGCAAGGCCGTGACCGATGCGGTGTCCAGCCGCAAGGTGGCGGATCTGGAACGCGGCGAGAAGATCTCCATTCCCACCCGCGATCTGTCCGAACCCGTGTTCCACCACGGCTCCGGCGGTCGCCGCAACGTCATCCATCCCGGCAACAAGGAGTTCATCAGCGGCGACAAGGTGGACCGTCCCGAGAGCGACAGTGGCGGCTCCGGCAGCGGCGCCTCGCAGGAGGGCGAAAGCCTGGACGACTTCGTGTTCGAACTGTCACGCGAAGAGTTCATGGAATTCTTCTTCCAGGATCTGGCGCTGCCCGATCTGGTCAAGAAGCAACTCGCCGCCGTGCCCGAAGTGAAACGGGTGCGCGCCGGTTTCGTCAGCCAGGGCAATCCCGCCAACCTGCACGTCGTTCGCTCGATGAAGAAAGCTGTCGGCCGTCGTCTGGCCATGGCCGCGAGTCCGCGCGAAGCGTTGCGCGAGGCGGAGGAATCGCTGGCGGAGTTGATCGACCTGGGCCTCGTCGACAGCCCGGAAGCCGACGCGCTACGCGAGGAGATCGCGCACCTGAAGAGCCGCATCGCCGCCGTGCCGTTCATCGACACCTGGGATCTGCGCTATGCCCACCGCGTCGATCAACCGCAGCCCAGCAGCCAGGCCGTAATGTTCTGCCTGTTGGACGTGTCCGGCTCGATGGACGAGAACCGCAAGAACATCGCCAAGCGCTTCTTCATGCTGCTCTATCTGTTTCTCACACGCAGCTACGAGCGCATCGAAGTGGTGTTCATCCGCCACCACACGGTGGCCAAGGAAGTGGACGAAGAAGACTTTTTTTCTTCGCGCGAAAGCGGCGGCACCGTGGTTTCCAGCGCCCTGGTGCTGATGCACGAAATCATCCTGGAGCGCTATCCCAGCGCCAACTGGAACATCTACGCTGCACAGGCATCGGACGGCGACAACTGGGAAGACGATTCGCCGCGCTGCCGGGAATTGCTGATCGACAGCATCCTGCCGCTGACCCAGTATTTCGCCTATGTCGAGATCGAAGCCAGGGAACCGCAAAGCCTGTGGCACGAATACGCGCGGGTCAGCGCGGTCAACCCGCGTTTCGCAATGCAGCGCATCCTCGGCCTGGAAGACATCTATCCGGTATTCCGCGAACTGTTCAAGAAAAAGGTGACTTGAGATGGAACCAGCCAGCGCTCCCGTCGCCCACCGCCAACCACTGTCGCAAGACTCGGAATGGACCTTCGAACTACTCGACCTGTACGAGCGCGAGATCGGCCGCGTCGCCGCGCATTACCGGCTGGACACTTATCCCCGCCAGATCGAGGTGATCAGCTCGGAACAGATGATCGACGCCTATTCCTCGGTCGGCATGCCGGTCGGCTACCACCACTGGTCCTATGGCAAGCAGTTCATGACCACGCAGAAAAGCTACCAGCGCGGCCAGATGGGCCTGGCCTACGAGATCGTGATCAATTCCAGCCCGTGCATCGCCTACCTCATGGAAGAAAACACCATGACCATGCAAGCGCTGGTGATCGCGCACGCCGCCTTCGGCCACAACTCGTTCTTCAAGGGCAACTACCTGTTCCGCACCTGGACCGACGCCGAAAGCATCCTCGACTACCTGGTGTTTGCGCGCAATTTCATTGCCGAATGCGAGCAACGCCACGGCGAACAGGCGGTGGAAACCATCCTCGACTCCTGCCATGCCCTGATGAATCATGGCGTCGACCGCTACCTGCGTCCGGCGAAACTGTCCATGGCCAAGGAACAGGCGCGCCAGCGCGAACGCGAGGAATACCTGCAATACCAGGTCAACGACTTGTGGCGCACGCTGCCGGCTCGGCAGGCGGACACGCAGCAAAAGCAGGCGACGCGGTTCCCGGCCGAACCGCAGGAAAATCTGCTGTATTTCATCGAGAAGAATGCACCGCGCCTGGAACCGTGGCAGCGCGAGATCGTCCGCATCGTGCGCAAGATCGCGCAGTACTTCTACCCGCAGCGGCAGACGCAGGTGATGAACGAAGGCTGGGCTACGTTCTGGCACTACACGCTGCTCAATCACCTATACGAGGAAGGCAAGCTCACCGACGGCTTCATGCTGGAATTCCTGCAATCCCACACCAACGTGGTCTACCAGCCGCCCTATCACAGCCGCATGTACAGCGGCATCAACCCTTATGCGCTGGGTTTCTCCATGTTCCAGGATCTGCGCCGCATCTGCGAACACCCCAGCGAAGAAGATCGCCGCTGGTTCCCGGATCTGGCCGGCAGCGACTGGGTAGAGACGCTGGATTTCGCGATGCGCAACTTCAAGGACGAAAGCTTCATCGCCCAGTACCTGTCGCCCAAACTGATCCGCGACCTCAAGCTGTTCGCCGTAGTGGACGACGACAGCTCGGAAAAGCTGGAAATCACGGCGATTCATGACGACGCCGGCTACCGCACAGTGCGCCAGTTGCTCGCCGAACAATACAACCTGGGCAACCGGGAACCCAACATCCAGGTCTACGACGTGGATGTCTATGGCAACCGCTCACTGATCCTGCGCCACTACATGCATAACCGCCGCCCACTGGGCGAATCCACACAGGAAATGCTGCGTCACATCGCGCGCTTATGGGGCTATACGGTCAGGATCGAAAGCGTGGATCAGGATGGGGAAGCCAGATTGGTCAGCGAGTGCGTGGTTTGACGGTTAGTTATTTGCGATTTGATCGAGTCAAAACTATCAATCGGCATTTTTCGGGAACCTCCCCCGTTTAGCACTCTCAGACGCGGAGTGCTAAAATTAAGTTGACTGATTCATGGAGGTAATTAATGGCTACTCAAACCTTGAATTTTCCAGTGCCCAACGTACTGGGCAGCTTGGAGAATTACATCCAGGCAGTAAATCGCTTCCCGCTGTTGAGTGCGGAACAGGAGCATGAGCTTGCGGTGCGCTTCCGCGACGAGGAAGACCTTGAAGCTGCGCGCCAGTTGATCTTGTCGCATTTGCGGCTGGTGGTCGCTATCGCGCGCGGCTATCTCGGCTATGGTCTGCCGCATGCTGATCTGATCCAGGAAGGCAATATCGGCCTGATGAAAGCGGTCAAGCGCTATGACCCGGATCGCGGCGTGCGTTTGGTATCGTTTGCCGTGCACTGGATCAAGGCTGAAATCCATGAATTCGTGCTGAAGAACTGGCGTCTGGTCAAAGTTGCCACGACCAAAGCGCAGCGCAAATTGTTCTTCAATCTGCGCAGCATGAAGACAGGCAGCAGCACGCTGTCTGCCAGCGAAGTTGAAGAAATGGCCAACACGCTCAACGTCAATCAATCCGACGTGCGCGAAATGGAAACGCGGCTTTACGGGCAAGACATGGCGTTAGAAAGCAGCATCGACGATGACGATGACGCCTTCGCCCCGATTGCCTACTTGGCAGCGCCGAATGCCGAGCCGACCCAACACATGGAAACTGCCGAACGCGAAAAATTGGCCAGTGAAGGACTCGGAAACGCACTGCGCAGCCTGGATGCACGTAGCAGGCACATCATCGAAGCGCGTTGGTTGAATGAAGAGAACCCGGCCACGCTGCACGATCTGGCTGCGGTTTACAGCATTTCCGCCGAACGTGTACGTCAGATCGAAGCCAAAGCGCTGCAAAAACTGAAAGCCGCGCTTGCCGCGTGACTTGGCCCTCGTAGGAGCGCCTTCCAAGGCGCGATGACGGCCAATAAAAAAGCCCCGCGTCGCGGGGCTTTTTTATTGGCCGTCCGCTCAGAACAAAGAACTGAGCGCAACCGAAAAGAATGTAGCCCAGGCCCAGATAACCATCGCAACAACCAACGTCAGGGGAAGAACGGCTTTGCTAAGCAGCATCATGGCAATCTCCTCAAATTCAGATAAATAATTTTACCGGGCGAAGCGTGATAGCACCAAACACAATCGATTCGGCAAGAAGATTGAGACCAGAATGAAAATGGGCGCCAGTGTTGGCGCCCATCAAAGCACTCAACTACCAGGCTTACTTCTTCACGGCAGCCTTTTCATTCCCCCCAACCGCCAGCTCATTTTTCAGCTTTGCCACGCTGGCCTTGCCAAAGCCTTTCACATCAGCCAAGGCATCGACATCCTTGAACGGCCCACTTTTCTGTCGGTGTTCGACGATCAGCTTCGCCTTGGCCGGCCCGATCCCCTTGACCGACTCCAGCTCGGACTGCGTAGCGGTGTTCAAATCGACCACTGCCATGGCAGATGCACTCAACATCAACCCCGTCAACATACCGATAAACCACTTTTTCATATTGCCTCCCTTGACCGGATTGCGCCGAAATTAGCGCAGAGACAAATGTAAAACAGGCTTGGGCGTTTGAACATTGGTCGAAAGTAATAGATCGGCAAGAGAACGGCTGGGCCGATACCCATCCGATAAACTGCAGTCCGAACAAGGCGAAAGTTCTAATTAATTTGCACAATCAACGACTTATGCGCAGATTAATTCGAACATACACGTAACGTGTGAGTGGTTGCCGGGTTACAAATCTGGCATCAAGTTCTTTTTTATGCATTTTTTCAAGTACGCCATCAAGCGTCGCCACGCTCTTGGCGTTGATCTCAAACTTGAGTCCACAAGAGTGCGCCCAGCATAGACGCACCATCGGGATAGGGTACGGCCATTAACAGGCTGGTGAGAAACCCCCTATGAACCCCGGATTCCCAAGTATCGGGAAATTCTTTGACATCCTACAGGCGTCAAATCGTGCATTTCTGGTCTATTGGCGTCTCAATTCCAGTCGATAGCCTCAACTTGGACGGATTTGTCCTTATGCCGGCATCGCCTTCCGAGCCGGCATCTTGGGTTTCATCAGGTTCAGCAACCGCGTCAGGTTGTAGGCCGCAAAGGTCAGCAACGTCTGACCGGCCAGCTTCGCCAGCCCTTTATGTTTGGTCTTGCGCAGTCCGCCCGCGGTCTTGATCCAGCCGAAGGACTCTTCGATCATCTTGCGGCGTCGGAGGCTCATGGCGTAACCCTTGCCCCGTGCGGTTCTTCCATCGACTGCACTGCCGCTGGTCTTGCGGGCGATGTGCGCTTTCAGATTCCGTTGTTTGAGCAGATCGACAA
>JASJPG010000107.1:0-1514 GCA_031426815.1 Hydrogenophilaceae bacterium
TTCCGCGCCCATGGTCCGGCATGGCGAGCGGCTCAGCACACCCACTTGAGCTTAGGGCAACTGAAGGTGATGTCTGCCATCGAACAGTGCCGCAGTGCGGCGATGGGTGGGCATGTGCTGCATTGTCCAGCCTGTGAGCATGACGAGATCGCCTACAATTCCTGCCGCAACCGGCATTGCCCGAAGTGCCAGGCCAGCGCTGCCAAGCGGTGGCTCGAAGCTCGTCAGACCGAGCTCCTGCCAGTGGACTATTACCACATGGTGTTCACCCTGCCAGCGCCGATCAGCGCCATCGCCTACACCAACAAGGCGGTGATCTATCGTCTGTTGTTTGAGGTCGCCGCCGAAACGCTGCGCACCATCGCTGCCGACCCCAGGCATCTGGGCGCGCGAATCGGGGTGACTCTGGTGCTGCACACCTGGGGATCGGCGCTCACACATCATCCTCATGTGCATGGCATCGTCCCTGGCGGGGGGCTGTCATTCGACGGCGAGCGCTGGGTCGCCTGCAAGCCGGGCTTCTTCCTTTCGGTTCGCGTGCTGTCGCGGCTGTTTCGGCGGCGCTTCCTGGAGGAACTCGACCAGGCGCATCGCACCGGCCAGCTGCAGTTCTTCGGTGAGTACGTACCGCTGTCCGAGGCGACAGCCTTCGCCGACTGGCTCGCGCCACTCCGGCAGTGCGAATGGGTGGTCTATGCCAAACGTCCGTTTGCCGGACCGGCGGCGGTGCTGGCCTATCTGTCCCGCTATACCCACCGGGTGGCAATCTCCAACTCACGCCTCGTTGCCTTGGACGAGCGTGGCGTGACCTTCCGTTGGAAAGATTACCGGGCCAAGGGGAATACGCGCTACAAGACCATGACGCTGAGTGCGGACGAGTTCATGCGCCGCTTCTTGTTGCATGTTCTGCCTGGGGGCTTCCACCGCATCCGCCATTATGGGCTGATCGCCAATACCGGGCGCAAAGAGAATCTCGCGCGGGCGCGTGAATTGCTGCACGTGGCGCCTGCGGAGCCCAATGGTACGGATGCGCCAGCCGAATCCGCCCAGCCAACCTTCGTTTGTCCGGACTGTGGCGCGGCGATGATCATCATCGATACCTTGGTGCGCGGGCAATCAATCCGCGCTCCACCCCAGCATCGAGGTGCATCATGAGCGCAATCACATTGCGACCCACAGACCGACAGCAAAAGCTTCATCGGCTAGAGCCGATGCGGAAAGACTTTGCCTTCAGGCGTGATAACGTCGTTTTAAGCCCGACGCGTCACCGAAAATGCGGGCGCATTCCCTCAGGTTCTGGTTGCTTGAGCGATGATGCAGTCCGGTTGGCCGGCCTGATCTTCACGTCAAACCACAGCACGGCCATTCAAATCCCCATAGCCTGTCGCATGTCTTGACCACCGTGGTGCATCCCGCGGTTTCCTCCCTCGAGGCTTGTCCGACGCCTGCCCGGTAAGCTCTGCCTCGACCTGATATGCCTGCGGCTGAGGGCAGGCATCTGACAACCCTTAACA
>JASJPG010000108.1:0-4695 GCA_031426815.1 Hydrogenophilaceae bacterium
TCGAGGCCGGCGACGGCATGGCGTTGCTCGACAGCCAGGTCGATGCGTTGGTGCAAGCGATGGCCGGTTTCGCGCCGCCGGCGGCGGGGCAGACATCATTGCCCGCCAACTACCACGACGCGCTGGCGCCGGTGCTGGCGGCGAACTGGCAGTAGGAGGGGGCGGGCGGAGTCGTTGCCGACTAATACGTCGGCGCGGATTAATCCTTGAAACGGCGGTTGACTGTTGTAGGTGCGAATAAATTCGCACCTACAACAGTCAACCGCTGTTTCTATGACACATCAGTGCTCGCCCTTGGTCTTGCGCACGCCGGCGACGCGGTTGCCCTGTTTCTGCGGGCCGCCCATTGGGAAGATGTCGTGCAGATAGCGGCTGTTGCCTTTTTCCGGTCCCCAGACTTCGCGGAAGTGCATGACCATGTCGCGCACCTGCGCCTGCACGCCGCGCTCTTCGTAGTGGGCGCGGATGAAGCGGATCACCTGCCAATGCTCATCGGTCAGCGTGAGACCTTCTTTTTCCGCCTGGGCGCGGGCAAAAGCTTCGCTCCAGGCATCCATATCGAGAATGTAGCCCTCGGGATCGGTCAGGACTTCCTGGCCATCCACCAGCAGCTTGCAGGTGTAGATGGCGTAGGGACTGGTGGTGCCGAGGGCATCTTCCCGATAGTTGATCTTCGGCATGTGCGATGTGGATGTCATGGCGGGCTCCCGTTTCAACGATTCGAAAATTCAGCAATAAAAAAACCGCCGCTGCCTCTCTCCCGCACTTGAGCAGGCGCATGCGGAGGAGGAGGTTGGCAGGAGAGCATCTTGGCAGCGACGGTGGTAAAGCGGATTGACCAATATCAGGCCGTACCGGTTCAGGCAGTCCCGGGTTTAGGCAGTCCGTTTGGCGCGCACGATCTGATACGTGCGGAACAGGTAGCCGAACGGCGCGCTCCAGATATGCACCAGACGCGTGAACGGGAAGAACAGGAACACCGACAGGCCGAGGAAGATGTGCAGCTTGTAGACCGTGTCGATGCCACGCAGCAGTTCCGGATTCGGCTGCAATACGACGACGCTCTGCACATATTCGGCCAGGCGCAGCATCACCGTCGCATCCCCATGTTCGGCGTGGCCGATGGACCAGAAGATGGTCGAGAAGCCGACCGTCGCGGTCAGGATCAGCCAGCCCAGGATGTTGATGTCCATCCAGCGGCTGGCGGCGCGCACGCGCTTGTTGAACATGCGGCGCAGCCACAGCATGACGCCGCCCAGGATCACCATCAGGCCGAACACGCCGCCGGCGAAGATGGCAATGCCCTGGTGCGCCATGTCGGAGATGCCCATCGCCTGGAACACCGAGTGCGGCATCAGCAGACCGACGAAATGGCCGCCGAAGATGCCGAGCATGCCGATGTGGAACACGTTGCTGGCGAAGCGCAGGTTGTGTTTGGAGAGCAACTGGCTGGAATCGCTTTTCCAGGTGTATTGCTCGTGATCGAAACGGATCCAGCTACCCAGGACGAAGGTAACCAGGCAGAGATAGGGGTAAACCCCGAAAACGATTTGATGCAGGTCGAAGTTCATTGCGGTCTCCTGATTAAGCTGCGGCCCGAACCAGCTGGCCGCGTTGTTCGACGAGGCGGATGAGCGGCGCGTACGGGCTCTGCGCTTCTTCCAGATTGCTGGCGAGCTGGTTGAGCACCTTGCTCCACTGCGACAGGAACATGCGGGCTTCCTCCGTTTCGAGCATGGCGGCGAACTCCAGCACCAGCGGCAGGTAATCCGGCAGTTCGTTGGATTTGCCGTCGTCGACGAGCTCGTCATTGGCCGCCAGCGTTGCCGCGGCAGTGCGCATTTCGACGCCGTATTCCTTGTAGAACTCGGTCAGGTCGATCAGCGCCGGGCCGCGGTTCTTGTCGTCGCCGAACAGATGATGGGTCAGATGCAGCGCGTGTTCCGGCGTCAGGTCGAAGGTCTGCACGTAGGCAGCTTGTACTTCGGTCGGATCGAGGCTGGACAGATGGCTGAGGAAGCGGTCCAGCACCACCCATTCGGCGGCCTCGAAACCCTGCTTGATTGTGCCGCGCAATTCCGGCACAGCGGCGATCAGTTCTGCGTCCGGGTAGTCGAGCAATTTGGAAATCAGTTTGTAGAACATGGGTTTCTCCATTTGGTTTAATCCCCTCCCCCTTGAGGGGGAGGGTTAGGGAGAGGGTGAAACGATGGCGAGCATGATGGCCTCGCCTCTACCCTCTCCCCCCTCAAGGGGGTGGGGAGGAAATCAGCGTTCGTCTGCCGCCGGCGCCGGATCGCGCGGTTCCACGGTTTCCTTGCGCCGTTCCGGGAACAGCGAGTTGGCCGAAATGCCGGGCGAGGAGTCGTTGCCGAACGAGAAGCCGTTCTGGCCCTGGTGGCCGTAGAAGTCTTCCAGCGTGACTTCCTGATGGCCGGTCGGGATGACGAAGCGGTCTTCGTAGTTGGCGATGGCGAGATAGCGGTACATCTCCAGCGCCATTTCCACGCTCATGCCGATTTCGTCCAGCGCTCGCGTGTCCGCCTTGCCTTCGACGTGGATCGAACGCTGGTAGGCACGCATCGCGATCATCCGTTTCAGCGCCGAGACGATGGGCGCTTCCTTGCCGGCGGTGAGCAGGTTGGCCAGGTATTTCACCGGCAGGCGCAGGTTTTCCACCGGCGGAATCACGCTGCCCGGATCGGACGACAGACCGCCCTGGTCGATGTGCGATTGCACCGGCGACAGCGGCGGCACGTACCAGACCATCGGCAGCGTGCGGAATTCCGGGTGCATCGGGAAGGCGATCTTCCATTCCACCGCCATCTTGTAGATCGGCGATTTGCGCGCGGCTTCCATCCAGTCGTCGGGGATGCCGTCGATGCGGGCCTGCTTGATCACTTCCGGATCGTTCGGGTCGAGGAAGATGTCGAGCTGGGCCTGATACAGGTCCTGCTCGTTCGGCACCGAGGCCAAGGCTTCGATCTTGTCGGCGTCGTACAGCATGATGCCGTTGTAACGGATGCGACCGACGCAGGACTCCGAGCACACCGTCGGCATGCCGGATTCGACGCGCGGGTAGCAGCCGATGCACTTCTCGGCCTTGCCGGATTCCCAGTTGTAGAACACCTTCTTGTACGGGCATGAGCTGATGCACATGCGCCAGCCGCGGCACTTGTCCTGGTCGACCAGCACGATGCCGTCTTCCTCGCGCTTGTACAGAGAGCCGGACGGGCAGGAAGCCACACACGCAGGGTTGATGCAGTGGTTGCAGATGCGCGGCAGATACATGTGGAAGGTGTTCTCGAACTGCTTGTAGATCTCCTTCTCCAGGTTGTGCATGTTGCTGTCTTTCGACCGCTTCTCGAACTCGCCGGCGAGGTCGTCTTCCCAGTTCGGACCCCAGGTGATCTTGTCCATCTTCTCGCCGGTGATCTGCGACACCGGGCGCGCGGTCGGCGCGGCCTCGGACAGCGGCGCGTTCTGCAGCCGGGCGTAATCGAACGTGAACGGCTCGTAGTAATCGTCGATTTCCGGCATGTCCGGGTTGGCGAAGATGTTGAGCAGCCGGTCCAGCTTGGAACCGGATTTCAGTTGCAGCTTGCCGCCCTTCAGTTCCCAGCCGCCGCGCCAGATTTCCTGGTTTTCCCACTGCTTCGGATAACCGATGCCGGGTTTCGATTCGACGTTGTTGAACCAGGCGTACTCGACGCCCTTGCGGTTGGTCCAGACGTTCTTGCAGGTCACCGAACAGGTGTGGCAACCGATGCACTTGTCCAGGTTGAAGACGAAGGCGAATTGCGCTCTGACTTTCATTTCACGCTCCTTGTAGGGTGCGTCCTACGCACCATTTCAAGCGGTGCGCATGGCGCACCCTACTAATTTGTTAACCACCGAGGCCCTTGGGATGCAGCACCCAGCCATGAGACCCGTAACCTTTGAACCTCGGCGGTTAAACCCTGTGTTCCTCGCCCGCGTGCGGGGAGGAGAAATCCTTACTTCGGTCCCTTTACTTCGGTCCAATCCCGACCGGGTTGCGCTGCTGCTCGCGTTCCGGCGTCAGCGGACGCTCCAGCCAGTCGATGCTCTGATCCTCGATCCGGTGCAGCACGACCACCTCGTCGCGCTGGCAGCCGACCGTGCCGTAGTAGTTGAAGCCGTAGGCGAGCTGGACATAGCCGCCGACCATGTTGGTCGGTTTGACGATGACCCGCGTGACCGAGTTGAGAATGCCGCCGCGCTTGCCGGTGGAAGGCGAGCCGGGCACGTTCACGTTCTTCTCCTGGGCGTGGTACATCATCGCCATGCCGCGCGGCACCCGCTGCGACACCACCGCTCTGGCCATGGTGGCGCCGTTGGCGTTGATCGCCTCGACCCAGTCGTTGTCGGCGATGCCGACGCTCTTGGCGTCGTCCTCGGAGATCCACACGTAAGGACCGCCGCGGAACAGATTCAGCATGCGCAGGTTGTCCTGATAGGTGGAGTGGATGCCCCACTTGGAGTGCGGCGTGATCCAGGACAGCGTCAGGTGCGGCTTCTTCAGTACGCTGGCCGGCACCTTTTCCTTCGCCTTCATGTCGACCGGCGGCCGGAACGTGCAGAAGCCTTCGCCGAAGTCGAGGAACCACTCGTGATCCTGATAGAAGTGGGCGCGACCGGTCAGGGTGCGGAACGGAATATGCTCGTGGATGTTGG
>JASJPG010000109.1:0-9170 GCA_031426815.1 Hydrogenophilaceae bacterium
ACTTGGACGGCAACATGTAGGGCGGGTAGGCCAGGTGGCAGGCGGCGCATTCCTGCTGCCAGACATCGGCCGGCGGCTTGGCCGGGACGGGGCGTTCTTCGGCCGCTGCCGTGCCGGCAGCGAGTGTGACGGCAAACGCGAGGACAAATTTAAGGGGGGGCACGGTGGACTCCAGCATTTCGGACAAGCGGGCGATCTTACATTTCCACCGTGGTCTTTCGCCGCGAGAAATCGACGATCATGCCGGCTTCCCACGCGGCCCCAAGCAAAGGAGTAGCGACACCATGCAAGCGCGCTTGCCCCCAACCGATCCGCTGTCAGGCGGCTGCCTGCCGTGCAAGCGGCGGTATTCATGAGCGTGCCGCCCTATCGCGCACCGGGCTGGTTGCCCGGCGGCGATCTGCAGACCATCTGGGCGGCGGCGCTGGCGCGTCCCAAGGTCGCTTACCGGCGCGAACGCTGGGAACTGCCGGACGGCGATTTCATCGACCTGGACTGGGTCGACGGACCCGCCGACGCACCGTTGCTGGTGCTGTTCCACGGCCTGGAAGGCGATTCCGACAGCCATTACGCACGCTTCGTCATGGCTGCGCTGAAACAACGCGGCTGGCGTGGCGTGGTGGCGCACTTTCGCGGCTGCTCCGGCGAATTGAACCGCTTGCCACGTGCCTATCACTCCGGCGACAGCGCGGAAATCGAGCTGATCCTGCGTCGTCTGCACGACGGCAATGGCCATGCGCCGCTGCATGCGGTGGGTTTTTCACTGGGCGGCAATGCGTTGCTGAAATGGCTCGGCGAACAGGGCGCGGCGGCGCAGGAACTGGTGCAAAGCGCCGCCGCGGTATCCGCGCCGCTCGATCTGCCGGTGGCCGGCGCCACGCTGGATCAGGGTTTCAACCGGGTCTACACGGCGCGTTTCCTGAAAACGCTGAAGCCCAAGGCGCTGGCCAAGTTGGCGCACTTTCCGGCCCTGTTCGACCGCCAGGCGGTGGCGCGGATCGACAGCATCCGGGCGTTCGACAGCCTGGTTACGGCGCCGCTGCATGGTTACCGCGATGCCGACGACTACTGGGCGCGCGCCGCCAGCAAACCGTTGCTCAAATCGATCCAGGTGCCGACCCTGGTCATCAATGCGCGCAACGATCCGTTCATGTCCGGCACGGTGCTGCCCACGGTAGCGGAAGTCTCGCCGCGGGTGACGCTGGAATTCCCGCAAACCGGCGGCCATGTCGGCTTCGTCAGCGGCTCGTTTCCAGGCGGCTACGGCTGGTTGCCGGCGCGGCTGCTTGAATACTTTTCCGGACAGACGGCGGCGGTTCAAGGGTCATAGCACCACGCCGGATAGCGCCAGGGCGGGTTGCACGGTCCAGTACATGCCGAGCAGACCGACGACGGCGCCCGGCATCGCCTGCATTTGGCGCGGCCACGCTACCTTGAGGGTGCGCACGGCCAGCACAAGCAGCAGAACCAGCAGCACGAAGGCGAACTGCCCGGCCTCGACGCCGAGGTTGAACAAGGCCAGATCGAGCAGCCAATCGCTGCCGCCGATCTGGCTTCCCGCCAGGCTTGCGGCCAGGGCGCCGGCAAAACCGAGGCCATGCACCAGGCCGAAGGCGAACGCGATGACGGCGCCGTGGCGCAGCTCACCGCGCAGATTGGCAATGCCGACATAGACGATGCTGAGCCCGATGGCCGCTTCGACCCAGAGCCCCGGCAGCACCACGATACCGCCGGCGGCCAGGCCCAGAGTCAGGCTGTGTGCGGCGGTGAAGGCGGTGACCACCCAGACGAGCCGGCGCAGCGAGTTCTGCGCCGCCATCAGCCCGAGCAGGAAGACCAGATGATCCAGGCCGAGCACGATGTGATGCACACCGAGCCGGAAGAACGCCGCGACGCCGGGAGCCGGCGCGGCTGCGTGTGCCACCGGTGGCGCCGCGGTCGTAGCGGTGGCCGGGCGAGCTGGCATGGGCGCGGCGGCGGCCACGCTGGCTTGCGGTTTGCGTGCCAGCGGCGGCACCGTGATTTCGACCCGCGCGGCCAGCACATTCGGCACGCTCAAGCCGCCATCCGGGTAGGCGGTGAGGTCGCGGCTCGGACTGCGCGCCGGCACGTCGGCCTGGAGCAGGCGCGCGCCACGGCCGCCGATGGCGACGACTTCCTTCCAGCCCGCTTCGTCCGGCAGACGCAGGTCGCGATAGTCGATGCGTGCCGATGTGTAGGCGTGCAGCGGCGCGACCAGGTCGGCTTGCAGACGTAGCGTATCCAGCCCGGCGGCGCCGGCCAGACGTTGCCAGCGCGTTGCGACGAGACTGGGCGCGAGCGCTCGGCCAGAGGCGCTGAGCAGGATGCCGGCGCGGATTTCATCGCCACGCTGGCGGGCGTAGGCATCCCACTCCGTCGCGGTGGTGACGCCGTCGCCATCGCCATCCGCGGTCTGGGCGGCGAGCAGTGTCGGTATCTCGGCCAGATCGAGCACGTAGCGCAGTGCGACGTGTGCAGGCGTGATCGTCAGCACAGCCTGGCGGTTGACGGTGTTGTTGCCGAGCGGGTGGCCGTGCGCGAGTCCGGAGAGCAACAGAAGAACCAAGAGCCGCAGCCAGCCGAAGCGTGCCGCGCCGGCGTCAGGCTGGATGTTCACCGTCGCGCCTGCGCCCCCGGCGTAGCGGCGAGGATGGCGGCCATGTCGGTCTGCAGTTGCGGGTCGGGTGTGCGCAGCGCCAGCGCGGCGCGCGCCTGTTCCTGCGCTTCCGGCGTGTTGCCGGCGCGTTGCAGTGCGCGCGCCAGCGTGGCATGGCTGTAGATGTCCGGCCGGCTGGCGAGTTCTTGCCGCGCCAGTGCGACGGCGCGCTTGCTCTGGCCGCTGGCGGTGAAATATTCGGCCAGGGCGCGCCGCGACGCGCCCTGGCCATCGAGGCGGGCAAGGCCTTCGAGCAGGGCGGCATGATGTTTCGCCGCGCCATCCTGGCCCAGTTGCCGGGCCAGTTGCCAGGCGGCCAGGGCTGCTTCGGCCGTGACTTGAACATGCAGGGCGCGGCGATACAGCCCAAGGGCGGCGCCGGCGTCGCCCAGGGTAAGTTTGACCTGCGCCTGCGACGTCAGCGTCGCCGGCAGGCCGGGATAGTCGCGTTCCGCCCGCACAATGGCCGCTTCGGCCGCCGCCGGATTGCCGGCGTGCAGATGGAGCCGGGCCAGGTCCAGCCAGGTCCACGCGCTCGCTTCGCCGCGCTGTTCGCCGGCGCGCGCCGCCATGTCCATGATCTGGATGGCGCCGGCGAGGTCATTGAACAGAAAACGCAGATGCGCCGCGCGGGTCCAGGCCGGTATGCCGGGCGTCAGGTCGGCGAGGCGCTGGGTCACGCTGGCGGCTGCGTCGTAGCGGCCCAGTTCCACCAGGGCGTCGCTCATCAGCGCCAGCGTGCGCGGCTCGTCCGGCGCTAGACGGTCGGCGTTTTCGGCCGCGGCGAGCGCCGCCTCGAAGCGGTGTTCAAGCATGTACGTCCAGGCTTGCAGGGTCCAGACGTGCGCCTCGCCCGGTTTGCGTTTTACCTGTTCGGCGACGATGGCTTTGGCACGTTCGAATTGCGCCGAATCCGGCCGGGTGCGTTGCCCGTGCAGCGAGGATTCAGCTTCGAGCAGGGCATCCGCCGCCTGCGCTTGTGGCGCCACGCACAGTTGCAGACAGATCAGCACGCCAAGGAGCGGGGCGCGTGCACGCAACCCAGCCATGCGCACCGTTTCACGTTCACAGGTGCGCATGGCGCACCCTGCTTTCTTTGGCACGAGTAGCGGTTCGGTTCAGGGCACGCAGCCCGCGCCGGCGCCGGCGGTGCAGCCCGGCTCGCCCGGATCGAGGTGGCGCCGGTCGCGGCCACTCGGCGCGTGGCTCAGGTAGGGGAACGTGCTCGGGTAGGGCGCATCGTTGACGTTGACCCCGTCGCCGAGCGCGTTGTTGGGGAAGGTGTTGAACGATGGATTGAGCACACCGGCTACCGCGCGCAACGCGACGTCGACCACGTCGTCGAACACCCGGCGTCCGTTCGGGAATCCGGCGGCATCGCCCGCGAGCAGGCCGAGGCGGTGCAGGCTGGGACTGCCGGGAAGTGTGGGCGCTACGCCGGTGTTCAGCCGCAGCAGGTCGGCCACCGGCCCCGCCGGCGTACCCACAGCGGCAATCGGCGGCGCGTAGGTCACCAGCGGCAGCAGATCGGTGCGCGGCGGCGTCGGGATGGATAGAGCGCCGCCGGTCGCCGCATTCAGGATGCGGGCCAGAGCCGGATCGAGAAAGAAGCTGGCGAACTGGCCGTCGTTCTTCGGCTGGTCCATGCTGAAGCGGTTCTTGAAGGCGGTGCCGATCAGCAATTCGTTGATCAGCGGGTTGCCCATGCGCTGGATCTGTACGAAGTTGGTGGACAGTGCCGCCTGGCCGCCGGGCGTGGTCGGCTGCACCTTGATGCGCGGGCGCGAAGTGGTGGCCCAGACGCCGATGGTGGCCGCGCTCGAACTGGCCGCTTCGATGGCGCCGGTGCGCGTGAGCAGGGAAACCGGCAACTCGATGGCGATGGAATTGACCGCATAACCCGATACCGTGTCCGAGGCGATGTTCACCAGCGCGGCATCCTGCGCCGGACTCAAGATGCCGGGCGCGATGGCGGCGCGCAGGTTCAGCGTGTCGAAGGCGGCGCCGAGGTCGATCCAGAACGGGTCGTCGACGGTGCCGGCGAACACCTTCACATTCGGCGTGCCGGTGGTGTAGGTGCCGGCGGCGAACAGCGCCGGGTAGTCCATGGTGCGCGGTCCCACGTTGGCTGGCACGGCGTAGAACGGCCCGCTGCCGGCAATCGGCGTGGCGATGCCCGCCTTGATCATGGTGACGCTGTAGCGCTGGCGCTGGCCCAGGCCGATGTCGTCGAAGCTGTCGATCCGCGGCGGCACGATCAGCGTTCCCGGCGGCACCGGCGCGGGCGAGTTGGCCGGGGTATCGATGCCGCCGCCAGCGCCGGCAAAGACCTGGAACAGATTGGGCAGACGCTGCTCGGTGATGAAGCGGAACTGGAACACGATGTCGGCCACCGCGTCGTTGTTGTTGTCCACCTTGAGCTCGTAAAGGATCTCCGGGTCGAACGGAAACCAGTTGGGGCCGTTGGCCGGTTCCAGCAGCGGGTCCACGTTCATGATCATGGTGACGCGCGGCGTGGCACCGCCGTCGTAGCTGCGGAAGGCGTAGACGTCGGTGATGTCCGCCTTGCTGTCCAGCGCGGTCAGCGGCGCTTCGCGGTGGTTGGCGGCGACGGCCGGGGCGGCAGGCAGGGCGCAGGCGGTGGCGAGCAGGGCAGCGCCGACGCGCTGACGGGCATGCCGGGTATGGGGTGACGGTTTCATCGTTTTCTCTCCTCGTATTGTTGTTGGGGGCGCGACTACGCTGGCTAGCGCCGCCGGCGGAAGCGCGGCGCGGCCAATAGCGCGAGTCCCAGGCCGACCAGGCTGGCCGCACCGGGTTCCGGGATGACGGCGGTCGGCAGGTTAGGGTCCGTTGCGGTCGGCAGCTGGATCTGTGCGCCGGGCGCCAGATCGACCAGCAGCAGGGCATCCTGCGTTGGCACCGGGTCGAGCAGGAAATCGAGATCGGTATCGACCAGCGTGAAGCCGGCCGAGTCCAGCAGCAGCAGCGTCAAGCGGTCGGGCGCGCCGACTCCAGAGAAATTGGTGCTGAAGTTCAGGCTGAACGAAATCTGGCTGCCCAGCGTCAGGTCTTGCAGGAATTGTCCGAGTCCGAGCGCGTCGGTGATCGTGTAGGGCGGGCCGCCGCTGCAACCGAGGCTGCAATCGACCGCGCCGAGCGTGCCGTCGGTGGTAACGGAGGCGATGCTGACGCTGTTGTTGCTCACGAAATCGCCGTCGAGCAGTGTGAAATCGAGCCGGGCCTGCGTGCCGCCGGCAAATGCCGAGGTATCGAGGCTGATCAGGCTTGCATCGGCGGAACCGGCAAGACAGGCGACGAGCGCGAATGCCGCACAGCGATGCAGCGGCCGGCGCGGGCGGACGCCGGGATGCGCCATGCGGGTTGCAAGTATTGTTTCGGCGTGGGGGTTCATCGTGTTCCTCCTTGTTCCTTGTTATTCGGTGGCGTCGGTGCTGAAGGCTTGCTCAATCTAGCCCGATGCCGCTTGAAATCCATGCGGGAAAGCCCGGGTATTTCGCTCGTGCAGACCGCATTCGCACACCACTTTCGCGCTGAATCCGCTTGCTGCGATGCAGCCAGGGAGACGCTGAATGAATCGTGACCCCGGCGAAGGCCGGGGTTCAGGTGGTTTTTCACTGGCTTCCGGGCTGATCGCCTGCGCCGTCGGTGCTCAGGGCGAGCGCGGCTGGCTCGGATGCCAGGGCGACGAGCGACTCGTCCGACGGGTTCTCGACCCTGGACGGTTGCTATTGATCCGGCCAGCTCTATCCGCGACTCCGTTCGTGCTGAGCCTGTCGAAGCACCGCCCTTCGACGGGGCTCAGGGCGAACGGGATGCATGGCTTATTCGTGCCGGATCGATAGAAAGATCGAATCCGCTACGCGGACAAGGCCGATACCGACCTGGCCTTGCGCGTAGTACGGGAAGGACTGCAGCGAGTCCTTAGAACGGCACGTCGTCGTCGTCGATGGCAGAGAAGTTGCCGGCACTGTCGCCGGCGGGCGCGGCGCCGGACGGCGGCGCATCGGCGCGCACCACCGTTTCGCGCAGGTTGGCGACGAGCTTGTCCAGCGCCTGGCCCGAGCGCTTGCCGGACATGATCTCGGCCGGCGTGCTGCGGTCGCTCGGATCGTAGAACTGCGCGATCTTCATGCTGACGAAGGTTTTGCCTTCCCACAGGCGTTCCTCGCGCTGCAGCAGAACGCCGACCTGCTTGTTCATCAGATCGGGAAAAGTCTGCGCCTCGGTCGGCATCATCGTGCCCGCGGCCTGGTTCCATTCATCGATGGTGGCAGGCGTGGATTCGATGTTCTTCACGTTCAGGCAGGCCATCAGCGCGGACAGCAGGCTGTAGGGATACTCGATCTTCTCGCCATTGGCGCGCGCCAGCCACAACGTCAGATAACGCGCGACGCGGCCGTCTTCCGCCTCGAAGTTGAATTCGATGCCCTTGGTGCCGGTCTTGGCGGTCTTTTCCTTGGCCAGCGTGAAGTGGCCGATGTAGGCGCCGGAAGTCTCGATGCGGCCGCCGACGTTGGTTTCGGGCTGGACGGCGAGTTGGTCGTCGCGGGTGTAGGTAGTCATGGCGTGATCCGGTTGGGGTGAAAGGATGGGCGGGTTTGATGTCTCGCTCAGGCTGGCATCGCAATCGCGAGTGCCCTGCCATGTTTAGCCGCATTGTCGGCCAGCACGCGATTCAGTGTGGCGTTCAGAAGACTGCTCAGCCAAACGCCCGTAACGCTTCCAGCTTGGCCATCGCCGCGCCCGAGGCGATGGCGGCGCCTGCCTGCTCGACGCCGTCGGCCAGGCTCTCGGCGATGCCGGCGGCGTAGATCGCCGCGCCGGCGTTGAGCGTCACCACATCGCGTTCCGCGCCGGGTTCGTTGCGCAGCACTTTGAGGATGCGGTCGCGCGATTCTTCTACCGTCGCCACCTGCAGGGCGCGGATGTCATGCACGCCGAGGCCGAACTGTTCCGGGCTGACCACGTATTCGCGCACTTCGCCGTCGCGCAGTTCGCCGACCAGGGTTTCACCGGAAATGGAAATTTCATCCAGGCCTTCGCGGCCGAATACGGTCAGCGCGCGTTCGCTGCCCAGGCGCTGCAGCACGCGCACCTGGATACCGACCAGATCGGGATGGAACACGCCCATCACCTGATTCGGCGCGCCGGCCGGGTTGGTCAGCGGGCCGAGGATGTTGAACAGCGTGCGCACGCCCAATTCCTTGCGTACCGGGGCGGCGTGCTTCATCGCACTGTGATAGTTGGGCGCGAACATGAAGCCGAGGCCGACTTCGGCGATGGCGGCGGCCACCTGCTCCGGCGGCAAGTTGATATCGATGCCGAGTGCTTCCAGCACATCGGCGCTGCCCGACTTGGACGACACCGAACGCCCGCCATGCTTGGCCACGCGCGCACCGGCGCCGGCAGCGACGAAGGTGGCGGCGGTGGAGATGTTGAAGGTATGCGCCGAGTCGCCGCCGGTGCCGCAGGTATCGACCAGATGCGCGGTATCCGTCACCGGCACCTTGGTGGAGAGTTCGCGCATCACCATCGCGGCGGCGGTGATTTCGCCGATGGTTTCCTTCTTCACGCGCAGGCCGGTAATCAACGCCGCGATCATTACCGGGCTGACCTCGCCGGCCATGATCTGCCGCATCAGCGACAGCATTTCTTCGTGGAAGATCTCGCGATGTTCGATCAGGCGCAGCAGCGCTTCCTGGGGTTTCATGCGCGGGTCTCCGTCAAAAAGTTTTTCAGCAAAGCGTGGCCGTGTTCGGTCAGCACCGATTCCGGGTGGAACTGCACGCCTTCCACTGCGAGTGACTTATGGCGCACGCCCATGATCTCGCCGTCGTCGGTCCAGGCGGTGATTTCCAGGCAGTCGGGAAGGCTGTCGCGCTCGATTACCAGCGAGTGGTAGCGCGTCGCCGTGAACGGATTCGGCAGGCCGCGGAACACGCCGATGTCGGCATGCAGGATCGGCGAAGTCTTGCCGTGCATCAGTTGCTTGGCATGCACGATCTTGCCGCCGAACGCCTGGCCGATGCTCTGATGGCCCAGACAAACGCCGAGCAACGGAATGCGGCCGGCGAAGGTGGTGATGGTCGCGACCGAAATGCCCGCCTCGTTCGGCGTACACGGACCCGGGGAAATGACGATGCGATCCGGCCGCATCGCCTCGATGTCGGCGACGCTGATTTCATCGTTGCGGTGCACCCGCACGTCTTCGCCCAGCTCGCCGAAATACTGCACGAGGTTGTAGGTGAAGCTGTCGTAGTTGTCGATCATGAGCAGCATGCTGCGGCTATCCTTGTGTTCTGTATCGATGTGCCTGGCCGCTTAGCGGTCGAAAGCACGAAAGGTGCGATTGTTGCCCAGGTCGGCCGTGGGATAAACCCTTTGAGGCGATGAGTTCGGTACTGGGAGCGTCGGCGTCCCGCCGGCAGTTTGTTGCTTCATCACGTGAAAAAGGCCGGCGGGACGCCGG
>JASJPG010000110.1:0-2222 GCA_031426815.1 Hydrogenophilaceae bacterium
TACACCGGCCCCGCAACGGGGGGTTGAAATGCTTCCAAGGCGCGATTGTTCCGGACTTCGCGCCTTGGAAGGCGCTCCTACGGGGTTATACCGTCTTCATGAAATGCCGCGCATAGCTCGGGTTGAGCCGGTTCAACGGCAGCAGGATGGGCAGGTCGGCGGTGTTGAAATCCGGGTCCCAGGCCGGTTCGCCGCAGACGTAGGCGCCCAGGCGCAGATAGCCTTTGACCAGCGGCGGCAGCAACGGCGCGGCGACGCTTTCCAGCGCGTCCAGCGGCAACGGGCAGCGCGGGAAGACGTGCAGTTCGATCGGCGCCAGGTGTTTTTCGCGCACGGCATGCCAGATGCCGGCGGCGTTATGGCCTCCGTCGGCCATGCCGATGCTGGCGCAGCCGATCAGGTATTCGTGCTTGCTTTGCAGCATGTATTCGGCCAGACCGGCCCAGAGCAGCGTGATGACGCTGCCGCTGCGGTAGTCGGCATGTACGCAGGAGCGGCCCAGTTCGACCAGGCGGCCGCGCAGATGCTGCAAACGGGTCAGGTCGAATTCGGATTCGGAATAGTAGTTGCCGACGCGCTTGGCGGCGCTCGGGCTGAGGATGCGATAGGTGCCCACGACTTCGCCGCTGTCCGGATCGCGCACCAGCAGATGTTCGCAATAGGCGTCGTACAGGTCGATGTCGAGGCCGGGTTCAGGGGTATTCAGGCGCGCGCCCATTTCCTCGGCGAAGACTTTCCAGCGCAGTCGCTGCGCTTCCCTGACTTCGTCCTGATGGCGGGCGAAGCTGACGCGAAAACTCTTTTTGACCCGGCTATCCCGGCCTGCATGTTGCTGCAACATGGTGTTTCCTTTCCTTTGCGTTGATGGCGCAAAGGTAAGGAAATGGCGTTGCGGACTGGTGACCGGTGCGTTAAGAAATGATGACGTCTGCCGGCGTCAGCGACTGACTCGCGCCTGGTTGCCGGATTCCAGGATGCGGACGCGCTCGCCGACGACGAATTTCTCGCCATGATCTTCCTGCACCACGGCGATGGTGCGGCCGGATTCGAGCCTGACGGTGACTTCCACGCCTTTCTTGCGCGTCGTCGCCTCTTCTCCCGCCGCGCCGGCCAGACCGCCGACCACCGCGCCGAGCACGGCGCCGACCGCGGAGCCCTTGCCGCTGCCGGCCGAACTGCCGGCGATGCCGCCCACGACGCCGCCCGCCGCAGCACCGATGCCGGACTCGGTGCCTTCCAGCTTGACCTCACGCACGTATTCGACCACGCCCAGCTTGACCTCGTACACGCGGCGCGCTTCCGCCCGCTCGTAGTCGTCGCCGCCGCGCCCGCTGGCGCAACCGGCCAGCGCGGCGGGGATCAACAAAATCCAGAATGCCTTCATTGTTCGACTCCTCAAAGTGAATAACCGTATTCCGCCTTGAAACGGTCGGCGATCTCATCCCAGGTGAAGCGATGATTCTGGCCGCCGCGCTGTGCAATCTTGAGCGCGCCGAGCAAACCGGCGAGACGACCGCTGGTCGGCCAATCCATGCCCCGGTGCATGCCGGTCATCAGGCCGGCGCGATAGGCGTCGCCGCAACCGGTCGGGTCGACCACCGCGCTCGCCTTGGCGGTCGGAATGTCATGCACCTGGCCATCGGCAAAAATCCGCGAGCCCTCGCCGCCCAGCGTCACGACCAGCGCGCGTACCTGTTTCGCCAACTGCTCCAGCGTCTGACCGGTGCGTTCCTGCAGGAGTTTCGCTTCGTAGTCGTTGCAGGTCAGGTAATCGGCCTGCTGAATGAAACCGAGTAATTCCGCGCCGTCGAACATCGGCAAACCCTGGCCGGGATCGAAAATGAACGGGATGCCGGCTTCGGCGAACTGGCGCGCATGCTCGATCATGCCCTGGCGCCCATCCGGCGAAACGATGCCGAGCTTGATGTCTTTGGCCTGCGCGACCTCGTTGCGATGCGCGAAATTCATCGCGCCCGGGTGGAACGCGGTGATCTGGTTGTCGGCCAGATCGGTGGTGATGAACGCCTGCGCCGTGAAACTGTCGGGGACATGCTGAATGTGGCTGGCGTCGAGTTCGAGCTTCTGCAGACGCGCCGCATACGGCGCGAAATCGTCGCCAATGGTCGCCATGATCACCGGCTCGCCGCCGAGCAGTTTCATGTTGTAAGCGATGTTGCCGGCGCAACCGCCGTATTCGCGGCGCATGTCCGGCACCAGAAAGG
>JASJPG010000111.1:0-29019 GCA_031426815.1 Hydrogenophilaceae bacterium
CGTGCGATCTAAGTCATTGATTCTATGGCGGGTGCGTTTGCTACATAATTCCGCATAATTCCGCGTAAGACGCATTAGCTGCAGGCGAAATGCGCCGCATGTGTCGGCGCATTTCACTTCGCGGATTGACACCGACTCGCTTGCCAACAAGCGTAGCCTGGATGCGGCCCGCCCACCGACCGTTGAACCCCCTCAGGGCGTTGCCGGGCGGAATCCGGGTTGACGGTAACAACTGGTTCCAACTTTCGTGCAGGGCTCCCCGGATTCAACGAAAGTCAGGTTCGAAATAAGCAAATGCGCCGGTGAGGACGCGTGAAACAGGCAAAACAACTATTCATAATGCCCGCGCAACTGTGCAATGACGATTTCCTCGCCATCCACCTTGTAAACCACGCGATGCTCGTCATCGATACGGCGTGACCAGTAGCCTGAGAAGTTGAATTTCAGCGCTTCCGGTTTGCCGATGCCGGTGAACGGTTCGCGCTGGATGTCGCGGATCAGGTGATTGATTCGCCGCAGCATCGCTTTGTCATTCTGCTGCCAGTAGAGGTAGTCCTCCCAGGCCTGCGGGTGGAATGAAATGATCATTCTTCGATCAATTCATGGCGCGTGATGTTGCGGCGGTTTTCGATATCGTCGATCGCCTTCATCAACCGCATTGCGTTCTTTGGATTGCGCAGCAAGTGCGCAGTTTCCATCAGCGATTCGTACTCCTTGAGCGACATCAGTACCGCAGACTCGGATTTCTGGCGGGTGATGATCGTGACATCGTAATCGTCGTTGACGCGATCAAGCTCGGCGGCGAGGTTGTTACGGGCTTCGGTATAGGTAATGGCGCGCATGGGGTGACTCCGTACAGAAAATTGAACATGTACGGATTATTGCACAGCATTAATCAAACCCAGTGGTGCGCTCTTATGCGTCTAAGCGGGCCGCGGCAAACAACGCTCACGCTATGGTGCGGGGGCCCCATCGTTCGGTGCGTTGATGGGCACGCTTCGCTTTGCCCATCCTACAGTTGGGCGGCTGTTGGGTTGAGTGCGGATGTTATTGCTTACATGGCCGCCGCAAGCGATGAAAATATCTTCGACAACGAACTACGACAACCAGATCGCTCAGGAGATCAAATCCGCCGACAACACGACTGCGCCGAGCAGATAGACCCGCCCGGCCTGGCGGTCGTCGCCGACGCTGGAATAGTCGAACGAATATTCGCGATAGATGCGGGCGCGCTGGTTGCTGTCACGCCGAAGTCGCATCCGGCTGAGCGCGACGCTGTCGTCGAGGAATTGCACGTTGGATCGTTCGCACACTGCGCGGGCGGCGCGCACTGCGAGTTCACGTTTTTGCAGACTGTCCCACCAGAACCAGCCGAGCCCGGCCAGGCTGGCAAGCAACAGCCATTCGGAACTCATGCTTGCGGTGCGGCTGGAGCGGGTTCGACCGGGCTGGATGGCGGCAACAGCAAAGCGCAGACCGGTTCGCGCCGCCGCCCGACCCGCGCGAGGGTCGGCGCGGCGTCCGGTTGTTCTATTGCTGCAGCGGGTGCTTCCGGCACCGGGTTAGCTCTGGCGACCTCGGCACGTATCACTTGCGGCCGTGCGAACTCGGGCAACGGCGAGGCGTCCAGGTCGCGCTTGATGAAGCGTTCGATGCCGGTTAACAGGCGTTCCTCCTCCGGTGAAACCAGAGAGACCGCGAGACCGGATGCGCCGGCGCGGCCAGTGCGGCCGATGCGGTGCACGTAATCTTCCGGCGCGTAGGGCAGCTCGTAATTGACCACGCAAGGCAGCTCAACGATGTCGAGACCGCGCGCGGCGATGTCGGTGGCGACCAGGTATTGCACCTTGCCTTGCTTGAAGCCTTCGAGCGCGGCGAAACGTTCGACCTGGGCCTTGTCGCCGTGAATGATGGCGGCCTGGATGCCGCGCTTCTGCAAGCGGTGGCCGACCTTGTCGGCGCACACCTTGGTGCGCGTGAACACCAGCACCTGGGCGATGCCGCGCGTCTTGACGACGCGCACCAGGGCGTCGAGCTTTTCTTCTTCCTTGACCTTGTGCACCACCTGCTCGACGTTTTCGGCGGAGGTGTTGCGGCGCGCGACTTCGACCTTGAGCGGGTTCTGCAGGAAGCTGCGCGCCAGGCCGACGATGTTGTCGTCGAAGGTGGCGGAGAACAGCAGGGTCTGCCGCTGCGTCGGCAGGAAATCGAGGATGCGCTTGAGGTCGGGCAGGAAGCCCATGTCGAGCATGCGATCCGCTTCATCGAGTACGAGAAACTGCACCTGCGACAACAGGACACTGCGACTGGTGGCGTGATCGAGCAATCGCCCCGGGGTGGCGACCAGAATCTCGACGCCACCGCGCAAATCGGCCTGCTGGACTTTCATGTCGACGCCGCCGAACACCACGGTGCTGCGCAGCGGCAAATGCTTGTTGTAGTCAACCACGCTCTCGTGCACCTGGATCGCCAGTTCGCGCGTCGGCGCCAGCACCAGCGCGCGCACTGGATGCCGCGCCGGCGAGGCGCTGGCACTGGCATGCGGGATCATTTTCTGCAGTAACGGCAACACGAAAGCGGCTGTCTTGCCGGTTCCGGTTTGCGCCTGCGCCATCAGGTCGCGGCCAGCCAGCACCAATGGGATGGCCTGCGCCTGAATCGGTGTCGGCGTCTTGTAGCCCATCTCCTTCACCGCCGCGAGGATCGGTGCGGCCAGGCCCAGTTCGTCGAAGCTGGTCGCCACTTCCAGCGCCGGGGTTGTTTCTTTGCTTACTTCCATCAGATTTCCCGCCAATCGAGTCCAGTTTCCTGATCGGCGACGCCGATCCAGTCGTGCGCGCACCCTAGCGCCCGGGCCAAGGCGGCACGGGCAAGTTCAGGCGCGTTATTCTCTGCGGACAGATGCGCAGCCACCACATGTTTGAGGCCGCTGCCTGCAATCTTCTGCAGCAGCGTTGCCGCTGCAGCATTGTCGAGATGGCCGTAGCGGCCAAGGATGCGCTGCTTCAGCGGATACGGATAACTGCCCGCTTCGAGCCGGGCGACATCGTGATTGCATTCCAGCGCCAGCGCATCGCAGCCGCTCAGGACCGTTTCCATGTGCGCCGTGACATGACCGGCATCGGTCAGCAAACCGAAGCGGCGTGCACCATCGGAGAAGACGAATTGCATCGGCTCGCGCGCATCGTGCGGCACCGGGTAGGGTGTGATTTCCAGCGCGCCGACGGCAAACTGCTGCTGCTCGGCAATGATCTGCACAGAAATCGGTGCGATGCCCGCTGCATCCAGCATGGCGTGGGTGCCATGCGAGAGCCAGACCGGGCAGCGTGCCTTGCTCGCCAACTGGGCGGCACCGCGACCGTGATCGCCATGTTCGTGCGTGATCAGGATGGCGTCGAGGTCGCTCACCGCGAGCCCCAGGCGCGCCAGGCGTTTGCCGGCTTCGCGCGGGCCGAAGCCGCAATCGACCAGGATGCGGGTGTCTCCGGCTTGCACCAACCAGGCATTGCCCTTGCTGCCGCTGCCGAGACATCCGAAACGCATGGGTCGCTTACTTCAGTTGCTCGAACAACAGACTGGCGATGCGGTTGCCGGTCTCGTTGTTCGCCGGCGCGCCATCGTCCATGTAAACGGCCAGGGCGGTGTTCGCTTCGGTCCCTTTCAGGCGCACCTGGTAACGCAACGCCTTGGCCTTGGCCTCATCCGAACTCCAGAAAGCGAGCTTGGACAGGAAGCTCTTTTCCTTGGTATTGGCTTCCGGGTCGGCATAGCGGACAAAGTAGATGCCGCCGGCGCGGTCGCGGTCTTCCACGACGAAACCGATCCGATCGAGCGCCAGACCGACCCGACGCCAGGCGCGGTCGAACGATTCCGGCAGGCTGATGCCGGGCGCCGCATCCGGATTCTTGATCTGCACAGCCTGCGCCGGCGCGCTCTTGTCGGCCAGCATGCTCTGGGCGCGCGTTTCTTCGACGCCGAAACGCACCATCAGGCGACGCAGCATTTCCGCTTCAAGTTCCGGGTTGGCCGGACGCGGTTGCCAGATGGTGCGGCCCTGGCCCTGATCGCCGCCACCCTGGGTGCCTTCGAACACCTCGACCATGCCGCGATGGCTGATATAGATCTCGGTGCGGCCTTCAGCAGCCGACTCCAGACGCGTACGGAACTTGTCGCGTTCGGCGGTGGAATACATGCTGTCGAGCGCCTTACCGAGGAAACCGCGTATGCCTTCCTGCGGAATCTTGGCGCGGTTCTCGGCCCAGTCGGTTTCCAGCACGCCGGCATCCGGCAATTCCAGCGTGATGATGAAACCCAGTTCCTGCCAGAAATCCTTGACGAGGGGCCAGACTTCGGCCGCAGGGGCTTGCACCGTCAACCAGCGCTGGCCGCCGGCACGCTCGATGCTGACCTTGTCGACCTTCGGCAACAGCGCTTGCGTGCCCGCTGCTTGCGGCTTGCCGCCGCGCTCGCGGTCATAGGCGGAGAACGTGGCGGCGCCCTTCGGGTTGATGTCCGGCACGGCAAAGCGGTTGTCGCCCGCCGGCAGCACCAGATCCGGCGGCGCCTCCAGCGTCGGCAACGTGCTGGCGGATTTGTAGTCGATCTTCTTGCCTTCAAACATGGAACAGCCGCTGGCGGTCACGGCCAGAGCGATCAGCGCGACAGGGTTACGCAAGGCGAAAATTTTCATAAAGAGCCGGCTTCCTTCAGGGCGACACGCAAGGTGTCGTGATAAGTGTCAGACAGGGGAACCAAGGGCAAACGGATGCCGGAATCGATGTGGCCCATCGCGGTCAGCGCCCACTTGACGGGAATCGGATTGGCTTCCACGAACAGTTTCTGGTGCAGGCCAAGCAACTGGAAGTTGATGGCGCGGGCGCGGGCCAGATCGCCGCCCAGCGCGGCGACGCACATTTCGTGCATCAACTTGGGCGCAACGTTGCTGGTGACCGAGATCACGCCTTTGGCACCCAGCAACATCAGCACCATGCCGCTGGCGTCGTCACCGCTGTAAACCGAGAAAGTCGCCGGCGCTGCTTTGAGCAGCAGAGAACCGCGCTCGATGTTGCCGGTGGCGTCCTTGATGCCGACGACGCCAGGCAGTTTGGCCAGACGCAGGACGGTATCGTTGCTGATATCGGAGACGGTACGGCCCGGTACGTTGTACAGGATCAGGGGCAGTTCCACCGCTTCGGCGATCGCCTTGAAATGCTGGTAGAGGCCTTCCTGGTTCGGCTTGTTGTAGTACGGCGCGACCGAAAGTCCGGCAGCGGCACCGGCGTCCTTGGCGCAACGGGTCAATTCGATCGCTTCGGCGGTCGAATTTGCACCGGTGCCGGCGATCACCGGAACGCGCCCGGCCGCCTGTTCGACCGCCGTGCGGATCAGCAGGCAATGCTCTTCGGTGTTGACGGTAGGCGACTCGCCGGTGGTGCCGACGATGACCAGTCCATCGGTACCCTGATCGATGTGCCAATCAATCAGCGCCCGGAAGCGGGGCATATCCAGAGACCCATCGGCCAGCATGGGGGTAACGAGAGCGACGAGGCTGCCAGTAAACATGGCGATCAGGATTCGAAAAAAGAAGCGATTTTAGCCGAAACCGGCCCCGAACTGACCGCGCCGACGCGGGTTACCGCTGGAACGCGACGATTACGGTCCAGATACGCCACGCATGGCGCCGGCGCCGACTTCAACGGCCTGCAGCCAGAATTGATCGAGCCGCGCCGGCAGAAATGCCAGGGCCAGATACAACACCACGAAGCCGACGCCGATCGTCAGCGGGAAACCGATAGCGAAGATGTTCAATTGCGGCGAAGCCCGCGACATCATGCCGACCGTCAAATTGGTCGCCAGCAGCGCAGCGGTGACCGGCAATGAAATATGCAGCCCGACCGCGAACAAGGTGCCGCCCCAGTGCGCCAGCATGGCAAATCCGTCCGCAGAAAAAGTCGCGCCGATCGGAATTTCCTGAAAACTCATGACCAGCGCGGTGATGACCAGATGGTGGCCGTTGAAGGCGAACAGGATCAAGGTGGCGGTCAGCGTCAGGAATTGCGAAATCACCTGCGTTTGCGCACCGTTGATCGGATCGAACAAGGTGGCGAAGGAAAGCCCCATTTGCAGGCCCATCAATTGGCCGGCGAATTCGACCGCGGAGAACACGATGCGCAAGGCGAAGCCCAGCGCGGCGCCGATGGCGATCTGTTGCAGCAGGATCAGCATGCCATCGCCGGAGGCCAGGCGCACCGGCGTGTCCATCGGCAGAATCGGCGTGACCGCCATCGCCAACACCATCGCCAGCGCAACGCGAACCCGCATCGGCACCGCCCGATTTCCCAGCAACGGATCGAACGAAAGCCAGGCCAGGATGCGTACGAAGGGAAACAGGAACAGCGCCAGCAAGGCATCCAGATCGGCTGACGACAGCGTCAACATGGAGCTACCCGATCAACGTCGGAATGCTGCCGATCAGACGGGTGATGTACTCGACCAGCAATTGCAGCGTCCACGGACCGGTGACCACCAGCACGATGAACATCACGAGAACCTTCGGGATGAACGACAAGGTCATCTCGTTGATCTGCGTCGCGGCCTGAAAAACGGAAACCAGCAGGCCGGTAAACAAGGAGGCCAGCAACATCGGCGCGGCCGCCAGCATGGCGACTTCCAGCGCCTGGCGCACGATGGCGATGACGGTATCGGGAGTCATCTCTGCAAACTCATATCTGGAAAGTCTGCACCAGCGAGGCGATGAGCAGATTCCAGCCATCCGCCAGCACGAACAGCATGATCTTGAACGGCAGCGAGACCAGCACCGGCGACAACATCATCATGCCCATCGACATCAACACGCTGGCGACCACCATGTCGATGATCAGAAACGGGATGAACACGATGAAACCGATCTGGAAGGCGGTTTTCAGTTCGCTGATGATGAAGGCCGGAACCAGCACTTTCAGCGGCGTCTCCTCCGGCGTGTTGAGTGGCGGCACCTTGGCCAGACCGATGAACAAGGCCAGATCCTCTTGTCGCGTCTGTTTCAGCATGAACGACTTGAGCGGCTGCGCGCCGAGATCGGCCGCCTGCACCAGGTTGATCTTATTGTCCGAATAGGGTTTCCAGGCAGTCTCGTAAATCTTGTCGAACACCGGCGCCATGATGAAAAACGTCAGAAACAGGGACAACCCGACAATGACCTGATTCGGCGGCGCATTCATCGTGCCCATGGCCTGGCGCAACAGCGACAGCACGATGACGATGCGGGTGAAGGCGGTCATCATCAACAACGCCGCCGGCAGGAAGGTCAACGCCGTCAGCAGCAGCAGCGCTTCGATGCTGAATGTGTAATTGGTCGCGCCGCCGGCGCCCGGCGTACTGGAGAACGCCGGGATGCCGGGCGCGGCCACGACCACGTCAGGCAGAAGCCCGAGCAGGAAAATCAGGAGCAGTACGCGAAGCCGCATGACTGCGTTACCCCTGCCGTTTCGAGAGAAGCTCCTTGAGCTTGTCGGCGAATCTGGGCAAGTGAGCGGGCAACGGGGCCTGTGTTGCGGGTGTATAGCCTTCCGGCCGCGGCAAGGTATGCAAGGTGCTGACCTGGCCGCCGCCGACGCCGAGCAGCAGCCAGGTTTCGCCCACCTCGACCACCACCAGGCGCTCGCGCGGCCCCAGCATGACGCCGCCGACCACCTTCACGACGCCCTGAGCGGCCGTCTGGCCGGGCGAAAATCGGCGCAAGAACCAGAAGAACGCGGCCAGCGCCGCCAGCACCATGCCGAGGCCCAACAAACCCTGGAACAAGGCGCCCGAAGTCGAAATCGCGGGCGGCTCGTTGGCGGCAAGCACGCTGGGTGCGACAACCGCAAATAACGCAAAAAGGGCCCAAGGCCCTTTGCGGAAAACTGGAGAAAATTTCATCGGCAGGATTTCATTCAGCGGTTAAGGCGGCGTAGTCGTTCGGCAGGACTGATGATGTCGGTCAGGCGTATGCCGAATTTATCGTTGACGACAACGACTTCGCCTTGCGCGATCAAACAGCCGTTGACCAGCACATCCATGGGCTGTCCAGCCAGGCCATCCAGTTCGACCACGGAGCCTTGCGCCAACTGCAGCAGATTGCGAATGGCGATTTTGGTGCGGCCCAATTCGACATTGAGTTGAACCGGGATATCGAGGATCAGATCGAGATTGTTGGCCGCCGGCTGCACGCTATCGGGGCTGAGATTCTGGAAAATCTGTGCCGCAGGAGGACTCGGTGGAGCCTTCGGCGCAGCATGCGCGGCAGCTTGATCGGCCGCCTCCTGTTCGGCCAGGGCCGCGCCCCAATCGTCATCGGCTCCAGCAGCCGGCGCGGTCGACTCCTGCTCGGCCAAAGCGGACGCCCAATCGTCGGCGGAAATGTCATCTTCCGTTTTTTGCGCGTCCTCGCTCATCGCTTGCCTCCCGCGCAGGTAACGCGCTCCTGGCCTTGCAATATCCGGTCGACCTTGAGCGCCAGCTGGCCATTCTTCTGCCCATATTTGCATTGGAACAGTGGCACGCCATCCACTTGGGCGATCACGGCATCAGGCACTTCCAGGGAAATCACATCACCCACCTTGAGATCGACAATCTGGCGCAGGGTCACCGGGGCCTGGCCCAGATTCGCCACCAACTCCACTTCTGCGTCCTGCACTTGCAACGACATTTGCGTCACCCATCGCTCGTCCGCTTCGGCACGGTCAGCCTGCATGGTACTGGTGAGCTGATCGCGAATAGGCTCGATCATACTGTAGGGCATGCAGACGTGAAAATCGCCGCCGCCGGCGCCGAGTTCGATATTGAACGTGCTGACCACGACTACCTCGGTCGGTGTAGCGATATTGGCGAACTGCGTGTTCATTTCGGAGCGGATGAATTCGAACTGCACCGGGTAAATACTCTCCCAGGCCTTGCGCATTTCTTCGAACACCACTTCCAGGATTTTCCTGATGATGCGCTGCTCGGTCGGAGTGAAATCCCGCCCCTCGACACGCATGTGCTGACGGCCATCGCCGCCGAACAGGTTGTCCACCACCAGGAAGACCAGATTCGGATCGAACACGAACAGACAGGTGCCACGCAAAGGCTGGATATGCACCATGTTCAGGTTGGTGGGAACCACCAGATTGCGCACGAATTCGCTGTACTTGATGACCGTCACCGGCGCGACCGAAATTTCGGCGGTACGACGAATCAGATTGAACAGACCGATGCGGAAATTGCGGGCGAAGCGCTCGTTGATGATTTCCAGCGTGGGCATGCGCCCACGCACAATGCGTTCTTGCCGGCCGATATCGTAGGCGCGTACTCCTCCCGCGCTCTCATCTGCAACGGATTCCTCGGACTCGCCGGTGACTCCGCGCAGGAGTGCGTCAACTTCTTCCTGGGAAAGAATGTCGTCCGCCACGTGACTCCTGTCGGTTACTGGATGATGAAAGCCCCGAACAGCACTTTCTTCACACCCTTGGTTTTCTTCTTGATGCCCAGTACCTCATTGATCTGTTTCTGAATTTCAACGGCCAGCTTGTCCTTGCCTTCCTGCTGCGAGAGCTCCTCGCCGGTCTTGCTGGAAAGTAAACGGATCAAGGCATCGCGCACTTCGGGCAAACGCGCATTGATTTTCTCGCCCACCTTGGCGTCCGCAACCATGAGTTGAATCTCGGTCTGCAGATAGCTTTCCTGGTCGGCAAGATTGACGGTAAACGCCTCCATTTTGACGTAGACCGGCGGATGCTCCTCGCCGCCATCTCCTTCCTCGTCGCCACCTTCGGCATCGGCCGCGGCTTCATCGCCGTGCTTGGCGTCCTTTTCGGTAGCAGGTTTCGAGAGCAACAGATAAGCGCCCACCCCGCCGCCGATCACCAGCACGGCGACCACAGCCAGGATGATGATGAGCAATTTGCCTTTTTTCTTCGGTGGTACAACTTCTGCTGCCGCCTCTTCTTTCGCCATTGCGCCCTCGAATGAAAATGTCTCGCTGAAATACCAAACAAAAACAGAATCTTCCTTCAAGAAGCTTATGTTCTTTATTATGAGATGACAAGCGGACAAACAGCCCCAGCCGCCTCCGGCGGGATGTTTTTTTGTATTGACGGGGCGCTACAGGACTAAATGTAGAGATCGACCAGGCCCAAACCTGCGGACCTGACCGCACCGATGCCGGCCAATGCAGCCTGATTGATGGCGGTATCGACCTCTTTCGCCGAGGCCTGACCCTGCATTTCCGAGTTCTCGCGGCGGCCGAAAGCATGATCGCGAACTTCGGCCTCGCCGAGATTGAGTCCGGCCTGCGCCATCAATTCACGCAGTTTCGGCAAAGCCGCATCGATGGCATCGCGCACGCCAGGGTTAGGCGAAAAGAACTGCGCAGTGGCGTCACTGCCGGACACCGTCAGGCGAACTTCCAGAGCGCCCATTTCAGGGGGATTCAGCGACAAATTGGCCATCTGTCCCTGACGTCCAGCCAACCAGACCACTTTGTCAGCCAATTCCGCGGCAAATGAAGCACTCCGCAACGGCGCTTCAATGGCGGCATGGGTTTTCGTCTCGACCTGACGCAACGCCTGTTCGAACGAATGTCCCAGGGTAATCGGCTGATTCGCCCCCGCCTCCGCCCGCGGCGGAGCCAGCGTCGGCAATGCTGAGGAAACAACCGCTTCGATCTTCGCTTCCGACTTGGCGTCCAGCGCCACCTGGGCGCCATCGGTCTGGCGAGAGGGCGCCGCCAACGGCAAGCCTTGCCCGGCGCCGGCAGCATTTGCCGCCGTTGCGGTCTTGAGCAGTCCTTCCGGTTTTGCCGATCCGACGGATTTTGCGTCGATCTCGCCGCGCGACCGCACCAGGGTCGAATCGGATTCGTCGCTTAGCGTCGTCTCGACAGCGACATCGACAGTGGGTGCATTTGAAACCGGCGGGGAAGCGTTGACCGCAGCGGCAAGCGCAGGATCGCTGGAGACAGCCGGCACCTGGGGAGCGAAGCTGCTTGCCGCCAGCACAGCCGGCTCGGCATCGGACTGCGCCTGCAACGGCTTGTGCAGACTTTCAGCTTTGAAATCGAGTGCAATCGTTTCGTCAACCGCATCCGACTTCGCCAATTGCGATTTCAGTACGCCGAAAAAATTGCCGAGCTGCGCGCTGGCCGCCGTCAACTCCCTGTGACCCGCTTTATGCGCGCCGGCAATCTGTAAAAATTTCGCCGACACCGCCGATTGGATTTCTGCCATTCGATTTCTCCATTCCGTCTGACTGGAGATAAAGCAATCGTCGTGCCGAACCGATCAAAACTGCGAGCCATCCTTTCGACTGGCATGCTTGCGCAACGCGTTTTCATCGGTAATGCGCTGATCCCGCTTCTCCTCGCGCTGCATTTCCTGGTGGGCGTGGCGCACGGCCAACGCCTCGTAGGCCTTCACCTTTTGCCGCAATTCGAGCCAGCTGACATGCGCCGACTGCCAATGCGACTGGGCCTGGACGCATTCCCCCTCCTGATGCGTGATGGCGCCCTCCAGCTTGATCATGAAGGCATAGAAATCGCGCAGCATGACGATGTCCATGCCGCTCGCCCCGTCCCCGGACAAGCGGGCCTGATACTCGGTCTTGTAGCCCTGCAGTTCCTGCAGACGCAGACGCGCCGCCGCTTCCTTGCGTTTCAGCAGGCGCAGCAGGCGTTCCGCCGCCTCCATGCGATGGCGCGAGTGGTCCAGCAAGGCTTGCAACGGGAATGCAGTCGCCAATTCAGGTCACCTATATCTTGGTCGCCACGATCAAGCCACTTCTTCGGTTTCCTCCAGACGCCGCGCTTCGTCGATCAACATGACGGGAATGCCGTCCCGAATCGGGAAAGCCAGGCGATCGGGCTTGCAGATCAGCTCGCGCGTTTCCTTGTGATGTACCAGGGGGCTCTTGCAGAGCGGGCAGACCAGGATTTCAAGCAGTTTGGGATCCATTCGGGTTCCTTGTTCGAGCGTTCAGAAGATTGATGATCAGGGGTTGTAGTCCGCCATCGACTACCGCGTCAACCGCCAGAAACCAGAGATCGCGGCGCCCACTGTTGCCGCCGATGCGGGCGCATTTGACGGCATCCTTTTCCGTCATCAACACAGTCCCGGTCGGCAGATCGGACTCGACATAAGCATGGTGATCGGCGAAGGCATGCGGCATCGCGTCGAGCCCGAGGCCGGCCAGCTGGGTAAAAAAACGTTCCGGATGACCGATGCCGGCAATGGCATGCAGCGTATTCACTCGCGCTTCCCCGGCGAAATGCACTGCCGTCACGCATCGATCGGGCTCGGCAAGATTGACGAAACGCGTGCCGCCAATCTGCATTTCGAAACTGGGACAAGGCAACGCAGCCACCAACGACTGCGCACCGTTGACCACCACCGCATCGACTTTCGCCAAGCGTGCCAGCGGCTCACGCAACGGTCCTGCCGGCAGCAAGCGGCCATTGCCGAAGCCGCGCAGCGCATCGACCACAACCAACTCCACATCGCGGGCCAGGGCGAAGTGCTGCAAGCCATCGTCGGCGATCAGC
This sequence comes from Hydrogenophilaceae bacterium, assembly GCA_031426815.1. GTDB lineage: Bacteria > Pseudomonadota > Gammaproteobacteria > Burkholderiales > Thiobacillaceae > PFJX01. The sequence goes on from JASJPG010000111.1 coordinate 12,557, forward strand.
ACATTCACTTCCGGGTGGAACGCGAGCAATTGCCGCGCCGCTTCGACCCGCTTGCGCCCGATCCAGACCGGACAGGCCGCCCGCCGCGCCAGCAGCACCGGCTCATCGCCGACCAGCGCAGGATCGCTGTCCGGCCGTACCGGCATGGCGCTACGCGCGCTGCCGCCGTAACCGCGGCTGACGATGCCAGGGGCATAACCGGCCTGGCACAACCATTGCACCAGCGCAATGGTCAACGGCGTCTTGCCGGAACCGCCGACATTGAGATTGCCGACCACGATGACCGGCACCGGCATGCGCTCGACGCGGAACAGTCCCAGGCGGTAGCAGATGTGGCGCAGCCGGACCAGCAGGCCGAACAACCAGCTCAATGGCCTCGCCAGCACGACATGCAGCGGGAAAAACCACGCCGGACAGCGGCTGTACCAGCAGCGCAAGAGCGCGTTGATCACCAGCGACTCAATTGCCGCTATCGGAACTCTGGGTCACGAAAGTCACCCGAGGATAGCCAGCGCGGCGCGCCGCATCCATCACGCGGATGACCGCCTGATGGGTCGCCTGCGCATCGGCGGAAATCACGATGACGGGGTCTTTCTGGTCACCCGCCGCGGCCTGCAGCGATTCAACCAAACGCTCGACCGAAACCCCGGCGACGGCGGCTTCGTTGACCGCATAACCACCCTGCGCATCGACACCGACGCTGATCTGCTGCGGCATTTGCTTGGCGCTGTCGCCCTGGGCCTCAGGCAGATTGATCTGCAGTTCCGAAAAACGCGCGTAGGTCGTGGTAACCATCAAGAAAATCAGTACGACCAGCAACACGTCGATCAGCGGGATCAGATTGATTTCCGGCTCATCGCGGCGGCTTCGACGGAACTGCATGGCGAGATTACTTCCTCTCGCCATGCACGACTTCGACCAGACGCACGGCCTGCTGCTCCATCTCGACCAGATACGCATCGACGCGACCGCGGAAGAAGCGATAAGCGATCATGCTGGGGATGGCCACGATCAAACCGAACGCCGTGTTGTAGAGCGCCACCGAAATGCCGTGCGCCAATACCGCCGGATTGCCGCCGGTCGGCGACTGCGAGCCGAAAATCTCGACCATGCCGACCACGGTACCGAGCAAGCCCATCAGGGGCGCCACCGAAGCGATGGTGCCCAGCGTCATCAGATAGCGCTCCAGGTCATGCGCCACGGCGCGACCGGCCTCTTCCAGCGACTCTTTCATCAATTCACGGCTGACGCCCAGATTGCGGATGCCTGCGACCAGAATGCGGCCCAACGGCGAGCCTTCGGAAAGCGCGCGCAGCAGGTCGGGATTGACGCCATGCTGACGCAGATTGGCGATGACCTGATCGAGCAGATTGGCCGGAATGACCAGCGTGCGGCGCAGGGTATAAGCCCGTTCGAAGATGATCGCCAGCGCCAGCACGGAGGCGATGACAAGCGGCCAGATCGGCCAGCCTGCGGCTTGTATGAGAGCTAACACTGTGGGTCCTTGACGGCGCGAAGTGGATGCAAAAACGCACGCTAATGTAGCCTGCGAGACTGCCCCCGGCAAGGCCGGCCCGGCATGGGCGATGTGTATAATTCCGCGCTTTGGGACACCCCTGTGAGACCGTACCCCATGAACGAATTCCACTTCCGGCAGCCATGATTCGCCGGTTCATCAAAAAAGTGTTCGGCAAAGCCGCGCGCCCCACCGCAGCAAGCGGTCCGCGCATTCTCCCGCTCGACGCGCACGGCATCCGGCGCGAACAAATCCATTCCTGCGCGCTGAAAACCACGCGCGCGCTGAAGGAAGCCGGTTACAGCGCCTTCGTGGTCGGCGGCGCCGTGCGCGACCTGCTGCTCGGGCGCGAACCGAAGGATTTCGACGTCGCGACCAACGCCACGCCGGAAGAAGTCCGCCGCGTCTTCCGGCGCTCCCGCCTGATCGGACGCCGCTTCCAGATCGTGCATGTGTATTGCGGCGCCGACACCATCGAAGTCACCACGTTCCGCGCCGCCACGCCGGAAAAGGAAACGGAAAGAGAAGCCGAGGAAGACGACGATTCGCGCGTCCAGGCCGAAGACGGCATGCTGCTGCGCGACAACGTGTTCGGCAGCCAGGCGGAAGATGCCGAACGACGCGACTTCACCGTCAATGCGCTGTATTACGACCCGGAAACGCAGGAAGTCTGGGAATGGCACGGTGGCGTCGAAGACGCCAAGAAAAAAGTGCTGCGCATCATCGGCGATCCCGTCCAGCGCTTCCGCGAAGACCCGGTGCGCATGCTGCGCGCGGCACGCTTCGCCGCCAAACTCGATTTCCATATCGATCCCGCCACGCGCGCGCCCATCGCCGAACTGGCGCCGATGCTGGAACGCATCCCGTCGTCGCGGCTGTTCGACGAAATGATGAAGCTGCTGCTCTCCGGCCATGCCGAGCGCGGTGTGCGCCAGTTGCGCGCCGAAGGCTTGCACCATGGCGTGCTGCCCATGCTGGATGCCATTCTGGACGACGCGGAACGGCAAAAATTCCTGCATGCCGCGCTGCATGACACCGACGAACGCGTGCGCCAAGGCCACTCCGCCTCGCCCGCCTTCATGCTGGCCTGTCTGTTGTGGTTCGACATGCAGGCCGAGTGGCGGCGCAATCAGGCCACCGGCCAAAGCGATCAGCCCGCCTTGTACGATGCGATGGATGCCGTGCTCGAGCGCCAGCGCGTTGCCCTCGCCTTCCCGCGCCGCTTCGACGGCACCATCAAGGAAATCTGGTCGCTGCAATCGCGCTTCGAACAACGCCACGGCGCACGTCCGTACCGCCTGCTGTCGCACCCGCGCTTCCGCGCCGGCTACGACTTCCTGCTCATCCGCGCCAAGGGCAACGATGCCGAGCAAGAAATGGCCGACTGGTGGACGCGCTTCCCGGATGCCAGCGACAGCGAACGCGAGGCGATGCTGATCAAACCGCAGGCCGGCGAAGCCAAATCGAAACGCCGCCGACGCAGTCGCAGCAATACGAAGTCAGGGAGCGAAGCCGCCGTCGAGGTCAAGCTTGGCTGAAATCGCCGCCTATATCGCCCTCGGTTCCAATCTCAGCGACCCGGTCGCGCAAATCGAACGCGCCTGGGCCGAACTCGACTGCCTGCCGGACACCCGCCTGACCGCGTGCTCCGCGTTGTATTTATCGAAACCGGTCGGTTACGCCGAACAACCCGATTTCATCAACGCGGCAGCCAGCGTCGTCACACAGCTGTCACCGCGCGCGCTGCTCTCCGCCCTGCTCAGCATCGAAGCGCGGCATGGCCGCAACCGCACCTTCAAGAACGCGCCGCGCAGCCTCGATCTCGACCTGCTGCTGTACGACGGTTTGGTCATGCACGAACACGGCCTGACGCTGCCGCACCCGCGCATGACCGAGCGTGCCTTCGTCCTCGTCCCGCTCGCGGAAATCGCCGCCGATGCAACGATTCCCGGCCATGGCCGGGTCGCCGACTGTCTGGCAAAAGTGCCGCGTAGCGACATCGTGCGACTGCCGCTCGAAGCGGCGCGCGCGGCAGGCTGCCAATAGTCGCTTCCGACTCTCGCTTCCGTCTCCCATTTTTTATCTGTCCTGAAGATGTTCAGCCGTTTCCGCCATATCGTTGTCGAAGGGCCGATCGGGGCCGGCAAGACCAGCCTTGCGCGCAAGCTGGCTGCACGCCTTGATGCCGAACTGGTGCTGGAAAACGCCGATGAGAACCCGTTCCTGCCGCGCTTCTACGAAGACCGCCGCCGCTACGCGCTGCCGGTGCAACTGTTCTTCCTGGTCGCTCGCGTCGAGCAGGCGCGCCGCCTCGGCCAGGGTGAACTGTTCAGCCCGGCGCGGGTGGCGGATTTCATGCTGGAAAAGGATTTGCTGTTCGCCAAATTCATCCTCGACGAAGCCGAATTCCGCCTCTACCGCCAACTTTACGAAGGCCTCAAACCGCAGGCCGCGGCACCGGATCTGGTGATCTACCTGCAAGCCAAGCCCGCCGCGCTGCTGGAACGCGTCAAGCGACGCGGCCGCAGTTATGAACGCCAGATCAACGAAACCTATCTAACCGAGCTATCCAACGCGTACAGCGAGTTCTTCTATCATTACGACGCGTCGCCGCTGCTGATCGTCAACAGCGAAAACCTCAATTTTGCCGACAAGGACGCCGACTTCGAATTGCTGCTGCAACGCATTCAGGACATGCGCAGCGCGCGCGAATTTTTCAATCTGGGCGCCTGAGCTTGATCGACGCCCGGCCGGAGGTCACACGATGTATCTGCCGCAACTGCTTGCCCGCGCCGAAAAAGGCGAAAAACTCAGTGTCCTGACCTGCTACGACGCCAGTTTTGCCCGCCTGCTGGCGGACAACGGCGTCGACATCCTGCTCGTCGGCGACTCGCTCGGCATGACCGTGCAGGGTCATGGCTCGACCCTGCCGGTGACGCTGGAACAGATGATCTACCACACCGATGCGGTGGTACGCGGCGCCGCCGACAAGGCGTTCGTGATGGTCGACCTTCCGTTCGGCAGCTATCAGAGGAGCCCGGAGCAGGCATTCGACTCCGCCGCCCGGCTGATGGCCGCCGGCGCCAACATGGTCAAGCTGGAAGGCGGCGCGATCATGGTGGACAGCGTGCGTTTCCTGACCCGGCGCGGCATCCCGGTATGCGCCCACCTGGGTCTGTTGCCGCAATCGGTCAACGTCACCGGCTACCGCGCCCAGGCGCGTGACGCCGGCGCCGCGACGCAACTCCTACAGGACGCCAACGATATGGAAAACGCCGGTGCGCAGATGCTGTTGATGGAATCGATTCCCTCGGTGCTGGCGGAAGAAGTCACCCAACACCTCGCCATTCCCACCATCGGCATCGGTGCCGGCCCGCACTGCAATGCCCAGGTGCTGGTGCTGCAAGATATTCTCGGTCTAACGCCGAAACCGCCGCGTTTCGCGAAGAACTTCATGGCCGGCGCTGGTGATCTGGCCGCGGCGATCCGCGCCTATGTCGCAGCGGTCAAATCAGGCGAATTCCCCGGCCCGGAGCACGCCTTCTGATGCGATTGATCCACACCGTCGCCGAACTACGCAGCGCGCTGGCCGATGTGCGCGAAACCACCTTCGTACCGACCATGGGTAACCTGCACAGCGGCCATATTTCACTGATCGACCTGGCCCGCAGGCACGGCGGTCCGGTGGTTGCCAGCATCTTCGTCAACCCGCTGCAATTCGGCGCCGGCGAGGATTTCGGCCGCTATCCGCGCACGCTCGCGGCCGATTGCGCGCAACTCGAAGCGGCCGGTTGCGACATCGTGTTCGCGCCGGATGTGCACGAAATGTACCCGGAACCGCAAACGTTCAGCGTGCAGCCGCCGCTCGCCGACGAACTCTGCGGCCAGTTTCGGCCCGGCCATTTCGCCGGTGTCGCCACCGTGGTGCTGAAACTGTTCGACATGGTGCAGCCGCGATATGCCGCATTCGGCAAGAAGGACTACCAGCAGCTGTTCATCCTCAAAGCCATGGTGCGCCAGTTCAATCTGCCCATCGTCATGCTCGAAGGCGAAACCGGGCGCGCCGAAGATGGCCTGGCGCTGTCGTCGCGCAACGGCTACCTCGAAACAGCCGAACGCGCCGAAGCGCCGCGTCTGTCTCGCGTCCTGCACGCAGCCGTCCAGCAAATCGAGTCGGGATATAGGGATTTCGCGCAGATCGAACGGACCGCCACAGAGGAACTGACCCGGCACGGCTGGCGCGTCGACTACGTCGCCGTGCGCAGCCAGGCGACGCTGCTGCCGCCGCGGGCGGACGAAGCCGGACTGGTCGTCCTGGCCGCCGCCCACCTCGGCCGCACGCGGCTGATCGACAACATCGAGAGCACGTCCAACGCGGAGCGATAGCGGGCAAACACCGCCTTGCCAGGCAGGGGCGAAACGCTTACAAGTCCCCACGACGCATCGATGCCGGAAGGACGCCGAAATGTGGTTGCAGGACAACACGGTAGAACGCATGAACCGGGTGAAGCGTCCGATCAGCTTCAAGATCTACGGCATCACCGGCTTGCTGCTGACGCTGATGACGCTGGTGACGCTGATCTCCAGCATCAATTTCGCGCGGGTGGACCGCCAGATGGTGCTGCTGTCGGACTACTACATCCCGCTCGACCAGACTCTCGGCGACATCCGTTACCACCATCTGATCCAGGGCCTGCTGCTGGAACGCGCGCTGACCGCCGATCCGACCCTGGCACCGCTGCAGCCGATGCGCCAGCGCGTGCAGGCCGCGGCCGGCCAGCTCGGCGATTGCGCCTACGAAACCTACTCGGCAGAGAGCAAAAAGCTGCGTGAAGCGGTCACCGATCCGGCGCAACGCGCGCTGCTCGGCTTCGAACTGAACCGCCACTGCGGCGACCGCAAGACGCTGCTGGCCACGGCGCTGGTGGACAAGGCGCTGGCCTTGCCTAGCGTGCTCGAAGACACCACGCTGGTGCGCCAATTCACCCAATTGCAGGGCGAGTTGCAGCGCATTCCGGCGGCGCGCGCGGCGATGCTCGCCAGTGTCGACAAATTCGCCGCCGAGTCCGGCGCGGCCGACGACCAGGCCGTGAAGTTCCTGAAAGAACAGATGGAGACCGACCGACGCGCGGTCGGCCGCGCCAGCAGCGCCGTCAGCCGCACGCTACACGACGTCACCCGCGAGGCCGCCGCCAAGGCCAGACAGGTCGAGCGCAGCACGCTGCTGTTCAACTGGAGCGTGACGCTGGGCGCGGCGATTCTCGGCATCCTGTTCGCCGGCCTGATCACGCGCAACGTGATCCGGCCGGTGCGCGCGCTGCTCACCGGCGCCAGGGCGGTCGAACGCGGCGACCTGACCATCTCGATCAAGGTCAGTTCGGCCGACGAGATCGAACTGCTGGCGGAGACCTTCAATTACATGGTCGGCGGCCTGCGCGAAAAGGAGAGCATCAAGGAGACCTTCGGCAAGTACATCGACCCGCGCATCGTCAAGGATCTGCTGACCGGGCACGCGTTCTCTGAAGTCGGCAACAAGCGCATCGCGACGGTGTTCTTTTCCGACATCGAGGGCTTCACGCCGATCTGCGAACAACTCTCCGCCGACGCGGTGGTCAAGCTGCTGAACAGCTATTTCTCGCAGATGTCGCAGCCGATCCGCGTCCGCAACGGCATCATCGACAAGTACATCGGCGACGCAATCATGGCGTTCTGGGCGCCGCCGTTCACCGGCGAACGCGAACACGCGCTGCTCGCCTGCCAGGCCGCGCTCGACCAGAGAGCGCGGCTGGCCGAATTCCGCGCCGGGCTGCCGGACGTCACCGGCCTGCGCAAGGGCATCCCCGCGTTCAACGTGCGCATCGGCATCGCCACCGGCGAAGTCACCGCCGGCAGCATCGGTTCGCAGGACGCGAAGAGCTACACCGTCATCGGCGACACGGTCAACCTGGCCTCGCGCCTGGAGGCCGCCAACAAGGCCTTCGGCAGCTACCTGCTAATCGACGAAGCCACCCGCAGCCTGGCCGGCGAAGCGATCGCGACGCGCGATCTGGGCTGCATCCGGGTGGCGGGCAAGGACGAATGGGTCCACGTCCACGAACTGCTCGGCCTGGCCGGTCAGGTCGCGGAACCGCTGCTGCAACTGCGCGACCGCTTCGAAGCCGGCCTGCGCTGCTACCTGGCGCGCGACTGGGCGGGCGCCGAGGATCACTTCGCCGCCTGCGCCGAACTCGACCCGGAAGACCGCCCGAGCCGCGTGTTCCACGCTCTCGCCGGCCGCTACCGCGCGCAACCGCCGGCGGCGGACTGGGACGGCGTGCTGGAAGTGGGCAAGTAAGCCGCGGCTACCCGGGAATGGCGCTACCAGCGTAGGAAGCTGCCACGCTGCGCCAGCGCGGAAAGGGTAAGCGCGCAAAGGGTAAAAGCGCAAAGGGTCAGCGACCCCAGGCGTACGCTCAAAAGGGATCAAGCGGCGCTGGCTTCCTTCGCGGCCTTCGCGCGCAGCACCTTGATCTGGAACAGGGTGTTGCGCTCATCCTCCTCCAGCGCGGCGCGGATATGGTGCACCGTCGCCACGTAGCGGGGAATGATGTTGTATTTCAAGGCATTGACCCGTTTCTGGGTCTTTCGGCTGGCCGCCAGCAAACGCCACAAGGCGTTTTCCGCCTCGCCCAGATGCGCCAGCGTCACGGTAAGTTCCCGCAGGCGCAGGCGCGCCTCGTCGAAGCTGACATCGGTCCACATCAAACCCACCGGCTGCAGCGGCAACGGTTCGGCGCTGACGCTGGGATATTCGACGCCGACGCTGGAACGCGCCACCACCCGGATTGCGACCGCCTGTTTCAGCCCGACGCTGGCCTGACGCAACATCTGGCCGCCCATGCGCATCTGCACGATACCGAGCCAGTGATACGCCTCCGCCAGTTCGGCGACAGTCTGCGCGCGCAACTCGCGATATTGCGCCAGGCGTTCGTAAACCAGCCGGGTGAGCAGATCGCGCTTCTTCTCCAGCATCTGGCGGCCCTGTTCGAGGAACTTGACCTGGCGGCCGACCTGCAGCAGCGCACTCTTGGTAGGGGGAACGGAAAGGCGTTTTTTCATGGCGATCTCACGCAGTGGCCGCGGTTGCCTGCCCCTTGTGATATTTCGCCAACTCTTCTTCCGACACGCGGATCAGTGCATCCGCCGGCAACATCGACAGCAGATCCCAGGCCAGATTAAGCGTCTCATACACGCTGCGGTCCTCGTCCTCACCCTGGCCAATGAAGCGACGCTCGAAGGCATTGGCGAATTCCAGGTAGCGGCGGTCGGCGTCGGACAATTCCTCGGCGCCGATGATCGCCGCCAGGCCGCGCACTTCCAGCGCCTTGGCGTAACTGGCGAACAACTGGCTGGCGACGTGCGGATGGTCCTCGCGCGTGAAGTTCTTGCCGACGCCATCCTTCATCAGGCGCGACAGCGACGGCAGCACGGTGACCGGCGGATAGACGTTCTGGTTGGCCAGTTCGCGGCCGAGCACGATCTGGCCTTCGGTGATGTAGCCGGTCAGGTCGGGAATCGGGTGGGTGATGTCGTCGGACGGCATCGACAGCACCGGGATCATCGTGATCGAGCCGCGCCGGTTCTTGATCCGCCCGGCGCGTTCGTAGATTTCCGCCAGATCGGAATACAGATAACCGGGATAGCCCTTGCGCGCCGGCACGTCGCCGCGCAACACGGCGACTTCGCGCAACGCCTCGGCGTAGGCTGTCATGTCGGTCATCACCACCAGCACGTGGTAATCCAGGTCGAACGCCAGATATTCGGCCGCAGTCAGTGCCGCGCGCGGCGTCAACAGGCGCTCGATCACCGGCTCGTCGGCCAGGTTGAGGAACATCACGACCTTGTTCAACACACCGCTTTCCTCGAAGCTTTCCTGGAAGAAGCGGGCATCGGCGTGCGAAGCGCCAAAGGCGGCGAACACCACGACGAACTCGGACGATTCCTCGCCGAGCAACTTGGCCTGACGCACGATCTGCGCCGCCACCCGGTTATGCGGCAGGCCGCCACCGGAGAAGATCGGCAACTTCTGGCCGCGCGTCAGCGAGTTCATGCCGTCGATGGCGGAAATGCCGGTCTGGATGAATTCGCGCGGATAGGCGCGTGCCGCCGGGTTGAGCGGCTCGCCGTTGACGTCGCGGCGGTCGCCGGAAATGATCGGCGGCCGGCCGTCGCGCGGCAACCCGGCGCCGTTGAAGATGCGGCCGAGAATGTCACGCGATACCGGCAGCTTGAACGGCTCGTCGAGAAAGCGCACCCAGGTGCGCTCCAGATCGAGATCGTCGGTGCCTTCGAACACTTCCACCAACACCGCATCGTCGGCGGCGCGGATGACCAGACCGGAACGCAGGCGGCCGGCATGGTCGCGCAGTTGCACGCGGGAACCGGCCGAGACGCCGGGCACACCGCCCATCACGAGAAGGCCGCCCTGGGCGGAAGTTGCAGTGCGGAATTCGATGTTTTTCATGGTCTTACCCGTGGTGTAGCGATATCAGGCGGTCTGTTCGTATTCCAGCATCAACTTGTCGAATTCGCCCGGAATCGCGGCGATCTTGGCTCTCAGTGCGTCGATGTCCTCGGACTTGTGCTGGCTCTTCCAGCGTCGCGCCTGCGCCAGCAGCGGCATCTGGATCAACCTGCGCGCCGGTGCGCCGAGCTTCACCAGCTTCATGCCCTGGCGGAAGATTTCCAGCATGGCGCTGAGCAACGCAAACTGTTTTTCCGGCGAGGCAAAACTGTCGATTTCGTCGATAGCTGACTGTTGCAGCAAGCCCTCCTTGATCAGGCCGGCGGCTTCCAGCGTCCAGCGTTGCTCGCTGGACAGCGCCTCGACGCCGACCAGATTGACGATGCGCTGCAATTCTTCGGAAGCGGCAAGCAGGTCGAGCGCTTCGGCGCGTTCGCTTTCCCAGTTCGGGTCGACGTTTTCCGCCCACCACTTGGCGGCCGAGCCGATATAGCCGGAGAAACTTTCCAGCCAGTCGACCGACGGGTAATGGCGTGCGTCGGCGAGTTCCTTCGACAGCGCCCAGAAAGTCTGGATGATTTCCTTGGTGTGGCTGGTGACCGGCTCCGAGAAGTCGCCGCCGGGCGGCGATACCGCGCCGATCAGCGTCACCGAGCCGTGCCCGCCGCTCAACGTTTCGACGCGCCCGGCGCGTTCGTAGAACGCCGCCAGGCGAGAACCGAGATAGGCCGGATAGCCCTCTTCCACCGGCATCTGGCCGAGGCGGCCAGCCACTTCCCGCAGCGCTTCCGCCCAGCGGCTGGTGGAATCGGCCACCATCACCACGTCGAGGCCCTGGTCGCGGAAATATTCGGCCAGCGTGATGCCGACGTAGACCGAGGCTTCGCGCGCCACCACCGGCATGTTCGAGGTATTCGCCACCAGCAGCGTGCGCTCCATCAGCGGCCGGCCGGTGTGCGGGTCTTTCAGTTCGGGCATGAATTCGAGCACGTCGGTGAGTTCGTTGCCGCGCTCGCCGCAGCCGACATAGATCACGATCTCGGCATTGCACCAGCGCGCGATCTGCTGCTGCAGCATGGTTTTGCCGGCGCCGAACGGGCCAGGAATCGCCGCCTTGCCGCCTTTCAGCAGCGGGTAGAAGGTATCCAGGATGCGTTGTCCGGTGATCAACGGCGCCACGGCATGGTCGCGCTGGCGGAACGGACGCGGCGTGCGCACCGGCCAGCGGTGGAACAGATGCAGTTTCTCGATGCGGCCGCTGCTTTTGCCATCGGACAGGCGGACACGGCCGACCGTCTCTTCAATCGTGTAATCGCCTTCCGGCGCCAACTCCAGCAACTCACCGCGCAGCAGCGGCGGCGTCAGGATGCGATGCAGGATGGATTCGGTCTCCTGCACCGTGCCCAGCACGTCGCCGCCGGCCAGCGCGGTGCCGGCACGGCGATGCGGATCCGGCACGAAATGCCAACGCTTGTCGCGCGGCAGGGAAGGTACCGCGACGCCGCGCGCCATGCGGTCGCCGCTCTGTTCCCAGACCGCCTGCAGCGGACGCTGCACGCCGTCGAAGATGGCGCCGAGCAGGCCGGGCCCGAGTTCCACTGACAAAGGCCAGCCCAACCCCTCGGCCACTTCGCCCGGCCGCAGACCGGCGGTGTCTTCGTAAAGTTGCGCCAGCGCGGTGTCGCCATCCCGGCCGATCACCTCGCCGACCAGGCCGAGACGGCCCACCCGCACCTGCTCGCCGAGCACCGTTTCCGGCAACTCCAGCTTCACCAGAGGGCCGTTGATTTCAAGAATTTTGCCCATGTCGGTTCCAGTCAATTCCAGGACGTAGGTTGGGCAAAGCGTAGCGTGCCCAACCTATAAAACTTATCCATGTACCAGCGTCCCCAAGTCCGGTGCGCTGGCGAACAGTCGTTCCATCGCCACCCGTGCCAGTTCGTCGGCCAGGCGCGACTGGCGCGCTTCGAAGGTCTGGTCCAGTTGCGCGCGGTTGTCGGCCATGCGCACGCGGATGCCGCCTTCGCTGGGATGGCTGTGGCTACTCAACGTCACCTGGCGTCCGGGCGCGGCACGCGCGACCAGCGCACTCCAGTCTGGCGCCAGCAGTTTTTCGTCCTCGGGGCGCACTTCTGCGACCAGATCGCCCGCCGGCAGCGCTTGTGCCGCAGCACTGAGCCACTGTTCCAGCACGGGAAGATAAGCAGACGCGTCGTCGGCCAATTCCTGGAATGCCAACTTGACCCCGGCCAGGGTGGCTTCGGTCAACGCCCAGCGCAGCCGATCGAGTTCGGAAGCCAGCCGCGTTTCCGCCGCTTGCGATTGGCGACGCACCATGCGCTCGGCTTCCGCCTTGGCAGCCAGCACCTCGCGATCTTCCGCCAGCTTCAATTTGTCGGCCGACTCGGCCAGGATGCGCGCGCGCAGCACTTCGGCATTCTGGCGCTGCTCGCGCGCCAGTGTTTCGGCCTGGCGCAGCAGGGCCGCTTCGAGTTGGGTGACTTGGCTATCGGTATCCATATTTTTCTACCTACTTCAAAGCTTCCGGCCCGAGCACGGCGCGCACGACATCGTCCACCGCGGGCGAGTAATCGTAGGGCGCGGCCAGGGGCGGCAATTCGGTGACGACGATACGGCCGCCTTCGTTGCGCAATCGGTCAAGCCAATGGCCACCGGCGTGGGCGAGATGGGTTTCCAGCAAGACCAGCGCTTCGTCGCCGCTTTTCACCAGTTGGCCGAGCACTTCTTCCACCTTGGCCGGATCGGCATCGGCATGCACTTCGGCACCGATCAGGCTGAACCCCTCGGTCAAACCGGCGCTGCCGATGACGACCAGTCGTGCGTTGCTGGTGGCGGCTTCCATTGCGTCCGATCCGCTTGCTTACAGCTTGCCCAACAGCAGGATGGACATGACCAGACCGTAAATCGCGATACCTTCGGCCAGGCCCATGTAGATCAGCGTACGACCGAACATTTCCGGTTTTTCCGCGATCACGGCCAGCGATGCCGAACCGATCGGCCCGAGCGCGATGGCGGCGCCGATGGCGGCCAGACCGGTCGGCAGACCGACGCCGAGCAAGGCCAGTCCCTGACCCAGCGAAATCTCGCCGGCTGCGACAGCCGGCTCCGCCGCCATGACATCGCCCACGCCGAGCAACATGGCGCCGGCCATGCCGACGGCAAACAGCCCCAGATTGGCCAGCATGCCGCCCTTGAGCCAGGCCGGGGCAGGCAGCCGACGCGGTTTCATTTCCAGCCAGAAACCCGCGCCTATGGTCGCCGCGACAGACAACCCCATCAATGCAATCAGCCAGCTCATTTTTATCTCCTTGACGTAAAAAACCGAATACCCAATGTTTGCTCCACGCATGCAGCCGCGCTCAAGCGCGCATGCCGCGGTTTGCCTGCGTGTCCAACCGCAACGGCACGAACTCCACGCCATCGCCGCTGAAGAAGCGCGAGAACCCCTCGTAATACATCAGACGCAAGGCCTGAATCGCGACGATGCCGCCTTCCAGCACGATGATGACGACATTGCCCAGGGCGATGGTGAACCAGTGTCCGGCGACCGACAGCCCCGCCGCCAGCGTGAAGATGGCCAGTGCCAGCGCAACGTGGTTGAGGCTGAAGGCGGCGACCCGCATGAACGACAGCGTGTTGGAAAACAGGTTGATGCCGGTTTCCAGGGTTTCGATAGCGGTGACCAGGATCCGCTCGCCGAGGCCGGCCTTGGCCTCGTACCACTTGAACCCGGCCACCACGGTAATGCCGACCAGCGCCAGCATCCAGGCCGGCCGGGCGACATCGAGCGCACCCGCGACACTGGCCAGACCGCCGACGGCGCCGAGATAGAACACCAAACCGGCCAGACCGGTGGAATCGAAGATCGCTACGGCACGCTGCCCCGCCACCCATTTGTTGCGCGCGTTGACCAGCAGCGTGAACACGATGAAGCCGACACCGAACGCCACCGCCACGCCCAGCACATGCACCGGGTTGTGCAACGGCGACAGCCAGACCGGCGCGAGGATGTCTTCGAAGCCGAAGATGCTGCCGTACAACACGCCGAACAGCATCGACACCACGCCAGCCGCTGCGCCAACCCAGGCCATCCGGCCAAGTTTGCGGGCAAACAGCAGCGATAGCAGCAGAATGGTGCCGCCCTGGCCGATGTCGCCAAACATGGCGCCAAACAGCAGCAGATAGGTGAAGGCGAACGGCAAGGCCGGATCGAACTCGCCATAACGCGGCACGCCGTAACTCTTGACCAGCGGCACGAAGGGTTTCAACCAGGCCGGATAGCGCACCAGCGACGGCACATCCGCCGCCTCGTGCGCACCGGGTTCGCGCACTTCGAGCAGGTAGCGGCCGTGGAAACGGGCTTCCAGCGCCGCGCGCAAGGTAGCCTGCAGGCGACGCGGCACCCAGCCGGACAGCGCAGCCAGATTGCCCTTGCCGTGAACGCCGGCCAAAGCCGCCTCGGCCAGCGGCCGCGCCAATGCGACGCGGAGTCGCGCCTCGCTCAGACGCGGGCCGAACTGGTCGCGCAATACGCCCATGACCTTGCACTCCGCGCCGGACAACTCTTCCAGGCGCTTGCGCTCGGCTTCCAGCCAGGCGCGCGCCTCCTGCGGATGGGTGCGCAGCTCTTCCGGCACGGCCAACTCGCGCCAGCCGGCCTGGGCCAGCAGCCCGCGTACTTCTTCCTGACGCGAGCGCGGACCGGCAATGACGGCAAAGATCAGATCGCCGACATGATCGAATTGCGAAACCAGGGTACTAGTCATCGACAGCGCTTCCGACACGCGCTTGAGACCGCCGGCGGGCAAGCTGCCGATATTCACGCTCAACAGGCTGTCGCTATGCAGCAGACGCGCCAGATCCACATTCAAGCGTTCCAGCTTGCTCAACGTTTCTTCCAGCGCGTCCAGATGCTTGCGCTCATCCTGAATGCGTTCCTCGCCGTCATGGCAGGCCAGACAGGCGGTCCAGACTTCCTTCAACCAGGCGTTGAGTTCCTGCAAATCGGCCAGCGAGGGCGCGGCGGCATCGTCCGGTGGTTGCAGCGGCAGCGTATTGCCGCATTGCTCGATCAGTTTGGAGAGACGCGATTCGGCCTCCAGCCAGGCCTCGCGGTAGCGCGCAGCCGGGGCATCGGGGAACATTTCCGGCAGCGCTTCCAGCGCCCCTGCTGCAGCAGTGAACGGGCACGGGTTGAACACGCCGAAGCGAGCCAGCGCCAGTGCCGCATCCGGCGCTTCCGAAGCCAGCATCAGCAGTTGAATCTTGAGCAGCGGTTCAGCGCGGAACATCGGATGACCTCATCACATCACCTCAAGCGGCGCGCGTTGCAGGGCCAGCCGGATATCGGCGCCCGGCAGCCCGAGATGGCGGCCGCGCAAGACGGCACGCACGGCGCGCAGATCGCGTTCGCGCAAGATCAGATAGGCAAAAGCGCGACTGATTGCCGGCGCAGTGGAGCGCAGCACCTTGAGCGCGTGGACTGCCGCCACGCGTTCCATGACCGCAAAGACACCTGGGATATCCGTCGTTGCGGCAAGCCTGCTCCGCCATTCCTGCGGCAACTCGGCCAAAACCGCTTCCAGGCTGCCCAGTGCGGCAAGTTCGCGCAGGCGCGCGCCGGTCAGGCTGTAATGCGAACCCACCAGCAGGAAATACACTTGCGCCGGCGGCAGGTTGTAGTTGAAGCGGTAACGCAGCAGCCAGACCAGGTTGATGCGGTCGATCAGATTTCCCAGCAGGCCGCGGAATCCCGCACCGGCACAGGATTCCAGCCCCTGCGCGCGCTGCGCGAGGCCTTCGTAGTAGGCCCGGTCGAGCGCCGCATCGAGATTGAACGGGTCGTGGCTTTGTTCGAAAGCGCGTCTGGCCTGGCGCACGATGCTGGCATACGGACCGGCTTCCAGGCGCCGCAGCAATTCGCCGACATCTTCGGCATGCGCCAATTCCTGGTTATCGAGCCGACCGAACGAACCCATCGGGGTAAGCCGGGTCAGCAAGGACGCGGGACGTTCCCCGGTCATCTTGCCGCGCAGCAGGGTCTTCAGGTTGGTCACCTCGAAACGTGCGGTCCAGTAGATCAGGAAATTGCGCGCCGCACCGTTGAGCGGACGAATCAGCACGCGGGTTTCTTCCAGCGTTTGGGCAATGATGCGTTGTTCCAGCGAGAGCGGGTCGTTGGCTTGGCCGGTGTGCTCGGGACTGCCGAAGCCGGCTGCCAACTGGGCCAGGCCCCGTTCGGCCAGGATGTCGGGCATTTCGGCATCCGGCGCGCGCAACAAGGCATCGAAATCCGTCCCCTGCCACAGGCGGCCGGAGTACAGACTGACGCGAGTATTCAGATAGGCAGACACGATTCGGGGCCTTCTGGGCCGAAATCAAACTGCGGGGTCAAGCAACAGGTTCAGCGCGGCGTCGACCGCC
>JASJPG010000112.1:0-21145 GCA_031426815.1 Hydrogenophilaceae bacterium
CGATGTCGACGGAGCCGTCGGCCTTCTTCACCAGCCAGGTCCAGCCGGAACCGAAATTGCCGACGGCGCTGGTCTGGAAGACCTTCTTGAACTCGTCCAGGCTGCCCCATTTGGCGTCGATTGCAGCGGCCAGTGCGCCGGTTGGGGCGCCACCGCCGTTCGGCTGCATGCAGGACCAGAAGAAGGTGTGGTTTGAGACCTGGGCGGCGTTGTTGTAGATGCCGCCGGCGGGGGCGGTCTTGATGATGTCTTCCAGCGACTTGGTTTCGAAGTCGGTGCCCTTGATCAGGTTGTTCAGGTTGGTGACATAGGCCTGGTGGTGCTTGGCGTAGTGGTAGTCGAAGGTCTCGGTCGACATGTGCGGGGCGAGCGCGTCTTTGGCGTAGGGCAGGGCGGGAAGTTGGTGTTCCATGGCGGTATCTCCGGGTTTGTTGTGAAGCGGCTGAGTAAAATCCGAGCGCGGATTCTACGGGCCGGATGGGACTCGGGCAATGCTTGACTGAATCCGTAGGCTATTGACGACACGAATGTCAGCTTTAGCGGTGTGGATTTCCGCGCTTGAAGGTTTCTGCCAAGCATGCGGCAAGCGGAATCTGCCTGCGATGCGGGCTTTTCCCCAAGTTCGTAAGGCGGTTTTGCCCATTCTCGTGGCGAGGTGCTGGAATAAGTCTAGAATAATTGTTGACCAAAAGTGTCAACTATTGCTAAAGTGTGGTCATGCAGTTTTTGACCTGAACTTTGAACGAGAGGACACATCATGGAACTTGAAATTAACGGACGTACCGTCGAAACCGATCCCGAAGGCTATCTGGTCAATCTGGAAGACTGGGCGGAGGATGTCGCCGAATATCTGGCCAGTCAGGACAAGTTGGAACTGGGTGAAAACCACTGGAAAATCATCAATTACATGCGGGGCTACTTTCAGGAGTACGGCACCGCGCCCAATCTGCGTTTCCTGCAGAAAGGACTCAAGGAGGAGTTTGGTGACGAGTGGGGCGAAAAGAAGTTTCTTTTCGATATTTTCCCGTTCGGGCCCGCCAAGCAGGCTGGCCGTTACGCAGGCACCCCGAAACCGACCGGTTGCGTTTGATCGGATGCGCTGCGCATAAGACGCGCTTCCTAAAGCTAAAATGGCCCCGTCCGAGATGTCTCGGTCGGGGCTTTTTCGATTGGATCGCAATGAAACGTTTGCAATTGACCGTTCTCCTGGTCTTGCTCAGCGGCCAGGCTTTGGCTTTCCCCTGGTATGCCCAGGGCGACAACGTGCGCGGCGCAGAACTGATGGCGCCGGATGAGCGCAAAGCTTATGTCAGCCGTCTGCAGAGCATGAAGTCGTTCGACGAGTGCAGGGACTACATGCAGGCGCACTACGTCGAGATCGACAAACGCGCCAAGGCGCGCAATGTCGCGCTGCCGCCGATACAGGGCGACCCCTGCACGGTGATGAAGACGATGGGCCGGATTCGTTGACGTTGCGGAACTGAACGGCACGCCGCAACCCGGATTCCATTTATTTTGTTCCCCGATTTTCTGATCATCGGCGCCGGCGCCGTCGGCCTGGCCTCCGCGCTGGAGTTGGCGCGGCGCGGAGCACGCGTGACTGTGCTGGAGCGTGCGCGCGCCGGCGGCGAATCGACCTGGGCCGGTGGCGGCATCCTCTCGCCGCTGTTGCCCTGGCAATATGGCGCGGCGGTGAATGCGCTGTCGGAGTACTCCCGCGCCCTGTTTCCCGATTGGTGCGCGCGACTCCAGGCGATGTCCGGTCTCGATGCCGAATATCAGGTCAGCGGTATGCTGGTATTGCCACCGTTCGATCAAATGCAGGCGCTGGAATGGTGCGCGCAGCATGCGTGGCGTTGCGAGATTCGCGACAGCGGCGCGATGCTGCCGACGACGCCATGCCAGGACGCGCTCTGGCTACCCGATGTCGCCCAGGCGAGGAATCCACGTCTGGTCAAGGTCCTGCGCGGTGCGGCGCTGGCTGCCGGCGTGCGCATCGTGGAGTCGGCGGAAGTGACCGGCCTGATTGCCGCACAAGGTCGCGTGACGCGACTCACGACGACGCAAGGCGATTTTTCCGCCGCCGGGGTTGTCGTCGCGGCGGGTGCCTGGAGCGGCGCCTTGCCGGGCCTGGAGGCACTCGGCATGCAGGTTTTTCCGGTGCGCGGGCAAATGCTGTTGTTCAAGTTGCCGCCGGCATCCTTGCGCTGCATCGTCCTGCAAGACGGCCACTATCTGATTCCCCGGCTGGATGGCCATGTCCTGGCCGGGAGTACGCTGGAATGGGCTGGTTTCGACAAAACCACCACCGAGACGGCAAAACACGACTTGCTGGCCTTCGCGGCGAGCACCTTGCCGGCGCTGAGCGATCTGGTGCTGACCCGCCACTGGAGCGGATTGCGGCCGGGATCGCCGGAAAATGTGCCGCTCATCGCGCGGCACCCCGAATACGACAACCTGTTCGTCAACAGCGGCCATTTTCGCTATGGCGTGACCATGGCGCCGGGTTCCGCCATGTTGCTGGCGGACCTGATCGAGGCCAGACAACCCGCGATTGCGGCTGCACCTTATGCCGAGGCGCTATCCCGCAACAACCAGCCTTCTGCTTTGGCATAAGTATTACTACTTAGCAATATCTGCCTCGTGGAGCTTGAATTGCCATGGTTTTTACGGTCTTATTGAACAGCTCCTCTCAGGGGCGCGAAGCGGGTCGTGATCCTGCTTCTTGGTAATACAACTAATAGCAGGATGAGGCGATTCAAATGAAGCGAAGCACGGGTTTTACGGTGATTGAACTGGTGGTGGCGATCACCATCGTTTGCCTTCTGGTTGCCGTTGCGGTGGCGTCTTTTCAGGATCACATGACCAAGAAAGCCAGGAGCCAAGCCAGGAAAGCCCTGGTCGAGTCGGCGGAATGGCTGAACCTGCAACACGCCAGAACCGGTACCTTCATGGTGAAGCTGCCGGTGGCGCAAACACCGAGCAATGGCGATGCCATGTACCGCATCAAACTCACCACCGCGGCCGTCGACGCCGCCGATCCGAAGGCGGCTTTTCCGGCGACCAATGCTGACACGTATACCTTGCAAGCCGTGCCGGTCGATGAAGACGCCTGCGGCGTTTTGCTACTCGATTCGGTTGGACGTACCGGCGTGACCGGTGCCAGTGCGAAGGTTTCCGATTGCTGGCGTTAGCAGCCTGTCGGACTTTGGAATCGTCGGCTGCAAACCGACCGCGACGGCCCCTTTTCCGCCGGCTTCTTGCCCCATGGAACAACCATGCGGCTGCAAATCCGGCAAAAAATGGACTCGCCGGGGCCGATTTTCGCTATCGACGCCCAAAGTCCGACAGGCTGCTAGCTCCATGCCAGGCTTATCGCCGGTTTCGTGAAATTACCGATTTGTGAACGCCTTTCCGGTCCAACTGCTGCCCGTTCTGCGGCAGCTTTCCGCTGAAACCTTTCTTTCCGGCGAACGCATCGCGCAAGCGCTCGGCTGTTCGCGCGCTACCGTGCACAACGCCATTCAAGCGGCGCTGGCCGCCGGCTTCAAGGTTCATGCCGTGCATGGACGCGGCTACCGTCTGGTTGACCCGGTCAGCTGGCTGGATGCGGCGCGGCTTGCCCGCGGCTGCGCGGCGCAGGGCATTGCGTTACGCCACCTCGATCAGGTCGATTCGACCAATCTGCAGATGCTGCAGTGGGCTGCTTCCGGGCTATCTTACGATGCGCCGGAGCGGGCGCCGCATCGCGCTCTGGTCAGCGCCGAATGGCAAGACCAGGGGCGCGGTCGGCGCGGGCGCAGCTGGCATGCCGGTCTCGGCAGCGGACTCACCTTTTCCTTCCTGTGGCGCTCCGGGCGTCCTGCCGCGCAGCTGTCCGGCCTCTCGCTGGCGGTGGGCGTGGCTCTGGTGGAAAGCTTGCGCGAAATGGGCCTGGCCGGCGCCCAGGTCAAATGGCCGAACGATATTCAGGTCGCCGGCGCAAAGCTTGCGGGCGTGTTGATCGAGCTTGCCGGCGATCGCTTCGCCAGCGATGTGTTGGGGCCGAGCAGCGCCGTCATCGGCGTCGGCATCAATGTGCTCGGCGGCGATGAATTGAGCCGCCAGGTCGGCCAGGCGGTGACCGATCTGCATGCCCATCTCGGACCGATCGACCGCAACGACCTGCTGCTGCGTCTGGTCGCCGGGCTGGATGCCGCGCTGGCGCGTTTCGAACGCGACGGCTTTGCGGCGTTTCTCGCTGCCTGGCATGCCTGTCATGCCCATCAAGGCCAATCGGTATGCATACAGCCCGGCCAGGGCGAAGCCATTTCCGGCGTGGCGCGCGGCGTCGATGCACAAGGTGCGCTGTTGCTGGAAACCGCTGCTGGGGTGCGCACGTTTCACTCCGGCGAAGTCAGCTTGCGCGCGCAGCCATGAAATTGCTGGTCGATGCCGGCAACACGCGCATCAAGTGGCGCGTCGTTGCCGGGCGCGAACTGCTCGCCAGCGGCGTCGTCGCGACCGCGCAGGTGGCGACCCTGGCGCCGGCATGGCAACCGTTTCGTCCGACCGCTGCGGTGTTGAGTTGCGTCGCCGACGCCGTCACTCAGGCCGGTCTGGTGCGGATACTGGCTGCATCGGGTGTGCCTGCGCACTGGCTGCAGCCTGAACGCGAAAATTACGGACTGACCAATCTCTATGACACGCCCGAAAAACTGGGCGCCGACCGATATGCCGCGCTGATCGCCGCTTCGCGTCTGCAGCTGGGAGATTGTGTCGTGGTCAGCGTCGGCACGGCGACCACGGTGGATATGCTCAGCCGCGACAACGCGTTTCTCGGCGGGGTCATCCTGCCCGGGCCCGACCTGATGCGCGCTGCCTTGTTGGGTGCGACCGGCCAGATCGAATCCCGTATGCAGGGCGAAGCGGCGCGCGCCAGATTTGTGCTCGATCCGGCCAGCCAGCCGCGCAATACCGAGACGGCGGTCGCCATGGGCGTCGCGCTGGCCCAGGCCGGCGCGGTCGATGCGATGTGTCGGCGCCTGGCCGCTGTCGATGCCGAGCCGCCGCTGGTCATCCTGACCGGCGGTGCACGTGCGCAGGTTCGTGACTGGTTGCAGGGGCAAGTCATCGAAATCGAAGATCTGGTATTGGAAGGATTGGCATGGATCGCATCGACCCGCGCAGATTGATCGGTTTGTTGCTGGCGCTCAATCTCGGCGTATTTCTGGCCGGCATGGCGATGCAGTCCTGGTCGCCGCCCTCTGCGACGCCGCTGGTCTTCAACGCCGACAAGATCCGCTTGCTGGCCGTGCCAGCCGCCTACGCGCCGCTACCTCCGGCGCCAGAAACGAGCCCGACACCGCCGCCGCCTGCGTCGGATGCAATGGCCGACGCGGCGAATCCGCGTTGCTTGAGTTGGAAATCGCTCGATGCGGCGGGTCTGGTCGCGGTCGAGGCGCATCTCAAGCAGTTGGGCATCGCGACCAAAGCCTATGACTTCGAACTGGCAAACGAAGCCGGCAAGAAGCTGGGTTGGTGGGTGTATTTGCCGCCGGTCGCGAACCACGCGGCGTTGCAGGCGACGATCGAAGAGGTGCGAAGTCTCGGCGTCACCGACTATGCGCCGGTCAGGGGCGGCGCCATGCGCGACGCACTGTCGCTCGGCGCCTTCGCGAATCTGGCCAAGGCACGCGAACACGCGGCCCATCTTGCCGATAAAGGGATCAAGGGGGTGCGCTACGCACCGCGTCCCGAAATTGGCGCGGTGCGACTGATCATTTCAGAGACGCTCGCTGCGAGCGCTTTGCCGAATCTGGATGCCGACTGGCCGAACGGTTTGCAGCCCATACGCTGCAGCCAGCCTTGAGCAGCGGCTAGCCGCCTCCGCAAAGCGACGCCGGCTCGCACAGCCGGCCGCGCAACCAATCCGGCGACAGCGGTAACAGCAGATCGTCGAATTCGCCACCCGGGCGATCGGCGGCGCGCGGCGGTTGCAGGACAAAGCGGGCGTCATCGTTGTTGTTTTCCACTTCGTCGTGCGCTGTCGGTGCCAGGTTGCGGCCGCCCGACACATTGTCGGCGCCAAAACCGTTGCGGCCATGCGAAAGCACCAGCGCGGCAGCGGACATGGGCTGTGCGCAAGCCTTGTCCACGCAAATCTGCAGCTGGGGCGCGCGGTCTGTCGTGCGTTCTCCGGCAATGGCCCACTCCGCGGCGACGGCATAGCCGAGGCGGTTGCCCCAGGCATCGGCCTCGGCCAGGCCCAGCGTTTTCCAGGGCAGATTGCCGCTCAACGCGGCGCATTGGCCATCGGCCAGCCGATCTTCCAGGCCATCGTTGTTCGGACCTTCGCTGTTGTGCACGGACTGGCTGCGCAGATCGGGGCAAGGCAGGGGGCCGGCCCGAGCGGGCTGGCGCAAGGCGTAGCCGACCAGGGCAAGGCGGGCCGATTCCAGGGCGCGGCGGGTCTCCCCGGTCTGGCGCTCGGTAATCTGTTGTCCGAGCGGCGTCAGCACGCCGCCCAGGAGCAGGGTAATGATGAACAGGACGATGGCCAGTTCGATCAGCGTGAAGCCGCGCATCGGCATGCCGGTTACAGCGTTTGACGACTTGATCGAGGCTGATTGGCGCTTACCGGTCATATTGCGCCAGGGTCCACCAGTTCAGGCGGCAGTTGGCTTGGCCGCTGGCGCCGTTCGGGTCGAGTGTGAGCGTGCAACGCTCGATGGTGAAGCGGCCGGGGGCGGTCGCGTGCAAATGCGCGATCAAGCCGCCGAGTTCATCCGGGGCGAGCGGGCCGGCGGTGAATTCCATGTTGCTGATATTCAAATTCGCTGCCAGCGGGCTGGGTGTTTGCGGCGTCATGCGCCAGGACAGGCTGCCGAGCTGGAAGCGGGCCTGGGTTCGGGCCAGTGCGGTGATCCAGCCGACGCGGTCTTCCGGGCCAAGGAAACCGCTGCTGCGGATGCGCTTGTGCAGCGTCGCTTCCGCCTGGTCCTGGATTAGCCGGGCAGGGGCTTCCCGCACGCCGCGCGCAGCGGCTTCGGCGCGCGATTTTTCCGCGATGAGGCGGGCTTCGCTAGCCAGCCGCAAGTTCAGACTGACGTGGAAGATGCCGGCGCCGAGCAGCAGCGAAGCAAGCAGGAGCGCCATGGGCAGGCGCAGTTTCGGGTCGAGCAGCTTCATTTCGACGGCTCCCCAGGCGGCATTGCGGAGACTTCGATCTGGAAACGGGCGTTGAGATGGCTATGCCCGAATTCGCCTTCCAGGTCGCCTGTCGCCGAAGTGTCGAGCGGCCAGCGCTTGACCGTGACGACGCGACCGGGTGGAAGCGTGGCCTGGAGTTGCCCGGCCAGGCTCTGCACGCGCTGGTGGGCGGCACGGAAATCATTGTCGAACGGAACTATTTCGCCTTCGATGCCGAATGCGCCCGTGGCCGCCGGCGTCGGCGCGTTCACGCCCCATTCCATGCGCTGAATGTGCAGGTTGCCAATTTGCCGGGATGTATTCAGGACGCTCTGAAACAGCGCGGCCGGATCGCTTTCCAGCGCCGCGACGCTGTGCCAGGCTTGTACCGCCTGCATGCGCCGTTCGAGTGCAGCTATGCCGCCGGCGCCGGCCAGCAGGTGCGCTTCTCTGGCCTGGTTGGCCAGGCTGGCGGCGAGTGCCTGGTCGGCGGCGCGATCGAGCCGCCAGGCATCCAGCAACAACAGCGCGGAAATCAGTACGGCCAGGCCCAGCCAGGCGGCGGCGACGAACTGGAGGCCGCGTTTCATCCAGTGCAGCCGCGTCACCGCGTGTTGCTCGCGGGTCATCAGATTGGCGCTGTGCGGCGCATCCGGCAACAGTTTCAGATAGAGCGCGTCCGACGATTCCGCCAGCAGCGTCGGCGGCAGTTGCAGCGTATCCAGCAGTTGCGCGCGCAGGATGCTTTCGCACAGGAAGCCGGCCGATTCGGGCAGAAAGGCGTGCAGTTCCGCCAGCGTGTTGAGCGGGTCGAGCAGCAGTGTGCGCAACGGTTCCGAGCGCGCCAGCAGGCGCTGGCCGACCAGCGACTGGCGGGTACGTTCGATTTCCTCGGCATAGCTTTCCAGCGGGTTTTCGTACTGGCTGCTGTCAACCGGCGCCAAGCGTGAAAAACGCAGTTCGCCGTCTTCCAGATACGTCAGGCGCAAGCCGCCGGTTTGTTCGGACACCAGCAGCAAGCGGGTGTGCGTGAGCCGGAATTGCCGGGCCAGCGGAATGGTCAGCGCCGGCAATAGCCAGATGCCGGCGAGATGGGCGCCGCGCACGTGCAGGATGTCGAGCCACGGCCGCACGATCTCGGTATTGGTCAGGCCCATCATCAGATAGCGGTCTTGCCGGGTTTGCCCTGGCACCGGCTTCTGGCGCAGGGCGGCGCGATAAGCCGAGTGGTGGATCAGCTGGCGCAGGCGGCGATCGGTCATTTCGCGCCGGTCGGCGCCGTGCGCGCGCGGCAGGATGTCCTGTCGGTACACCTCATCGACCGTATCGACGGCAATTGCGACGGGTTTGTCGGGATGGCTCAGCAAGATTGCGTTGAAGGCTTCCCACCCCTCTTCGTCGCTGGGCAGGGAGTGCACTTCCTTCAGCGTGCCATGCCGGTACAGCGCGCAGCTCGCGCCGGCGGCGGAGAGATAGAGCAGGATGCGGTCGTTCAGCGTGAGCGCTTTCAGGATCACAGCGGCAACTCCCCGATGATCTGATAGACCGGCAGGAACACGGCCAGCATCAACACCGCCAGCAGCAGGCCGAGCAGCGCGGCCAGCCCCGGTTCCAGCAACTTCAGCGCGCGCGTGATGGTTTCGCGCGAGTCGCGCTCGAAGAACCAGGCGACGTTTTCAAACGATTCCGCCAGGGCGCCATTGGCCTCGCCGGTATGCACCATGCGCAGCACCAGCGGCGGAAACAGGTCTTGTCGACGCAGGCTGTTGGCGACTCCTTCGCCGGCGGCGATCTGCTGCGCGGTGGCGATCAGCTTGAGTTGAATGACGCGGTTGCCGGCGCTGTCGGCGCAGGCCTGCAGCGCGTCGAGCAGGCCGACGCCGGATTGCAGCAGCAAGGCGAGCAGGCCGGACACGCGCGCCAGGATGTGTTTGCGCAAGGTGGCGCCGATGATCGGCAATTTCAGCCAGAACCCATCCAGGCGTTTCGCCAGCGCCGGCGAGTGCCGCATGGCCAGAAACAATGCCACGCCGGCCAGCAGCAGCAACGGCAACAGCCAGATCAGATGCGTGCGCGCCAGTTCGGAGAGCTGGATCAAGCCGCGCGTGGCGGCCGGCATCGGCATGTTCAGGCTCGACACCAGGATGGCCAGTTTCGGGGTGAGATAGAACAACAGCACGCCGGCGGCGGCGAATACGGCGGTGGCGGCGAGACTGGGATAGATCAGCAGGCGGGTGAACTCGGCTTGCAGTTCATCCTGTTGTTTGAGGCGCACTTCCAGGCGCGCAAACACGATTTCCATCTGGTCGCTCTTTTCGGCGGCGCGGATCAGCGCGATGAAGACGCGGTCGAATACGTCGGGATGTGCGGCCAGCGCTTCCGATAACAACTTGCCGCCTTCCAGATCGTCAGCCACCAGCGCGAGCAGATCGCGAAAGCGCGAGTTTTCCGTGCTGGCGATGAGATCTTTCAGGCCTTCGAGCAACGGCGCGTTGGCGCGTGCAATCTGCTGCATGTGGAAGCAGAAACTGATCAGGTCGCGCCGGCTGGCATGCCAGGCCGAGAACACGCCGCGCCGGTTGGCGGCGCGCGCCCGGATCAGGATCAGCCCCATGCGGCGCAAACGCAGGTCGAGGTCGATGTCGTTGATCGCGGCGAGTTCACCCTGGATGCGATGTCCCTGGGCGTCGGCGGCGCGGTAGCGGAAGCGGGGCATGCGGGGCGGACGCCTTAGCGTTTGGCCAGGTTGACCACGCGGCTGATTTCGGACAAGGAGGTGTCGCCGTTGCGCACACGCTCGAGCCCGTCTTCAGCCAGATTGCGCCAGCCGCGCTGCGCGGCCAGGCCGGCCAGTTCGCGCGGGGTGGCGCCGCGCAGAATGGCTTCATCGAGGGTGGCGTCCATCAGCAGCAACTCCATCAGCGGCAAGCGGCCGCGATAGCCTTTGAAGGCGCAATGGGTGCAGCCCTTGGCGCGGAAAATCAGGGCCGGGGCGTTGTTGTCGAGCAGGCGCCGTTCGGCTTCGTCCGGGCTGTGCGCTTCCTTGCAATGCGGGCACAAACGCCGCACCAGACGCTGGGCGACGACGGCAACGATATTGCCGGCCAGGATGGCGGGGCGGATGCCCATGTCTTCCAGGCGGGGAAATACGCCCAGCGCGGAATGCGTGTGCAGCGTGGTGAAGACCAGATGGCCGGTCATGGCGGCGCGGAAGGCCATTTCGGCCGCTTCCCGGTCGCGCACTTCGCCGACCAGCACGATGTCCGGGTCCTGCCGCATGATCGCGCGCACGCCGCCGGCGAAATCGACTTTCGACAGTTCGGTGAGGGAGGTCTGCCGAATCAGCGGTTGCGGGTATTCCACCGGGTCTTCCAGGGTCATGATGTTGACCTCTTCCCGGTTCAGATGCGCCAGCAGCGAATACAGCGTGGTGGTTTTACCGGAGCCAGTCGGGCCGGTCACGATGACCAGACCTTCCGGCTGGGAAATCGCGCCGAGTAAGCGCTCCAGGGTTTCCGCCGGCAGGCCCATGCGGGACAGCGGGATGATGGATTTTTCCCGGTCGAGGATGCGCAGCACGATGTTTTCGCCGTGCAGCGTGGGCATGCTGGATACGCGGAAATCGATGCCGCGGCCATACAGCGTCAGCGACAGGCGGCCATCCTGCGGCGCGCGCGACTCGGCGATGTTGAGGCCGGAGATCACCTTCAGCCGCACCGAGATGGCCGGCCAGTATTTGCGATGCAGGCTGCGCATCGGCTCCAGCACGCCGTCGATGCGGTAGCGCACGCGCAGAAAGGCGGCTTCCGGTTCGAAGTGCACGTCGGAAGCGCCGCGTTTGACCGCTTCGGCCAGCATGGCGTTGACCAGGCGGACGATCGGCTGGGTGTATTCGGTGCCGCTGCCGATGCCGGCGCCGACATTGCCGCCCATGTGCAGGCTGCTCCAGTCGACTTCGCCGGTTTCGATTTCCTTCAGGATGCCGTCGACGGACAGATCGAAGCCGTAGAACTTGTCGAGGTGTTCGAGGATCTGCGCTTCCGCCGCCAGTACCGGCCGAATGTCGTAACGCCCTTCCAGATGCGCGCGCAGCTGGTCGAGGGCGAGCAGGTTGAACAGGTCGGGCACCGCAACGGTCAAGGTGCGCGCTTCGGAATCCGCCGCCAGGGGCAGGACATGGTGGCGCCGCGCCAGGTGTTCCGGCGTCAGCGCGATGGCTTCGGGGTCGGCCACGACATGCGCCAGATCGATGCTGGTTTCGCCGGCGTTCTGCGCGAGTACGTCGCGCAGCACGCTATCGTTGATGAAGCCCAGGCTGATCAGTTGGCGGCCCAACGGCAAGCCGCTGGCGGTCTGCTCCATCAGCGCGATGCGCAACTGATCCGGGCTGATCAGACCTTGTCCGGCGAGCCATTCGCCTAGCTTGGGCGGTTCGGGGAAGTGGGCCATGTCAGGACGCGCGCGGCGGCTGGGGTCGGCTTGCTGCCGGCCGCGCTTGGGCGTCTAGTCGTTTTGATAGGTTTGCATGCGGCTGTACAGCGTGGTCCGGTTGACGCCGAGGATCTTGGCGGCTTGCGACAGGTTGCCGTGCGTCATCGCCAGGGCGGCTTCGACGTAGCTGCGCTCCCATTGCCGGATGACTTGATCGAGATTGAAGTTGTGCAGGTTGCGCAGGTGTGATTTGGCGTATTCCTGCAAGGCCAGCCCGTCCGTGGGCAGCGGAATGGTGGAGGGGTTGACCACGTCGAGGTCGAACTCGTCTTCGAGTTCGCGCGCATTGACCGTGCGGCCGGCGTATTTGGTGGTCAGCCGGATGACGATGTTGCGCAGTTCGCGCACGTTGCCGGGGAAGTGGTAGTCCTCCCACAGGCGGCGGGCATCCGGTGCGAAGATGAACGGCGCGGCGCCGACCTCGCGCGCGAAATGGCTGCGGAAATGATCGAGCAGCGAGAGCTTGTCTTCCATCTGTTCGCGCAGCGGCGGCACGTGCACGGAAAAC
Source organism: Hydrogenophilaceae bacterium (assembly GCA_031426815.1). Lineage (GTDB taxonomy): Bacteria > Pseudomonadota > Gammaproteobacteria > Burkholderiales > Thiobacillaceae > PFJX01. The sequence goes on from JASJPG010000112.1 coordinate 12,170, forward strand.
ACCGAGAGACGATGGTAGAGGTCGCCACGGAAACGGCCCTCGCGCACTTCCTTGCGCAAATCGCGGTTGGTGGCGGCGACGATACGGGCGTTGGAGAAGCGGCTGCCGGTCTCGCCGACCCGCTGGAATTCGCCGTTCTCCAGTACGCGCAGCAATTTGGCCTGCAGTTCCAGCGGCAGTTCGCCGATTTCATCGAGGAACAAGGTGCCTTCGCGGGCATCTTCGAAGTAGCCGGTTTGCGCCTGGTTGGCGCCGGTGAACGCGCCCTTGGCGTAGCCGAACAGCGTGGGCTCGACCAGCGTGGGCGAAATCGCGGCGCAATTGAGCGCCAGGTAAGGTTTGTTGCTGCGCTTGGACCATTGATGCAGGCTTTTGGCGACCAATTCCTTGCCGCTGCCGGACTCGCCCTCGATCAGGACGGGAAAGGGTGCTTCGGCGTACAGCTTGATCTGGTTGCGCAGTCGGTCGATGGCAAAGCTGGAGCCGACGATGCCGCTTGCTTCGAGCGATGCCGGTGGTGCCAGGACGGCAGGTTCTTCATGATTGAAGCGCAAGGCGGAGAACAGCGCTTGCTTGATCTGTTCCGGGTCAGCCGGTTTGGCGATGAAATCGATCGCGCCGAGCGCACGGGCATGGCGCGCATTGGCTTCGTCGTTCTGGCCGGACAGCACCAGAATGCGGGTCTTTTTCGAGTAATTGAGCAGGTCGGAAATCAGCGCAAAGCCTTCATCCGGCTTGTGTTGCGCGGGTGGCAGGCCCAAGTCGATCAAGGCCAGCGGCGGCGGTGTATCGAGTTGCGTCAGCAGGCTTTTGACCTGTTGGCGAGATTCGGCCACAAACACTTCGAAATCGTTGGACAGGACGAAGTGCAGCGTGTCGGTGATCAACGGATCGTCATCGACGATGAGCAAGGCCGGTTTTGCATCAGAATTCACGTGGTTTCTCCATCATGCTGCCTTGCCGTGCGGCATGCAGACGTACTTGTTATTGGTGTCGCCGCATGTTTTGCCACGCGCGCAATCAGGCCGACTGGAAATAGGTTGCCATCAACCAGCCATCGCCTTTGTCGCGCACGGATTCGAGCCGGATCAGGCGCACTCCGGTCTGATCGCGCATCTTGTATTGGCGGCCGTGGGCATAGCGAGCACTTTCCATGACGATCACGTTGCCATCCGGCAGGTTCGGGAAGATCAGCGCGTGGCTGCTGGCTTGCTGTTCTTGCCGGCTGTCTTCGACTGAATAGCTGAGGCCGGCCGAGATTTCGTGGGTGTCGAGCTGGACCAGCACCGGTTCGCTGCTGATCGTCTGTACGCCGATCTTGCGCATGTCGTCGTGCATGCGGGTGATGCGGCGAATCACGCCGATCAACCAAGGGTGGGTCGGGTCGAGTCGTATCGCCAGCAGTTTGCCGACCTTGACCCATTCGCTTTCCTCGCCCTTGAGCATGACGCCAATTCCGGTATCGCTGCGGTCGAACAACGGCCATTGTTCCGCGCTCAGGTCGCGATTGCCCTGGGCTCGTTGGGATGCCGCCGATTTGGTGCGCTCGGTGACGAAGCCGTAAAGCTTGATGTCGAGAATTTCTTCCGTGCTGAGTTGTTGGCTGGGACTGTTGCCGCTGCTGATCAACAGTTCCGTTTCGATGCGTTTGCAGATTGCGCCCAGATCGCGCAGCACTTCGCAGCGACCTTGTGCCGGCGCCCGGTTGTTGACGCGGCGTTCGCGTTCATTGGTGGCGGCCCATTCGTTGGTGGCGTGGTTGAGCAGGTCGTAGCCGTCCGGCAGGCGGAACTCCTCACCCAGACCCAGACTGGGCGGCAGTGCGCCGGATTTCAATGCACGCTCGGTTTGCTTGATATGTTCCTGCAGACGTTCGGTGTCGACGTAGCGGAAGCTTGCCTCAGTTTCCAGTTGCGGGCGGATACGCTTGAGTCCGTGCCCCTTGACCGTATCGACGTAGAAAAAATGGCGGGAAGCGTCGTAGCTGGATTCGAGTGGGGTCATTTCGGACCAGTTGTCGAGCCAGTGGTCGACCATTTCGATCTGCTTCGGGGTCATACTGCCCGCGCCGAGCGGGGAGAGCAGCAGCGCCTGGACGTATTCCTCCATGCAACTCGATGGCTTCGGGTCGGAGGCATACAGTTTCATGCGGGTGCTCTGGAAGGCGTCGAATTCGGTGATGCGGTAGAGATTGTGCAGGCGCGACCAGAGTTTTTCTTCGACTTTTTCGTAGCGGAAATAGCGCCATTTGAAGATGTCGGCGAAGCCGCGAATCGCACGTGCGGCAATTTGCGGAATGGCCGGCTGGATTTTGCTGCCGCCGGGGTTGGCGACGAAATCCATGATGAAGGTGTGATAGCCGCGGGTGACTTCCCAGTAGAACGCGTGAATGGCGGTCCAAAGCCGCGATTCGATGACTTTCGACATGCGCGGATTGCGCAGGTACTGCACGCACAGCGAGTACTGCATGTCGCGCGCCTGATTATCCAGATGCATGAGCACCTGCAACCGATCCTTGGACATCGGCAAACCGGCGTGGTTGAACTGAATCAGGCTCTGCACCACCTGTTCCTGGGCGGTGTAGATGTCTCCCGCAGGCAATTCCTGCATCCAGCGCGAGACCGTTTTCAGGTCGCTCAGCGGATCCTCTTCGCTCTTCTTGCGTTTGAAGAACCCGAACATAGTGCTTAATCCTCGCTTAATTGGTGGTGCCACTGCATTTGCCACGAACCCAATCCGCTACACCTTGCAAGGCAGCAGGCAGTTTGTCAGGCTGCGTCCCGCCAGCCTGGGCCAGATCGGGTTTCCCGCCGCCTTTGCCACCGACCTGGCTGGCGACGAAATTGACCAGTTCACCGGCTTTTACTTTGCCGACGGCGTCGGCTGTGACCGCGGCGATCAACGCGACCTTGCCGTCTACCACGCTACCCAGGACCAATGCACAGGAGTGGAGCTTGTCGCGCAGCTTATCGGCGAGTTCGCGCAAAGCTTTAGCATCGGCACCTTCGATGGCGGCCGCAAGCACCTTGATGCCGCCGATCTCGATCGCCTGGGCAACCAGATCGTCACCCTGCGAAGCTGCCATTTTCGATTTGTAACGCGCCAGTTCCTTTTCCAAGTTCTTCACCTGTTCCTGAATCTGGGCCAGGCGTGCGGCGATTTCCTGCGGCTGCGCCCGCACCAGATCGGCGACTTCGCGCAAGGTGGCCTCCTGGGCTTGCGCATAGGCCAGCGCGCCCGGACCGGTGACCGCTTCGATACGACGCACGCCGGCGGCGACGCCGCCTTCGGCGACGATCTTGAACAGGCCGATATCGCCGGTGCGTTTGACGTGGGTGCCGCCGCACAGTTCGGTGGAGAACTCGCCCATGCCGACCACGCGCACTTCGTCGCCGTACTTTTCGCCGAACAGCGCCATGGCGCCGGCCTTGATGGCTTCTTCGTGTTTCATCAAACGGGTTTCGACGCGATTGTTGCGGCGGATTTCCGCGTTGACCAATTCTTCGATGCGGCGCAGTTCTTCGGCGGTCATCGGTTGCGGATGGGCGAAGTCGAAGCGGGTACGCTCCGCATTGACCAGCGAGCCTTTCTGCGTGACATGGTTGCCCAGCACGGTGCGCAGGGCGGCATGCATCAGGTGGGTGGCGGAGTGGTTGTAAGCGGCGCGCTGGCGGGCTTCGGTGTCGACCTGGGCATTGACGGCTTCGCCTACGGTCAGCTTGCCGGTAGCCAGTCGCCCTTTGTGGCCGAATACTTCGGCCTGGATTTTCAGGGTGTCGTCCACCGCGAAGCTGCCGTGGCCGCTGGAGATCTCGCCGATGTCGCCGGCCTGACCGCCGGACTCGGCATAGAACGGGGTGCGGTCGAGGACGATGACGGCCTCGTCGCCGGCAGCGATTTCATTGACCTGGCTGCCTTCCTTGTACAGAGCGACGATGCGGGTTTCCTGTTGCAGGCTGTCGTAGCCGACGAACTCGGTTTTCTCGCCGTCGAACTGCAGACCCTTGCCCATGCTGAACTTGGAGGCGGCGCGGGCGCGTTCGCGCTGCATTTGCATGGCATGTTCGAAGCCGGCGAAGTCGACGGTGATGCCGCGTTCGCGTGCGATGTCGGCAGTCAGATCGAGCGGGAAGCCGAAGGTGTCGTACAGCTTGAACACGGTTTCGCCGTCCAGCATCTTGTCTTCCGAGGCCATCGCCGTTTCCAGCACGCCCATGCCGTTTTCCAGGGTTTCGGCAAAGCGTTCTTCTTCCTGCTTGAGCACGGCAGCGACGCGTTCCTGCGCGCTGACCAGTTCCGGATAAGCCTCGCCCATGACGCTGGCCAGATCGCCCACCAGTTTGTGGAAGAACGGGGTCTTGCAGCCCAGCTTGTAGCCGTGGCGGATGGCGCGGCGGATCACGCGGCGCAACACATAGCCGCGGCCTTCGTTGCCGGGAATGATGCCGTCGACGATCAGGAAGGCGCAGGCGCGGATATGGTCGGCAATGACCTTGAGCGAGTTGTTGTTCAGATCCTGCGCGCCGGTTTCGCGGGCGGCGGCTTTGATCAGCGCCTGGAACAGGTCGATTTCGTAATTGGAATGCACGCCCTGCATCACCGCCGAGATGCGTTCCAGGCCCATGCCGGTGTCCACCGAAGGTTTCGGCAGAGGGTGCATGACGCCGTTTTCGTCGCGGTTGTACTGCATGAACACGTTGTTCCAGATTTCGATGTAGCGATCGCCGTCTTCTTCCGGGGTGCCGGGCGGGCCGCCGGCGACTTCCGGGCCGTGGTCGTAGAAGATTTCCGTGCAGGGACCGCAGGGGCCGGTATCGCCCATCGCCCAGAAGTTGTCGGAATGGTATTTCTGGCCGCCTTTGTCGCCGATGCGGGTAATGCGGTCTTTCGGCACGCCGATTTCATCGGCCCAGATGGCATAGGCTTCATCGTCGTCCTGATAGACGGTGACCCAGAGTTTTTCCTTCGGGATCGACAGGGTGACGGTCAGGAATTCCCAGGCAAAGCGAATCGCCTCGTGCTTGAAATAGTCGCCGAAGCTGAAATTGCCCAGCATCTCGAAAAACGTATGGTGGCGGGCGGTATAACCGACGTTTTCCAGGTCGTTGTGCTTACCGCCAGCGCGCACGCAGCGTTGGCTGGAGGCGGCGCGGACATAGGGCCGGGTTTCCCGGCCGAGAAAGACATCCTTGAACTGCACCATGCCAGCGTTGGTAAACAGCAGGGTGGGGTCGTTGCCCGGAATAAGTTGGCTGGAAGCCACCGGGGTGTGCCCTTTCGAGGCAAAAAAATCGAGAAACTGGCGGCGGATTTCGCTGCTCTTCATGGCTTGTTCTTAATAATTAAGGAGTTGCCGAATTGTAACGACGAATAACCGCTCTCGCGAGGCGGCTCGCCGGATTTTTGGCCTCTGCAGCGCGCTTGTGCGCGCTTGAATCAGATGCGTCTGAATACGAGGTCCCACACGCCATGTCCAAGGCGCAAGCCGCGTTGTTCGAACTTGGTCAGCGGGCGATAAGTAGGCCGCGGGGCATAGCCGGGTGCAGTGTTTTTCAGCCGCTTTTCGGCCGAAAGCACTTCCAGCATCTGCTCGGCGTAATTTTCCCAATCCGTCGCCAGGTGTAGATACCCGCCGGATTTGAGCTTCTGCGTAAGTAGGGTGACCAAGCCGGGCTGAATCAGGCGACGCTTGTGATGTCGCGACTTATGCCATGGGTCGGGGAAATAGATGTGGATTCCATCCAGGCTGGCGTCGGCAATCATGTGATGCAGGACGTCGACGGCATCGTGTTGAACGATGCGCAGGTTGGTGAGGTCGCGTTCGCCGATCTGCTTCAGCAGCGCGCCGACGCCCGGGGTATGAACTTCAATGCCGAGATAGTCGTTTTCCGGATGGCTTGCCGCAATTTCAGCGGTGGCGCCGCCCATTCCGAAGCCGATTTCGAGAATTTTGGCGGCGCTGCGCTGAAAGGTCGCTTCGAGGTCGAGCTCTGCCGGATGATAGGGCAGGATAAAGCGAGGCCCAAGCTCCTTGAGCGCCTTTTGTTGCCCCGAGCCCATGCGCCCCGCGCGCAGCACAAAAGAGCGGATGGTATGGCGTTGAGAATGTTCAGGCATGGCGGGTCCGATACGCCGGCAACGATTGCCGGCACGTGACGTGGAAAAAGGGCGGGGGTCAGGAGCCGATCAGCCCGGAGGTCGGCGAGGACGGGGTGGCCTGGTAGATCTTCTTGGGCACGCGTCCGGCCAGGAAGGCCTCGCGTCCGGCCTCGACTGCTTTCTTCATCGCGGAAGCCATCAGTACCGGGTTTTTGGCCTGGGCGATGGCGGTGTTCATCAGTACCGCGTCGCAGCCCAATTCCATCGCAATCGCGGCATCCGACGCGGTGCCGACGCCGGCATCGACAATCACGGGAACCTTGAGGCGGTCGATGATGATCTGCAGGTTCCAGGGATTCAGGATGCCCATGCCCGAGCCGATCAGTGAGGCAAGCGGCATGACGGCGACACAGCCGATGTCTTCGAGTTGCTTGGCGACGATCGGGTCGTCGCTGGTATAGACCATGACCTTGAAGCCATCCTTGACCAGGATTTCCGCGGCTCGGAGCGTCTCGACCACGTTTGGATAAAGGCTTTGCGGATCGCCGAGCACTTCAAGTTTGACCAGATCATGGCCGTCAAGCAGTTCGCGCGCCAGGCGCAGCGTACGAATGGCATCCTCCGCCGTATAGCAGCCGGCGGTATTGGGCAGATAGGTGAATTGTTTGGGCGGGAGGGCATCCAGCAAGCTGGGTTGATTCGGATCCTGACCGATGTTCGTCCGGCGAATGGCCACCGTGACTATCTGGGCGCCGGAGGCATCGATTGCCGCCCGGGTTTCCTGGAAATCTTTGTATTTGCCAGTGCCAACCAGCAAGCGGGAGTCGAAGGGTTGGCCAGCAATGAGAAGTGAGTCCATGGCGTTATGTGTCGCGAGATTTGATTGGCTGATGTTTGGGAAGCGGACTTCGAAGTCCGCCCGGCTGGGTTGGTTGGGCGGGCTTTAACCGCCACCAACGGCAACGACGATTTCCAGTTGGTCGCCCTCGGACAGGACGACTTCCCCGTGTTGGCTTCTGGGAACGATTTCGCCATTGAGTTCGACCGCAACGCGCTTGCCGGCAAGATCAAGTTCGCGAATCAGTTCTGTAACGCTCAGAGCGGCGGTATATTGGCGCTGTTGGCCGTTAATGCTGAGGGTGATCACTTTGTGGCGCCCGCGAAATCAAGTAGGATTCTGGCCCGCAAGTTTACAACGCGGGTGTAGTTCAATGGTAGAACGAGAGCTTCCCAAGCTTTAGACGTGGGTTCGATTCCCATCACCCGCTCCAGTTTTTCTACCCGTTAATCTTATTTCCGCTGCGCTCGGCCATGGGCGCACAGTCTGGCTTCATTTGTCCCTGGCCGTGTTCGGCAGTTTTGGGGTTTTCCCAAAGACAGGTCTAGACACAAATGCCCAAGCCATCCATCGAAGAGTCCCTGGAAATCATCAAGCGCGGTTGCGACGACTTGCTCGTCGAAGCCGAGTTGATCGAGAAACTGAAATCGGGCCGTCCTTTGCGCGTGAAGGCGGGGTTCGATCCCACCGCGCCGGATTTGCATCTGGGTCACGCTGTCCTGCTCAATAAAATGCGACAGCTGCAGGATCTGGGGCATCAGGCGGTGTTCTTGATCGGTGATTTCACCGGCATGATCGGCGATCCCACCGGCAAGAATGCAACGCGCCCGCCATTGACGCCTGATCAGGTAGAAGCGAACGCACGTACCTATCAAGCGCAGGTATACAAGATCCTCGACCCGGAGAAGACCGAGGTGGAGTTCAACTCCCGCTGGATGGGGGCGATGTCGGCGGCGGACATGATCAAGTTGGCGGCAACCCACACCGTTGCTCGAATGCTGGAACGCGACGATTTCTCCAAGCGCTACGCCAGTAGCCAGCCTATCGCAATCCACGAGTTTCTCTATCCGTTGATCCAGGGCTACGATTCCGTGGCGCTCAAGGCGGACCTCGAACTGGGAGGAACGGACCAGAAATTCAATCTACATATGGGGCGCGAGCTGCAACGTCATTACCGTCAGCCCTCGCAGTGCATTCTGACCATGCCGTTGCTGGAAGGGCTGGATGGGGTCAACAAGATGTCCAAATCGCTGGGCAACTATGTGGGCATCACCGATTCGCCCACCGAGCAGTTCGGCAAGTTGATGTCTGTTTCGGATGACCTGATGTGGCGATACATCGAGCTACTTTCATTTGAGCCGTTGTCGGTCATCAGGCGATGGCGGGACGAGGTCGAGGGGGGGCGCAATCCGCGCGACATCAAAGTCTTGTTCGCTCAGGAAATCATTACCCGGTTCCACGACGGCAACGCGGCCAGAGCGGCGCTCGAGGATTTCGAATCACGTTTCCGGCAAGGGGGTATTCCTGATGACATGCAGGAGTTCAAGTTCGAAGCGCCGGAAGGCGGATTGGTGATTACGCAAGCGCTGAAAATGGCCGGTCTGGTGCCCAGCACGTCGGAAGCCATGCGTTCAATTGCAGGAGGAGGGGTGAAATTGGATGGCGAAAAGTTGGCGGACAAAGGGCTGTTGTTGAAAAAGGGTAGTTCGGTAGTCGCCCAGGTGGGCAAAAGACGTTTTGCCCGCATTTCTTGCGTGTAGCTAACATCATGACTTAATGGCACTTTTATCCCCGGTGTAAAAAACCTGAAACAAAAGCTTGACGGTCAGAAAACGCTCCCTATAATGCCGGTCTCTCGCTGCAGAAACAAACGCAGCGAAACAGCAAAAAACGTAATGAAATCAGTTCTTTAACAAACTACTTACAGCCTTAAGGTGTGGGCATTGGGTTAAGCCAATACATGGAAGATTCAGGTCTGAAGTGTAGGAGCGAAAGATAAACCTGATGCTTGCACTGACAGTAGAGATACTGAGAGTCAA
>JASJPG010000113.1:0-54631 GCA_031426815.1 Hydrogenophilaceae bacterium
GATGAGTGGTCTCGTCGTCTCATGGGTATCCGCCTCAGGTGTTTTCCAGATCCAGGCGCACGATGTCCTTCACCAAGGCCAGGAAGCCCGCCCGGGCCACGGCGTCGGTCAGGCAGTATTCGACGGCGGCGGTGGCCAGGCGGCGTTCCTGGTTGAGGTCTCGGTCCGGCAGGGCTTTGCGAAATTGCTGCAGGCGCTGCTTGGTTTCCTCGCGGATCAGCACGGCCTTGTAGCCCGGCTCCCAGTCACGCTCACTCATGGTGTCGTCCTCACGATCAGCATTTCCACGTCGGTCCGACGTGCCGGCGGGTTGACTCTGGGCGGATCCTCCACGCAGCACGCTGACTCGACGCGCACGATCCGTTCCCGGGGAATGCCGAGATCCAGCAATGCACGCTTGACCGTCTCGGCGCGCCGGGCGGCCAACTTGCGGTTGAAGGCCGGTGCGCCGACCCGGTCAGTGTGGCCGCTGATGCCGATGCTCCTGGCTTCCAGCAGCAGGGGGCGGAGGGCATCGAGCGTCTGTCTTGCCTCTGCCGTCAGCTTCGATGAGGCCAACGAGAAATGCACCGCGCGCGTAATACGCTCCTCCTTCGGCTGCGGAACGGGTGCGGGTTGGGCCTTCGGCGCTTCGGCCAGCCTGATCGGCGGTGCCATTGGCGCCGGCACCTTGCGGGTGGGGGCAGGACAGTCCGCGCACAGTCGGTAAACTGCCTCCATGCCATGACCGGTCTGCGTGATGCCCAGAGGCAAGGCAACCTCGGCCGGCAAACTCTTCACCGGTTCCAGCGGCTGCAGGGCGCAACCGGAGAGCAGCACGCTCCAGGCCAGAGCCACTCTCACCGGAGCGCCCTCCCGATGGCCCGATACACCTTCCAGGCGTAATCCATCCGCGCCTTGCTGCAGGCAGCCCCCTTCAGGCGAGTGCATGAAGCGTTGTAGGCGCCCACCGCTTCCCAGTTATCGCCGTGGCGATCGATCTTCTCGCGCAGGATGCGCGCACCCACGTGGATGCTGGTGCAGGCATCCCACAGGTGTTCCGGCGCAATCCCGGCAACTGCCAGGGAGGGCAGATTGCGAGAATTGATCTGCATCAGCCCGATGTCATATGAGCCCGTACGTTGCAGATGACTCAGGTTCAGCGCGTGGGGATCGAGGGAGGATTCCACCTTGGCGATGCCATACAGCAACCACGGATCCACGCCATAGACCTGGGCCGCCGCGTCCCAGCAGGCCGCTACGTTGCCTGACGCGCTGCTCGACACGGCCAACGTCATGATCGCGGCCATGTGGACGAGTCGTTGCATGATGAGTAGAAACAGGCTTGCACTTCGATCTCCCTTGACGTCGTCTCCTGGAAAAAAGGCGCCCGCAGGGGGCGCAAAGGGAGGAGACGACAGCGGGAGTGAAGGCTAGGCAGCGAGGGTCAGTCTGTCGCGCCGAAAAGGAGAATCGATTTTTTGCTTTTCTACGCGCCGGTGTGGGGTTGGCTGTGATTGCCGGCGGCGCAAAGGTACGCAAAAGGCACAAAGGAGCGTTCGCACGCAAACCCGGTGCGAACACCAAACGACAAGGGGAAGGGCCTTATCCAAAGGGCCTGCCCTGATGGCCGGGCAGGGGAAATGGCGTTAATGGGTAAGGGAAATTCCAACCAAGGCAAGGGCCACTTGCAAAGGACTGATCGCCGTTACCGAAGGTCTGCTCAGATGCCAAGCTAGCGCACCCGTGCGTTGTTCAAGAAAGGGCCTCCGGTATCGTTACAGCCGACGATGCGCGCGAGGCCTGAAGAAAAATCGAGTTTTATGGCTATCCTGGGTGCACATCGGGCGGTGTCTTGCCTGTATCTTTACGCCGCTGTACCACCCATCCAGCCCAGAACAAAGGAGAAGCATCTTGAACAAAGCCGAACTCATCGAATCCATTGCCACCAAGGCCAATGCCAGCAAGGCTGCCACCGCCGTGCTGCTCAACGCCACGCTGGAAGTGCTCTCCGAAGCCCTGGCGCGTGGGGATAACGTGCAACTCATCGGCTTTGGCACCTTCAGCGTCAGCGAACGCGCGGCACGCACCGGACGTAACCCGCAGACTGGCAAGGAGATCAAGATCGCCGACAAGAAGGTGGCGCGCTTCAAAGCGGGCACGGCCCTGTCTTCTGCATTGAACAAGGCCAAACCCGCACTTGCAAAGGCAGCACGCACCAAGCCGGGCAAGACCAACAAGGATTCGATCAAGTAGGCCGGATGCGGTCAGTTCGGATACGCCGGCACCGAGAGCTGCGATGAATGGCCGCCTGATGTTCAAGGCGCTTTCATCACTCGACTATCCATGATTCCTGATAGCGCCAGTCTGACCATCCTTTTGGCTGCGTGGTTCGTCTACTTCGCGCTGCACTCGGTATTGGCCTCGCTCACCGTCAAACGCTGGCTGGCGGCATGGCACCCGGATTTCATGCCGGCGTATCGAATCGGATTCAACACCATTGCGGTACTGGGGTTGTTGCCGATCCTCTGGTTGCTCTACAGCCATCCTGGGCCAGTGATCTGGAGCTGGTCAGGTATGTCGTCCTATATTGCCAATGGCCTCGCACTGGCTGCGGTAGCCGGGTTCTTCTACACACTGCGCGATTACGACGGCAGTGAATTTCTTGGTCTGCGTCAGTGGTTCAACCAGACCCGAACCGTGGAAGATCAGGAGTGTTTTCATCTCACCGCGGCCCATCGTTTTGTACGCCACCCGTGGTATTTCTTCTCGCTGGTGATCCTTTGGACAAGAGACATGAGCGCGGCAATGCTGCTCTCAGCCTTGGTCATGACCGCCTACTTCATCGTTGGCTCCAGGATGGAAGAGCGCAAGCTGATTGCCTATCACGGCCAACGTTATCGGCGATACATGGGGAAGGTCGCCGGTCTGATACCGCTGCCGTGGAAAACGATCAGTAAGGCCGAAGCGCTTGCTCTGGTCAGTGGCGAAGACTGAATTTGCGGTTGTGCTGAACAAGGCTGCGGCGGTTTGAAAAAGAACATCGCAGCGTTACGCAAGCCGATTGGCCCCGCTGAGTCGATCCATGACAATGCAGTTATTCCCAAGGACTTCACCACCCACATGACCTCGCCCGAACGCATCCCCAAGGCCATGGCCGAGAAATTTGCCGGCATCACAGCACTCGTCGACCCATTCTGTGCCCGTTACCTGAATGAAGAATATCGTCTGATGATTCACCGCGTTGTCGGTGCTCTGGCCCGAAAGTGCCCCTCGCCGCTATCCACCGGCAAGGAAAGCATCTGGGCGGCTGCTGCCGTGCATGCTGTCGGCCGTGTCAATTTTCTTGATGACCCGGCACAGGCGTCGCACTGTCCGCCGAAAGTGATCTTCGAATTTTTCGGCATCGCGCAGAGTACCGGGCAGAACAAATCCAAGGGCATCCGAGATGTGCTCAACATGGATCACTTTTCACCTGAATGGACGTTGCCCAGCCGGCTTGCCGACAACCCCATGGTGTGGATGCTGGAGGTCAACGGCCTGTTGATGGATATACGCCAGGGGCCCATCAAGTTGCAGCGCCTCGCCCACGAAAAAGGGCTGATTCCGTTTGTGCCGGCCGAGCGTCTGGAAAACCTGAAATGAGCCGAATCTCGCAAAACGCACTGGTCAGCGCCATCAAGGTTTTGCAGGGCATGGACATGCAGCAGAAGGCGTTGCTCGCCGACGAGATATTCCGTGAACAGCCAAACATGTTGGGTTCCGTTTTGGTGTTGCCGCAACTGGGTGTGTCATTGAAGAAGATCGAATTCGCCTTGGAAATCCTGTTGGTTTGCTTCAAGGCAATGAAAACATCCGGCTTGGTCTGGCCAATCATTTCAGAAGATGACCTGGATCGTCAGTCGCGGCGCTTTACCGCGATCATCCATTTTGCGGGTGACCTGAACGAGCGCCTGCGTGAAGACTCGATGCAGCAATATATTGCCAGCCATCCAGAGAAGGAACTGCTCGCTTATGTGCAGTCGGAAAGCGCGAAGTGGACAGCGCGCATCGTGCCCGAGGAAACCGACAAGTACGTCATGTTGGCGGTGTGGAACATGGTGAACTGCCTTGCCTTTGTCGTGCTTCCAGAATCGAAGGCAACGACGCTTCAAGGCCATACCGGATGATCAACTTGGAACAAGTTCAATGCGAAGGCTGTGGCGAGAGCACACCCGGATACGACATCGTCTCATATGGCGGAATGGAGAGCGGATACCGGCAACTTTGCAGCCGATGTTTCAATGCCGAGGTGGCCAAGCTGACCGGCCTGGATGATTTCGAGCACTTCCACTTCGATCCGATCGGGATTGTTGACAGTGCCGGCGAAGCACACCAGTTCCATTTCCAGGTACGTTTTCTGGGAAACATAGTCGCGCTGGATGCATTTGAGCTCCGCAATGGGAACCCGTCAGGCTACCAATTCCAAATGGTTGGCGAACCCGAGGACGATCTACTCGCTTTGCTTGGTCGGCTCATCGAGAAAATCCGTCGCAGACTATCCGTCAAGTACCTGACTGACGTTGGTTATGAGCTTCAGATAGCCGAACAGACGGTGCGGGGGCGAATCGATTGGGACGAATCCGCAGTGGAACGCACGCCGCTACTCGTGATCGATGGCCGGGAAATCACGTGGGATGATTTTGGCCGGATGTTGATGGCCTTCGAGGGCTGGCAGTTCAAACTCGAAATCGTTGATCCCAGCGAGGAAACGTGAACTAGCTGATTCTGTTTGGCTATCAGCGAGCGGCTTGTTTCAAACCAACACTGACTATTGCCGGCGGCGGCTGGGGCGCCGAATGCCGGCTTACGGATTAAATGCGGCCGGTCATCGGCTTGGCATGACCGGCAGTTCGTCGGCCACTGCGGTCAGTGGCGTTCTGCGCCACCAACGGCTGCAATGAAGCTGCTACCTGCCGCTCGTCCAAGAATTTCGTCGAACGACAACTTCACCATCCGGTGAACTCGCGCTCATTGTTTAGACGTCAGTCATAGGTAAGTTGAAGTGTCTGGCTCAACCTAAACCGCAATGGGCAGCAACGAGATGTACGGTAATTGGAGGTTTACTGACTGTCGGTCAGGGTCGCTGATGTGCGACGAGAGAAATGAGACCGGTTAGACCGCTCTGCTTGACACGTTCAGACGGTCCAGGGTATCGGCGGCGAGCCTCTGGGTTAGGTCGCCGGCAGGCAGTTCCAGGCAGAACACGACACCCTCCCCAGCATAGAACGTACTAAAGCCGGTGGAGCCTTGGAATTCGGCTTCCATGCGCTGGAAGCGCTGGGTAGGCAGGTTGAACCGTATGCTGCGCGGCTGGGCAAACTACTTCAGTGTAGGGAGCGCTAGCCGTGCCTTCAATACGATTGACGTCTACACGGCAACGCGGTTGCGCCGGTGGCTGCGAAACAAGTTCAAGGTTAGACGGCGAAAGGGCGGGACCTATCCCTACCCGCACCTTGATGGGTACTTCGGACTCATCTGCCTGACCCGCTACAAGTGCAGCCGGGCGAGTGCGAAGGCGTGATGTCTTGTCCGAGAGCCGGATGCGGGAAATCTGCATGTCCGGTTCGATGAGCGGGGTGTGGAAACGGGGTTATGGCTAGGTTACTTGGGCACCGCCAGACGAAAGGGGCGGCAACAGACAAACCAACCCTACGGCTACCGCGCCACATCTCGACTCTACCGATCACTTGCCGATCATCCCAGCTCGACGGCCGGCAGCTTACGGAAGACAAGCGGGCATTCGACTGTCAGCTGCCTTCAACGACAGGTCAGGTAACAGGATGGCCAGGACCTACAGGCAACGGCAGCGAAGCCGCCCCAACGCGGCATCCTCAATGGCCCGCACCAAGGAGGGTGATGGAGCCCACGAACCTCCTTGCGCTACGAATCGAGCGGTGGCGTCAATAACGCCATCGTTGCTTTCCGAAACAGCCAGCACGCGTGCCAATGCGGTTTCGCCCAAGGCAAATTGTTGCCGGATAAATTTGCTTGAGTCGATGCGGCCATCTTCATCGATCGTGAGCATGGCAAACGTGCTACGAACGACGCGGACCGGAACACGGTCAACGACCTCGACAAAAACGTTGGCCATGCGCACGCGCTGTCCCGCCAAGACGGGTAAGGGATAGCTGGCCGGATCTCGCAGCATCCGGTCAAACCTTGTGTTCGCCAGGCGGCAGAGGGTGCCGTCGTCAGCGATGAGGAATTTGCGGCAACGCAAGCTCATGGATGAGAGTGCCTTATCAACTGTGGCGCTCGCCACGCGTGGTTCGCGCGCCTGAAGTCAGCGATGTAAAAAAGTGCGAAGTAAATTTTACTTTCTCGCTGGCGGGTGAGTTGGACGCTGGTTACGGTGTCCCCGATCTACAGGGGGCTGACACGCCGCCTGTATCACATCAAAAGGCCAGCGATGAACGGGAACTGCTCCGGCAGCACGCCGCATTTCACCCAATTTTCGAGTCGGCGTTTCCAGTGGATTCGCTCCCCGAGCGACGGAGTTTGCCGCATCGCATTCCAGCATGGGCCATGATGGAAGCGGTCGCCACATTTCTTGGTGCCGTCAGTCTGGCCGCTGGTATCTCTGTCACGATGAGAAGCCTGAGAACCCGCCAGATACGCCCCCCAACAATCCCGCCAGGCTGGCTTCCGGTCCTATCCGCCGAGGCGCTGACGCAGCATCTGGGGGCGGATTCCCTGGTCGCTTCCATTCGGGTGAAGACCGGACTCGCGCCGCCCAACTTCGAGCGGGATTACGGCCAGACAATTGGCCAGTTCACGGCCTTCGTTCAGTTGCTGCCGGCTTCGGAATCTCATCACCATGCTCAGCCCGGCGGGCTGCTGCTACATGCCCTGGAAACCGCCAATATTGCCCTGCATCTGCGCCGCGCCCAGGTTTTGCCGCCGGGTGTGGCGCCAGAGGACATCCAGCGGCGCGAGCATCGTTGGACTTTCGGGGTGTTCCTGGCCGCGCTGATCCACGATGTGGGCAAGCCCTTGGCGGATCTGCACATTGTCATCGCCAAGCAGCGTGGCGAAGGAACCTGGTCGCCCTTGGCCGGCACCATGGCCGAGTGTGGCGCCACGCGTTACCGGGTGATGTTCGGTTCTTCTCGCGCTCCCCATGGGGCTGCACCGGGAGTTGGGAACTATGCCGCCCACCAGCGCATGGGCATCTTCCTGCTGCAGCGACTCGTGCCTCAGTCCACGTTAGCGTGGCTGTCGGAGGATGCCGAATTGCTGTCGCAACTCACCGCCTTTCTTTCGGGTGAGGATAAAACCAACGCAGTCGCCTGGATCGTGACCCAGGCGGATCGGGAGTCGGTGCGACTCAACCTGCTCACGGGGCCGCGGACGCGTTTCGCTTCGGCTCGGGCAGTCCCCCTCATCGAGCGGCTGATGGAAGCCTTGCGCCGGATGTTGGCGGAAGGCGGTTGCCTGCCGCTGAACCGCCCGGGTGCCGCGGGGTTTGTCTCTGATGGCCAGGTCTGGTTCGTTTCCAAGCGCCTGGCGGATGAGGTGCGGGCATATCTTGCGGCGCATGAATCCGCTGCGGGTATTCCTGGGCCCGAGAAGAACGACCGGCTGTTCGATATTTGGCAGGAATATGGGGCTCTGGCCGCCAATCCAGAAACCGGCGGTGCAATCTGGCGCGTTCGGGTGCAAGCGGACGGGTTCGACCAGGTGCTGACTCTGCTGCGTTTTCCGCTGGAGAAGCTCTATCCCACCCCCGCGAGCTATCCGGCCAACTTCGCCGGCCGGGTCATTCCGCTGATTGATGCGCGCGATTCGTCGTTGATCGCAACGGCCGAAGCGAGTGCCCCGACTATGGCGGGTGCTGAAATTGGCAGCACTCCGCAGGATGGGGGCAATTTCTCGCCAGGCGTCGTTGCGCCTTCCGGCTTGCCTCCGATGCCGAACCCCAGCGGTGAGCCGGAGCCGGCGCCCGTTGCAGCAGAGGAATTTCTCGAAGAGGATGACGCCACCCACTTTTTGCCCAGGCCGCCAGATGGCCATCGCATCGCGCCCATGCGACTGCCGGACAAACCGATCAAGCTGGACCGGTTGGCCAAACCCAAGGCCGCAGCGCAAGGGCCTTCAGAGGCAGCCCTGCGCTTCATGGGCTGGCTGCAGCAGGGTCTGGCCAACGGCAGCATCGCTCACAACGAGACTGGCGCGATGGTGCATTTCGCGGCGGAGGGCATGTTGCTGATCTCTCCCCGCATTTTTCGGCACTTCGCGGAGCGGTTTGGCGAGAAGGGGGATGGCACCCCTTCCAACCTGGCGGAAGACAAGCTCGGCACCGGCATCCAGCGCGAAGTGATCAAGGCCGGCTGGCATCTGCTTGGCCCCAAGAAGACCAACGTGCACAAGTATCAGGTGGTGCGGCGCAACGGCAAGGGCGGCAGTCAGCTTTCCGTGATGATCATTCGGGAGCCGCAGCGCTTCATCGAGCCGGTCCCGCCGGCCAATCCGCACTTGGTTAGATCGGATAGCGAACTCGAAACAAAACAGGACCTGGATTGAGGGAGCGTGTCGATATGGGGTTTATCGAAAGAAATGATGCGAGTTTGGTCATCGTGCCGGACTGGGCTGAGTTCTGCGACTGGGTCAAAGAAGCCGGCTACGGCGAGGCGGTTCTGGATATCAACGACAGTCGTTGCCTGGCTTTGCAGGCGGCGTTCCTGGAAGAAGCCCATGAACTGCTGCTTGCTGGGGAGAGGATGCCATGACCGTGCAACTCACCCAGCTCCAGCCCATCCTCGACCGGATCATTGCCAGCCACCGGCCGCGCGCGGTGTTCCTGATCCGTGGCGAGATCGTCTCCTGCCCCGCCGGCGGCCAGATCGAGGCGCGCCATCTGCAACGGCCGGGGGCCATTTTTGTGGGCACCTATGATTGCGAGGCGAGCGAGGCCATGCTCCTGGACGACCTGCAGGCCGCCGGGGCCGGGACGCAATAGCCATGGCCTATCCGGTCGAGAACCTGCTACGCCGTCCGGTGGAGTTCATCCCGGCCGGAGTGTTCTTCACCGCCGCCCTGGGTCTCGTTCTGACGCCAGAAACCTTTCTGTTGCCGCCCGCTGTTGCCTATCTGACTGCCGTCGGCTTGGTGTTGCATGCAGGTTGGCGGCTTGCCCAGGGCAGCCGGTTGGTGCGCTATCAGGCCAATCTCAAACGCTTGCCCCGCTACAGCCTGGCCTCGGAGGCCATCCCCTGGTCGGAGCGGGCGCTGTTCCTGGGCATGGGGTTTCGTTGGGATCGTCGCCACACCCAGCGGTTGTACGACACGCATCAGCCCGAGTACCGCGAGTTGCTGCAGCCCGGCATCCTGTATCGGACCGCTCGCCGCCTGGAACGGGGTGTGGAGGGCACGCTGTTCAGCGGGCTGGCGCGGATTTCCCGCAGCGATGCCTGGTGGAACCCAGTGACCCCGCTGCCGCCGGTCGGCGGCGATCCGGCCATCCATGGTGTGGAGCCGGACGAGGACGCAGTGTGGATGGACCTCTCCGAGCGGGTGGGCCACATGCTGGTGCTGGGCACCACCCGGGTGGGCAAGACGCGGCTGGCGGAGATCCTCATCACCCAGGACATCCGGCGCGGCGATGTGGTGATCGTGTTCGATCCCAAGGGCGATGCCGATCTGTTGAAGCGCATGTATGCCGAGGCCCGGCGGGCCGGGCGAGCGGACGAATTTCACTTCTTCCATCTGGGCTACCCTGAACTGTCCGCCCGCTACAACCCGGTGGGCAGCTTCTCGCGGGTGACCGAGGTGGCCACGCGCATCACCAATCAGTTGCCCAAGGAGGGCGAGGGCGCCAACTTCGCCCAGTTCGTCTGGGGCTTCGTCAACGCGATGTCCAAGGCCATGACCGCCCTGGGCCGCACGCCCTCCTACCAGGACATCTACCACTACGCCAACGACATCGAGCCCCTGGTGCTGGACTACTGCCAATTCTGGCTCGACCGGGATCCGCAGGCAGTGGGCTGGCGCGAGGAGATCGAAGCACTGGAGGTGGATCCCAAGTCCCTGGACCGGGCCATGAAGAACCGTGATCTGGGTGTAATCAAGCTGCTCGAATACATCCGTGGCAAGGGGCTGCACGATGACACGGCGGCGAGCTTGATGAAGATCATCAGTTACGAGCAGAGCTACTTCAACAAGCTGGTGGCCTCGCTGATCCCGCTGCTGGAAAAGCTCACCACCGGCAAGGTGGCCGAGCTGGTCTCGCCGGACATGAGTCGGCTGGATGATCGACGGCCTTTGTTCGACTGGATGGGGGTGATCAACCGGGGCGGCATCGTTTACGTCGGCCTGGACGCGCTGACCGACTACGAAGTGGCCGGCGCCGTCGGCAACTCGATGTTCTCCGACCTGACTTCTACCGCTGGGCGCATCTACAAGCACGGCGAGACCTACGGCCAATCCGCCTCGGCGGCCAAGCGGCGCATCTCCATCCATGCGGATGAGTTCAACGAGTTGATCGGCGACGAGTTCATTCCGCTGCTCAACAAGGCCGGCGGCGCCGGTTACCAGGTGGCGGTCTATACCCAGACCTGGTCCGACGTGGAGGCGCGCATCGGCTCCCGCGCCAAGGCCGAGCAGATCGGCGGCAACCTCAATACGTTGATCATGTTGCGGGTGAAGAACACGGATACCGCCAAGATTCTTACCGACCAACTGGACGAGGTGGAACTGGTCACCAGCATGAGCGCCAGCCAGGCGTCGGACAGCAACAACCCGCTGGATTTCTCCGATTTCACCAGCCGCAACGAGGATCGGCTCAGCGCCCGCCTGGGCCCGATGATCGGTCCGGCGGATCTGGTGCGCCTGCCTAAGGGCCAGGCCTTCGCGCTGATCGAAGGCGGCAAACTCTTCAAGTTGCGCATGCCGCTGCCAGATGCCGCTCACGACCCGATGATGCCGGAGGACCTGGCCGCGGTGGCTGAGGACATGCAGTCGAGATACCTGCGGGTTACGCCGGGTGAGTTCGCGCCCGGTTCGGGCTGGGGCTCGGGCGTGGAAATAGGCGATGCCGGTTGCCGAGCCGACGATTGGTTGCGGCAAGCTGTCGTGGAGGGCAAGGGCAGTGACCTTTAAGCGGGGAGAAGGGCTGGCGGCCCATGATGTTTTCTTGTGGCCGCTGAAGCTGGTGTTCTATGCCTGGCTCACGCTGGCTCTGATGGCGCTGGCGGCGATGGGCATGGAGATCGTCCTGGCCAAACAGGTCTGGGGCGATGCCGCGGCGCTGGCACAAGTGCAGCAGACCCTGCAACAGGATATCGAACTCACCCACAGCCTGCGGCCGGAGGCTCCCCTGACCGGACTGGCCGAGGCCTGCGCCAGAGGGGTCTATGGCTTCTTCTTCCAACTGATTCCCTTCGAGCGCTGGATGACCAACGCCGCGCTGCTGCCGGCCAACCCCGACATCCCCGCCTATGGCGGCGACATCATCGCGCGCAATCATCTTGTCTATCACCTGCAGGACGAGCTCTACCTGGCCATGGTCCGGGCGCAGATCTTCGGCGTTCGGCTGGCGATTTTGATGGGGACGACGCCCTTGTTCCTGCTGGTCTGGTGCCTGGGATTGGTGGACGGCCTGACCCAACGCAGCATCCGGCGCGCCTGCGCCGGCCGGGAATCTTCTTCGATGTACCACCGTGCCAAGTTCTTCCAGTTTGCTGGCCTGGGAACCGGAGCAATGCTGTATCTGATGTGGCCTGCCAGCATCCGGCCGGAATGGATCATTTTGCCCTTGGCATTACTGATCGGGGTGCTGTCGCGGGTGCAGTGGACTTACCTCAAGAAGTATCTTTGATGTCTGCCCATACTTGATGCCCACCCGCGTCGGGGTGAAGATCGCCCTGGCTTGGGCACTTCATGAAAGGGCAAATCCATGTTCCACGGCAACCTCACGCTCGACATCGCCAGCGGGCTGAAGGTATTACGCGATCGCATCGCGGCCGCACAGCTTCCCTCCTCGAAGCTGGACGAGACGCTCAACATCGCCACCTGGAACATCCGTGAGTTCGGCAAGGTTCGCCGTTCCGAGGCTGCCATCCATTACATCGCGGAGATCATTGGCCAGTTCGATCTGGTCAGTCTGACAGAATTGCGCGATGACCTCGGTGACCTGGGGCGTGTGCTCAAAATCCTCGGGCCGTACTGGCGGGTGATTTATTCGGACATGATTCCGGATCCCGGCGGCAACAGGGAGCGGCTGGCTTTTGTCTATGACCACCGCGCCGTGACCTTCACTGGCCTGGCCGCCAGCGTCAATCCGCCGCGCAAGAAGTCGGGCAGCGAATATGTGCCGGAATTTACCTGGTGGCGCATGCCCTATATGGCTTCGTTTTCTGCGGGGAATTTTGATTTCGTGGTGATCGTCGCCCACATCCGCTGGGGGGATAAACAAGCCGACCGACTGCCGGAGATCCGCTCCCTGGCCGAATGGGTTGACCTGAAGCGGCAGCAGAACACGGCGGAAGACAAGGACATCCTGGTGATGGGTGACTTCAACATTCCAAGTCGCAAGGGGGCGCTATTCGAAGCGATGACCAGCAAGGGATTGAGCATCCCGAAGGCGCTACAGAAGCTGGAGTTCGGCTCAGACCTGGCCAAGGGCAAACGCTACGATCAAATCCTGCATTACCCCACCTATCCAGATAACTTTACCAATCTGGGCGGCGTGCTCGACTTTTATCAGGGTGACAGCGAGCCCTTGTTCCCAGGCCTGACCAAGGCCAAATTCACCTACCAACTCTCCGATCATCTGCCGCTCTGGATGCAGATGAATACCGACATCGATGATGTGCAACTGGATCAGATCATCAGGGCACGTTCGATGCGGAAACCTCGATAGCAATCGAAAGACCATCCTCTTTCCGGCGCAGCGCATCAAGTGCCTTTCCAATCTGCGCCGGAAAGTGACTGCATTTCGTCAGGTAAGTTGTTTCCCGTTTATTTCGTTTTCAAGCCCGCGCAGGATGGTCATGACCCTGTCCAACGCGGGCACTTCACCGAAAATCATGTTTGCCATAGCACGGTAGTCGGCTTCGACCGCCGCCAACACCGTCCCCGTTGGCACCAGGCAGAAGGTTCCCGGCTGCGCCTGGTCATAGCGTGCCCAACTTCGCGGATAAAAGCGCTGTTTGAACACCACCACGTCGGCCAACAACGCCGTGTCCGCCAACGCGGCAGCCTTGACCGGGGACTCGGCCATTTTGGCCAGGTCGTAGTAGTGGCGAGAATAGCGAGGCGGCTGCGGGCTGCCCTCAGGACGGTGTGCCTCGTGATGCAGAATCGTCGCCTTCTCCCAGAATGTCCGTTCCGCCCTGATCACCCTGACCGGGCATTCACGTCTAGCAAATACCTGGGGAAATGCTTCGGTGGCATAGCAACTGATCAACCGCTCTTCATGCGGCAGCCAGGAAGCCAGCGGACCGATTTCCAGGCGCACCTCGGGGCGTAAATAGCGATCGGGAAACGCGCCGGGATAGCGGATATTGATGACGTGCGGATCGGTTTTCTCGATCTCGCAACGACAAACTTCGCCCAATGCCGCCGCCACCCGCACCAGCAACTCGCCGCCGATATACGTCAGCGCCTGCGCGTTGATCGCCTCGTTAAGCTTCTCCTGCTGCGCCTTGGAACGCTTGGCCAGTGGATCCTCGCCTCCCAGCACGCGCCAATCGAGTATCAGGTCGATGTCTTCCGAAAACCGCTCGATCAAGCGATACACCTTCGAGAGGCTGGTGCCGCCCTTGAACATCAACAGGCGCGCAAGCTCGGGCTGTTGAAACAAGCGGTCGAGCACCCAGGTCACCCAGAAATCCTTTTCCACGACCGCCGGGGTCGTGCGCATTCGGGCCGCTGTCTCGGAAAACAGCGCACTGCGCTCCGCCGCCGCCAGCCGGGCCACTCTGTCCATCAGTCAGCCTCCCGGCAAATCTGCTTGATGATCTGGTAAATCCAGCCGGTCACCGCGCGGGTGTCCTTGAGGATGCGTTCGCGGAGAGGCGGGGCCAGCTGTTGACGCAATGTCTCGATGACGGGCTGATCGACATGCTCCTTGCCCAGTGCTTTCAGGGCCTGCACCAGCAGGCCGCTTTCCCGATATTTGAACCCCGTGTCTTTCAAGGCGGATTTCCTGAAGGCCAGTGTCTGCTCGCCGTTTTCTCCAATCGCGTATTCGCGGCTTGGGCCATCGGAGAGATAGACCCACTTGCCGGGCACCTGAGTGGAAAGTCCCAACTGATTCAGGGCCGTGTCGCCCGAAGGCAGGATGCGCCAGTTGAACTTGCGCGCCAGCGCCTGAGCCACCTGATCGACATCCGGACTCAGGGTCTGGCCCAGTAGCTCGCTATAGCGAGGGTAATCATAGACGCCATGGCAGACCCGACGAATCGTGCCGGTCTTGGCCAGGCTGGAAAGCGCCTGATGGATATTGACCTCACCATACTCGGCAACGAAGTCAATCTTGGTGAACGCCCACCCCCTGCCGCGTCCATATATCCTTGAAAGTATCTTTTGATCAATTGGTTGCATCAATCTATCGGGCAATTATTTTCAGGAAAAAAGCATTGTTTTGCTGAACGTAGCACAGCCCTGGACTGGGGGCCATGAGCATTTGTCGAATGAATAGATGAAGGTCCAGAAGGGGGCAAGATATGGACAAGATGTGGCGGTGAGAACAGAGGATGCAGATGAATACCGACATCGATGGCGTGTTGTTGGATCAGATCAATCTGGGCACGTTCGATGCGAAAACCTCGATAGGCTTTCTGCAATCAAACCCCGCTCGTGCCGGGCGTCACCCGACAGGCGGGCATATGCGGGTGGTCGTCATGGGCCAAAGGTTCAATGGTCAGACGTAAGCCCATCGCCTTCAAGATGTCGGTCAAGCTTCGCAGTTCCGGGTTGCCCTTGAGGGAAAGGGTTCGATACAGCGTCTTGGCGTTCAGTTCGGCTTGCTGGGCGAACTCACCCACCCCGACATAGGTGCTGGAAACCCGGCGCAGGGCGATCATCAACTCTTCCAGGTCGCCATCCACCAGAACGTCATTCAGATATGCGGAGCCAATTCAGGGTCGTGGCGAAAGCTCTCAACCGTGGCGTCATCAGGAAATTGGGAGACGACTGAACTGCGGAAAGTAGGCACGTCTGGGCCATGCGACTTCTTCGGCAGCTAGTCCGTCAAATTAAGCGTAATTTAATTTGCTTATTTCAACATCTGGCAAAATTATAAGTCGCATCAATGGGTTGTATTGTCATGTTTGCGTGGTGTGAACCTGCATTTCCAGGTATTTCAAACAACCCGATTCTTGGTTGGTGGTGTCAGCTTCGTAATTTCTCCCCGATTTATAAGTCCCCCTGCTGACACCATCGCGCTGGTAGCCTTTTCCATTGCGTCGCGAACAGGATCCACCGTCAGACGAGCATAGATGCGAGTGGATTCCGTGGACTTGTGACCCAAAGCCGCGCCGATGATCGCCAGACTCGTACCCTGAATGGCGGCCCAGGATCCCAGTGAACGGCGCAAATCATGGATGCGCAGGTCTTCCAGACCGGCCGCCGTGAGCAACGCCTTCCAGGCCTTCTTCGGATCAATCATGTGGCCGCTGGCGGATGAGGAGGGGAAAACCCAAGTTGGGGAGTTCCCTTCACGCGCTTTAAGAACGTCAATGGCAATTTCCGTCAGGGGAATAACCATGGGGGTTCCATTCTTGGAAACTTCACCTGGGACAGTCCATAAGGCTGTATGGAAATCCACGTCTACCCAGCGCATCCCGGCAATGTTTGAGCGGCGGGCGCCGGTGGTCAAAGCAAGCAGGACGAAATGCCGTATGTTTTCTGGGGCATTGGACAGGGCGGCAAAGAAGTCAGGTAGCTCATCTGCCTTGAGGAATCGGGAGCGCTCCTTCTCAGGATACTTGCTGATGCCTTCGCAGGGGTTGTCGCCAGAATAGAGTCGCCATTCAGCCATCTTGCGATAGATGGCACGCAGAAGAACAAGAGCCATGTTTGCCGCATACAGGCTACCCCCGTCCCGTAGACTGGCCATCATGCGTCGAATCTCCACCGTGGTGATGGTTGATAGCCGGCGTCTTTCCCAATCTACTGCACCAGGAGACTTCTTGCGTTCCTTGCCGTGTAGCTTCTTCTGTCCAGAAGGGACTGCGCCCAGGTAGCGGGCAAACATGTTCGAGATTTCTTCTGATTTGCGCTTGCCTTGAGGAATCAAGTGATCGGAATAATAAAGATCGAAAGCTGCGCGTAGCGTCAGCTCGCCGGCTGCGGCTTGGCGCTCCGCTCGTTTTTCCGCTGATGGGTTTTCACCCCGATCCAGTGAGGCCGAAACAGCCACAGCCAGTGCGCGGGCCATGCGTACATTGAGCTTGGGGGTATTGCCAATGAAGGCCAGAGGATCTTGAGGCTTGCCATTAACTTGACCACGAGGCAGTTCACGAGATTCCGGCAACTCCGGATCGAACCTACCCAAGGCCATCCGGACAGGCTTGCCACCGATTTTTCGGTAAAATTGAAATGTTTTTGTTCCGGTCGCAGTGACGTCCAGAATCAAGCCGGCTTGCCCCTCGTCACGATAGTAAGTTCGGCCAGAGGCAGGATGGGCAATAGCCATCAAGGTGGGACGGGTGAATCGGATTTTTTCGCTTGCCATGCTTCATCCCTCAAAATCGGGAAGGGTCATCGGCACAGGGGGAAAGTCTTCCTGTGCTACCGCTGTGCTACCGGAAAGGTGAAAAAACAGGAAATTCCGCGTAACTCAGTTAAACGCAGGATAACAATTTATGCTTATAAATCAATGGTTATGGTGTTTTGTAAAACTTGGTTAAAGAGTGGACCCCGAAACTCCTAAGGGGAGGGTCGGCCGTTCGATTCGGCCCGGGGGCACCAATAATCAACGGGTTAGCTGGTATCCACGAGAAAAGTTAAGGTGAGGTCGGCCACCATGTGATTGGCCGCTCTTTGCGTGTGCAGAGACTCCTGGACCACAAGACAATTTTCCCACCGAATTCTTCTTTATCGCCCCGCCGCTGCTTTGTAAACGGCATTGCGTTCACGCTTGCCGACTGCGACGACGATTACGATCAACTCGGCCTGACGCACTTCGTAGACCAATCGGTAGCCGGCTGAACGCAACTTGATCTTGTAGCGGTCCAGTTTGCCGCTGAGCCGTGCTGAGGGGACATGTGGGTTGGCCAGGCGCTCAGCCAGCTTCTTTTTGAACACCTCGCGCAGCGCTGGGTTCAGCTTGCGCCATTCACTCAGGGCTTCCGGGTGAAACCCAAGTTCATAGCTCATCCAGCGATACCTTTACGATCGCTTGGCCATCGTTCAGGCGGGCATCCGCCAGTGCATTCAGTTCCAGGTCTTCCAGACGATCCATCAACGCCTCCCAGGCGCCCGCTGGCACGCAATAGAACGCCGGCTCGTTGCGGTTGAGGATCGCCACCGGAAAACCCTCACCCGCTGCTACCGTGCCCATGGGATTCCTCTTCAATTCAGAAACGCTCGCAGTCGTCTCCGCCAGGATGACATGTGACATGTTCAGCTCCAGTCCAATAACGGCACCCACAGTAGCACTCTAAACAGGGCTTATAAAGCTTGCGTCCTATGCCGGCGAATCTTCCTTGCCAGCAGTTCCCGCATCAAGCCGTGCTTGATGGCGTGCTTCAAGAATTGTGAAGTGATGGGCCATGCTTGATGCCCTTCCTCGACAAGGTGAAGATGGTTCGACTTGGGCTCACCTTGAAAGGGCAAATCCATGTTCCATGGCAACCTTCCTCTCGATATCGCCAGCGGCCTGAAGGTGTTACGCGATCGCATCGCGGCCGCACAGATCCCCTCCTCGAAGCTGGACGAGACGCTCAATATCGCCACCTGGAACATCCGTGAATTCGGCAAGGTGCGTCGTTCCGAGGCTGCGATCCATTACATCGCGGAAATCATTGGTCAGTTCGATCTGGTCAGTCTGGTGGAATTGCGCGATGACCTGGGTGACCTGGGGCGTGTGCTGAAGATCCTCGGGCCGTACTGGCGGGTGATCTATTCGGACATGATTCCGGACCCCGGCGGCAACCGGGAGCGGCTGGCTTTTGTCTATGACCACCGCGCCGTGTCCTTCACCGGCCTGGCCGCCAGCGTGAATCCGCCGCGCAAGAAGTCGGGCAGCGAATATGTGCCGGAATTTACCTGGTGGCGCATGCCCTATATGGCTTCGTATTCATCGGGGAATTTCGATTTCGTGGTCATCGTCGCCCACATCCGCTGGGGCGACAAACAAGCCGACCGACTGCCTGAGTTACGCTCCCTGGCCGAATGGGTGGACCTGAAGCGGCAGCAGAACACCGCCGAAGACAAGGACATTCTGGTGATGGGCGACTTCAATATTCCCAGTCGCAAGGGGGCGCTGTTTGAAGCGATGACCAGCAAGGGATTGAGCATCCCGCTGGTGCTACAGAAACTTGAGTTCGGCTCGGACCTGGCCAAGGGCAAGCGCTACGATCAAATCCTGCACTACCCCACCTATCCGGATAACTTCACCAACCTGGGTGGCGTGCTCGATTTTTATCAGGCCGACAGCGAGCCCTTGTTCCCTGGCCTGACCAAGGCCAAATTCACCTACCAGCTCTCCGATCATCTGCCGCTCTGGATGCAGATGAATACCGACATCGATGGCGCGCAGCTGGATCAGGTCATCAGGGCAGGTTCGATGCAGAAACCTCGTTAGCGGCTTTCGGCAATCGAAAGACCATCCCCACTTTCCGGCGCAGCGCATCGAGTGCCTTTCCAATCTGCGCCGGAGTGTGACTGCATTTCGTCAGGTAAGTCGTCTCCCGTTTTTCCCCTCGGCGAAATTCCGCAGGAGTGGGATGTGAAGAAGTTTGGTGATCGGGGTTTTCAATATGCTCAGAAGCTCATTCCATGTAGGCATTGGCCTCTTCACCCGGATGCGGCAGGCCGGCGACGCGCCAGAGGCTCTTGCAACTGCCGAACAGCTTGTGCGCCTTGTGCCAGTCGAGGTCGTTGGCGCGGCAGACCAAGCGCATCACCGGCAGGGAACCGAGCAGGAAATATTTGCCGCGGACATGGTCGATCACTTCCCAGTGTTTGGCGGTGAGCAGGGAAATACCTTCGCTGCGGGCGATGCGTTCGGCGATCTGGCGGTCCCACAGCTGCGGTTCGGCGTAGTAGCCGTCGATATCGAAAGCCAGATCATTGATGGCGGGGGTGGCGAGGGCGAGGTTCATGCTGGTTCTCCTGGGTGCGTCATGTTGGACTGCACCGTACCGGCCATCGCCGCCGCTGTGAAATCACTGTTGGTCATGGCGAGCTAAGCTGCGGTTATGACCTTTTGAGGACGCGCCATGCAACTGCAACAACTGCGTTATCTGCTGGCCCTGGCGGCGAGCCAGTTCAACGTCACCGGCGCGGCCGAACGGGTGTTCAAGTCACAGCCCGGCGTGAGCAAACAGTTGCGCCTGCTGGAGGAGGAGCTGGGCGTGCCGTTGTTCGAACGCGCCGGGCGGCAGATCACCGGACTGAGTCCGGCCGGGCTGGCGGTGCGCGAACTGGCGGAAAGCGCCCTGGCCAATATCGAGGCGATCCGCCGCACGGCGCAGGAATTCAGCGATCCCGGCGGCGGCGAACTGTCCATCGCCACTACCCACACGCAGGCCCGCTATGTGCTGCCGCCGGTGATTCGCGCCTTCCGCCGGCATTACCCGAAACTGGGCCTGCATCTGCACCAGGGTAGCCCGGCGCAGATCGCCGAACTGGCGGCCAGCGGCGCGGTGGATTTCGCCATCGCCACCGAGAGCCTGCATCTGTTCGACGAACTGGTGATGCTGCCCTGCTATCGCTGGAACCGCGCCGTGGTGGCGCCGCGCGGGCATCCACTCGAACAGGCGGCGCCGCTCACTCTGGCAGCGGTGGCGGCCTATCCCATCCTGACTTATGTGTTCGGTTTCACCGACCGCTCCCACATCAACGACGCCTTCCAGAGCCACGGCCTGACGCCGGAAGTGGCGCTGACCGCCACCGACGCCGACGTGATCAAGACCTATATCCGCCTCGGCCTGGGCGTCGGCATTCTGGCCGACATGGCGCGCGACGACGGCGCCGACGACGATCTGGTTTTCCTCGATGCGGCGCACCTGTTCGAGCCCAGCGTGACCAAGATCGGCTTCCGCAAGGGGCTGCACCTGCGCCCCTGTCATTACGACTTCATCCAGTCCTTCGCCGGCCATCTCGACCACGCCACGGTGGAGCGTGCTGTCGCCGCGCCGACGCCGGAAGCGCGCGCCGAGCTGTTCGCGGGCATGGCGATCCGGGATTATTGAAAGAACTGTTTCGCGTAGGGTGCGCCGTGCGCACCATGCAGTTTCAAACGGTGCGCATGGCGCACCCTACTTGCCCCCCGTGCGGCGGCGCTGCGCGTAGGCGATCAGACCGAGGCTGCCCAGGCCGAACAGGAGCCAGGTGGACGGTTCCGGCACCGCGGCGATCTGGTAGACGCGGCCGCCAGTGCCGTCGGCGGCCGTGTTGGTGACGATGGCATACAGCTCGCCGGTGGCATCCTCGCCGAAGCCGTGCACGGTCAACCCGTCGGGCAACACGCCGCCGGCGAATTGCGGCAGCAGGAACTCGCGCAGTTCGCCGGTCTGCAGGTCGGCATAGAACAGGCGGCCGTCGACGCGCGGTGGCAGGCTCCGCAAGGCGAGGTCGCCAAACACGTACTTGCCGCTCAACTCGGGGATGGCGCTGCCGCGATAGACGAAGCCGCCGGTGATGGCGATGCCGTCGCCGTGGTCGTATTCCAGCGTGCCGAGCGCGCCGGAGATGGGATCGATCAGGCCGGCCGGGACGCCTGGGCTGCGCACGCCGATGTCGCCGCTGCTCCGGTCGAACGGAAAGTCGCCTTCCTTCACCGCCCAGCCGTAGTTGCCGCCGAGTTCGACACGGTCGATCTCCTCGATGTTGTTCTGGCCCACATCGGCCAGGATCAGGTCGCCGCTGCCGCGGTCGAAACTGAACCGGTACGGGTTGCGGAAGCCGTAGGCATAGATTTCCGGCACCTGGCCGGCGCCCTGGAACGGGTTGCCGGTGGGGATGCGGTACTGGCCGTTGGCGCTGATCGGGTCGGCGCTGGCGCCGGTCAATGCCGGGTTGAGCGCATCCAGGCGCAGCATCTTGCCGAGCGGTGTGCTCAGATTCTGCGCATTGCCGCCCGGTTCGATATGGCTCGTCCCCACGTCGTTCGCGTTGCCGCCGTCGCCCAGGCCCAGATAGAGATAGCCGTCCGGGCCGAAGGCGAGCGTGCCGCCGTTATGGTTGCCGGCCGTCTTGCCGAGGGAAATGATTTCGCGACGCGAGTTCGGGTCGACCAGATTCGCATCGGCCGCGCTCATCTTCCATTCCGCCACCACGCTCTTGTAGTTCTGCACGGCCGCGTTGGGCGCCGCGTAGGTCGGCGAAGTGCCCGTCGGGATCGGTTCGGTGCTGAAGGTGTATAGCGTGGCAAAGCCAGCACTGCCCGCATCGTTGAAGCCGGGATGGAAGGCCAGGCCGAGGAAGCCGCGCTCGTCGTTGGCGTTCGAAGGATTGAAACTGGTGCCCAGGCGGCCGCTGATGTCCAGTGCCGGCGCGGCCAACAGGCTGTCGTTCTGGATCACGCGCAGCAGGCCGTTCTGGTCCACCACGAACAAGCGGCTGCTGTCGCCCGGCGCGCTGATCGCGTAATTCGGCGCGCCCAGCCCCGTGGCGATGGGGTTCAGGTGGATGGCGATATCGCCCTTCTCGATCGCCGGCAGGTGCGGCAGTGCCCAGGCCGGCGTGGTCAGCGCCAGGACGAATAGGGCCTGAAGGGTTTGCGAACGCGCAAAAGAATGGAAATACATGATGCAAGCCTCCTCGTGGTTGTATGGGCCAACTGCCTGGCGTTGCCGGCAGCCGAAACGCCTTATGGTTTGCTGCGTTTTCTGCTGACGCCGGCGGCTACCAGCGCCAGGCCGAGGGCAGACTGCAGCAGCGTGCTGGCTTCCGGGACGGCGGAAATGTTGTCGACGCCGAGTTGCGCGGCAATGGCGGGGAAGCTGCCGCGCGAAAAAACCACGTCTGGGCTGTGCACCAGATTGAGCAGGGTGACGTTGCCGAGCACGCCGGTGTAGTCGCCGCCGTCCAGGTTGGCGGCGGCAAGAGAGAAGTTCACAGTATTCCAGCCGCTGCCGGCGGCGACATCGACCGGGTCCAGCGTGACCAGGCTGAACGCTTGCGCCTCGTTTTGCAGGAGCAAGCGGAGCACCAGATCCGTCGCACCCAGGTTGTTCACCTGCATCCGCAGCGTGTCGATGCCCGCCGCCAGATAATCGCCGGCCCATTGCACGCTGTTGAACGCCACCAGTTTGCCGCCCGCGCCGGACAGGCCGTTTGCACTCAGGCGCAGGTAATTGTCGTCGGCGCCGGCGGGGCCGCCGGATGCCTCGATCGCTGGCCCGTTCGGATTGTTCGGGCCGCTGGCCCAGCTCTGCAGGCCGCCGCTTTCGAAATCATCCACCTGGCCGAGCGTCACCGCGCCGGCGGAACCCGCCAGCACAAGCAAGCCGCTGGCGACAGCCGATCGTTGAAGTCTGGATGGCATGGCGGTCTCCGCGTTGTTATCGATAACTCGATATAGCAACCGGGGCGCCCGATGCTAATCAGTCCGATGCCCTATCCTGCGTTCCACGTTAACCGTAGGTGCGCATGAATTCACATGCCAAGTCGTTGATTGTGCGAATGAATTCGCACCTGCGCTCAGATCGACTCAAACGCCCACGCGCCGCCGCACTCGCGCATCAGCGCGAGCAGTGCGGCGGCTTTGTCGAGGCATTCCCGATACTCCGCATCCGCGTTGGAATCGGCCACCAGGCCTCCGCCGGCCCAGAAGCGCAGGCTGTCGCCGGAGTTGACCAGCGTGCGGATCGCGATGTTGCAGTCCATGTCGCCGTTGAAACCCAGCCAGCCGATGGCGCCGCAGTAAACGCCGCGCCGGTGCGGTTCCAGTTCCTCGATGATCTGCATCGCCCTCAGCTTCGGCGCACCGGTGATTGAACCGCCCGGAAAGCAGGCGCGCAACAGGCCGATCGCGTCGCCGGCGGCGGCCAGGCGGCCGCTGACGGTGCTGACCAGATGATGCACGCTGGCGAAACTCTCGACCTCGAACAGTTTCGGCACCGTGACCGAACCCGCTGCGCAGACCTTGCCCAGGTCGTTGCGCAACAGATCCACGATCATCAGGTTCTCGGCGCGATCCTTGGCGCTCGACAGCAACTCGCGCGCCAATGCCGCATCGGCGGCCGGGCTGGCGCCGCGTGGACGCGTGCCCTTGATCGGGCGGGTTTCCACCTGGCCCTGCCTGACGGACAGAAAGCGCTCCGGCGACGAGGACAGGATTTGCACGCCGGGATGATTCAGATAAGCCGAATACGGCGCCGGGTTGAGCCGGCGCAGGGCCTGATAACCCAGCCACGCATCGCCCGTTGCCGGCGCGGCGAAGCGCTGCGCCAGATTGACCTGATAGCAATCGCCGGCGGCGATGTAGCGTTGCACCCGGTCGAAGGCCTGCTTGTAGGCGGCACGCGTGAAGTTGCAGGCCACTGCGCCGACCTGGAACGGCGGCCGCGCCCGTGCGGTGGCAGGCTGACTGAACAGCGCGACCAGCGCATCCCAGGCTGAATTCGTGCGCGCATCGCGTTCGGCGCCGAGCAGCCAGCTCGCCTGCTGCGCGTGGTCGACCAGCACGGCCCAGTCATAGATGCCCACCGCCATGTCCGGGATGGCTTCGGCGGCGAGCGCGCGCTCGGGCAGGCGTTCCAGGCGGCGGGCCAGATCGTAGGAGAAGTAGCCGATGGCGCCGCCGGTGAAAGGCAAACCCGGCAATCCCGGCGTCGCGCTGCCATCCACCGCCAGATGGCGGCGCAGCAATTCGAATGGTTCGTCCGGCGACAGCGTCGCAGCGGCGTCGTTGCCGTGTCCATGCTGGCGGATTTCCGTCATGCCGCCACAGGTGACCAGTGTGGTGGTCGGCCGCGCCGTCAGGATGTCGATGCGGCCGGCGCTGGAACGCGGCCGGCCGCTGTCGAGGAAGACGGACCAGGGTTCGTCGGCGATGGTTTCGAACAACGCGGCGCTATCGGCACGGTAGGGGAGGGCGGTCAGACGCATGCCGGGATTTTAAGTGCCTAACCTGTCTGGACAAGGACGGGTGTTGCGTTCAAATTGCGCGCTTTCCCGGAAGGACCGCGCGATGGAACATGCGATCAGGTTGGCGAGCAAACCGGATGCTGACCAAGGTGAAACCCCCGCGCCCAGCATCCTGTTGGTGGACGATGAGCCTTCCAATCTGAAACTGCTGGAGCGCACGCTACGGCCTAGCGGGCACTACCGTCTGGTTTCCACCACCGATCCCAGGAGCGTGCTCGACCTTTACCGGCAGCATCGTTTCGATCTGATCATCCTCGATCTCAACATGCCGCATCTGGATGGTTTTCAGGTCATGCGCCAGTTGCGCGAACTGGAAGCGGAACCGCTGCCACCCATCCTGGTCGTCACCGCCCAGCACGATCAGGAATACCGGGTGCGCGCCCTGCGCGAGGGCGCGGCGGATTACATCACCAAGCCGTTTCAGGTGGACGAACTGTTGGCGCGGGTCGGCAACCTGATCAAGGTGCGGCTCTATCAGCGGCGTCTGCAAGAGTTGAATCAGTCGCTCGAAGCGGGGGTGCGCGAAGGCACCGCGGAGTTACTCCGCTCGCGCCAGATGATTCGCGATCTGGCCGCCCATCACGAAAAGATCCGGGAAGAAGAGCGGGCTCGCATCGCGCGCGAAATCCACGACGAATTCGGCCAATACCTGACCGCGCTGCGCATGGACACCGCCATGCTCAACATCCGTTACGGCGCCGGCAATCCCGAGCTGAAACACCATCTAGACGGCATGAAGCAGACCATCGACACCACCATCGGCGTGGTGCGCAACCTGGCCGCCGCGCTGCGTCCCGGCGCGCTCGACATGGGCCTGGTCTCGGCAGCGGAATGGCTGTTGGCCGGATTCGAGGAGCGCACCGGAATCGCTTATCGTCTGAACGCGCCGCGCGAAGACCTGGGTCTGGACAACGAGCGCGCCACCGCGGCTTTCCGCATCCTGCAGGAGGCGCTCACCAACATCACGCGCTATGCTCATGCCGACGAAGTCGAGGTGACGATCGAACTGGTCGACGGCAGCCTGGCCATGGTGGTCCGCGACGACGGCGTCGGTTTCGACCCCGCCGCGGTACGCGGCCGCAAGACCTTCGGACTGCTCGGCATCCGCGAGCGGGCACTGATGTTCGGCGGCGAATCAAGGATTGACAGCAAACCCGGCAGTGGCACTATCCTGCGTATCCTTATCCCACTCCAAGCACAGGGGAACTGATGGTCCGCATCCTGATCGCCGACGACCACGCCATAGTTCGCCAGGGCTTGCGCCAGGTGTTGGCGCTGGCACCGGAACTGGAGCTGGCCGGCGAGGCGAAGGACGGCTGGGAGGTGGTCGAAAAGGTGCGCGGCGGCAATCTCGACCTGCTCCTGCTCGACATGAACATGCCCGGCCCCAACGGCGTCGAGCTGATCAAGCGGGTGCGCGAACTGTCGCCGCGGCTGCCCATCCTGGTGCTCTCGATGCATGGCGAAAGCCAGATTGCCGGACGCGCCATCAAGGCCGGCGCCACCGGTTACCTGACCAAGGACAGCGAACCGGAGACGCTGATCGCCGCCATTCGCCAGGTGGCCGGCGGCGCCCACTACATCGAACCCGCGGTGGCCGAACGCCTGCTGTTCGCAACGCAACCGGCCAGTAGCGAACAACCTCACCTGACCTTGTCAGATCGCGAATACCAGATCTTCCTGCTGCTCGTGCAGGGGCGTGGCGTCAATGAAATCGGCGAACAACTCCACCTCTCCGCAAAGACCGTCAGCACCCACAAAGTCCGCCTGATGCAGAAGCTCGGGGTGGATAACCTGAGCGATCTGGTGCGCTACGCGCTGAAGCACGAGTTGACGCAATAGCGCCGTTGCCGGTGTCGTAGGAGCGCCTTCCAAGGCGCGAAGTCCGCAACAATCGTTGGAGCGCCGGCGTCCCGCCGGCCTTTCTCCATCGCAACATTGCCGGCGAGACGCCGGCGCTCCCAGACAAGCAATACGCCGGTATGGCTACGCCAAAACCCCACTTGTTCAGGTAGGAAAATTCCTAATGGAAATTGGGACTATTTCCCGCTGACAAGCGGAATACGCCGATACGGCAATCTCCCGGGTTCCAGCACCATTCGCTCCAGGTTGTTATGGGAGATGCAAGGTGAAACTGTTGATCGTGGATGATTCTTCGGCCGTGTACGGCCGACTGTTGGCGATGCTGGGCGGGGTGGAACATCTCACCGCGCTCTCCATCGCGCGCTCATTGCAAGAAGCCGACGATAAGAGCCGCGGCTTCTGTCCGGATGCCGCCGTGCTCGACATGAACTTGCCGGATGGCAACGGTCTCGATGCGTTGCGCGTAATCAAGCGCAATTGCCCGAATGCGCACGTATTCATGTTTTCCAATCAGGTCGAGTTTCGCGACATGTCGATGCAGGCCGGCGCCGACGGCTTCTTCGACAAATCCCTCGAATTCGAAGCGCTGATCGCCCGCCTGGCCGATGTCGAACTCAACCGGGCCGCCGCGACGGAGGTATCGGCATGAATGCGATCCTGGCTTTACCCATCTTGATGGGCCTGCTGGGCGCCGTGCAACCGTTCCTCGGCGGCGGTCTGGCCGGCACGCTCTGGGCCGTCGGCCTGGGCTTGAGCGGCTTGCCGATGGCGTGGTTGCTGGCCAGAAGCATGCGCGCTGCCGTGGCAACGGCCCGCCAGGCGGGTGCCGCCGACTGCCTGCGCGCGTTGCCACCGCCCAGCCACGTCGAGCAGTTGGACGAACTGTGCGTCGAGGTGCTGCCGATCTGGACCCGGCAGATCGAAACCGCGCGCGGCCAGACAGAGACCGCGGTAGCCGATCTGACTGGCCGTTTCAGCGATATCCATGCTCGCCTGGAGCGTGCGCTGAATGTGTATCGGCAGGCTGCCGACAGCATGATCAACAGCTCGGAAAAGAGTCAGGCAAAGAACGACGAGAACGTGCTGGCCCTGCTGGCGAGCGGCCAGAGCGATCTGACTCAGATGTTGTCGAGCCTGCGCGCCGGACTGGAGGCCAAGGACGTGATGCTCGGCCGTGTCCGCGAGGTGGCCCAGTTTTCCGATGAACTCAAAGGCATGGCCGGTGCGGTTTCCGAAATCGCCGCGCAGACCAACCTGCTCGCACTCAATGCCGCCATCGAAGCGGCGCGGGCCGGCGAGGCGGGACGCGGTTTCGCCGTGGTGGCTGACGAGGTGCGCAAGCTCTCCGGTATGTCCGACAAAACCGGCAAGCAGATCGGTGCGCGCGTCGATGCCGTGAGCAAGTCCATCGAGGAGACCGTCCGCATCGCCGAACAGTTTTCCGCGCAGGACGCGAAGACCATGCAGGACTCCGAACACATGATCGAGAACGTGCTCAAGGTGTTCCGCGGCGCGGTCGAGCATCTCACCGCCGCCTCCGCCCAGTTTCAGTGCGAAGGCATGGCGGTGCAGGAGAGCGTGTCGCAAGTGATCATGTCCCTGCAATTCCAGGATCGGGTCAGCCAGATCCTGCGCCAGACCATGGGCAACGTCGCCCGGCTCGAAGCGCACCTTGCCGAGCATAAGCAACGCCGGGCGTGCGGCCAGGCGGTTGCGACTATCGATGTCGCAGCCTGGCTGGCCGATCTGGCCGGTACCTACACCACCCTGGAAGAAGCTGCGAACCACCAGGGCACACAGAGCAACGCGCAGTCCGGCGCAACCGAAATCACTTTTTTCTAGAGGGAGATAGACATGGCCAAAACAATTCTGATCGTGGACGACTCGGCATCCATCCGTGCGGTGGTCGCCCTGACACTCAAAGGCGCGGGTTACGACGTGGTCGACGCGGTGGACGGCAAGGACGCACTGACCAAGCTCGACGGCCGCAAGATCAACCTGGTCATCAGCGACGTCAACATGCCCAACATGGACGGCATCAGCTTCGTCAAGGAGATGAAGGGCAAGCCGGCCTACAAGTTCACGCCGGTGATCATGCTCACCACCGAAGGCAGCGAAGCCATGAAGCGCGACGGCCAGGCCGCCGGCGCCAAGGCCTGGGTGGTGAAACCGTTCCAGCCGGCGCAGATGCTGGACGCGGTGTCGAAACTGATCCTGCCTTGATCCCGGGGAGAACACCGTGGAAATCCGCAGGGAACACAACGACGCTCGCCTGAGCCTGTACCCCGAGGGCGAAATGACCATTTACCACGCGGCCGATCTGAAGCCGGCGCTGTTCGACGCGCTGGCGCACGCCGACGCGATCGAACTCGACCTCTCGGCCGTCTGCGAGCTGGATACCAGTGGCGTGCAATTGCTGATGCTGTTGAAGCGCGAAGCGGTCGCCGCCGGCAAGTCACTCACGCTCAGCGGGCATAGCCCGGCTGTGCTGGAAGTGTTCGAGATGCTCGGCCTGGGCGGCTGGTTCGGCGACCCGCAACTGTTGCCGGCGGGCGCGCTCGGTACGGGAGGGACGGCAGCATGAGCCTGGATATCAGCGAAATTCTGCAAACCTTCATCGCGGAAAGCCGCGGCCTCCTGATCGACATGGAAGAAGGTCTGTTGTGCCTGGAAACGCAGCCGGACGATGCCGAGGCGATCAACGCCGTGTTCCGCGCTGCGCACACCATCAAGGGTTCCTCCGGCCTGTTCGGGCTGGACGACATCGTCGCCTTCACGCACAAGGCGGAAAACCTGCTCGACCGCGTCCGCAACAACGAACTGGCCTTGAATGGGGGGCTGATCGGCCTGCTGCTGGCCTGCCGCGACCACATCGAAAGCCTGATCGACCTGGTGGTCGACGCCGCCGAGATGGACGCCGACACCCGCCTGAACGGCGAAGCCCTGGCGGCGCATTTGAGCCGCTATCTCGGCGAAGGTGGCGCACAGATGCCGGCGGAAACCGAAGCGCCACTCGAAAGTAGCGGCGGCGCCCGCCTGGCGGACGACACCTGGCACATTTCCGTGCGCTTCGGCCGCGATGTGCTACGCAGCGGCATGGATCCACTCTCGTTCATCCGCTATCTCGCCAATCTGGGCGAGATCGTCCACCTCGTCACGCTGGCCGACGCGCTGCCGGCGGCCGCCGAGATGGACCCGGAAGGCTGCTACCTCGGCTTCGAAATCCGCTTCAAGAGCGATGCCGACAAGGCGCGCATCGAGGGCGTGTTCGAGTTCGTGCGCGACGACTGCGAACTGCACATCC
This sequence comes from Hydrogenophilaceae bacterium, assembly GCA_031426815.1. GTDB lineage: Bacteria > Pseudomonadota > Gammaproteobacteria > Burkholderiales > Thiobacillaceae > PFJX01. The sequence continues at coordinate 29,453 of JASJPG010000113.1, forward strand.
TGGCGCCCGGCAGCAAGCTGGCCGATTACCTGAGCCTGATCGCCGCGTTGCCGGAAAACGACACCCGCCTGGGCGAGTTGCTGGTCGGCTGCGGCGCAATCACCGCGCGCGAACTGGAAGAAACCCTGGCCGTGCAGGAATGCGAGGCCGTGCGCCAGGAAGACGTACAGCCGCTCGGCGAAATTCTGGTGCAACGCGAACTGGTGCAACCCGAACTGGTCGACGCCGCGCTGACCAAACAGAAGGACGCGCGCAATCGCCAGGCGCAGGAAGCCAAGTTCATCCGCGTGCACGCCGACAAGCTCGACAGCCTGATCAACCTGGTCGGCGAACTGGTCATCGCCAGCGCCGGCGTCGGCTTGCAGGCCGCGCGCAACAAGGATGGCGTATTGCTGGAGTCGGTCTCCGGCATGGCGCGCCTGGTCGAAGACATCCGCGAAGGCGCCATGCGGTTGCGCATGGTCGAGATCGGCGAGACCTTCAACCGCTTCCGCCGCGTCGTGCGCGACGTGTCCAAGGAAATCGGCAAGGACATCGAGCTGATCGTCGCCGGCGCCGACACCGAACTCGACAAGACCGTAGTCGACAAGATCGGCGACCCGCTGACGCATCTGATGCGCAACGCCATGGACCACGGCATCGAGTCGGTGGCCGTGCGCGCCGAACGCGGCAAGCCGGCGAAAGGCACGCTCAAGTTGAATGCCTATCACGAGGCCGGCGGCATCGTGATCGAAGTGGCGGACGACGGCGGCGGCCTCAACCGCGACAAGATTCTGGCCAAGGCGCAGGAAAAAGGTCTGATCCAGGCCGGCGACGTCCTCTCCGACAGTGAAGTGTGGAACCTGATTTTCGAACCCGGTTTTTCCACCGCCGACCAGGTTTCCAACCTGTCCGGCCGCGGCGTCGGCATGGATGTCGTGCGGCGCAATATCGAAGCGTTGCGCGGCAGAGTCGAGATCGAAAGCCACGCCGGCCAGGGTTCCACCTTCCGCATCCGGCTGCCGTTGACGCTTGCCATCATCGACGGTTTCCTGATGGGCGTCGGCCCCAGTCATTACGTGGTGCCGCTCGACATGGTGCTGGAGTGCGTCGAGCTGAACCGCGCCAGCAGCGCAACCGGCAACAGCGACTACATCAACCTGCGCGGCGAAGTGCTGCCGCTGTTGCGGATCAGCCAGCACTTCAGCCTGGAGCAAGCCGCGGCGCGGCGGCAGAACGTGGTCGTGGTCAATGCGGTCGGGCGCAAAGCCGGCCTGGTGGTGGACGAACTCAAGGGCGAGTTCCAGGCGGTCATCAAGCCGCTCGGCCGATTGTTCGAGCAAGTTCGCGGCATCTCCGGCTCGACCATTCTCGGCTCGGGCGAAGTCGCCCTGGTACTGGACGTTCCCTCGCTGCTCGACTCGGCCGCCAAGGTCGAAGCCCGGGCACAAGCTGTACGGATTTGAAATTCACCTAGCCAAACTGGAGAACAACTCATGATGAACAACCTGAAAATCGGCACCCGCCTGGCCCTGGGCTTCGGCATCGTGGTCCTGCTCATGCTCGTGCTCGCCTTCGTCGGCATTACCCGCATGGCCAGCCTGAACGACAGCATGGATCAGCTGGTCAACGACCGTTACAAGAAGACGACCATGGTCAACGAGATGATGACCAACATCAATCAGGTCGCCCGCAGCCTGCGCAACGTGGTGCTGCTCGACACCGATGCCGAGCGCAAGGCCGAAATCGAACGCATCGTCAAAGCCCGCACCCGCGTCGGCGAGGTGTTCGGCGAACTGGAAAAGATCGTCCAGTCCGAGGAAGGCAAGGCCAGGCTGCAGGCCATTCGCGACGTGCGCGGCAAATTCGTGGAAAACCAGAATCGCATGTTCGAACTGGTCAACGCCGGCAAGATCGAGGAAGCGCGGGTCTATCTACTCAAGGAAGTTCGGGTCAACCAGAACAGTTTCATCGATGCGATGGAAGATGCCATCGCCTACCAGGCGAGCTTGATGGAAAAATCCGCCCAGGAAGGCAAAGACCTCTATGACGGCGCCCGCACACTGATGATCACCCTGGCGCTGATCGCGTTCGGCCTCGCGCTGGCCATCGGATTTTCGATCACCCGCGGCATCACCCGCCCGATCAATCGCGCCGTCACCGCCGCCAACGCCCTCGCCGAAGGCGATCTGACCACCCGCATCGAAGTCAGCGGCAAGGACGAAACCGGCCAGTTGCTGGCTGCCATGCAGACCATGGTGGCCAAGCTGGTGCAGATCATCACCGAGGTGCGTTCCGCCTCCGACAACCTGTCTTCCGCTTCCGAAGAAGTCTCCGCCACGGCGCAGTCGCTGTCACAGGGCGCTTCCGAGCAGGCCGCTTCGGTCGAAGAGACCAGCGCCAGCATCGAACAGATGAGCGCGTCCATCGCCCAGAACACCGAGAACGCCAAGATCACCGACGGCATGGCCAGCAAGTCCTCGCAAGAAGCGGTTGAAGGTGGCGCGGCGGTGAAGCAGACGGTGACCGCGATGAAGAGCATCGCCGGCAAGATCGGCATCATCGACGACATCGCCTACCAGACCAATCTGCTGGCGTTGAACGCGGCCATCGAAGCGGCACGCGCCGGCGAGCACGGCAAGGGCTTCGCGGTGGTGGCGGCGGAAGTGCGCAAGCTGGCCGAACGCAGCCAGGTCGCGGCGCAGGAGATCGGCGAACTCGCCAGCGGCTCGGTCGAGATGGCCGAACGCGCCGGCAAGCTGCTCGACGAAATGGTGCCCAGCATCAAGAAGACCTCCGATCTGGTGCAGGAAATCACCGCCGCCAGCGAAGAACAGAGTTCCGGCGTCGGCCAGGTCAACGCGGCGATGAACCAGTTGAACCAGGCGACGCAGCAGAACGCCAGCGCCTCCGAAGAACTCGCGGCGACCGCCGAGGAAATGAGCGGTCAGGCCGAGCAGTTGCAGCAGTTGATGGGCTTCTTCAAAGTCGCCGCGGGCATGGCCGCCAACAACGGCATGGCGCTTGCCAAAACCGCGCCGCGCAAGGCCGCCAAAGCGATGTCGGCTGCGGCGCCTGCCGAACACGAGTTCGTGCGTTTCTGAAGGGGCTGACATGAATGCACTGGTCAAACTCGAAGGGCGGGCGGCCGCCGTCATCGCCGCGGAGCCGCAGCAATATCTGACTTACATGCTGGGCGGCGAAGTCTTCGCCATCGGCATCCTGCACATCAAGGAAATCATCGAGTACGGCCATCTCACCACCGTCCCGATGATGCCGGAGTTCATCCGCGGCGTGATCAATCTGCGCGGCGCGGTGGTGCCGGTGGTCGATCTGGCCAGCCGCTTCGGCGGCAGGCGCAGCGAGGTGACCCGACGCAGCTGCATCGTCATCCTGGAATTGCTGGTCGAGGAACAGACCCAGGTGATCGGCGTCGTGGTCGACGCGGTCAACGAAGTGCTGGAGATCGCCGCCAGCGAGATCGAACCGCCGCCGGCCTTCGGCACCCGCATCCGCACCGACTTCATCGCCGGCATGGGCAAGGTGCAGGACAAGTTCGTGATCATCCTGAACATCGACAACGTCCTCTCCAGCGAGGATCTGGCCCAGATCGGCCAAGCCAAGGCGGCCTGAATGGAGTGCCGCGGCCCGCGGCGCAACGGAAGACATCGAAGGGAAATGGCAATGAAAAAATTGACAGTCGCCGCGCAGTTGGCCATCGGCTTCGGCAACGTCCTGGCACTCCTGCTCGGCATCCTCGCATTCTCGGTTTACCAGCAGAACCGTTTGGCCGAGCTGACCGAACAGCAATACCGCCATCCCTTTGCCGTGTCGAACGCGATTGCCCGGGCCGATGCCAACATCCTGCGCATGGCGCGGGCGATGCAGGACATCGTCCAGTCGGATAACGAGGTCTACATCCAGAAATACGCCGCGCAAATCGATGCCCTGGAGGCGGAAGTGCAGAAGGACCTGGCATTGGCGAAAGCGCGCTTCCTGGGCGACAAGCTCGATTTGGAGTGGCTGGCGGCAAGTTTCAGGGAGTGGAAACCGGTGCGCAGCAAGGTCATCGAGCTCAAACGCGCCGGCAAGATGGCGGCAGCACGCCACGTCATGCGCACCGAAAACGCTGCTGCGCTGATCAAGATTTCTGCACTGAAAACCGTTGTCTACGACTTCGCGATGAACAAGGCGGAAGGGTTTCGGCAGAACGCCGCGGCCACCCGCGACGCTGTCATGCAGATGACGCTGTGGATTGGACTGACGATGCTGTTGGCGGGTAGTGCGCTGTGGCTGTCGATCATCCGTTCGCTCCGCCGGAACTGCAGCGAATCTGCCGACAAGCCGCTCGACGCAGTCGGTCAGGGCAACGCAGCGAGCGATCAACTCAATCCGGCCACCCGGCAGAACACTGCAAAGCATTCACCCACGGTCGGCGGCGAACTCGAATTCGTGTCGTTCTGAACAGATCGCACCACTGTAACGATAGGAATAACGATGCTGTACGAACCGGTAGTGACCCTGGACGACGCCGCCGACATGGACGACATGCGCCGTGTGGTCGGGGTGAACGAGGAAATCAAGGGCGTCGTGCGCGCTGCACGCGAGCTCAGCCTGGTCGCGATCAATACCATGCTGGTGGCGCGGCGCGCCGGTGCGGACGTGCGCGGCTTTGCCGTGGTATCGCTCGAACTGCGCAGTTTCAGCTGCAAGCTGCAGGCGCAGATGGATGCACTCGCACTGAATATGGCCGATCTGATCCAGGATGTCGCCAGCCTGACCAAAGACACGCGTTTGCGTCAGCGTCTTGCCGCCGCCCTGGTCCTGGGCGGCCACCCCGTCATGGCAACGACCTTGGCTCAGGTCGATCGCGTGCTGGCACGCATGGCGCGGACCAATGCCGCGGCTTGGCGTGGCGTGCGGCGGGTCATCGCGCAGGCGCTACGCCAGTGCGAGGTCGGTCGCACCCTGGCGCGCGGCGCCAAGATCGAGGCGGTTTATGGCGGCAGGTTCAGCGCACAGCTCAACCAGGCCGGCGTTGCCATCGAGCGCAGCATCGAACTGATCAGGTATCGGTTGTTCAATGCCTGGAGCATCGCCAGGAGCGAAGCATGAAAAACCTGACCTGGATCTTCGAGCAGGGCGAGCATAAATGGGGCATGGTGGCGCGCGATCCGGAGCGGCCGGGCTACCTGATCGACACCAACGAATATCTGGTGTGCGACGGCGACGAGGCCGTGTTGACCGATCCCGGCGGCAGCGAGATCTTTGCCGCGGTGTTCTCCGCCATCGCCCAGGAATGGGACCCCGCCCGCATCAAATCGCTGTTCGCGTCGCACCAGGATCCCGACATCATTTCTTCGCTGGGGCTGTGGCTGGTGTTCAACCCGGACTTGAAGTGCCATCTGTCCTGGCTGTGGAGCGAGTTCGTGCCGCATTTCGGCGGCAATCACGAAACTTTCGTCGCCATTCCGGATGAAGGCGCCCGCATCACACTCGGCAAACGCCAGTTGCAGGCGGTGCCGGCGCACTACCTGCATTCCAGCGGTAACTTTCATCTGTACGACGGCGACGCGCGCATCCTGTTTTCCGGCGATGTCGGCGCAGCGATGTTGCCGCCGGACGAGGACGCCGCGTTCGTGACCGACTTCGACCGCCACATTCGCCATGCCAAGGGCTTTCACCAACGCTGGATGGGGTCGAAAGCGGCGGTGCTGGATTGGTGCGAACGCGCCGCCGCATTGCCGATCGACCTGCTTTGCCCGCAGCACGGCGCGGTCTATCAGGGCGCCGATGTGGCGCGTTTCATCAATTGGTTTGCCGAGCTGGACGTGGGTACCGGCGTGCGGCGCAGAGGGGACTGAGGCATGCACGCGATCACGCTCAGCGACGGCGAGTTCGGCCGCTTCCGCCAGATGATTCACCGCATCGCCGGCATCAGCCTGTCACCGGCCAAAAAGGCCCTGGTGGCGGGGCGATTGGCGAAACGGCTGAAACACCACGGCTTGACCAGCTACCACGACTATTTCCAGCTGATCAACCAGCGCCAGGACGAGTTGCAGGTGGCGGTGGATTTGCTCACCACCAACGAGACCCACTTCTTCCGCGAACCGAAGCATTTCGACTTCCTGCGCCAGCGCGTGCTGCCGCAGCACCCCGCGGGGCGGCCGTTGCGGCTGTGGAGCGCGGCCAGTTCCAGCGGCCAGGAGGCCTACAGCCTGGCCATGTTGCTGGCGGATGAAATGGGCGAGGCGGCCTGGGAAGTGTTCGGCTCGGACATCAGCACGCAGGTGCTCGATAAAGCCCGCGCCGCGCTGTATCCACTGGCGCAGGCCAGGGAGATTCCCGTCGCCTACCTGAAGGCTTACTGTCTGAAAGGCATCGGCAGCCAGACCGGCAGCTTCACGCTGGAGCCGGCGTTGCGCCGACGCGTGAGCTTCCAGCAGATCAACCTGAACGAGACGTTGCCGCGGGTGGGCGAGTTCGACGTCATCCTGCTGCGTAACGTGATGATCTATTTCGAGGCCGCCACCAAGCAGCAAGTGGTGACCCGTCTGCTCGAACGCCTGCGTCCCGGCGGCTGCTTCATCATCGGCCACTCGGAAAGCCTCAACGGTCTCGCTCACGGCCTCGCCGCGGTGCAGCCGTCGGTCTATCGCAAACCGGGATGACGCCATGAAACCCATCCGCGTCATGATCGTCGACGACTCCGCCACCGTGCGCCAGGTGCTGACCTCGGTGCTCTCCTCGGCGCCGGACATCGAGGTGATCGGCGTCGCGCCGGACCCGTTGTTCGCGCTCGACAAGATGAACCGCGACTGGCCGGATGTGATCGTGCTCGACGTCGAGATGCCGCGCATGGACGGCATCACCTTCCTGAAGAAACTGATGGCGCAGCGGCCGACGCCGGTGGTGATCTGTTCGACGCTGACCGAAAAAGGCGCCGAGACCACGATGCAGGCCTTGGCGGCCGGCGCGGTGGCCATCGTCACCAAGCCGCGCATCGGCCTCAAGCAATTCTTGGTCGATTCGGCCGATGACGTGGTCGGCGCGGTGCGCGCGGCGGCGCACGTCAACGTCCGCCGCCTGGCGGCGGCGGTCAAACCCAAGTTGAGCGCCGATGCCATCCTGTCCGGCCCGGCACCGAACCACGCCATGCACGAAACCACCGACAAGGTGGTTGCGGTGGGCACCTCCACCGGCGGCACCCAGGCGCTGGAAACGATGCTGTCGGCGCTGCCGCGCACCGTGCCGGGCCTGGTCATCGTGCAGCACATGCCGGAGAAATTCACCGCCGCCTTCGCCGAGCGCCTCGACAGCGTCTGCCAGATCGAGGTGAGCGAGGCGCGCAACGGCGACCGCGTTCTGCCCGGCCGCGCGCTGATCGCGCCGGGCGGCAAGCACATGCTGCTCAAGCGCAGCGGCGCGCAATACCACGTCGACGTGGTGGATGGCCCGGCAGTGAACCGCCACCGGCCCTCGGTCGATGTGCTGTTCCGCTCCGTTGCCCGTTGCGCCGGCAGCAATGCGCTCGGCGTCATCATGACCGGCATGGGCGACGACGGCGCCCGCGGCATGAAGGAAATGCGCGAGGCCGGCGCGGCGACGCTGGCGCAGGACGAGGCCAGCTGCGTCGTCTACGGCATGCCGAAGGAAGCGGTGAAGCTGGGCGGCGTGCAGAAGAGTGTGCCGCTCGCGGGCATCGCGCTGGAAGTCACCCGCTATGGCGGCAACCGCTGAATATCGAGCCGACCTAATGAGCCTCCCCGAAATCACCCCGCACAAGGCGCTGGCCGGCTGGATCCGCGCCGCCGGCTGTGCCGCGTTGCTGCTGGCCTTCCCGCTGCTGGTGTCGCAGGCGGTGCCGGAGAACCGCATTGCGATCGACCTGGCCTTCTATCTGCCGTTCCATACGCTGGTCGAAGTCTTCGCCGTGGTGGCGGCAGCGATGGTGTTCGTCACCGGCTGGCATATCCACGACGAATTGCGGCCGGTGCCTTCGGTGATGCTGGCCTGCGCCTTTCTGGCCGTGGCATCGCTGGAATTCGCGCAATATCTGGCCGCTTCCGGGATGCCCGATTTCATCACCCCGAACACGCCGCACAAGGCGATCCTGTTCGGGCTGGCGGCGCACTACGCGGTGGCCGCGGCTTTGCTGGCATTCGCGTTGATGCCGCGGCGGCCGCTGGCGAAGCCGGCGCGCCGTAAGTTTCTCGCCGGCTTCCTGGGCTATGCGCTGGTGGTGTTCCTTGTCGGCACCTGGCATCCCGCTTGGGTGCCGGCCATGTTCGTCGCGGGCAGCGGGCCGACCGCGTTCAAGGTCGCCCTGGAAGGCGGCGTCGCGCTGCTGCTGCTGATCGCGCTGGTGGCGATGTTCCGCCGCCGCCACGAGATGAATGGCCTCAGCCTGGCCTCGCTCGGCTTTGCGCTTGCGCTGATGCTGGTGAGCGAATTGTTTTTTATGCTGTATTCGCGCGCCACCGACCTGGCCAACGTGCTCGGCCAGGTCTACAAGGTGCTGGCCTATCTGTTTCTCTACCGAGCCATTTTTCTCGATAGCGTGTTGACTCCGATCAATCGGATCAAACAGGCCCGCAACGAGGTCATCGAAAGCCAGCGGCGCCATTACGAACTGCTGGAAACAGCGCCGGACGCCATCCTGGTGGCGGACGAAGAAAGCCGCATCTGCATGGTCAACGCGCGGCTGGAGTCGATGTTCGGTTACGCGCGCTGGGAGTTGCTCGGACAGCGCATGGACATCCTGCTGCCGGAGCAAGCGCGCGCGCATCATCATGCCTATATGCAAGGTTTCGTCGCGGCGCCGAACAATCGCGCCATGGGCAGCGGCAAGCAAGTGGCGGGGCGGCACAAGGATGGCAGTCTGGTGCCGCTCGATATCGCTTTGAGCGCGTTCCAGTCCGAAGCGGGCACGCAGATCACCGCCTTCATTCGCGATGTCAGCGCGCAGCGTCGCATCGAGGACGAACTGCGCCACCAGTCCACCCACGACGCCTTGACCGGCCTGCCCAATCGCACGCTGTTGCAGGACCGTCTGTCGCATGCCATGCAGCAGGCGCGGCGGCATGGCAATCTGGTCGCGGTGGTGCTGCTCGACCTGGACAACTTCAAGGCGATCAACGATGGCTGGGGCCACAATTACGGCGATCAACTGCTCACCGAAGTGGCGCTTCGCCTGCAGCACACCTTGCGCGCCGGCGATACGGTGGCGCGGCTGGGCGGCGACGAGTTCGCGCTGGTGTTGACCGACCAGACCCAGGTCGAGCATATCGGGCAGGCCGTCAACAAGGTGCTGCACGCCTTCAGCACCCCCATGCTGATCGGCGAACACGAGGTTTATGCCGGCCTCAGCCTTGGCGTCACCGTGTTTCCGCTGGATGGCGACGATTTCACCACGCTGTTGCGCAACGCCGATCTGGCGATGTACCGGGCCAAGGCGGAGGGCAAGGGCTGCGTGCGCTTCTTTACCCGCGACCTCAACAAGATCATGCAGGACACGCTGTTGCTGCAGACTCATCTCAAACGCGCCGTCGAGGCCGGCCAGCTGGAGCTGCATTACCAGCCGCAGATCAATCTGCGCAGCGGCGAAATCTGCGGCGTCGAAGCCCTGTTGCGCTGGACGCATCCGGAACTGGGCCAGGTCAGCCCGGCCCGCTTCATCCCGGTGGCCGAGGCGAGCGGCCTGATCATGCCGATCGGCGCCTGGGTGCTGGCCACAGCCTGCCGCCAGATCCGCGTCTGGCTGGATGCCGGCACGCCGATGCGGGTGGCGGTGAACCTGTCCGCGCACCAGTTCCGTCAGCGCGATCTGACCGAGTCGGTGCGCACTGCGCTGGCGGAGAACAACATCCCCGCCGATCTGCTGGAGCTGGAATTGACCGAAAGCGCCGTGATGGAGGAACCGGACGTCGCAGCCCGCGTGTTGCACGAACTGGAACAACTGGGCGTCTCCATCGCCATCGACGATTTCGGCACCGGCTACTCGTCGCTGGCCTATCTCAAGCTGTTTTCGCTGCACAAGCTCAAGATCGACCGTTCCTTCATCCAGGACCTGGCGCGCGATCCGGATGATGCCGCCATCGTGCGCGGCCTGATCAGCCTGGCCCACAGCCTGGGCATGAAAGTCATCGCGGAGGGCGTCGAACACGAGGATCAGCGCGCCATGCTGCTCCGTTTGGGCTGCGACGAAATGCAGGGTTGGCTGTACAGTCGCGCCGTGCCGGCCGGTGAGTGCGGCCGTTTGCTGGCCGCACAGCCTTGCGGGGAAAGCCTGGATGTCGTGGATTAGGCGGGAGCGCCCGCCGCGCCTGAAGACGATGCCGCCGACATTGGAGCGCTGGCGTCCCGCCGGCGGTGTTCGACTACCAGGCCGGCGAGACGCCGGCGCTCCCGATGCTGGCAATCCATTAGGGAATCGGCGATATAGTCTCAAGACACTGCAAGTCCGTGCCGATAGCGGTGACAGTGCCGGCCGGGGTGGGCGCCGCAAATTGGCCTTTATGGATGAACTTGCATGTCTGACAGTCGCGATGGGGAACCGAAACAGCCAGCTTTCGCTGCGCCGGCGGCCGACGGCGAATCCGATGCGCTGAACAGCTGGCTGCGCGAGGCCGAACCCACGCTGCGCGCCCTCAGTGAAAATGCTCGCGGCGGCATCCTGGTGGTGCTGACCGGAAACGGTCGCCTGGTCATGGCCAACACGGATTTCTGCCGCATGCTGGGTTACAGCGAGGCCGAATTGCGCGGCATGACGCCGCCGCAATTGCATCCCGCAGCGGTGTGGCCGCTTGCGCGCGAGCTGTACCGTGACTCGCAGCTGGGCGAGCGCGATCTGGTGCATGAATTGCCCTTCCTGACCAAGCGTGGCGGCATCGTCTACGCCGACGTCGATCCCTCCTACGTCACCATCAAGGGCAAAACCTGTTTTCTGGGCGTGTTCCAGAACGCCATGGCAAGACGGCAGGTGCGGGAATCGCTGGCCAGGAGCGAGGCGCTGCTGGCCGAGGCGCAGAGCCTGGCTCACCTGGGCAACTGGAACCTGGATCTGGTCACCGGCCAGGCGACCTGGTCGGACGAGGAATATCGCCTGCTCGGCTTCGAACCGGGTGCCATGCCGGCCAACGGCGAAATTTTCATGCAGGTGGTGCATCCGGACGACCGCGCCGCGGTGCTGGCCGAAATGCAACGCGTGATGGACCCGCGCGAGATGCGGCCTTACTACGTCGAGCACCGGGTGCTGCGGTCGGATGGCGAGCGCATTCTGGAGCAGCGCGGCCGGGTGATCTTTGACGAGGCCGGGCATCCGTTGCGCATGTACGGCACTTCGCAGGATGTCACCGAGCAAAATCGTGTGCAGATGCAGTTGCGGGAGGAGCGCAACTTTTCCAGCGCCGTGCTGGACAGCGCCGGCGCCATCGTCCTGGTGCTCGACCGGGATGGCCGCATCCGCCGTTTCAACCGGGCCTGCCAGGCGCTCACCGGCTACACCTTCGCCGAGGTGGAGGGACGCTGCCCGTGGGACTTCCTGCTGTTGCCGGAGGAACTGAGCGATGTACGCGAACTGGCCTTCAAGACGCTGATCGACAATCCCGGCGTGCTGCGGGCCAGCTACACCAATCACTGGCTCGACCGGGCGGCTGGCAAGCATCTGATCGAGTGGCACAACACGCCGCTGCTGGACGCTCAGGGGCGCATGGAATTCGTCGTCTCGATCGGCATCGACGTCACCGAGAAACAGCTGGTGGAGGCGGCGCTGCGGCGCAGCGAGGAAACCTATGCGCGTGCCGAGGCGATCGCCCACATCGGTTCCTGGGACTGGGACATCGTCGGCGGCGGCCTGCGCTGGACCGACGAGATTTACCGAATTTTCGGTCAGTCGCCGCAATCATTCGGCGCAACCTATCAAGCCTTTGTCGACGCGGTTCATCCTGACGACCGGCAGAGCGTGATCGCCGCGGTCAACGCCAGCGTTGCCGACGACACGCTGCCGTACAGCATCGAGCACCGCGTGCTACGGCCGGATGGCGCGGTGCGCGTCGTGCATGAACGCGGCAAGGTCTACCGCGACGAGCAGGGCGCGCCGCTACGCATGATTGGCAGCGTGCATGACATCACCGAGCGCAAGCGGGGCGAGGAGGAACTGGAGCTGTACCGCGCCCATCTGGAAGATCTGGTGTCGGCGCGTACCGCGGCGCTGATGGAAAGCGAGCGCCTGTTGCGCAACGCCCAGGCCATCGCGCATCTGGGGCACTGGTCGGTCAATGTGCAAAGCGGCGAACTGACCTGGTCCGACGAGATCTACCGCATTTTCGGTTACACGCCCGGCGCTGCCTTTACCCCCAGCCAGGCGCGGTTTTACGCCGCGGTGCACCCGGATGACGTGGCATCAGTGCGGCAGGCGCAGGAAGCGGCCTTCACCAAAGGCGTAGCGATGCAGCTCGATCACCGCATCGTGCTGCCGGATGCCAATGTCCGCTGGGTGCATGAGGAGGCGGTCAGCGAGTTCGACGCCGCCGGCCAACCGTTGCGGCTGACTGGTACCGTGCAGGACATCACCGCGCGCAAACAGGCGGAAGCGGAGATTCTGCGGGCGCGCGACGAAGCGGAGCGGGCCAATCAGGCGAAATCCGAATTCCTCTCGCGCATGAGCCACGAATTGCGCACGCCGCTGAACGCCATCCTCGGTTTCGGCCAGTTGCTGGATCGCGCCCAGCTGCCCGACGAGCAGGCCGACAACGTGCGGGAGGTGCTGCATGCCGGCCGCCATCTGCTGGAGTTGATCAATGAGGTGCTCGACCTGGCGCGCATCGAATCCGGTGCGTTTACGGTCAGCCAGGAGTCGGTTGCACTGGCGCCGTTGGTCGCCGAATGCCTCGCCCTGATCCGGCCGCAGGCGGAGGCGCGCGGCATCCGCATCGTCGCTGCGCCGACGGACGGCAACACGGTGCGGGCCGACCGTACCCGGCTCAAACAGGTGCTGCTCAACCTGCTCTCCAACGCGGTCAAGTACAACCGCGCCGACGGCACGGTCAGCGTGACCTGCGAGCGCCTCGCCGGCGCCATCCAGATCCGTATCCGCGACAGCGGCCCCGGCCTCAGCCCGGCACAGCAGGCGCGACTGTTCAAGCCGTTCGAGCGGCTGGATGCGGACAGCAGCGGCATCGAGGGCACCGGCATCGGCCTGGCCTTGAGCAAACGCCTGATGGAAGCGATGGACGGCGAGATCGGCGTCGACAGCACGCCGGGAGCGGGCAGCACGTTCTGGCTGCGCCTGCCGGGGGCCGCCGACGCGGCGAACGTAGCCCGCCCAGCCAGTGCGGACGTCAGCACCGCGGCGCTGCATGCCGGTGGCCAGGCGCGCTTCGACGTGCTCTGTATCGAAGACAACCCGGCCAACCTGCGCCTGATCGAACGCATCCTCGCCTACCGTCCGGACATCCGCCTGCGCGCCGCCGCCAGCCCGAGCCTGGGCCTGGAACTGGCGCGGGCAGAGCGGCCGGCGTTGATCCTGCTCGACATCAACCTGCCCGAAATGGACGGTTATGCGGTCATGGCCTGCCTGCGCGAGCACGCGGCGACGCGTGACATCCCGGTCATCGCGGTCAGCGCCAATGCCATGCCGCAGGATCTGGCGCGCGGCCGGGCGGCGGGCTTCGTCGATTACCTGACGAAACCGCTGGAGGTGGATCGCTTCCTGGCCGTGCTCGACGCCCAGCTGGCCGCCACGACAGGCAAAACGCATGTCTGACGCTGCCGTGAAACTGGGACTGATGCCGCCGCTGAGCGGGTTGGTCGCCATTTATGGCGAGGAGATCGTGCGCGCCGCGCGGATCGCCTGCCAGGAAGTGAATGAACAGGGCGGCGTGCTGGGCCGGCCGCTGCAACTGGTGATCGAGGACGATGGCAGCTTGCCGGACAGCGCAGTGAGCGCGGCCGAGCGGTTGGCCGACCGCCACGGCTGCGCGGCGCTCATCGGCAATCTGCTGTCCAATTCGCGCATCGCCGTCGCTTATCGCGTGGCGGAACCGCGCAAGCTGCCGTATCTCAATTTTTCCTTCTACGAAGGCAGCATCCTCAGCCGTTACTTCTTCCATTTCGCCGCGCTGCCGAATCAGCAGATCGACCGCATGATTCCCTGGATGCGCAAGGAATATGGTCCGCGCATGTTCTTCGCCGGCAACAACTACGAGTGGCCGCGCGGTTCCATCGATGCCGCCAAGTGCGCCTTGCTGGCGGTCGGCGGTGAGGTGGTCGGCGAGGAATACTGCCCGATCGGCGCCTCTGCCGACGCCATCGAGCGCTTGCTGGATCACGTCGCAGCCGGCGCGCCCGATGTCTTCGTGCCGTATTTCGCCGGCGCCGATCAGGTCGCGCTGCTCACCCGTTTTACCGAACGCGGCCTGAAGTCGCGCATGGCCGTGGTGATGGGGCATTACGACGAGATGATGGCGAGCCAGCTACCACCGCAAGTGCGCGCCAATTTCTACTCCAGCAACACCTACTTCATGAGCGTGGACACGGCCGAAAACCGCAACTATCTGGCCCGGCTGGCCGCGCTGGACGGCGTCGACGGCATCTGGCCGCACGGCAACGGCATTTTGACCAACTTCGGCGAAGGCGCTTATCTCTGCGTCAAGGCCTTCGCCCAGGCTGCCAACGCGGCGGCCAGCCTGGATCCGGAAGCGCTGGTCGAGGCGCTGGAAAGTATCGTCGTCGACGGACCGCAGGGACGCGTGCAGATGGACCCGGCGACGCATCATGCCCAAGTCAACACCTGTTTGGCGCGCTGCCAGGCGGATGGCGCTTTCGTCATCGTCGACCATTTCGGCGCCATCGCTCCGGTGCTGCCGACGCGCTACAACCACCAGCGCATCCACCATCAGGCGACGCTGGAAGACGATATCCGTCTGCAAGCCCGCATGCTGGAACAGATGTCCGAGGCGGTGTTGCTGGTCAATGCGCAGGACGAGGCCATCGTCTACGCCAACGCCGGCGCCGACGCGATGTTCGGCTACGCCAAGGGCGGGCTGCTCGGCCAACGCCTGGCGCGGCTGATGGCGGCGGACTGTTCCAGTTTCCTGCGCGAATTGGCGCAAAAGGGCAGCTGGCGTGGCGAAATCGAACAGATCAAGCGCGACGGCACTTCACTCTGGTGTTCCGCGACGTTTTCGATATTCACGCATCCGCTGTATGGCGAAGTCTGGCTTGCGGTTTACCGCGACATCAGCCAGCTCAAGGCGCTCCAGCACGAACTCGAAGCGCATCGGCGGGACCTGGAAAGCACGGTGCAACAGCGCACGGCGGAACTGCTGGAACGCAAGAAACAGCTGCAGGTGGCGCAACGCATCGCCCATCTCGGCCACTGGACGGTGAATCTGCGGACCGGCGCGCTGGCCTGGTCGGACGAGATCTATCGCATCTTCGGGCGCGAGCGGGCAACGTTCCAGCCGACTTACGCCAACTTCTTCGCCTGCGTGCACCCGGACGACCATGTGCTGGTCAAGGCATCCGAAGCGCAGGCGATGCAGTTCGGCTGGCACAGCGTCGACCATCGCATTGTCCACCCCGATGGCACGATCCGCTGGGTGCATGAGGAGGCGCAACTGGAACGCGATGCGGCCGGCGAGCCGCTGCGCCTGACCGGTGCGGTGCAGGACATCACCGCGCGCAAGCTGGCGGAAGCCGAGATCCTGCGGGCGCGCGACGAAGCCGAGCGGGCCAATCAGGCCAAATCCGAATTCCTCTCGCGCATGAGCCACGAGTTGCGCACGCCGCTGAACGCCATCCTCGGCTTCGGCCAGTTGCTCGACCGCGCCGACTTGCCCGGCGAGCAGGCCGACAATGTGCGGGAAGTGCTGCATGCCGGCCGCCATCTGCTCGATTTGATCAACGAAGTGCTCGATCTGGCGCGTATCGAGTCCGGCAAGTTCACCGTCAGCAAGGAACCGGTTGCGTTGCCGGCGCTGCTGGCCGATTGCCTGGCGTTGATCCGGCCGCAGGCGGAAGCGCGCGGCATCCATATCGCCGCGCCGGCAGCCGATTGCGACGCGCAGGTACAGGCCGACCGTACCCGGCTCAAACAGGTGCTGCTCAACCTGCTCTCCAACGCGGTCAAGTACAACCGCGCCGACGGCACGGTCAGCGTGACCTGCGAGCGCCTCGCCGGCGCCATCCAGATCCGTATCCGCGACAGCGGTCCTGGCCTCAGCCCGGCACAGCAGGCGCGCCTGTTCAAGCCGTTCGAGCGGCTGGAGGCGGACAGCACCGGCATCGAGGGCAGCGGCATCGGCCTGGCCTTGAGCAAACGCCTGATGGAAGCGATGGACGGTGACATCGGCGTCGACAGCACACCGGGCGCGGGTAGCACGTTCTGGCTGCGCCTGCCTGCTGCCTCCGGCGCGGCGAACGCAGTCGGGCCGGTCGTCGCGGCCACCGCGACGGCGGCGCTGCCAGTCAGCGGACAACCTCGCTTCGATGTCCTCTGCATCGAAGACAACCCGGCCAATCTGCGCCTGATCGAACGCATCCTCGCCTACCGTCCGGACATCCGCCTGCGCGCCGCCGCCAGCCCGAGCTTGGGCCTGGAGCTGGCGCGGGCAGCGCGGCCCGGCCTGATCCTGCTCGACATCAATCTGCCCGAGATGGACGGCTATGCGGTCATGGCCTGCCTGCGCGAGAACGCGGCGACGCGCGACATCCCGGTCATCGCGGTCAGCGCCAATGCCATGCCGCAGGATCTGGCGCGCGGCCAGGCGGCAGGCTTTGTCGATTACCTGACCAAACCGCTGGAGATCAGCCGCTTCCTGGCGGCGGTCGATGCGGTGCTCCATGCTTAAGCGACTCGGCGTGGTGTTGTTGCTGTTGCTGGCGGCCTGCGACGGCGACATTGGGCAGCGGGCGGGGCCGCGTTACAGCGATGCTCCACCCGGCGCTGCGATTCCGCTGTATCGCCTGGCGGTGCATCTCGGCTACACCCCGGGCAGGGTCAGTGCGGCCTACCAGCCGCTGATCGATCACCTCAACCGCGCGCTGCCCGAAGTCCGCTTCGAACTGGAGACCGCGCGCGATTTCTCTACCTATGAGTCCCGCTTTCGCGCCCGCGCGCCGGAATTCCTGTTGCCCAATCCCTGGCAGACGCTGGAGGCGATGAAGGTCGGCTATCACGTCATCGCGATGGCGGGCGATGCGACGGATTTCAGGGGCATCTTCGTCGTGCGCAAAGACAGTCCGATCCGCAGCGTTGCCGACCTGAAGCACAAGGTGGTGAGCTATCCGTCGCCCACCGCGCTGGCCGCGTGCATCATGCCGCAGTATTTCCTGCACAGCAGCGGCATCGATGTGAACAGGGAGATCGACAACCGCTACGTCGGCTCGCAGGAGTCTTCCATCATGCACGCCTACCTGGGCCAGGCCGATGCGGCCGCGACCTGGCCGCCAAGCTGGCGCCTGTTCCAGAAGAACCATGCTAGGGAAGCCGCCCAACTCAAGGTGGCCTGGCAAACGCCGGCGTTGATGAACAATTCGGTCATGGTGCGCGACGATGTGCTCCCCGAGGTACAGGCGCAGGTTCGCCAGACGTTGATCGATCTGGCTCGGGACGACGCGGGCCGCATGATTCTGGCCGGCATGGAAACGGCGCGCTTCCATGCCGCCAATGACGCGGCCTACGAACCCGTGCGCAAATTCATCCAGCGCTTCGAGCGCGAGGTACGGCCAGTGGAGCAGGAATGATCTTTGCAAGAATGCGAACCATGCTGTCCGGCAGCGTGCGCCGTCAGCTCATTGCCAGCGTGGCGCTGCTGCATGCGGTGATGATGAGCCTGTTCATCTGGCATCTGACCGCGCAGCAAGAGGACATGCTGCTGGCACAGCAGGTCGCTCATGCCAAGGCTCTGGCGCAGAACGTCGCGACGGCTTCGGCGGTCTGGGTGGCGGCGCGGGACGTCACCGGCCTGCAGGAAATCATCCTGGCGCAGGAGCGTTATCCCGAGTTGCGCTACGCCATGGCGCTGGATTGGCGCGGCGCGGTGCTGGCCCATACCGACGCACAATATCGCGGCAAATACGTCATCGACTTGCCGACACGGACCGAACTGACCCTGCTCAACCAGTCGCCGACGCTGGTCGATGTCGCCAGCCCGGTCATGGTGGCCGGGCGCCATGTCGGCTGGGTTCGCATCGGCGTCGGCCAGGTCATGGCCGCGGCACAACTGGGCAAGGCCACGCACGACGGCATCGTCTATGCGCTCGCCGCCAGCCTGATTGGCGCGCTGCTGGCCGGCCTGATCGGCATCCGCCTGACGCGGCGGCTGCATGCCATTCAGGTGGTGGCCGATGCGGTGCAGGCGGGCGATGCCGCGCGCCGCGTCAAGGTGGCCGGCAGCGACGAGGCGTCGCATCTCGCCCTGCAATTCAACGGCATGCTGGACACCCTGGCGCAACGCGAACGGGAAGCCGAGCTTAACCGCACCGCGCTACGCGACAGCGAGGCGCGCTTCCAGCGGGCGATACGCGGAGCCAACGACGGCCTGTGGGACTGGAACATGCAGACCGACCAGGTCTTTTATTCGCCGCGCTGGAAAGCCATGCTGGGTTACCGCGATGACGAGCTGGAGCCGAATCTTTCGAGCTGGCAGCGCCTGGTATATCCGGAAGACGGCGAACGAACCCTGGCGATGATCCAGGACTATGTCGACGCCAAGCGGGACAACTTCGAGATCGAATGCCGTTTGTCGCACAAGGACGGCCATTGCGTGCATGTGCTGACGCGCGGCTATCTGGAACGGGACGCGGCCGGCAAGCCGCTGCGCCTGGCCGGCACCCATGTCGATATCACCGAGCGCAAGCTGCAGGAAACCTTGCTGCAGCAGGATCGGGAGCAACAAAGCGTCCTCCGCGAAATGCTCGAACATGTGGTCGGCGGTGGGCCGCTGCAGGCCACGCTGGATGACTGTCTGGCCCGCCTGCTGGCGATTTCCTGGCTTGTCCTGCAACCCAGTGGCGGCATCTTCGAGATGGCGGAGGATTGCCGGGTGCTGCGGCTGCTGGTGTCGCGCAATCTGTCCGGTGAGCTCCAGTCGCTCTGCGCGCGCGTGCCGCTGGGCTGCTGCCATTGCGGCCGCGCTGCGGCCAGCCGGGAGATGCAATTCTCGCCGCGCGTGGATGCGAGCCACGAGATCAGCTATCCCGGCATGCCCGATCATGGCCACTACAACCTGCCGTTGATCTCGGAAGGCGAAGTGCTGGGCGTCATGGTGCTCTATTTGCCGCTGGGTTTCGTGCGCGATCCGGTCAAGGAGCAGTTCCTGACTTCCGTTGCCGACATCCTGTCCGGCTTCATGCGGCGCAAGCAGGCGGAAACGGCGTTGCAGCGCCTGTACGAGGAACTGGAAGAACGGGTGCAGTTGCGTACCGTCGAGTTGCTCGCCGCAAAGGTCGAAGCGGAGCGGGCCAACAGCGCCAAATCCGAGTTTCTGTCGCGCATGAGCCATGAGCTGCGCACGCCGCTGAATGCGATCCTGGGCTTCGGCCAGTTGCTGCAGATGGAAATCAAGCAAGGTGTGCAGGCCGATAACGTGCAGGAGATCCTGGTCGCCGGGCGGCACCTGCTCGATTTGATCAACGAAATCCTGGATCTGGCCCGCATCGAATCGGGCCGCCAGACGGTCAGCCTGGAACCGGTGAATCTGGCCGACGTCGTGCAGGAGTGCCTGAATCTGGCGCAACCGCTGGCGGCGGCGCGCGGCATCCGGCTGCCGCCGCAAACGGCCTGCAACGTCGGTGTGAGGGCCGATCGCACCCGGCTCAAACAGGTGTTGCTCAATCTGCTTTCCAATGCCGTCAAGTACAACCGGCCTGGCGGCACCGTCGATATCGTCTGCGCGGCGGCGGGCGATGCCATCCAGGTACGCATCAGCGATACCGGCGCGGGCCTCAGCGCCGAGCAGCAGGCGCGCCTGTTCACCGCATTCGAACGACTCGATGCGGACAAGGCTGCGATCGAGGGGACCGGCATCGGCCTCGCGCTGAGTAAGCGCCTGATCGAGTTGATGCAGGGCGAAATTGGGGTGGAAAGCGAGCCGGGCAGAGGCAGCACATTCTGGATACGCCTGCCGGCTGTGTGAGAAGTCCAGTTGGGTAACGCAAAAGTGTCCGAAAGTGGACAAAGCTGCGCCAGGTGGGCGAGGATGGCGTCGGATACAGCAATGGCTGTAGTCGGTGCGAATTTATTCGCACATAAGCGGCCGATCGTGCGAATAAATTCGCACTTACGTAATCAGCCAGTTCGATTTCTCGGAAGGATGCTGAGATGAACCTGCAGGGCGAAAGGTTGTATGAACTAGCGCAGGTACGCGAAGAAGCCCTGGCGGCCTCGATTCTGGTGGTGGACGACGAACCGGCCAACGTGAAGCTGCTGGAACGGATACTGCAGAGCTTCGGCTGCAGCGACCTGCTTTCCACGACCGATCCGCGCTGCGTGCTGGACCTGTTTCAGCTGCACGGCTTCGACCTGATCATCCTGGACCTCAACATGCCCTACATGGATGGTTTCGAGGTCATGCGGCAACTGCAGGCGCTCGGCCGCGACGACTTGCCGCCGATCCTGATCCTTACCGCCCAGCACGACCAGGAGCACCGGGTGCGCGCCTTGCAGAGCGGCGCCCACGATTACGTGACCAAACCGTTCGCGGTCGACGAGTTGCTGGCGCGGGTGCGCAACCTGCTGCAAGTTCAGCTCTACAACAAGTCGATGCGCGGGCGTAACCACTGGCTGGAAGAACGGGTGCAGGAACGTACTCGCGAGCTGTACGACACCCGTTTGCAGATCGTGCGCCGTCTCGGCCGCGCCGCGGAATTCCGCGACAACGAAACCGGTCTGCACATCGTGCGTATGAGCAAGATGTCGGTAGCGCTGGGCGAGGCGTGCGGCATGGGCCCGGAAGCGTGCGAATTACTGCTCAACGCCAGTCCGATGCACGACATCGGCAAGATCGGCATCCCCGACAACATCCTGCTCAAGCCAGGCAAATTCGAGCCGCACGAGTGGGAAATCATGAAGACCCACGCCACCATCGGCGCCGACATCCTGTCCGGCGACGATTCGGAATTACTCAGCATGGCCCGCGTCATTGCGCTGACCCATCACGAAAAATGGGATGGCAGCGGTTATCCCTACGGCCTGGCCGGGGAGGCGATTCCCCTGGTTGGACGCGTCGTCGCACTGGCCGACGTGTTCGACGCGCTGACTTCGGAGCGGCCCTACAAGAAAGCCTGGAGCGTGGCCGCCGCCCTCGAATACATCGAGAGCAATCGCGGCAAACATTTCGATCCGGGCCTGGTCGACCTGTTCCAGGCGCGTTTGGCCGACATCCTGGCGATCCGGGACAAATTCGCCGAGCCGGTCAGCGCCTGATCTGCCGATAGGCTGCGTCGGCCAGGCGTTGCATGTCGGCGCGGCCGATCTTGCCGGAAAGGGCGTAGCCCATGTCCCGGTCGATCCAGTAGAACACTTCGATGCCGTTTTCCTTGGCGTGGCTGAAACTCGTGTCGCCATTGCCGCTCGCTTCCCGCCGCACGTAAAGGGTGACGCGATTCTGGGCGGCGTTCTGGTACATGAACTGGGCGACCGGGCCGTCGCCGCCGCTGAGCAGACGGCCGCCGAGCAACTCGAAACCCTGTGCCGCGAAATCGGGCGCGGCCAGCGGCGCGCCGAGACGCTTCGACAGCCATTGCACGAGATGGTCGGCATGGGCGGCATCGACTTCGACCGGATGGCGTTGTTCCGGGCTGAATACGACGTGGGCCAGGGCGGCGTCGCGCGGCATCTGCGCGATCAGTTCGGGTTGCGCCGAACGCAAGCCGACGCCGTAGCCCGCCAGCGCGGTCACGCCGAGCACCGCGATACCCGCCGCGACGCGCCAGAGGCGGCCGGCGGCGGGCTGCCGGCGTCGTGTCGCGCGCACCAGTTCCAGCGGCAGGGCTTCATTCAGGACCGGGTCGAAAGCGGCGTGCAAGGCCTGGTTCTGCGCGGTCCAGTCGCGCACCCGCGCGGCATCGTCGGGATGGCCGGCGAGCCAGGCTTCCACCGTCAGTCGCTGCGCTTCGTCCAGCATGCCGTCGGCATAGGCGTGCAGCATCTCCTCTTCGATTCTGTTCATTTCACCACCTTGAGCTTCACGCTCGCCGCATCGGTTTTTTCGCCCGCCAACAACTGACGCAGACGTTCGCGTCCACGCGACAGCCGCGACATCACGGTGCCGAGCGGGACGCCCAGAATGCGCGCCGCTTCGGCGTAGCCGAACTGTTCCAGGCCGACCAGCAGGATCACTTCGCGTTGTTCCTCCGGCAGCAAGCCGAGTGCGCTGTGGATGTCGCGCAAGGCCAGCGCCGCCATCTGGCCGCCAGCGACTGGGATGTCGCGCGCCGCGTCGAGTTCCGTTTCCTGCACTCTGCCGGCGCGCACCTGATTGACGAACAGGTTGTGCATCAGCGTGAACAGCCAGGCGCGCAGATCGCTGCCCGGCTGCCACATGTCGAGCTTGACCAGGGCGCGTTCGAGCGTGTCCTGCACCAGATCGTCGGCCTGGTTCGCATCCCGCGTCAGCGCCCGGGCATAGCGGCGCAGGCGCGGGATGTGCTCGATGAGGTCGGGGCGCAGGCTCAAGCTCAAGGCTTCGCGACGTGCCAGACGTTGTTGACGTTGTCGCCGCTCATGTCGCCCGGCTTCTGGTCCTTGAACCAGCGATACAGCGGCTTGCCCTTGTACGACCACTGGCGGCCGCCGTCGTCGCGCGCGATGACGCCATAGTCGCCGCCCGCATTGGCCGTGGCGCTGGCGATCAGCGGCGGCCATTTCACGGCACAGTCGCCATTGCACAGACTTTTGCCGGTGCCGGCGGCATCCTTGTCGAACACATACAACGTCATGCCGGCGGCGTCGGTAAGTGCGCCGGAACGCGTTTCGACCGGTGTGCCGGTGCTGGCGCAGCCGGTCAGGGTGGCCGCGAAAGCGGCGGCGAGGAGGGTGAGAGTACGCATGGTCATGTCCTTGAATAAACGGTGAGAGGAGGGATAGGCAAGCTTGCAATCACGTAAACGCGCTCCCACCCGGTTTTATTCCGGCGCCGGCTGAATTTATTTTGCCGGGGCTATTCGGTTGACGCAGTGCTGCCGGTCTTGAACGGGCTGCTTTCGTTCAGTTCGTCGATATAGCGCTCGATGCCGCCGGCTTCCCGCTGCAGGAACTCCGCCACCGCGTTGGCGAAGCGCGGGTGCGCCAGCCAGTGCGCCGACCAGGTGGTCGCCGGCAGAAAACCGCGCGAGAGTTTGTGTTCGCCCTGGGCGCCGCCCTCAAAAATGGCGATCTGGCGGGCGATGCAGAATTCGATGGCCTGGTAGTAGCAGGTCTCGAAGTGCAGGCCGGCGTGGTATTCCAGCGTGCCCCAGGAACGGCCGTACAGAGCGTGATCGTCGTAAAAGTTGAGCGCGCTGGCGATAGGTTCGTCGTCACGCAGTGCGACGATGAGCAGGATGTTTTCCGGCATGGCCGCGCCGACGCGCAGGAAAAAATCCAGATTCAACGCAATCGGCGAATTGAACTGGCGGTGCGTCCGCGTGTAGCAGCGCATGAAGAATTCCCAGTGCTGCGGCGTGATCTGCGCACCGCGCAGATGTTCAAAACGGATGCCGGCATCGTTGACGCGGCGGCGTTCCTGCTGAATTTTCTTGCGCTTGTCGCGGCGCATGCCGGCCAGGTAGTCGGCGAAATCGGCGTAGCCGGGGTTGTGCCAGTGCAACTGCACGCCGCGGCGCAGCAGCATGCCGTGTCGCTGCATTTCCCGCGCCTGGGTTTCGGGCGGAAACAGCAGGTGCAACGAGGAAGCGCCGCTGTCGCGCGCCAGTTCCAGCGCGGCGGCGAGCAAACGGCTGCGCGTTGCGGCCGAGTCGGCCAGCAGCCGGGCGCCGCCGACCGGCGTGAACGGCACGCAGGCGACCAGCTTCGGGTAGTAGTCGAGGCCGTGGCGTTGATAGGCCTCCGCCCAGGCCCAGTCGAACACGAACTCGCCCCAGGAGTGGCTCTTGGCATAGAGCGGCAACGCGCCGACGAGCTTTTCATCCCGCCAAAGCGTCAGAAATTGCGCGCGCCAACCGGTCGCCGGCGTGGCGCAGCCGCTGTCCTGCAAGGCAAGCAGAAAGGCATGCGCGAGAAACGGGTTGTTGCCGGGCAGGTCTTGCCGCAACGCCTCCCATTGCGCGGCCGGAATCTCGGCCAGGTCTTCGACGATGCGCAGATTCATGCCGTGCGTTGCCAGACCAGCGTGCGGTTGTTGGCCGGCATCGCGATGTCTTGCCGAAGTTGCAGACCCTGCGCTTGGGCGAGCCGGTCGATCGCTTCGAAGTCGCGCACGCCGCTGGCCGGATCGCGGCCTTTCAGCCAGACGTCGAAGCGCGCATTGCTGTCGGAAGTGAAGCGGCCGCCATAGTTGAACGGCCCGTACAGGCATAGGATGCCGCCCGGCGCCAGCACGCGGCCGATGCCGGCGAACATCTTTTCCACCGAAGGCCAGGCGACGATGTGCACGGTGTTGGCGTTGAAAATGGCATCCACCGTTGTCGCCGGCCAGTCCGCATCATTGACGTCGATGGCCAGCGGCGGCAGCACGTTGGGCAGGTCGGCTTCGTCCAGCCAGGCCTGGATGCCGGCGTGGTTGGCCGCCAATTCGCTGGTCTGCCAGGTCAGATGAGGCAAGGCCTGGCCGAAGTAAACCGCGTGCTGGCCGGTGCCGCTGGCGATTTCCAATACGTTCTTGCGGTCGGCAAAGACCGCTTCCAGCACGGCCAGGATGGGGTCGCGATTCTGTTCACAGGATTCGGCGTAAGGCTTCATGGCAGAGATCGAAGGTGGCGGGTGGCGTGGTTATGCCACTTTCAGCACTTCCAGTTCAACGCCGATTCGAGCAAGGTTTTCCGCGTTGGTAATTAAATCAGTGGTGTAATTAAATCAGTGGTGTTTTGCCAGGAATTGCACGAGCGTTGGGTACACCTTCTTGCTGCCATTCTGGAAATCGGCTGGACGTCGGTGTCGGCAGAGCGACCGCGGGGGTGATATTTCGCATTAAGTCCGCTCCTGTTAAGGGTTGTCCGATGCCTGCCCTCACGCGCAGGTCTCTGATCACGCGCCGA
>JASJPG010000114.1:0-25009 GCA_031426815.1 Hydrogenophilaceae bacterium
CCCTTTTTCTTTTCTGGCCAATGAGTTAGAGCATGAATCTCGATGAAATTCTGAAGGATGCCGAGGGCGAGTTTGCCGCTGCGGCCAACTTGCCGATTCTGGATCAGGTCAAGGCGCGCTATTTGGGTAAGAGCGGCGCGATTACCGAGCAGATGAAGGGGCTCGGGGCGTTGCCGGCGGATCAACGCAAGTCGGTGGGCGCGCGCATCAACCAGGTCAAGGATCAGGTTGAGGCGCTTCTCAAGGCTCGCCGCGATGCCATTCAAAACGACGAACTGGAACGCCAGCTTGCAGCTGAATCGCTGGATGTCACGCTGCCCGGGCGCGGCGAGGCGGTGGGCGGGTTGCATCCGGTCAGCCGGACGCTGGCTCGCATCGAACAATTGTTTTCTTCCATTGGTTTTGCGGTAGCCGACGGACCGGAAATCGAGTCCGATTTTTACAATTTCACTGCGCTCAATATTCCAGACAACCATCCGGCGCGTGCCATGCACGATACGTTCTATCTCAATGGCGGCGCTTTGCTGCGTACACACACCTCGCCGGTGCAGGTGCATTACATGCAAGACCAGAAACCGCCGATTCGCATCATCGCGCCGGGGCGGGTCTATCGCGTCGATTCTGATGCCACCCATTCGCCGATGTTTCATCAGGTCGAAGGGTTGTGGGTGGACGAACATGCCAGTTTTGCCGACCTGAAAGGCGTGGTGCAGGACTTCCTGCAACGTTTTTTTGAACGCGACGATCTGCAGGTGCGTTTCCGTCCCTCGTTCTTTCCGTTTACCGAGCCGTCCGCCGAGATGGACATGAGCTGGGGCGACGGTTGGCTTGAGATCGGCGGTTGCGGCATGGTCCATCCCAATGTTTTTGCCCACGTCGGCATCGACAGCGAGCGTTATCAGGGCTTCGCCTTCGGCATGGGGGTGGAGCGCTTGGCCATGCTGCGTTACGGCGTCGATGACTTGCGCCTGTTCTTTGAAAACGATCTGCGCTTTCTGAAGCAGTTCGCCTGAGGGTTCGCCATGCAATTCTCCGAAACCTGGCTGCGTAGCCTCGTCAATCCGAATCTGTCCAGTAACGAACTGGGCCATCTGCTGACCATGGCGGGACTTGAGGTCGAGGCCCGGCAAGCGGTCGCCGCAACCTTCACGCAAGTGGTGGTGGCGGAAATCCTCAGCGCCGAAAAGCATCCCGATGCCGATCGTCTGCAAGTCTGCCAGGTCAATGTCGGCGCGGACGCGCCGCTGACCGTCGTGTGCGGAGCGCCGAATGCCCGCGCCGGCCTCAAGACGGCATGTGCGCTGGTCGGCGCCGAGTTGCCGCATGATTTCGTGATCAAACGCGCCAAAGTACGCGGCGTCGAGTCGTTCGGCATGCTTTGCTCTGCCAAGGAGTTGGGTATCAACGACGCAGCTGCCGGGATCATGGAATTGGCGGTGGATGCGCCGGTCGGCACCAGTCTGCGCGACTGGCTGGATCTCGATGACCAACTCTTTACCCTCAAGCTCACCCCCAACCGGGGCGACTGCCTTTCGATCCTTGGCATTGCGCGGGAAGTCGCGGCGCTGACGGCGGTGCCATTCGCGGAAGTCGATTGTGCGGCTGTCGCGGCGACGCTGTCCGATCTGCACCCGATCGCCATTGCAGCCGATCCGGCAACTGCAGCGGCCTGTCCGCGTTACTGCGGCAGGGTGATCCGCGGTATCGACCCGAAGGCCGCTACGCCGCGCTGGATGGTGCAGCGTCTGGAGCGATCCGGTCTGCGTGCAATTCACCCGGTTGTCGATATCACCAACTATGTTCTGCTCGAACTTGGGCAACCCATGCATGGCTTCGATCTCACCCGTCTGAACGGCGGGATCCAGGTGTGTATGGCGCGTGCGGGCGAAAAGCTGGCATTGCTCAATGAGCAATCCATCGAGTTTTCCGGTAACGGCGCCGATGCCGACGTGCTGGTCATCGCCGATGACAGCGGTCCGCTCGCCTTGGCCGGGATCATGGGTGGCGCGTCGAGCGCAGTGTCCGATGCAACCTGCGACATCTTTCTCGAGTCCGCCCATTTCGCACCCAACGCAATCGTAGGGCGAGCGCGTCGTTTCGGTTTATCTACGGACTCCTCGCATCGTTTCGAGCGCGGTGTCGATACCGCTTTGCCGCGCCGGGCGATGGAGCGCGCAAGCCGCCTCATTCTGGATATTTGCGGCGGCGAATGTGGACCGTTGCAGGAAGCCGGGCAGGGCGGGGCCACGTTCGAAGCCGTGGATTTCCGGCCGGCTCGCGCCAGACGCATCCTCGGCTATGAAGTGGGTGACACGGCAATGCTGGGCATCCTGGAACGCCTGGGCATGCAAATCGACAGGACAGTCGAGCCGATACGGGTTGTGCCGCCCAGCTACCGTTTCGATATCGCGCGCGAAGTCGACCTCATCGAAGAAGTGGCGCGTGTGCACGGCTACGAAGCCGTTCCGGCCGTGAGCATGCGCGGCGAGCATGCCATCTTGCCCGTCAGCGAGAGCGGTCGTACTTCCCATGAAGTTAGAAAGCTAATGGCGGCAAGGGGTTATCAGGAAGTCGTAACCTATAGCTTCATCTCGGAAGATCTGGATCGCGACTTTCGAGTCGCTGGCGCGCCACTGCCGTTAGTTAATCCGATTGCCAGCCAGATGGGCTTCATGCGCGGATCCTTGCTCGGCGGTTTGATCCAGACCTTGCGCCACAACCTCAATCATGGCCAGGAGCGCGTACAGATTTTCGAGGCCGGGCGAGTGTTTCTTGCCAGCACGGCAGAGCAGCAACCTATGCGTATCGGTGCATTGGCTTACGGCTCGGTTCATAAGGAGCAATGGGGCGAGAAGATGCGCCAGATCGACTTTTATGACCTCCGCGCCGACCTTGAGGCTTTGCTGCACCCTGAGCCGGTAGAACTGAG
This sequence comes from Hydrogenophilaceae bacterium, assembly GCA_031426815.1. Taxonomy (GTDB): domain Bacteria; phylum Pseudomonadota; class Gammaproteobacteria; order Burkholderiales; family Thiobacillaceae; genus PFJX01. The sequence goes on from JASJPG010000114.1 coordinate 2,930, forward strand.
ACGGGCGAATCACATTGCACTGCATCCCGGGCAAAGCGCCGAGATTTTCGTTGCTGGTCAAGCTTGCGGCTGGATTGGGGCGATGCACCCGCGCTTGACGCAGAAATACGGTTTTGCCAAATCGCCGGTGCTGCTTGAAATGGAGCTAAGCCCGCTGCTGCAACGAACTTTGCCGCGCTATCAGGGTATGCCGCGTTTCCCGGCGGTGCGCCGCGATATTGCGGTCGTCGTCGATGCCAAAGCCGAGTTAAATGATCTGCTGGCATCGATAAAAACCGTATCCCCGCCCTTGTTGGCAGACATCAGTTGCTTTGATGTGTACCAGGGCAAAGGGGTGGATCCGGACAAAAAAAGCCTTGCTTTCAATATGTTGTTACAACATACTGAGAAAACGCTTACAGATTCAGAAATTGATTCTACTGTGGCGGAAGTGGTCGATATCCTGGTCAAGAACCACAACGCCTTCTTGCGCAGCTGACGGAGTTTTACCTGCATGACCCTTACCAAAGCTGAACTGGCCAACATGTTGTTCGAGAAGGTTGGGCTCAACAAACGTGAAGCCAAGGACATGGTGGAAACCTTCTTTGAAGAGGTGAGAACTGCCCTGGAGCATGGCGATAGCGTCAAACTTTCCGGTTTCGGCAATTTTCAGTTGCGTGAAAAACCGCAACGACCCGGCCGCAATCCCAAGACAGGGGAAGAAATGCCCATTACGGCACGTCGCGTGGTGACGTTTCATGCCAGCCAGAAATTAAAGGCCATGGTGGAAGAGGCTCATGACGGAACATCTGCCGAGCTCTGAACTTCCACTTATCCCGCCAAAACGCTATTTCACCATCGGCGAGGTGGGTGAGTTGTGTGGCGTCAAGCCACACGTTCTTCGCTATTGGGAGCAGGAATTTACCCAATTGAGGCCAGTAAAGCGGCGGGGTAATCGTCGTTACTATCAGCATCATGAAGTCATGCTGATCAGGCGGATCCGGGAATTGCTCTACGAACAGGGCTTCACGATCAGCGGTGCGCGTAACCGATTGATGTCGGAAGTCGCTAGCGAAGAGAATTCGCCGCTGTCCGTTTCCGACGATGTGCTTGAGCATGCTTTCACGACAGCCGATATCAAGCATGAGTTGGCTGAAATCATTGCACTGTTGAAAGTCTGAACCTTTCAGCAAGACTGCTACAAGGTATTGGCCTGGATAATTCCCCTGGCTAAATTTAAAAAACAATTTAAATCAATGCCTTGAGATCTGTTTCTGTGCGCGGGTAGGCGAATTTTGCAGAAATGGCGACTAATGCCTCTGTTTCATGCGCGTCTTTTCCATCCACAGTGTTTACGGCGTCGATGACTATCCTTTATAATGCTTGCTGTTCGGGGCGTAGCGCAGCCTGGTAGCGCACCTGCATGGGGTGCAGGGGGTCGGAAGTTCGAGTCTTCTCGCCCCGACCATTAGAATTGATGAAAAAAGCCAATCTCTTGATTGGCTTTTTTCATTTGTGCGTGCGCGATGCGTCTATCTGGGATAGTCAATCGAACGTGCTGCAGTAAGGTTTGCTTGCTTCAACACACTTTGCCGGGCGCTTCCCGACCCTCGATCATGCTGCGGAAATTCGCCACTTGCCGTTGCGGACCGATGACCACCAGCACATCGTCGTGATCCAGGTTGTGGTCGATGCCGCGCGTGCTGAAGATCAGGTCGCGGCCGTGTTCCAGATCGACCACGCCGAGCAGGATGACGTTCTGCGTCATGTGGCGGCGCAATTCGCTGAGACGAACGCCGTGCAGCCAGGAGCCGTGCGGGATGACGATTTCGGCGACGTTGAGGTCTTGCAGGCCGAACACGGTCTGCTCCATTAGTTCCACCACTTCCGGCCGCTCGATCAGTTCATGCACGCGCGCACCGCTGATTTCATAGGGATCGACGACCTTGTCGGCGCCGGCCGCGAGCAGTTTCGGCGCGGCTTCCGGCGCCTGGCAGACGGCGACGATGCGCAGTGTCGGCGCGATGGCACGCGCGGAAATCGCCAGAAACACGTTTTCCGAGTCTTCCGTGAGCAGGCAGAACACGCCTTCGATGTCATTGCCGCCAATACCGACCGCGCGCAGGGCGTCGTCGTCGGTGTAGTCGATGTGTTCCGCCACCAGCCCTTCCTGGCGGGCCAGTTCGACCAGCCTGGCGTCGCGGTCGAGCATGATGAACGGCGTTTTCACCATGGTCAGGCGCCAGGCGACTTCGATGGCGAGCGGGTTGCATCCGAACAGCGCGAGTTGTGCGGTCATTTCTTGTCCGATCTGTTGCGTCTGCGGCCGCGGCTGGCCAGTTCGCGGAATTGCGCCAGGCTGGCCTGGTAGCCGATCAGCATCAGGATGTCGCCACCACGCAGCATCAGGTTGGGGCCAGGATTGAAATAGAAATGACGGTGGTGCAGTTCGTAGCGGGTGTGCTCGTCGTCGGGCGGCGACAGATTCGGGCGGATGACGCCGAACAGCAGCAGATGCTGGGCGCCGAAGTCGATTTCGCCGATGCGCTGTTTTTCCAGCCAGTCGCCGGCGTGAACGCTCATCGGGTCGAGGTGGATGCCGGCGGCGCGGGTGACCACATCGTAGAGTGCGTCGAATGCCACCGGCTGGCCGATGAATTCGGCCGCCATGCGGGCCACTACTTCATACGGTCGCACGACATGGCTGGCGCCGGCCTGGGTCAGTTTGCGCACCGTCTCGGCCTTGTTGGCGCGCGACACGATCAGGATGTTCGGCGCAGCCTGGCGGGCGGTGAGGGTGATGTAGACATTGCTGACATCGTCGTGGGTCAGGCAGAGGATGCGTGTGGCATGTCGGCCCAGGCCCAGATCGGCCAGCAAGGCGCCGTCGGTGGCATCGCCGGCCAGGGCCAGATAGCCGCGCCGCCGCGCCGCTTCGATGCTGCCGGCATCCCGGTCGACGATCACGAACGGCTCGTCGGCCGCCGCCAGACGTTGCGCCACAACCTGGCCGATGCGGCCGAAGCCGCACACGATGGTCAGGTCGTTCTGACGCTCCACCTCGGCATAGACGCGATGGTCGTGCAGTTCGCGCATCTTCTCGTGGAAGGCCATGACGACGATGGAAGTGGCGAACGAAATCACGCCGATGCCGGCGAACACCAGCACCATCGCAACGACGCGGCCTTCCGTGGTGACCGGCACGATGTCGCCGTAGCCGACCGTGGTGAGCGTGATGACCGACCAATACAGCGCGTCCATCAGCGTTTGCACGCGGCTGTGTGGCGCCTCCGCCTCGAACAGGTAGATGGCGACGGTGGCAATCAGCAGTACCGAGCCGATGAAGATCGACAACGTGTACAGCTCGAAGCGCTTTTCGATCAGCACCTGCCCGAACGGGGTCAGCTTGCGCGTGTAGCTGAACAGTTTGAGCAGGCGGAACAGCAGGAACAGGCGCAGAAAACGCAGCGGCCGGTAGCTGGGCAGGATCGCGAGCAGGTCGATGATGGCCATTGGTGTGCTCATGTAGGCCAGCTTGCGTTTGAGCATTGCCCACAGCGCGCCCGCCGCGCTGAACGGCTGGCCCATCAACTCGGCGCGTTCCCAGTGTTCGATGACGATCTTGTGGCTGTCGTTGAATAGCCACATGCGCAACAGATATTCGGCGATGAACACGCTGACCACGAACAGTTCGAATGCGTCGGCCCAAGCACCCAGCGGGTGGCGGACTTCGTAGATCAGCAGCATCACGCTGCTGAGTACCAGCACGATCATGAAGCTGTCGAATAGCGCCCGTCGGCGCGAGCGCGGGTCGATCAACAGCAACTGGAAAAAGCTCTTCAGCCGGGCGTGACGCTCAGAGGCTTGCAGCCGGTAGGCGAGACGAACCAATAACTCGGCGAAGGGCATTGGGGGGCGGGGCTGGCGGTGAGACCGGGAATTATCGCGGAAAGGAAAGTAGGTTGGGCAAAGCGCAGCGTGCCCAACGCCAGCCGTGTGGGTTGGGCACGCTGCGCGTTACCCAACCTACGGCAGTCATTTACTTCACATCTTCCCAGCCGGTGATCATCGCCTTGATATGCGCGGTGACGGTGTGGCCGGTGGTGGTGAGGTAGATGTGGACGATGAAGAAGGCCAGGATCATGAATGCGCCTACGGTGTGGAAGAAGGCAACCCATTCCAGCGACAGGTATTGGTCGACGCCCCAGGCGGCCCAGTCGGCATAGAACAGATAGAACCAGCCGGAGAACCAGATCATCGGCGAGATGAACACCCAGAAGCCTAGGTAAGCCAGCCGTTGCAGCGGGTTGTGCTTCTTCAGGACGGTGGTCTTCACCGGATGCGGCGCGTTGGTGAAGATGCCGATCAGGTAGTACTTGAGCATCGCGTCGACCTTGTCCAGCGTCGGGATATATTGCTTCCACTCGCCGGTGGTGAAGTGCCAGAAGATGGCGAATACCCACAAGGTCACCAGCGACCAGGCGGCGACGGTGTGGATGCCGACCGCCTGGCCGAAGCCGAGCAGGTTGTAGGTGCCGTGGATTTCGAAGCCGGTCAGCATCAGCGTGATGATCAGCGCGGCCTGCGACCAATGCCAGAAGCGTTCGAAGCGCTTGAAGACGTAGATGCGTTCGCTCATTGCTGTTCTCCTTTGCGTGCCATGACAATGCGCAGACCGCCGTGCGCGATGACCCCGAGCAAGGTCAGCAGGGCGATGCCCCAGCCGATCTTGTCGAGCCAGGGATTGGCGTCGCGGCCGGGCATGTAGAGGCCGGGCACCTTGTCGAGGCGGCCGTTGGCGCCGTGGCATTGCTGGCAGGTCAGGGCGTCGCCCTTGGGCGCGACCATGTGGGTGATCGGCCACGACATCTCCGTGCTGACGAAGCCGTATTGACCGCTGAAACTGCCGCCTGCCGCCTGCATGCCTGCGGTCAGCGCCTTCTGCCAGTCGAAATTGGACCAGTAGGCGCTGTCGTCATCGCCGAAGGTGTGCGGGATCAGCAGGGTGTTGCTGACTTTGTCGAAGGGTTGCTTGCCGGTGAAGCGCTTGATCGGCCAGATCTTCGATTTGCCGTCGTCGGCGCTGCCCTCGAACTGATTGATGCGGATGATCCGGCTCGGATCGAGTTTGGTCTCGCGCAGCGTGTAGTTCACCTTGCCGTTGAACCAGAGGTATTCCGGGATGACGTTGTCTTCGTATTTGAAGTCGCCTTTCTTGCTGTCGTAAGCGTCGTGGCCGCCGCTGTCCTTCAGCTTGAACGGCTTGCCGTCCTTGTCCAGCTTGCCGGCGGTGGACCAGTCCCAGCTCATCTTGGTCGGGATGCCGCCACGCGCGAATTCCGGAATGTGGCAGGTCTGGCAGGCGATCTTGTCGGTGTGGTCGTTCAGCTTGGCCTGTGTCGCCGGGTGCGGCCGCGTGCCGTGGCAGGCCTGGCAGGTGGCCGGGTTGGCGTCCTTCTTGCCGCGCATGTGGGCGCCGCGTTTCTCGTCGGTCGCGGTCGGCGCATAGCGGCTGCCGGGTACGTCGTGGCCGGAAGTGGCGTGGCAGGTGCCGCAGGTGAAGTTGAGGCCGTCCTTGGCCATATGGACGTCGAGATACTTGCTCGGATTTCGCATCGAGCTGTCCAGGTCGCCGTGCTTCACCGCATCGCCGCCGCCGCCGTAGAAGTGGCAGGCGCCGCAGTTGGCGCGGCTGGTCTTGCCGACGCCGCGCGCCACCGCGCCCAGGTCCGGCGCCTTGACGATCTTGCCGGAGTGCGGCGGGAATTCCACGTCCTGGTAGGGCGGATGGCCGGCCAGTCCGGGCAGCTTGCGATAAGTGCCGGTGGTGTCGTGGCAGACCAGACAATCGACGTTTTCCTGCGCGCTGAAGTCGAACTTCTCGTCCTTCCAGCCGTAGCCGACATGGCAGGCGGTGCAGAACGCGTAGTTGGACGGAATCGCGGTGCAGAAGTTGTTGACGATGTGCTTCTTGCCGAGTCGCTGTTTGGTGTCCGGGTTGAGGAATTCCCAAGTCCAGTGCTTGGTCTTCTGCACCTGTTTCGCCGCTTCGGTGTGGCAGGAAAGACAAGCTTTGGTGACTTCCGGGCCGCTGGCGAAGGGTTTTTTCAGCGCCTCGAACTTGGCGTGGTCGGCGGTGGAGTTGGTGGCCGCCTTCGGCGCGGACTGGATCGGGGCGGCAACCGGCGGGGTGTTGGCCTGAGCGCTTGTCGACAGCAACAAGGTCAGCGCCAGAAATCGCAGGAAATTGGGCAGCGACATGGTGGCTCCTTGATTCGCGTCCGACGTCATCAGCAACCGCCGCCGCTGCTCTGGCCGCTACCGCCGCCGGCACTGGGCGCGGCGGGCAGGATCATTTTCGGCGCCGGGGTGTTGGGGTCGAATTGGATGAATCTCTTCTGATCCTCGGCCACATGGCCCATCACCTCGCCCACCATCGGGCCGAACATCTTGCCCATCAGGCCGGCGTTCATCATGCCGATGTACACCTTGCCGTCGTTCTTCTTGTAGATCGAAATCTTGCACGGCATCAGGATCGACAGGAAACGCACCGTGTCTTCCTTCAGGATCGGCTTCGAGTAGTTCGTGCTGCAGGCTTCGATCATCAGCACCGGCAGCACGTTGCCGCCGTCGGACTGCACCGCCTTGGCAGGATTGCGCAGGCCGGAGAGCGCCCAACCGTTGCCGGTTTTCTGGATGTTGTGCTGGATGCGGGCGACGGTCTCTTCCATGCCGAAGGGACTGACGCGTTCGCTGAACATCAGGTGCGGCATCATCATCCAGCCGGTCAGGCCGAGCACGACGATACCGATGACAAATCCTGCCAGGGCCTTGATCATTTCTCTCTCCTCGGTAGTGGATGCTGCGAAATACAGCGTCGAACATCTCGTGATTTCGGTTCGATCGGTGCCTCGCCATGCGGACAATAGGTTTTTTGGCGGGCGCGCACAATCGTCCGCGTGACTTGAATCAGTGCGACGAGTTGTTTTTCAGTGCCGCCGCCCGCGCGCGCAACTGGCCGCAGCCGCCGTCGATGTCCTGTCCGGCCGAATTGCGCAAGCGGGTCAGGATGCCGCACTGGTGCAGGCGGCCGGCCATCTCGGCGGCGCGCTCCCAGGAGGGACGCTGGAAACCGAGCCCTTCGTTGCTGTTGTACGGAATGAAATTCATCATCGCGTACTTGCCCTTGAGTAGCCTGACGATGCCGTCCAGTTCTTCGTCGCTGTCGTTGATGCCTTCCAGCAATGTCCACTGATACTGGATCGGATAGCCGGTCGCGCGGGCGTATTGCTCGCCGAGTTCGACCAGTTCGTCCGGCGCGATGCGTTGCGCCTTCGGCAGCAACTGCGCGCGCAGATCGGCGCGCGTCGTGTGCAACGACAGCGCCAGCGCCGGCTTGACGATGCCGCCGGGCAGGCGTTCGAACACGCGATGGTCGCCCACCGTGGAAAACACCAGATTCTTGTGGCCGATGGCGCCGGATGTGCCAAGCAGATCGATGGCTTCGAGCACGTTGTCCAGGTTGTGCGCCGGCTCGCCCATGCCCATGAACACGACGCGGCCGACCTTGCGCCGCGTCCGCGCCAGCACGACCTGCGCGACGATCTCGGCGCTGCCGAGCTGGCGGATCAGGCCGCTCTGGCCGGTCATGCAGAACAGGCAGCCCACCGCGCAGCCGACCTGGGTCGACACGCATAGCCCATCGCGCGGCAACAGCACGCTCTCCACCGTCTGGCCGTCCGCCAGTTCGATCAGCAGCCGCGCCGAACCGTCCTCGCCGGCATGTTCGGACTGCAGTCGCGCCAGCGCGCTCAGTTCGGCGGTCAGCCCGGGCAGCGCGGTGCGGAGTTCCAGCGGCAGAAAGTCCTTGGCCGGGCGGTGCCGCGTATCCAGGGAACGCACCTGCGTCCAGGCGCGCAGCACGCGCTGTTCGTGGCAGGGTTTGGCGCCCAGGCTGCGCAGGCGCTGTCGGATCTGTTCAATACGCATAAGAGGGGCGGATGCTAGCAGCCTGGCGGCTTTTCGACTCTTGATTAGCAAGCTGCCTTAACCGCTTTTGAATCGGGCGGCACCCGCCGCAAGAAGGTTTGTCGGCAAAGGATTGCCGACCTACTGATAAAGCCGGCAATCCTTTGCCGCCTCCACACTCAAACCGCTTGGCTTTTCCCCTTTCGACTCGGGTGAACTCAACCCGGGATTCCCACTCCAATCGCGGGTCCGCTTGCATTGGCGGCGTCTCATAGCGATATTCCCCATCCCAACCCAGGAGCAACACATGAATATTCCCCGCAAATCCGGTCTGATCCTCGCGCTTGCCTTCGCCTTTTCGCTGCCGTTCGCAGCCTCCGCCGAGGAAGCGTCCGGGCACGCAGGCCACTCTTCGACACCGGCCGCAGCCGCCGAGCAGCCAGCAGCGCAACCGATGTCGTCGATGCAGGACATGATGCGCGAGATGCGGCGCGATCCGAGCAATTGCAAAACCATGCCGGGCGCATCTGCCGGTACCCCCGCCTCGATGCCCGGCATGGGCATGATGGGCATGGGCGCCGGCAAAGGCGGCATGCACGACAAGAACTGCAAGATGGGCGGCATGCAGGCGCAGGACAAACCGTGCATGCAAGGTCAGGACAAATCCTGCATGCAGGGCCAGCACATGAATTGCAGCATGCGCGGCGGCGCGGACGACCCGCGCCTGGATATGCTGGAAAAGCGCGTCGACATGATGCAGATGATGATGGAAATGATGATGCGCTCAGGCGGCAGGCACTGATCGATCGCCGACCCTTTCCCTCGACCCGGTGAGGGAAGAAGCGGGGGCATCGTCACACCGTTGACGTTCATCAATGTCCTCCGCCGGCGTCTGAGTAGTATCGCGGCCTCTACCGCGACCGCTTGATCCATGACACGCATCTGGTCCATCTACACCGCCGCACCGCACCGCGTGCTGTTCCTGCCTGGCGCCATACAGGGGGTCGTCGCCATGTTGTGGTGGCTGCTTGACCTGGAAAGCCGGCTGGCCGGCGGCGAGGGTCTGGTCAGCGCGGGCTTGCCGGCACCGCTGTTGCACGGCTGGTTGATGCTGTTCGGCTTCCTTCCGTTTTTCGTGTTCGGTTTTCTGTTTACCGCCGCGCCCAACTGGGTGAGCGGGCCGGGTATTACGCGGCCGGCGTATCTGTCGGCCGCGCTCGGCTTGAGCGCCGGCACGCTGTTGCTCTATTTCGGCCAGAGCAGTCTCGGCTTGCTGCTGCATCTGCTCGGCTGGAGCGTGGCGTTGCAGGCCGTGTGGGCGACGCTGCGCGGCGGCAAAGACCCCGACAAACGCCATGCCTGGGCGACCTGGGTGGCGTTGTCGCTGGGCGCGGCGGCCGAGTTGCTGATGTTGGCCGGGCTGATCTTCGAGCAAGGCGAATGGTTGCAACTTGCGCTCGAACTGGGCATCTGGGGCTGCCTGACGCCGCTGTTCCTGACCGTTTGCCATCGCATGATTCCGTACTTCACCAGCCGGGTGGTCAGCAATTACGTGATGATCCGGCCCTATGCGTTGCTCTGGACGATGTGGGCGGCCTGCCTGCTGCATGTCGCGCTTGATGTGGCGGGAGCGGCTGCGGGGCAGGCCAGTCTGACCTGGCTGGTCGATCTGCCGTTGGCCGCGATGGCCTTCTGGTTTTCCCTGCGCTGGGGTTTCCGGAGCGGTTTCCAGGTGCGTTTGCTGGCCATGCTGCATGTCGCCTTCATGTGGGCCGGCATCGCGTTTGCGTTGTATGGCCTGGACAGTCTGGCTGGATTCATCGGGCTGGCCTGGTCCGCAGGCAACGCGCCACTGCATGCCCTCGGTATCGGCTTCTTCGGCGCCATGCTGATCGGCATGGCCTCGCGCGTCAGCCTCGGCCACTCCGGCCGCGCCTTGCAGACGGATACCGCGACCTGGTGGTTGTTCTGGCTGCTGCAAGGCGTGGCGCTGCTGCGCATGCTGCCGGACATGTCGGCCGGATTATTGCCGGACAGACTGGTCAGCGTGGCGGGTCTGGCCTGGTTGCTGGTGTTCGGCGCCTGGGCCTGGAAATACGCGCCGATGACCTGGCGGCCGCGAGTGGATGGCAAAACAGGGTAGTGATTTCACGTCGTAGCCGTAGGGTGCGCCATGCGCACCATTCGACGACAATCGGTGCGCATGGCGCACCCTACCGAATCGACAACGCATGACAGGGGTTGGCTACTTGATGCCCTCCTGAGCGTGCTCGCTTTCACGTTGCTGGCCAGCTCGGCCGGCGCTGCCCGCCCGCCCGTGCCCTCCGGTTTTACGCCGCCGCCGCTGGTTCGCCAGCAGGTCGATCTGGTGCGCGAACTTGATGCGTCCTGGCAGGCCGGCGGCGAAATCGTGCTGATCTGCGCGCCGGATGGCTCGCCCAGAGCCGGCCGTTTGCAGAAACCGCCGCGTGATGCAGCAGAGGAACAGGCGCGCCGCGCCGAACAACTTGCGTTGGCGAAGCGCGTCAACCTGGCGCACCGAGGCGAGGCGCACCCGCTCGGCTTGCCGCTGGCCGCGCCGCAACTGGCCTTGCTGGAGCGTTTCGCCCTAAGCGATGCCGGCGCGGTATGGCTGCGCGAAATCGCCGATGACACCTTGCGTCTGTTCAACCTGGGTTATCTGGAATATGACCCGGTCGCATGGAAACGCGCGGTCAAAAGCGGCCGCCTGCCGCCGCTGTCAACGCTGCTCACCGGACGACTCACCGAATCGGCGCTTTTCGCCGGCGACGCGCAGGTGTTCAAGTTTTCCGGCTATGCCGGCCCCGGCGCCATGGCGCATCCCGGCGCAATCGGTCTGGGCGATGCGGGATTGCGTTGCCATTTTCCTTCCAGCGACGAACTGGTCGACCCGTTCGCGATCATCTCGCACGAACTCGGCCACACCCGCTACGGCGACCCGGCCAGCGCCGGCACCTTGCTGGGCGAGGCGCGCACGGTGGAACTGTACGAAAACCCGGTGCGCATCCTGAACGGCTACGAACCGCGCGCGCTCTATTTCGAACGCATCAACCAGGGTGTGCTGGAAGCGAAAAAAGGCAGTCTGTGGGAACGCCTGTTGCGCCTGGAGAAGGAAAAGGGCATCGCCATCAAGGAAATGTCGACGGTAGACCGTTACCACTGCGATTGTCCCGGTCCGCTGCCGATCATCCTCGATTGCGAAGTGCGCGAACGGCCGGCCGGCGCGGCCGCCGAGTTGACCGATCCGCTGTTCGATCAGGACTGCAAGGTGAACTGGAAGCCGGAGACCTTTCATCTGCCGGAACTGCCGCTGATCGTGCCGAAAAAACGCGACTGAGTTCGTTACAAGGAGGCATTGCAATGCGTACACCAAGGCTGGCAAAGAGCCTGATCCTGTTCCTGATTCTGAGCCACAACGCGACCGCGGCGGCGACTGGAGAGGCGGAGGAAGCACCGGAAGCGAGTTTCGTGGTCGGCCGATATCAACTCATCGGCCGCTTTCCGGACAGTTCGCGAACCTATACCGGCACGGCGCGCATTGATCGGGACGGTGACCGGCTTCTGCTCAAGCGTGAGATAGCCGGCAAGACGACTCGAATATATGGCGTCGTGCGACGCGCCGACCCGGGTGAAGCGCAGGTATTGGCCTTCGCATGGGGCAACAAGCTGCCCATGGAAATGGTCTGCCTGATCGGCGGCGACCTGGATAACTATGCGCGCCTGACCTGTCATTGGGGCCGGCGCGGCAATCCGCACAAGCAACCCGGTATGGAAGCCTACTTTGCGCAGGAGCCGTGGGAGCCGATCGATTTCGGCCATTAACTTTTCGGCGTGACCAGTCGCCGCAGCCAGTCTTCGATCCCGCCTGTGTTGAGCCGCTTCGCGGCGAGTTCACGCCAGCTTGGCGCCAGCACATCGAGTCCGGCCAGTTCGGCCAGTGCATTGCGATCCGCCTGGTCGTGGTAGATCACCCCGATCAGGCGGGCTAGCGTCCAGTCCGGGTGTGGCTGTTCGATCAGCGTGAAGGTGTCGTCCTGGGCGATTTCGCCCTCGACCAGTACCCGGTAGTACCAGCCGGTGCGGCCGCTGTCCTGCACGCGCCGCGCCATGTCGGCGATTCCGAAGCGATGGTTCAGTTTCCAGCACGGTTTCCTGCCCTGGGAAACCTGGATCGTCGCGCTGCCGATCCGGAATACGTCGCCGAGGCAGACGTTGCTTTCGTCGAGACCGAGTGTGGACAGGTTCTCGCCGAAGCCGCCGGCATTGAACAGTGCGGCCTGTTCGGGCAGTTCCGCTGCCCAGGTCGCATAGTGTTCGCACGGATAGTGATGCAGCGCCTTGTCGATGCCGCCGTGATGCAGGCTGTCGGCTTGTTCGTCGCCGGCCAGACCGAGTTTGCCGACTGCGACTCGCACATCGACGGCTTGCTTGGCGATGGCGCTGGCCTGTCCGGCTGGGCCGAAGGTCTCGATTCGACCGATGCGAAGCGAGAGCAGGTGGGGCATCGTTGCGTCCTAAGCCTTGCGCACAATCAGCAGGGTCGGGTCGTCGGCATGTTGCAGCAGAATGCGACGCACCCGGTCCTGCCAGAGATGGGCGAACTGCGCCTGTTCATCCGCAGCGGCGACGCCGCCGACAACGCGTGCCATCAGTTGCGGCATGTCCGGCGACGCTGCGACGACTTCCGGGTGGTAATCGATCTGTACGGCGGCACCGGTGTCGAGACGGGAGATGCGCACGTCGCCGCCGATGCCGACGCCGAACCGGAGCAGGTCGCGGCGTACATGTTGACCGCCGAGCCCTTTGAAGCCGCCGTCGCCGGCCGCGCCGGTGATCAGCCCCAACACGGCGCCGACCACACCTGAGGTGCCGACATCCAGCGGCGCACGCAGGTCGACGCGAAAATTGCCGCGTTCAGGCAGCCCCTCCGGATACAGCGCAGTCAGAGCGTGGCGCGCCATCAGCCAGGCGCCGGCAACGGTCGGGCAGGAATGTCCGGCCAGTCTTACCGCATCGACGTAGCGGTATTCGATGACGCCGTCTGGCGGTGCGCCGAGCGCAGCGGCCAAGGCATCGTGCAGCGTCAGGGCGGGGATTTGCTCGAAGAATTCGGGGAAGGACATGGCGGTTTCGCTCAGCTGTTGAGGTGGAGGATTAAGCCGCCTATTGCAGTTGGTCGCCTTGACTTCGCGCAGGGCGATGTCGCGAGTAAATAAAAAAACAGCATGCAAAACCACGCCAACATAGTGGATACGCCTAGGAAAACCCCTACGCAGCCAGCAGGTGGGTATGTCAGTTATATTACTAAGGTAATAAGGTAATACGTCGGTGTGACCGTTCAACCATGACCTATAGGATCCTGCATGTTTTTTAACAATTCGAAGCTGGAAGAACAGACTCGACGCATCGAGGAACTCGAACAAACAATCGCCGCCCAGACTCGCCAAATCGATGATCAGAACGCGCATTTCGTCGAGGCCAGCGCAGAAAACGAGGCGCTAAAGCTGGAATTGCAGCATTTGCAGGGGCTGATCGAGCAGTTGCAGACTTTCGGCCACTCAATGACCGATGTGCAGGGTAGTCTGGGCAAGCTGGCCAGTGTCATGCGCGATGAAAAGAACCGTGCCATCGAGGCGCAGGAAGTCTCCATCAACAGTCGGGCGGCGATCGAGTCGATCGCCAGCAATCTGGCCGATCTGGCGAAAAAATCCGAACAGACCGCAGCCCAGGTCGCCGAACTGGATGCGAGCGCGCAACAGATCAGCGGCATCGTCAAACTGATCAAGGAGATCGCCGACCAGACCAATCTGCTCGCGCTCAACGCTGCCATCGAGGCGGCACGCGCCGGCGAACAGGGGCGCGGATTCGCGGTGGTGGCGGACGAAGTGCGCAAACTGGCGGAACGAACTTCTAGTGCCACCAGCGAAATTTCCGCGCTGGTCGATCGGATTCACGTCGATAGCGCAGCCAGCCACGCGCAGATGAGCATGCTGGCGGAACAGTCGGGAAAATTCAGCAATGACGGCCAGACCGCCGCCGACACGATGCGGCATTTGCTCGATATGTCCGCCTGCATGGAGAAGAGCATCGCCACCTCTGCGCTGCGCGGCTTCTGCGAAGTCGCCAAGGTGGATCACTTGATCTACAAGTTCAAGACTTACAGCGTGTTGTTCGGTTTGAACGCAGAGGACCGGAGCCTGCAAACCACGCATACCGAGTGTCGTCTGGGGCAGTGGTATTACAACGGCGAGGGGCAGGCCTGTTTCTCGAAACTGCCCGGCTTCCGCGAAATCGATGCGCCCCACGCGGAAGTGCACCGTTACGCCATCGAGGCCTTGCGCGCCAACAACGAACACGACGCGGTCAGCGTGCTCAAACATATCGCCGGTATGGAGGCGGCCAGTCTCAAGGTGATCAAGGGGCTGGAATTGATGGTGAGCAGCGGCGAGGAAGACACCGGCTTGCTCTGCAGCCACTGAGCAAATCGGCTGACGCGCGCCCCGGATTCCGCTGCGCTGCATCCGGGCTACCGGTCGATTCAGTCGAGACGACCGCCGAAGCGCAGAAACAGTCTTCTCGCATTGAGCAGATTCAGCCATTGCCGGATAGCGCCGGCGGCCAGCAGCACGAGTCCGCCCTGCATGGCAAAGCGGGCGGCCGGTTCGGGCAGAAACGGCGCAATCGACAGCACGAGCAGTGCGGCCAGATGCAGCCGCAAATGCAAGCGCGCCAGTTTGTCCGGGATCATTTCCTTCATGTTCGGGATGGCGCCGATCTTGGCGCCGGTCTGGGTCTTCAGGTGAAACCAGGCCAGAAAGGGCACGATCTTGTACAGCATGCCGCTCACCACCGAAGCCGCGAAACCGAGCAGGAAGAGGATACCCAGGCTGACTTGCGCCGGCTCCAGCCAGGTTTCAGGTAGCCATGACAGCAGCAGGTAAAGCAGAGGCGCAAGTAGCAGACTGGCCATGCCCAGCCGCCAGAACGCCAGCGTCACATCGGGCACCTTGCGGCGTCGGCGCGACTGAATGCGAAGTGTCGCCAGTGCGAAGCCGATGCCGCCGGCGCAGAGTGCCAGTGCGCCCAGCCGGCTTGCCCAGCCCCAGCCGGCCTGCGGCACGGAAAACAGCAGCAGCCCGGCCAGCATGATCCAGGTCAGCCAGCGACTCAGCCAGAGCGGGTAGGGCGGCGTGATCTGCAGCATCGGCACGACTTGATAGGCGACGCCGACCACCAGCAGCAGCACCCAGCCGACCAGGCCCCAGGCCACGTGCAGCGGCGTCAGGTCGGTGGCCGTCGGCGGCCAGAGTCCGTACAGCCCGCCGGCCAGCGCCATGCCGAGCGCCAGCGTGACGACCAAAGCAAACGCGGCCTGGCGGATCGGCCAGGCGACATGCGGCGCGGCGGTGCGCACCAGACTGAAGGCAATGGCGACGATGACCGGCAGCAGGCCGGCGGCGAGGATCAGCATGCCGCCATACAACCAGTCCGGTTCGGACAGCAGGAAGCCCAGCGCCAGACTGGGCGTGCCGCAGGACAAAGCGAGCAGGCCGAGCGCGGCGACCAGGCGCACTGCCGGCACCGGCGCGCCGAGCACGACCGGCAACATCTGCAACAACGCGCCGAGCATGACCATGGCCAGGTAGCCAAGGGTGATCAGATGGGTCAGCGCGAGCGTGGCGGGCGACCAGCGATTGGTTTGCCAATCGGGCACGAACAGCCCGAGCAGCGCCGCGAGCAGCAGGAACACCGGCGCGGCCAGAAAGAAGCGCAGCGGCGCCGCGAAGGGCGGCGCCTGTTCGTAGGAGAGGCCGGCGTCAGTCATGACTGCGACCTTGTCGGTGATCCAGGCCTTGGCACGAAGTGACTGTAGGATGGGCCAAGCGCAGCGGGCCCATCTGTCGCCGCGTGTTGATGGGCCCGTGTGGGCACGCTCATCCGCCAGCCTCGATCCGCACCTCGTAGCAGCCGTCCGCCAGCAAGTGCGTCTCGTGGCGAAAACCCAGGCGGGGAAGGATGCCGTAGAGCGGCAGCGGTTCGCGATGAATCAGGAAGCGGATGCCCTGGCCGTGGGGCAATTCGTCGAGCGCGGCCAGCACCTGTTCCATCGGCTCCGGCGGTTCCCGCCAACGCGCATCGACCAGCATCCAGCGGAGTGGTTGCGCTTCAGCGCCTACAAATCCGGCGTGCCCCTCGCGGGTGCAGCGGAGTGGTTGCGCTTCAGCGCTGACAAATCCGGCGAGCTCCTTGCAGGAACGGTCGTTCACGCCGGCAGCGTTTCCATCTCGTGGAGAACTGCCTCCGCGCTATCGACCAGCGCCTGGTCGGCCATCGGGTAGAGGATCTGTTCTTCCTTCATGTTGTGCTGGCGCATCAGCATCAGCAGCGTTTCCGCCAGACCCAGATAAGCGTCCGCGTCGCGCTTGGCCAACGCCTGGCTCATGCCCTGCAGCGTTTCGCGCATCTCCACATGTTCGCCGCGCATGACTTCGGTGGGGCCGTGGCTCATGCCGGTACGTTCCTCGAAGGCGGGAAACAGCACCGCTTCCTCGCGCGCGAAGTGGTGCAGCGTGGCGGCTTCGAAGGCCTGGAAGCCGGTCTGGCCGGCGCTCCAGTCGGCGCTGGCGACGGCATTTTCCGCATCGGCGAACAGGTCGTCGCAATGCGTGTGGTCTGCCGTCATGTAGTGTGTGATTCCGGTCATGCCATGTCTCCTGCGTTGTTCAGCTCTGCGCCGCCAGTCGACGCAGGTTCAGCACGATGCGGCCGAAGCCGGCCGGCATGCTGGCTGCGGCGGTTTCCAGTTCCACTGCATCGAGCATGTTCTTCACGGTGAGGCCGAGGTCGGTATCGCCTTCGATCAGCAGGCGGCGGTTGAAGAACAAGGTGTCAGGGTCTTCCAGGCGCAGGGCGAGGCGCGCGAAATCCGCCGCCGTCGCGGTAAAAGTGACGTCGGAGAGGCCATTTCGCTCGGCACGGAAGCCGTCGGCATGCAGCGAGAAATACAGCTTCAGGCCGGCATCGCGGACATGCACGCAAAAGCGGCGGCCATGCACGTGCGACCAGTCCAGTTCGCGCAGCGACGGCCAGGCGGCCCGGTTGGCGGCGAAGGCGAAGGCGCGCGAGGCTGGCCAGGTGGGCAGGGTGGCGATGACGCGGGCGAGCGGTTTCGGGAAAGTCCTGGGTAGTGAAAGCGGGAAGGCGGGAAGTTTCATGCGGGGACTCCTACGGGGTGAAAGGCCATGCCGGCTTCGCCCAGCCAATAGCCGTCGCAGGGCGGCGCCGGCATGAAGCGGTCGAGTTGGGCGGGGGCTTGGGCGGGCGTGATGTCGCCGGCGGCGAGGGCGCGGAAGATGGCGACGACGCGCTCCATCTGGCGCGCTTGCGGCGACAGGCGCAACACGTCGATGCCGGCCGGCTGCAATTCGTCGAACCGGTGCGCCAGACTCATGACCTTGGAAGACTGGGTCTGGATGCCGTTGATGGCGAGGAAATCCTCGCCCTCGCGCGAGGCCAGGACGAGTCCGTCGGGATGGTCCAGACAGCGGAACTGGCAGTCGTCTTTCTGCAGGTTGTAATGCCGCGCCGTGAAGCAACGCGCCGAGAAGGCCAGCGGCAGGCGGCCGTAGCCGAACAGTTCGGTTTCGATGCTGACCGTCTCGGGTAAGGCCGCCTGCATGTCCCGGATCATCTCGCGCGGCATTTCCACCGGCGGCACCCAGCGTGCCGCCCCCATTTCCGCCAGCATCGCCAGCGTGTCCGGGTTGTAGGCGTTCAGCGTCGGGCCGGCGACGAAGGGGTGTCCGGCTTCGGCCAGCAAGCGCACCGCGCCCCATTCGTTGGCTTCGACTTTGAAACGGCCATCGGCGATCAGTTTGCGCAGCGCCTTCAGGTCGGATTCCGATTCGATCAGGGTCTGGCTGGACAGCACGACTTCCTTGCCGGCGGCGCTGAGTTTTTCCGCCAGTTCCAGCCAGTCCGGCAGACGCAGCAGGTGACGTTTCGAGCAAACCGTTTCGCCCAGATAGACGATGTCGAGCGGCCATGCGGCGGCTTGTTCGTAGAACGCGAGGGTGTCTTCGCGCGACCAGTAGTAGAGGAGGGGGCCGAGGGCGAGTTTCATGGCTGTTCGTCATTCCCGCGCAGGCGGGAATCCAGGTTGTTGGTCTGATTGCCTGTTAGAACCCAGTTTGATGAACGCACTGGATTTCCGCCAACGCGGGAGAGCGGAGTCGTTGCCGCTTCAGCGGCTCTACGAATCCGGCCTCCCCCTTGCGGGGTGGCGTTCATTTCCATGGCCGGTAGTACGCGCCGAGCGTGTTCATGCTGCCTTCGGATACCTTGGCCAGCGCCGCCGACCAGGCCGCTTGGGTCTTAAAGGCGAGTCGATCTTTCTTCACCGCATCGATCGCGGCACGCCACACCTTGGTGACTTCCGCAACGTAGGCCGGACTGCGCTGGCGGCCTTCGATCTTGATCGCGGCGATGCCCAGCCGCGCCATTTCCGGCAGCATTTCCATCGAATTCAGGCTGGTCGGTTCTTCCAGCGCGTAGTAGGTCTCACCCTGTACCTCGAAGCGGCCCTTGCACAAGGTCGGATAGCCGGCTTTTTCGTTGTCGGCATAGCGGTCGATCAGCACGCCGTTGAGGCGGGTTTCCATGCCTTTCGGGGTCTGTTCCCAACGCACCGCATGGCCGGGCGAACAGGCGCCGAAGGTGTTGGGCGAGTCGCCGCAGGCGTAGGACGACAACAAACAGCGGCCCTCGACCATGACGCAGAGGCCGCCGAAGCCGAACAACTCGATTTCGGCGTCGGTGTTGGCGATCACGTTTTCCACCTGCGCCAGCGACAGCACGCGCGGTAACACGGCGCGCTGAATGCCGAAGCGCTCGCGGTAGAAATTGACCGCTTCGTAACTGGTCGCAGAGCCCTGCACGGACAGGTGCAAACGCAGTTGCGGATGGGTTTTGCGCGCATACGCCATGAGGCCGGGATCGGCCAGGATGATCGCGTCGACGCCGAGGCTGGCGGCGGTGTCCACCGCTTTATGCCAGCGCCCCAGCGTAGCCGGCTGCGGGTAGGTGTTCAGCGCCATCAGCACCTTGCGGCCCTTGGCCTGGGCGTAGCGGATGCCGTCGGCGAGCGATTTTTCGTCGAAGTTCAGCCCGGAGAAATTGCGCGCGTTGGTGTTGTCCTTGAGGCCCAGGTAGACGCCGTCGGCGCCATGGTCGACGGCGGCCTTCAACGCCGGCAGGCTGCCGGCGGGGCAAATCAGTTCAAGCAGGGGTGGATTCGACATGGATGGAGACTGTTTTATTGCAGGGGCTAAACATACCTTCTTGTCTTTTGTATTGTCCAAGAAAAATCATAGTTCCGCGTTGAGTTGCAGGATTGAATATCCGCCAGATGAGCCATGTTGGAATTGATAAAAGCTAAGGATGGCTGATATAAAGGTTTCGTCGTTCCCGCAAAGGCGGGAATCCGGTCAGCGAGGCCGACGAGCTCAAGACCCTGGCGGAATCCGGCATCCAGGCCCTGAAAGTCGATGCCACCTCAAATTACCAGTTGCTCAACAACGGTAACGTGCTGGCCGACGTGGGCAGTTTCATCCGCAGCGACGGCAGCACCGCGGACATGGGTACCACGCAACAACTGGGCGACGTCGATCTTGCCAGCGATGCCTTCCTGAGCCGCTTCACCGACACCATTCCGCTCACCGAACAGGCGCTTGCGCTACCGGGCATGCGGGGATCGGGCCAGGTGCGGGATATGCGCGAGGCGGCCAGCCTGTCGGGGGACTTTGCGGCCGTACTCACGCAATACGCTGCCGGCGCCAGCAAAGCCGATCAGTTGACGATGCTGGACACACTGCTGGAAACCTGGGCGAATACCAGCACGATGTCGGCGACAACCTGGATCGAGCATACAAACACCGGCATGCTCCTCAATGCGCCCGACACCGGCGGCATGGTTCAGGTCACCCGCTCACTGCCGGAAGAGAGGCAAGCCTTGAGCGAAGACCAGTGGCGAAAGCTCACCGTCCTGGAACGCTTTAATGGCCGCCAGAACGCATTCCTTGGGGCGACCTATGCGGGCGGGACCATGAACGGGCTGTCCATCTACGCCGGGCAAATCCCCCTCATCGAGGCGGCATATCAGTCGCTGCGCGACTCGGTTTACCGCGGTTTGCTTTTGCAGACGCGTTTCAAACCAGCCCTTGAGGCCATCAGCCTGACCCTGAATGCCGATGGCCTGGCGTTCGATTTCTCAGGTATGGATGCCTGGTTGATTGAAAACGCTGCCGGCAATCTGAACGAGGGGATTGGCGATGCGCTGGATTTGATCAAAGCGGTCGGTGAAACGCAGTGGCGCGCCATGAATACGGAACCCTACGCGCTGTTCGAGCGTTTCCTGGCGGCTTATCAAACTTCGCCAGATGGGCATGGATCTGGCGCTGGCCGATGCGTAGTCGCAGCGCCACCAGATCGGCGTGGTGTTGGAGGAGAACGTGCGGTTCAACCGCAGCATCCGCGACAACATCGCGCCGGCCGATCCCGGAGCATCGCTGGAATGGGTCATGCAGGCAGCAAAATTGGCTGTTGGCAAAGCAGGAAATGCCATTACTTTCGCCATATTTACCCTATCCGGGAACTACTTTAGTCTTCGGAGCGCCCGGCACAGCCGGGTTGATCCACATATAAAACAGACCAAACAGGGAAGAAAACATGATCAGCATGGAAGGTTTATCTCGGGGAAATTGTGGCCTGAGAACCACTCAAAACGGCATAGAGCCGGAAAAGAACGAATTAACCACGCCGCACCAAGCCGGTAGATTGCCAGAAAATATCAAACAGAACAGCAAGTTGGAGGGTAACGGCATGAATACGGATAAGGAAAATGGAAGGGACGTTGGAGGGAAGCGTGGCCTGCCCCCTGTTGTTCCTGGTGCTTCTGCCGATGCAATAGGCGCGACCTTAATGGCATTACTTTTATTGTGCTTGTTAGCAGGATTTCTGTGGCTTTTTGGATTAACTGGCGGGCGATATGTCCTAACACTTGTATTAGGTGTGGCAGGTTTAATAGTTTGGGGCTGGTGGAAATTGATAAGTTCCAAGCCGTCAGCTGACGACTAATTCACGCCCACCCCGACATGCTTTTCACTCGATAAATGGAGCAAGTAATGGCTGATCAAAACACTATCGATACTCTGGGAACTCTGAGCAATGTTTACACTGGTGCTGATCTGGCGTGGGCTGCCATGCAAGACAAGTTGAACGACCAACCCCTTGGAACAACCGCCACGACACGCTATGGTGTTTTAGGCACTGGGTTTGGAATTGCCGAACAACTTGCCATTTGGAATAACTCTTCAAAATCTTTTGGGGACTTCGAACGATTTTCTATGGGCATGGCTACGAATATCCCAGGAGTTATCGGAGTAGGATTTATTCCAAAAAAATGGTTTGACGATAATTTTGAAAGGGGGCCAAAAGAAGCTGAAAACTTGCGTAAATTATTGGATGTTGGAAAACGACTTGGCGATCTGTTGCGCCCGCTTGACAACACCATCTCCACCCTCTTCAACTCCACCCACACCTACACCCCCGCCAACGTCCCCACCACAGTCTGGGAATCACAACAGCGTTACGACCCCCTCACCCTCGATCTCGACGGTGATGGCATCGAAACCCACGGCATCGACCCCGCGCAGCCGATCTACTTCGACCACACCGGCGCCGGCGTCGCCCAGGCGAGCGGCTGGATAGCCGCCGACGACGGGTTTCTCGTCCTCGACCGCAATGGCAACGGCCTGATCGACAACGGTACGGAACTGTTCGGCGACTCCACCCCGCTGGCCGATGGCGGCAAGGCATTCAACGGTTTCCACGCCCTGTTCCAGGAAGACACCAACCAGGATGGTTGGGTGGATGCCGACGACCAACGTTACGCCGACCTCAAAGTCTGGCGCGACCTGAACCAGAACGGCAGCAGCGAGGCCGACGAGCTCAAGACCCTGGCGGAATCCGGCATCCAGGCCCTGAAAGTGGATGCCACCCCGAATTACCGGGTGCTCGATAACGGCAATGTCATCGCCGACGTGGGCAGTTTCA
>JASJPG010000115.1:0-16384 GCA_031426815.1 Hydrogenophilaceae bacterium
TTTCCTGGCTCTTGGGAATCCGGGGTTCATAGGGGGTTTCTCACCAGCCTGTTAAGCGGCGCAGCAGGCGGGGGCTTGTTCCATCTCGGCCAGTTCCTTGCGCAGATGCTTGGTGGCCGGCGTGACGATGGCGATGAAATAGGATTCGCGCAGGCGGCGCTGGGCGGCGTTGTTGAGCAGATAGCCCTTGGCGCCCAAGTGCAGCATGGCGGCGTTGGCGGCTTTCAGCGACAGTTCGCCGCCGGCCAGACGCAGTTCCAGCGTTTCCTTGACGTAGGGCGCGCTGCCGTCGCGGTCGATGCGGTCGGCCAGTGCGTAGGTCGCGGCGCGGGCTTCCAACAGGGCGGCTTCGATGTCTTCCGCCTGATCGTCGAGATAGCGGTTGACGTGGGCGTGGGTCTTGTTGGAACGCTTCATCATCGCGGCGCAGGCGTCGATCAAGCCGAGGCCCATGCCCATCTGCAACAGGATGAAGGCAGATTTGGTCTTGTCGCGGAACGCGGCGAATTCGGCGCCGGCGTGGCAGACGACTTGTTCTTCCGGCAGGAAGGCGTCGCGGAACTGACAAGCGAAGGTGTTGGTGCCGTCCATGCCGACGAAATGCGGGCTGGGTACCAGGGTCAGGCCGGGGTGGTTGCCGGGCACGAAGCCGATCAGCAGACCCGTTTCACCTTCCACCGTGGCGCCCATGTGGAAGTAGTGATCGGTGCCGATGTTGGACACCCACGGCAGCGTGCCGTTGATTTTCCAGCCGCCTTCGACCTTGGTCGCCTTCAGGCGCGCTTCTTCGATGCCGCAGCAGGACTTCATCGAGTTGGACTGACCGGTGCCGCCCAGCTTTTCGCCGAATGCGACCTGCGGCAGGATTTTTGACTGCAGCGCCAGATTGGTGCTGTTCACCAGATACCACTGAAAAGCGTACTGCGCCCAGACCAGGAAGCCGGAAGAGACGCACTCCTTGGAGACTTCCTCGATGACCTGGATGGCATGCTTGAGGCCGCGTCCGCTGCCGCCGAATTCGGTCGGCGTCATGCTGGCGAAACCGCCGATGGCGCCCAGCTTGTGCATGAAGTCTTTCGGGTATTGCGCATGCACGTCGATGTCGACGACCTTGGGCGCCAGTTCGGTGGCGATCAGTTCAGCCAACCCGGGCAGTACCGCCCCGGTTTCCGGGAATTTCATGATTTGGGAGGTGGACTCCCGGGTTTCGGTGTTCATTTCGTTTCTCCAGATATCGAATTCGTTGTCTCAACTCGTCGCCCCGGCCTTCGCCGGGGTGACGAAGCGTGGTTCAGGCCAGTTCGACCGACAGGTTGACCGGGTTGCGCAGCGTGTTGGCGACCGGCGACCAGGCGTTGGAATGGGCAACCAGGTTCTTCAGCTCTTCCTCGCTGGCATCGCCTTCAAGGTGCACTTTGACGCGCACATCGGTGAAGCCGAGTTTCTTCAGCGGATCGAGATCGCCGACGCCCCAGACGGCGGTAACGTTGATGTCGCCTTCCAGTTCAAGTTCGATCTTGCTCAGCTTGATACCCAGCGCGACGGCGTTGGCATGCAGGCCGACGGAGAGGCAGGAGCCCAGTGTGGCCAGCACGGCTTCGGACGGGTTCGGCGCGGTGTCGTCGCCGAGCAGGTGCGGCGGCTCGTCGATGACGTGCGCCTCCAGCGTGCGCACATAGGTCAGGTTGCGGAACTTGCTTTCGCACACGGTCTTCGCTTTCAGCGTGACCACGTTGGTCGGGTTGGCCTTGCCTTTGCTGGCCAGGTTGGCCAGGCCGACGGCGTCGATGGGTTCCAGAACGGTGTTGGCATTCAGTACAGTAGCTTCGGTCATCATTCACTCCTCAAAGGGATCGGGTTGCATTCAATTCGTTTGCTTGGCCCGTCAGGGTTGAACTACTAATAGCAATGCCCGTGCCAGATTGTCATGTTGTTTGTAAGGTGATGATTGTTATGGTTATTGTGTGCGATATTTGAGATTGTCAATTTTTCTCAGTGACAAATGATTCCAAATAGTTAACAAATTGGAATTAATGTCTTCTCGGTTTGATTGGGGCGTTCTGTCCGACCGCTTTCGGGCTCGGGAAAAATCCACAGCTGCGCCGCATGCCATGAATAAAATCAATAAGTTGGCGGTCTTTTCGAGTGATCAGCCGGCTCCTCGCCGCTATAATCCGGCATGACCGATCACACCCCGCCCAACACCGTTTCCGCGCCCGCCGATGCCATATCCGCCGGCGCATCCTTCGACCAACTGCCGCTGGCGCCCGCCATACTGGCCAATCTGCGCCAGCTCGGCTACCTCAACATGACGCCGATCCAGGCCGCCAGCCTGCCGATTTCACTGGCCGGGCACGATCTGATCGCGCAGGCGAAGACCGGCAGCGGCAAGACCGCGGCGTTCGGCTTGCCCTTGCTGGCCAATCTGAATGTGCGTCGTTTCGCCGTGCAGACCATGGTGCTCTGCCCGACCCGCGAGCTGGCCGATCAGGTCACCCAGGAGCTGCGTCGTCTGGCGCGCAGCGAGGACAACATCAAGATTCTGTCGCTGGTCGGCGGCTCCACCATGCGCCCGCAAATGGCCAGTCTGGAGCACGGTGCCCATGTCGTCGTCGGCACGCCCGGCCGCATCATGGATCACCTGCAGCGCGGCAGCCTGAACCTGGACGGACTCAATACGCTGGTGCTCGACGAGGCCGACCGCATGCTGGACATGGGCTTCTTCGGCGAGATCGCCGCCATCGCCAAACTGTGTCCGAAGAAACGTCAGACGCTGCTGTTTTCCGCGACCTTCCCGGAAGAAATCGGCGAGTTGAGCAAACGCTTCATGCGCCAGCCGCAGGAAGTGAAACTGACTGAACTACATGCCGGCGACAAGATTCGCCAGCGTTTCTATCAGGTCAACAAGGACGAACGCCTGCAAGCGGTGGCGTTGCTGCTGAATCACTATCGCCCGGTCAGTTCGCTGGCCTTCTGCAACACCCGCCAGCAATGCCGCGATTTGCTGCAGGTGCTGCGCGCGCAGGGGTTCTATGCCTTGGCACTACATGGCGAGCTGGAGCAGCGCGAACGCGATCAGGTGTTGATCCAGTTCGCCAACCGCAGTTGTTCGGTGCTGGTGGCGACCGACGTCGCCGCGCGCGGCCTCGATATCGACAAGCTGGAAGCGGTGATCAATGTCGATGTGACGCCGGACCCGGAGGTCTACATCCACCGCATCGGCCGCACCGGCCGCGTCGATCAGGACGGCTGGGCGTTGAGTCTGGCCAGCGAAAACCAGATGAAACGGGTCGATGCCATCGCCAAGGAAGTCGGCACCGAAGTGGAATGGCATCCGCTCAGCGACCTGGAACCGGCCAGCAAGAAACCGTTGCTGCCGCCGATGGCGACGCTGCAGATCCTCGGCGGCCGCAAGGAGAAGATCCGCCCCGGCGACGTGCTCGGCGCGCTCACCGGCGAAGCGGGCTTCACCAGCGCCCAGGTCGGCAAGATCACCGTCACCGAAACCACCACCTATGTCGCGGTGGATCGCCGCATCGCGCACGAGGCGCAGCGCCGGTTGGCCGAGGGCAAGGTGAAGGGCAAGACGGTCAAAGTGAGGATCCTGGAAGTCAGCGGCGACGCGCAACCGCGCGAGTTCGTGCCGGCGGTGCGGCGGCGGGACGGGTAAGGCGGCAGTGAAGGACGCCGCATTCAGCACAGTTAGGGTTTCGTCATACGAGGCGACTGTGCTGGGCGCAACAATAAAGTATTGAGCTTGCAGGTTTTGCCCGATGGTTCGGAGGAAGGGGAGGGGAAGGGAAGGCCCTTCTCTACCCCTATCAGGTCACTTCCTGGCCGTAGGCGGCGGGGCGACTTCCTTCAATATGTCGCTGCTCTGGCCCTTTGCGACCTTGCGCAGTTCGGCCGAGGCTCGGGCCGGGTCGATGCCCTGGCCGATCAGGTAGTCCTGCAATTCCTGGAAACGCCGGCGTTTGCGCGCGCCGGCCTCGGTGGGGTCGCGGCGGTCGTTGAATGAGTCCATCAGCGTGGAGCCGCAGACGCAGTTGCGGAACAACTCCAGGATCACCTTGCCGTCGTCGTCATGGCTCGATTTCAGGCCGCTCCTGTCCGCCGAGACCGGTTGCGTGGCAGCGATGAACTCGGCCGCCGTGGCATAAATGCGGCCGCAGTTCTTGCACCCCTTCGGGAACGCCGATTCGGCCAGTTCGCGTAGGCCGGAGTAGAAGTCGAGCTGGTCGAAGACGGCCATGGCAGCTCCCGGGTTCAATTCTTGAGCATGGACTGGCGCAGCAGCGCGGCGATTACCTCGGCCGAGCGGGTGCTCGAATCCAGCACCGGGATGCCGGGATCAGGTCGGCCAGGGCATAGCCGAAAACACCAGAGTTTCAAACTCGACACTTTCCAGGCATCGTGGATGCGATTGGCCGCATCTTCTGCTTTGTCGAGCGTGTCGACGAAAAATAAACCTTCAGACGCGAATGCTTCGCCGGGAAATTGCGAGAGGAGACATCTTGCCGATGATCTCGGCTGTGATCCCGTTGTGTCGGAGATGATGAATACCGGATGGGTCGGAGTCATGAGGGAGGAAGCTCGCTGGTTGCGATCAATCTTGGTTACGGCTGTCGCGCTTTGTGGGTAGGCGTTGGGTGCCGGTCCTGACCATCGTTAATTTTAAGGATTGGAAATGGACTATATCGCGCGCTTTCAAACCCTGTTCATGCACGACGTGGAAAAGGTCGAGGGCAAAAATGCCTCGCTTGGGTCGCCCAGACGGACATGTTTGGCCTTGTCGTCATCCTCCGGCACGATCCAGGCCTCGCCGTTCGAGACGATGCCTGAAACGGTTCCTTCGACCGAACAATCGCTCCTGGGAAGACGCTCCTACGTCGTGCGATCACTCGTCGGCTTCTCGATCCCCAGCACCTGCATGCGGTGGGTTGAACTGACGCAAGGTCAGGCCGATTTTCTGCGCGGCGCGTGATTTGTTGCCGTTGGTTTCTCATTGTCGAACTTTCTTACGCACAGACTGGCGAGCCTGCGCACGTTCACGGCATGGGGACTGAAAAATACCTATAAGACCTTGTAAATAAAGGAATGGCTATGCATGACGTCATCATTGGCATGGCAATTGCTAATACTTAACTAAGTAAAACAGCGTAGCAAATGCGCTGGTCTCCGTTATTCAACCCCCCTGTTTTTGTAGTTTCGTTACCAGGATAAAAAGGAAGCATCATGAAAACCTTGAAGCTGAAAGTGGTTGTGGCCGTGCTCTCCTCCCTCGCGGCTGGCATTGCCTCGGCAGCGCCAATTTACTGGACTGACTGGACTGGCGCCGATACCGCGGCGGGTACGGCTTTTCAGGGGCAGGGAACGATCACGACGCCGACGGCGAGCGTGGGCGTGACGTACTACAACCCGAACGGGATCGGCTTTTATCAGGCCGCCGGCGGCACCGATTATTGGCAGAACGGCCATTCCGGTCGGAACGATTCTGTCTCGCCCTTTACCAGTGCTCTGGTCGACAACGCGCCGACCGGCACCGACATCATTGCCTTGCAGGCCCGTGGAACCCAGACGCTGCAGTTCTCGGAGCGGATTGCCAACCCGGTGTTCGCATTCGTCAGTCTCAACGGCAACGGCTATGCGTTCGACCAGGATTTTGAAATCCTGAGTCTGGGCGGGGTCGACGGAAACGCCTGCGGATATTGGGGCTGCGGCGGCGCGCAGAAGGTTGTGGTCGATCTGGGCGGTGGCCATTTCGAGTACCAGCTCAACAGCACGAACATCGGTGGAACAGAGCCGCACGGCGCCCTTCGGTTTACCGGCGCATTCGATACGGTGTCCTGGCGCAGCAGCTCCAATGAGTATTGGAATGGCTTTACGGTGGGCGTACAGGGCACCGCGGCAGCAGTTTTTGGGGTTCCGGAACCTGCCTCCGTGGCGTTGCTGGGCCTTGGCCTGGTCGGTCTCGGGGTGGCGCGTCGGCGCAAGGTCTGACTGCTCGACTTCTGTCTGGAACGGCGGCCTCGGTCGCCGTTTTTTTAAGAGGCGCGGTTACATTCACCGCGTCTCACCGCTTCCCGGTTTCGATCCCCATCACCTGCATGCGGTAATTGAACTGGCGCAAGGTCAGGCCGAGTTTCTGCGCGGCGCGCGATTTGTTGCCGTTGGTTTCGAGTAGCGCCGCTTCGATGGCGGTGCGGTCGCTTTCCTGCACCGGGTGGTAGGCGCGCACGCTGGTGCCGCCGGCGGGCAGATTGAGCATCGGCGCTGCCGCATAGTTGGGTGCTGGCGGGGCTTGCATCTGCATCTGGCTATGCGTTTCCGCCTGCAAGACCGCCATGACTTCACGCTCGCTGATGGTGGCGCCTTCGGCCAGCAGGATCAGGCGTTCCAGCACGTTGCGCAGTTGCCGGATGTTGCCCGGCCAGGGGTGATCGGTCAGGCGCAGCATGGCTTCCGGCGTGATGTTGACGTTGCGCTGGTAGCCCTGGTCGAGCTGGTTCAGGTAGTAGCGCACCAGGTGGCGGATGTCCTCGGCGCGTTCGCGTAGCGCCGGCAGACGTACCGGGATGACGTTGAGGCGGTAGAACAGGTCGAGGCGGAACTTGCCCTGGCTGACCAGCAATTGCAGGTCCTGATTGGTGGCAGCGACGATGCGCACGTTGACCGGCACTTCCTTGCGCGCACCGATGCGCTGGATGGAATGCTCCTGCAATACGCGCAGCAGCTTGACCTGCATCGCCAGCGGCAAGTCGCCGACTTCATCGAGGAACAGCGTGCCGTTGTCGGCCTGTTCGAAGTAGCCGGGGCGGCTGCCGACGGCGCCGGTGAAGGCGCCTTTCTCGTAGCCGAACAGTTCCGACTCGACCAGATTCTCCGGGATCGCGCCGCAGTTCACCTTGATGAACGGCGCATCGCGGCGCTGGCTGGACAGGTGCAGCGCCCGTGCGAACAACTCTTTGCCGGTGCCGGATTCGCCCAGCAGCAGGACGGTGGCTTCGCTCTGCGCAACCTGTTCGATCTGCTTCAGCGCGCGGCGCAGTTGCAGCGACTCGCCGACGATGCCGAACGAACCGTAGGTGGACAGATCCTTGGTCAGCGCCCATTTCAGTTCGCGGTTTTCCGATTCGAGCCGGCTGGTGCGTTCGCGGATGAATTCGTTGAGCAGGATGACGTGGGTGATCAGCGTGGCCGCAATCTTCAATACCTGCTGGTCGCGCGCCAGCGGCCGCGGCCGTTCGCGCAGGCGGTGTACGCCGAGCACGCCGATCTGGCGGCCGCCCTGTTCCAGCGGCAGGGCGAGGTAGGACACGGTTTCCGGCGGCAGGTTTTCGCGCGCGACGGCGCGGAACAGGAACAGCGGCTCGGCATCGACGTCCTGCACGATGGCGGTCTGGCCGCCGGTCATGACGCGGCCGGTGATGCCTTCGCCGGGCAGGTATTTGCCGCGCGCGATTTCTTCCTGGGTCAGGCCGTAAGCATGCACGATGCGCAGTTCGCCGGTTTCCGGGTCGGGCAATACGACGCGGCCGCGATTGAGGCCGAGGAACTCCGACAGCAGATGCAGGATTTCGCGCACGACATGCGCTTCGTCCTGGCTCTTGCCGAGCAGTGCGACGGCTTCGCGCACGACCAGTAGTTCTTCGTCGACCAGTCGTTCCGGGGTGAAGCGTGGCGTGTCTTCCATGGTTTGCTCGCTGCGATGAATTCGCCGCCAGAATAACAAATTGTTATCAATGTGTAATCAGCGCGGCTGTATTGCGTATTGCTTGCGTGTCTTTCCGGCTTGCTGCAAGGTTCGGGCAAATAATATTTCTGGAGAAATTCATGACCTATCTGATTCCGTTGTTTCTGGTTCTGCATCTGTTGGCTGCCATCGGTTGGGTCGGCGGCATGTTGTTCGCGCATCTGGCGCTACGGCCGAGCGCGATGGCGCTGGAGCCGCCGCTGCGTCTGGCGTTGTGGAACCGCGTCTTCTCCCGTTTCTTTCCGTTGGTCTGGGTCTGTGTCGTGACGCTGCTGGTGACCGGGCATGGCTTGACCGGCCTAGGCGCCGGGCGCGGCTCGCATCCGGTGCTGGCGATGATGATCGTCGGCTGGATCATGGCGGCGTTTTTTGCTTACCTGTATTTCCGGCCCTATGCCGCATTGCGCGCCAATCTGGCGGCCGGCGACATTCCTGCGGCCGCGTCGGCGCAGAACGAGATTCGGCAAATCGTCGCGATCAACCTGACTCTGGGCCTGATTGTCTGCACCTTGGGCGTGCTGGCCCGCTTCTTCGGGTAAGCCACCGGGCTGATTTCGGCAAAAGTGGTGCGTTTGTGCCCGGCATTGGTGCATTCTTTTGCTGAAGCAGTACGAGCGATGTCATTTCTGGTGCGGCGCAGCAGTGAACTTATAGGGGAGTTCTTCAAGGCGTAACCCGTGCTAGAAAGCCGGTTTTTCGGCCATTTGTAGACAATTGATTGAACAATCTATCGAGTTGGCACGAATGCTGCTCTTAATCGAACACCTGAACCCCGTTCGATAGGAGTAACAAAATGTCCGGCTTCTCAAATCCCTTCAATTCCAAAATCAGACTGAATCGGGGTGGTTGCACCTGCGGCCATCACGCCAACCAGGCCGAGCACGACAAGGAAGTCGCGCCCAGCGGCGAAGAGGCCGTGCTGGAACGCGTGGTTCAGTCCACGCTGATGCGGGCGATCTTCCCGGAAGACGCGAAGCGTCGCGCCTTCCTGCAAGCAGTCGGTGCCGGCACTGCCTTCGCCGCGCTGTCCACCTTCTTCCCGATGTCCGCCGCCACCGCACTGGCGGCTGAACCCGGCCCGCTGGAGAAGAAGGATCTGAAGATCGGCTTCATCCCAATCACCTGCGCCACCCCGATCATCATGGCCGGTCCGATGGGTTTCTACGCCAAGCAGGGCCTGAACGTGACGCTGCAGAAGACCGCCGGCTGGGCAGTGGTGCGCGACAAGGTGATCAACAAGGAATACGACGCTTCCCACATGCTCTCGCCGATGCCGCTGGCGATGAGTCTGGGCCTGGGTTCGCAGGCGACGCCGGTCGACGTAGCGGCGATCGAGAACATCAACGGCCAGGCCATCACACTTCACATCAAGCACAAGAACAACATGGACCCGAAGAACTGGAAGGGCATGAAGTTCGGCCTGCCGTTCGACTACTCCATCCACAATCTGCTGCTGCGCTACTTCCTGGCCGAGCACGGCATCGACCCGGACAAGGATGTCGAGCTGCGCATCATGCCGCCGCCGGACATGGTGGCCAACCTGCGTGCCGGCAACATCGACGGTTTCCTTGGGCCTGAGCCGTTCAACCAGCGTGCGGTGTATGAAGGTGTCGGTTTCATCCACACCCTGTCGCGCGACATCTGGGACGGTCACCCGTGCTGCGCCTTCGGTGTCACCGAAGGCTTCGCCAAGCAGAATCCGAACACCTTCGCCGCGATGTTCCGCGCCATTGCGCTGGCCACTGAATACGCCCACAAGGCGGAAAACCGGCCGGCGATCATCAAGGCCATCGCCCCCGCCAACTATCTGAATCAGCCAGAAATCGTGCTGGAACAGGTGATGACCGGGCGCTACGCCGATGGTCTGGGCAACATCAAGAACGTGCCGGACCGGGTCGATTTCGATCCCTTCCCGTGGCAGTCGATGGCGGTCTGGATGCTGACTCAGCTGAAACGCTGGGGCTACATCAAGGGCGACGTCAACTACAAGCAGATCGCCGAGAGCGTGTTCCTCGCCACCGACGCGCGCAAACGCATGGCCGAACTGGGCTTCAAGGAGCCGCCGTCGAACTATGCCAAGCACGTGATCATGGGCAAGGAGTTCGATCCCTCGAAGCCCGACGCTTATCTGAAATCGTTCAAGATCAAGAAGGGGTAAATCATGGCCAAGTCGCTCTGGTTACGTTCATCGGCGGTTTCGCTGTTGATCCTGGTCGTTCTGTTGTTTGTCTGGCATGCCGCCGCGTTGCCTGGAGCGGCAACGCCGCAGCCGGCTGGGGTCAGCGACGAATACGCCAAGATGATGGGCATGGGCGCCGAGGCGGCGCCCAAGGCCGGCATGCCGGGGCCGGGGGCAATTGCGGTGACGGTGATGGAAAAGCTGTCTGACCCGTTCTATGACAACGGGCCGAACGACAAGGGCATCGGCATCCAGCTCGGCTTTTCGCTGGCCCGGGTGTTGACCGGCTTCTTCCTGGCCGCTGCGGTGGCGATCCCGTTGGGTTTCGTGATCGGCATGTCGCCGGTGATGCGTGGCGCGCTGGATCCCTTCATCCAGGTGATGAAGCCGATCTCACCGCTGGCCTGGATGCCGCTGGCGCTGTACACGATCAAGGATTCTTCGCTTTCGGCGATTTTCGTGATCTTCATCTGCTCGCTGTGGCCGATGCTGATCAACACCGCGCACGGCGTCGCCTCGGTCAAACGGGAATGGCTCAACGTCGCGTTGACGCTGGAAGTCAGCCCGCTGCGCAAGGCGTTCCAGGTCATCTTGCCGGCCGCCGCGCCGACCATCCTGACCGGCATGCGCATCTCGATGGGTATCGCCTGGCTGGTCATCGTCGCGGCGGAAATGCTGGTCGGCGGCACTGGTATCGGCTACTTCGTCTGGAACGAGTGGAACAACCTGTCTTTGAACAATGTGATCTTCGCGATCCTGTCCATCGGCGTCGTCGGCATGGTGCTGGACCTGATGTTCGGCTGGGTGTCCCGGCTGGTGGCGTATCGCGAGTAATGGAGCCGGGAAAGGAAAAATGCAATGAAAAACGCAATGGATAACGCATTCCTCAAGATCGAATCCCTCGCCAAGGTGTTCCCGTCGATGCGTGGCGGCGAGCCGCTGACGGTGTTCGAGAATATCCACTTTCAACTGGCCAAGGGCGAGTTCGTCTGCATCATCGGCCACTCCGGCTGCGGCAAGTCGACCATCCTCAACGTGCTGGCCGGCCTCGATGAAGCCAGCAGCGGTACTGTGATCATGGACAGCCGCGAAGTCTCCGGCCCCAGCCTGGATCGCGGCGTGGTGTTCCAGAGCCACGCGCTGATGCCCTGGCTGACGGTGATGCAGAACATCGTGTTCGCCGTGAAATCGCGCTGGCCGGACTGGAGCCGCGACAAGCTCAAGGCGCATGCGCAGAAGTACATCGACCTGGTGCACCTGACCGGCGCCGAGGACAAGAAACCGGCCGAACTGTCCGGCGGCATGAAGCAGCGCGTCGGCATCGCCCGCGCCTTCGCGATCCAGCCCAAGATGCTGCTGATGGATGAGCCGTTCGGCGCGCTCGATGCGCTGACCCGTGGCGTGATTCAGGACGAGCTGGTCAACATCTGCGCGGAAACGCACCAGACCGTGTTCATGATCACGCATGACGTCGACGAAGCGATTCTGCTCGCCGACAAGATCGTGCTGATGACCAACGGCCCGCATGCCAAGATCGCCGAGATCGTGGTCAACACGCTGCCGCGCGAGCGCAGTCGCCACGACATCCACAAGCACCCGCACTACTACCGCATCCGCAACCATCTGGTCGATTTCCTGGTGACCCGTTCCAAGGAATTCGCCAGCAACGTGCCGGCCGGTTACGACCCGCTGCATCCGCCGCAGGTGCGTCCCGGCCTGGAACCGGATGTTACCGAACTGCCCGACGAGGACGCCCGTGTGCGCCATCTGCACCAGCCCGCCATGCCGGTCGCCGCCTGAATCTTTTCATCAAGGAGAAGCATCATGAATCGCAATGAAGTCACCGAACTGATCATCACCCAGAAACTGGCCAAGGGCATCAAGTGGGAAGACATCGCCAACGCCGTCGGCCAGAGCAAGGAATGGACCACCGCCGGCTGTATGGGCCAGATGACCTTTAGCGCGGAAGAAGCCGCAAGCATCGGCAAATTGCTGGAACTGCCGCCAGCCGCCGTCGTGCAATTGCAGGTCGTGCCGTACAAGGGCTCGCTGCCCAGCGCCGTGCCGACCGATCCGCTGATCTATCGTTTCTACGAACTGATCCAGGTCTACGGCACCACGATCAAATCGCTGATCCATGAGGAATTCGGCGACGGCATCATGAGTGCGATCGACTTCTCGATGGACATCCAGCGTGTCGAAGATCCCAAGGGCGACCGCGTCAACATCGTGCTGAACGGCAAGTTCCTGCCCTACAAGCGCTATTGATCCTGCAGCGCGGCTCCGGCAAAGGCCGGGGCCGACACGAAACTTACTCGTCCACGCAGATTTCCCGCCGCTTGACGGCCAGCGCGGTGCGCACCAGCAGACCGGCGATGACCACCGTGGCGATGCCGAGCAGGATGCCGGACAGGCGCAGGAAGAAGATGCCGCCGTTGCGTTCGAACATGACCAGGCTGGCCATGGCGATGGCGGCGAGCGGGAAGGAATACGCCCACCACGACAGGAAGAATTTCAGGCTGGTGAAGTGGCGCAGTTGCGTGAACAGCAGCAGCGTGAAGAACAACGCCGAGTGGTACAGCACCTGCGCGAACGCATCGACTTCGCCGGTCAGTTTGAGGTAGGACAGAAAGCCGACTGCCGGCGGCGCGATCAGGATGAACAGCGTCGGCATCAGACGTTCCGGCAGGCTGGCGTGGAAGATCACGCGGTACAGAATGATGGTCAGCAGCACCGGCCAGAACACGATGCCGATGCTGAAGAAGAACCAGGACACTTCCAGCGGCGCGTGCGCGACTCCGGCGATGGGCACCAGGATGTTGCCGACCACGGGAATGAACCAGGCCGGATTGAGATGCACGATCTCGAACTTGCTGTGGTGCATCCATTGCGTGATGACATACAGCGTCAGCATCAGATGCAGCGCCACGCCGGCAATCCAGAGCAGTTTGGAGTAGGGCGCGCTGACCGGCAGCCAGGCGATGGAGAGCAGGATCAGCGAAATGCTGACCGCGGGCACGAAATTCATCTTGATCGGGTGCGACCATTCCTTGCTCGCGGCAACCCGATATTTGATCACCTTGGCGGCATACAAGGCCGCCAGCAACCCGAACAGGCCGGTGGCGAGCAACAGCAGCCACGGGCTCGGCGCGATGCTCAGATTCAGAATGCCCTCCGCTTTGTGCCAGGCCAGGGACAGGCCGGTGAGGCCCATGATCATGGCGAACCAGGCAACGGGGAAATGCTGCAAACGAGGGGAGGGGGTTTCGGTCATGGAAGTCCGATCGGTCCAAGGTTTTGCGTAGGAGCAGCCGCCAGGCCGTTCCTACGCAGGGGGTTACAGCGTTTTCTTGATCGAGAGGATGCCGCGCAGCATGCCGGGCGCATAGCCCACGGCCTTGTCGTCGGGGTACTCGGCGGCCAGTTTGGCTTTGACCTCGGGCGACATGTTTTCCGGCGCGCCGTGGCAGTTGACGCAGACGGGTTGCATGACCAGCGCCTTGGCATAGCGGTAGACCTTGCCTTCCGGCGTGCTCACCACGGCGTTCATATCGAGCGTTTCCGGCTTCTCGCCGGCGGCGAGGCGTTGCTCCAGGCTGGCGATGGCTGCGCTTTCCCAGGCATCGGGCACGCCTTTCGGATTGCGATTCTTCAGGCTGACCCGTTTGATCTGCATGCCGCTGCGCTGCGCGGCTTCGGCGGCGATGGCGGGCGCTCGTTCCTTGCAAACGCCGATGGCTTGCGCCGGGCCGCCGTTGGTCATGGCCGCCTTGAGTTCGCCGCCCAGGGTCTGGATCAGGCCGCCTGCGGTTTGACGCGCTTCACCGGTCAACGCGGTGGTGTTGGGGGTGTTGGGGGTGCTGGCGCAGCCGGCTAGCAGAGTCAGTGTGGCGAGTACGAAGTTGCGGTGATGCATGGCGTCTCCAGGTCGGACGTTGGGCTTACTTGGTGAAGTGGATCTTTTCCTTGTCCAGCTTGTAGCTCCACGGCAGGCCGCTGTTCTTCCAGCCGTTCACGGCGCGTTTGCCCTTGTTGGGGCCGTCCTTGGCCATGTCGCCCTCGAAACCGTCGACCACCGACCAGACGTTGGTGTAGCCGTGCCGCGCCAGGAAGTCGGCGCCGAGCGCGCTGCGGTCGCCTGAACGGCAGATCAGCAGGATTGGATCGGTTTTCTCGCTGCCTTTGTCCATCGCGCGCAGTTCGAATTGCGACAGGAAATCGGGGTTTGGATTGCGCACATAGGTGCTCTTTTTCTCATCCCACTTGTCGTAATACATGATGCCGAACGGCACCGAGCCGTCGATGCCGTCGGGTACGCCGACGAACAGCAGCTCTTCCGGCGTGCGCAGATCGAGGAACAACACCTTGTTCTTGCCGTGCTTCTCCAGGAAGGCGGGCACCTCCTTGGCTTCGATGTAGAGACCGAGCTTGCTGATCTTTTCCTTCGACAGCGTGGCCGGGTCCACCGCGTGGACGTTGAATGAGAACAGGGCAAAAACGAGGCTCAGCAGGAATGTGCGCATGTCGGGCTCCTTGAGTTTTATTGGTGGCGGGTACAGCGGGTGAATCAGGCGTTCAGCTTGGCGATGACGCCGGCCAGATGGCCTTGGGCGGTGGTCATGGCGGTGGTGATGGCGGCATTGTCAGCCATTTTGGCGATGGCGCCCGGGTCTTGCAGCGCGATGCGGGTCTTGCCCGGCGCGGTTTCGTAGACGCAGCAGCCGCACGGCAGCAGCGCGCCGGCATCGCGGTCGGCTTCGAGCACGGCTTTGGCGATGCCCGGCGCGCAGACGCCGAGCAGGCGGTAGGGCGGAATGTCATGGCCGATCTTGGCCTTCATGATGGCTTGCACGTCGACTTCCGAAACCACGCCCATTTTGGCTTCGGTGAGGGCGGCTTTCAGTTTTTCGATGGCCTGGTCGATCGGCAGGGCGAGTTCGATGATGTGTGCGTACATGGCAAGTCCTTGAAAAAGAAAAGTTATTTGGCGAGCAGTTGGTGAACCAGACGCACCCAGTAGCTGGAACCCAGCGGCAGGATGGCGTCATTGAAATCGTAGTGCGGGTTGTGCAGCATGCAACCGCCTTCGGCAAGCCCGTTGCCGATCCAGACATAGCAGCCGGGTTTCTCGCGCAGCATGTAGGAAAAATCTTCCGCGCCCATCGAAGGCGCGGCGTCGGTCAGCACATTCGCCGCGCCGACCAGATTGCTCAGCACGTCCCGGCACAAGGCGGCTTCGTGCGGCGTGTTCAGCGTCGGCGGATAGCCGCGCCGGTAATCCAGCGTCGCCTGCACGCCGTGCGCGGCGGCCATGCCGGCGCAGATGTGTTCCATCGCGGCTTCGATGGCGTCTTCGACTTCCGGCTTGAAGGCGCGCACGGTGCCGCCGATGCGCGCTTCCGCCGGGATGATGTTGTAGGCCTCGCCGCCGGCAAAGAACTGGGTGATCGACAGCACCGCCGAATCGAGCGGGTCGAGCCGGCGGCTGACCACGCTTTGCAGCGCCTGCACCAGCGCCGCGCCGGCCAGCAGCGGATCGCGGCCCTGATGCGGCATCGCGGCGTGGGCGCCGTGGCCGCGCAGCAGGATGTCGAACTGGTCGGCGCAGGCCATCACCGGACCGCTGTGCACGGCGAATTGCCCGGCCGGCAAACCCGGCCAGTTGTGCATGCCGAACACCGCATCGACCGGAAAAAGCTGGAACAGGCCTTGTTCGATCATGACGCGGGCGCCGCCGTCGGTTTCCTCGGCGGGCTGGAAGATGAACACGACGCTGCCGTCGAAGTCGGCATGTGCCGCGAGGTATTGCGCCGCGCCGAGCAGCATCGCGGTATGGCCGTCATGGCCGCAGGCATGCATGCGGCCGTCGTGCCGGGAACGATGCGGGAACATGTTCTGCTCGCGCACCGGCAGCGCATCCATGTCGGCGCGTAGGCCGATGGCGCGTAGGCTGTTGCCGCGCTTGAGCACGCCGACCACGCCGGTGCCGGCCAGGCCGCGATGCACGGCAATGCCCTGCGCTGCCAGGAACGCGGCAACCCGGTCGCTGGTGCGCTGCTCCTGGAAGGCCAGTTCCGGGTGCGCGTGCAGATCGTGGCGCAAGGCCACCAATGCCTCGCGTTGGGCGAAAATTTCAGGCAGGACGTTCATCCGCAAGACTCCTCAAGCAATGCCGGGGATGACCTGTTTGGTTATGGCGACAGCCATGATGTAACCGAACATGGCGAGCGCGGCGAGCAGCGCCTTGATCCGAATCGCTTTGGTCTTGCCGCGCTTGAGCGCCAGTGTGCCGAGTCCGATGTAAGCCAGCAAGCCGACGATCTTGGCCAGCAACCAGGGCTGTTCGAGCGGATTCAGTCCGGCGACGACCAGCATGGCGATGGCGGCGGTGAGCAACAGCGTGTCGTTGATATGCGGCACGACGCTGACCCAGCGCGCTTTCAGGCGGGGCG
>JASJPG010000116.1:0-10443 GCA_031426815.1 Hydrogenophilaceae bacterium
AAGTCGAGAAAGTCGAGAAAGTCGAGAAAGTCGAGAAAGTCGAGAAAGTCGAGAAAGTCGAGAAGGTCGAGAAGGTCGAGAAGGTCGAGAAGGTCGAGAAGGTCGAGAAGGTCGAGAAGCCAGAAAAGCTAGAAAAGCCGGAAAAGCCAGAGAAGGTCGAAAAACGGGATTGAGGGAAGTTCAGGAATCACAATGAAATCAATGCACGCACACAAAACAATCGGCACTGTCGTCGCCTTGCTGGCGCCTTGTTTCGGCGTGGCCGCGGCGGGTGAGTTGAGCCTGACTGCAGGACTGGATACCAGCATCGGCAAATATGGCGGCACGGCCTCCACGGTCGTGCGTTATCTGCCGTTCATCGTGAAATATGAACGAGGCCGTTCCACGTTCAAGGCCACGCTGCCCTACGTCAGCATTACATCACCGGCTGGCGGCGGCACCGTCACGGTCGATGCGAATGGCAACGTCATTTCTTCCGGCGGCGCCGGGCCGCGAGTGACCCAAGCGGGCCTGGGCGATGTCGCGGCGTCCTATTCCTACAGCGTGATCGAGCAGCCCTGGCATGGCGTGATGCTGGATGCCACGCTGAAAGTAAAACTGCCGACCGGCGATGAAAACAAAGGGCTCAGTACCGGCGAGCGCGATTTCACCGCGCTGGCCGATCTCTATTTCCCGGCCGGGAAATGGACCCCTTTTTTGTCGCTGGGCTATCGCATGCCGGGCAATCCGCCCGGCGGCTCGCTGCAAAACGCCTGGCTGGGCAGTCTGGGCGCGGGCTACAAGTTTTCCCGTAGCGACAGCGCCGGAGTCATGTTCGACGCTCGCCAGGCCAGTAGCGCCAGTTCGGTTGGTTCGCGCGAACTGACAGCGTACTGGGTGCACAAATTCACGCCTGAGACCAAGTGCCAGCTCTATGCCGTCAAGGGCTTCAGCGATGCCAGTGCGGACTACGGGCTGGGGTTGATGCTTTCGCATATCTATTGAAGACACCGTACATTACGGTTGTTTTCCGTCATCGATAATTTGAAATGTGACGGATGTAATATTTGCCTCCTTTTCTCGCTAAGGCTGTGTCATGAAGCATTCGCCCCGATCCAGTAGTGGGTTCACATTGCTCGAACTCCTGGTGGTGCTGGTCATCATCGGATTACTGGTCGGCTACGTTGCACCGCGCTACTTCAGCCAGATCGGTAAATCGGAGACCAAGGTGGCGCGCGCACAGATCAAGGCGCTGGAAGACGCGCTCGATCAATACCGTCTCGATGTCGGCCATTACCCGGATAGCGCGCAAGGCTTGTCGGCGCTGAACGCGCAGCCGGCCGGCGAAGCACGCTGGCAGGGCCCCTACCTGAAGAAAGCCGTGCCCAACGATCCCTGGGGGGCGGCCTATCAGTACAAGCAGCCGGGCGAGCATGGCGAATTCGACCTCATCTCGTTGGGCAAGGATGGACAACCCGGTGGTACGGCCGAAGCCGCGGACATCGGCAATTGGTGATGTCCGCGCCAAGCAATCATTCCGCGGCAAGTAGCGTGTACCCGACTGGATTGAGCCGTTAAGCATGCAATTCACCGTCAACGCACTCTCCGGCAACGGCCGCGTTTCGCTCAATCTCGAAGCGTTGCATGCCGAGGAAGCGGCAGAGAAGGCGCGCCGGCAAGGCTTGACGGTGCTGTCGGTCAAGGCGGCGGGCGCGGTCTGGTCGAGTTTGCCGGCGGGGTGGCCGACGTTGTCACGGCGCTATCGTTTTCCGATCACGCTGTTTTCGCGCGAACTGCTGTCTCTGCTGGGCAGCGGCCTGTCCCTGGTGGAAGCGCTGCAGACACTGGCGGAAAAGGAGACTCGCGCGGAACCGCGCAAAGTGCTGACGCAGGTGCTCGATCATCTTTATCAGGGCGATTCGCTCTCCGGCGCCATCGCCCGTTATCCCGACGCCTTCCCGCCGCTCTACGTCGCCTCGGTGCGCGCCTCGGAGAAGACCAGCAATCTGCCGGAAGCGTTGACGCGCTACATCGCCTATCAGGAACAGCTGGAAGTGCTGCGCAAGAAAGTCACCGCCGCCGCCGTCTATCCGGTTTTGCTGCTGGTGCTGGGCAGCGCGGTGGCGTTGTTTTTGCTGGGCTGGGTGGTGCCGCGTTTTGCCGCCATCTACGAAGGCAACCTGGAACGTCTGCCCATGGCATCGCGCTGGTTGATGCAATGGGGTGTGCTGGTGCAAGACCATGCGCTGGCGGCCGGCCTGGGTTTTCTGGCCGCGCTGGCCGGCGTCATCTTCGCGTTCAGGCAGCCGGCCGCGCGCGCCGCCCTGTCGCGCCGCCTCTGGCGTCTGCCCGGTCTGGGCGAACGCCTGCGCGTGTTCCAGTTGACCCGTTTTTATCGCACCGTCGGCATGTTGTTGTCGGGCGGCATTCCCATCCTGACCGCGCTGACCATGGCGGAAGGCCTGTTGCATCCGGAGTTGCGCGTGCGTCTGGCCAGCGCCGCGCGCGATATCCGCGAAGGCAAGCCGACCTCCGAAGCGATGGAACGCGCCGGCCTCGCAACGCCGGTGGCGTTGCGCATGTTGCGGGTCGGCGAGAAAAGCGGCCGCATGGGCGAGATGATGGAATCCGTCGCCGCCTTCCACGATGAAGAGCTGGCGCGCGCCGTCGACTGGTTCACGCGCCTGATCGAACCGTTGCTGATGATCGTCATCGGCCTGACCATCGGCGTCATTGTCGTGCTGTTGTACATGCCGATATTCGAACTGGCCGGGAGCCTGGAATGAGAACCGCAAGCCTGATCACCGCCGCCATGCTGGCCGATGCGACGCGCAACAACGAGGGCAAGCAGGCGCTGCAGGCCTTGCAGGAAATGCTGGGCTTGCCGGAGAAAGGGTTTCTGGCCGAGCTGGGCAACGCCTTCGCCTACCCGGTGCTGGACATGAATGCGCTACGCGAAATGACGCCGGCGTTCGACCAGTTGCCGTTCAACCAGGCGCTGGAACGCGAGTGCGCCGCCTGTCGCGATGGCGACGGCAATCTCTGGCTGGTGTTCGTCGATCCGCTGCAACCGGCATTGATCGACTGGGCCGAGCGGCGCATCAGCGAAGCATTCATTGCCGCGCTGGTGTTGCGCGACGACCTGCTCGCCTGGCTGCATCGGCTGGAGGTCAATCTGAAGGCGATGGATGGCGTCAAGTCGGAAACCGATAGCGGCCGCTCGTTCGAACAGGTCGAGGAAATCTCCCTGCAAGCTATCGGCGCCGACGCCTCGCCGGTGATCAAGCTGGTGCATTCGACGCTGTACGACGCGGTGTCCAGCGGCGCCTCTGACATCCATCTGGAAAACGACGCGGCCGGCCTGACCATCAAATACCGCATCGACGGCGTGCTCAACGCGGTGGCGCAATCGCCCGGCCGCGAGATGGCCGAACACGTCATTTCGCGCGTCAAGGTGATGGCCGAACTCGACATCGCCGAACGCCGCATCCCGCAGGACGGCCGCTTCAAGGTGCAGATGCGCGGCCGCGAAATCGACCTGCGCGTATCGATCATGCCGGGCGTGTTCGGCGAAGACGCGGTGCTGCGCATCCTCGACCGCCAGCAACTGGCCGACGAACTCAAGGTGATTTCGCTCGAACGCCTCGGCTACCACGGCGACATCCTGGCCGGCATCCGCCGTCTGGCGCGCGAGCCATACGGCATGTTCCTGGTCACCGGCCCGACCGGCAGCGGCAAGACCACCACGCTGTACGCCGCCATTTCCGAAATCAACACCGGCCAGGACAAGATCATCACCATCGAAGACCCGGTCGAATATCAGTTGGCCGGCATCCTGCAGATTCCGGTCAACGAGAAGAAGGGCCTCACCTTCGCGCGCGGCTTGCGCTCCATCCTGCGCCACGACCCGGACAAGATCATGGTGGGCGAAATCCGCGACCCGGAAACCGCGCAGATCGCCGTGCAATCGGCGCTGACCGGCCATCTGGTGTTCACCACCGTGCACGCCAACAACGTGTTCGACGTGATCGGCCGCTTCATGCACATGGGCGTCGATCCTTACAGCTTCGTCTCCGCGCTGAACGGCATCCTGGCGCAGCGCCTGGTGCGGGTGAATTGCCCGCATTGTGCCGAAACTGTGACGCCAAGCGCGCAGTTGCTGGCCGATTCGGGCCTCAGCCCGGAACGCGCCGCCGGCTTCGCTTTCCGCGCCGGCAAGGGCTGCGGCCAGTGTCGCGGCAGCGGCTACAAGGGCCGCCATGCCATCGCCGAAATGATGGTGTTGAACGACGAGATTCGCGAACTCATCGTCACCCGCGCCTCGATCCGCCAGGTCAAGGAAGCCGCCGCCCGCGCCGGCGTGCAGAACCTGCGCGAAGCCGCGCTGGATATGGTGCGGCGCGGCGAGACCACGCTGGAAGAGATCAACCGTGTCACTTTCGTTGCCTGACTTCATGCCCGAACGACTTTTCCCCGCGCATCGCCTGGCCTTGTTGCCGGACCGCTGGGTGTTACGCCCGGCTGCAAGCAAGACCCCTGTCGAGACCATGTTCGATGCCGACTTCGACGCAATTGCGCCGTTTCAGGCGCTCGAACGTCTGCTTGATCAGCACGCCGCCTCCGGCCGCTTGCGCGTCACGCTGTCGCATCGCCATGTGCGCCTGTTCCTGGCACCGGCGCCGCCGGCCTGGCTGAGTCAGACCGAAATGCAGACCTGGTTGGAAACCGCGCTGGCATCCGCTCTGGGCGCTGCCGGCGACCTGTCAGGCAATAGCAGCGGCTGGCGACTGGCCTGGGATCTGACGCCGCCCGGCCAGCCTATCGTGGTGGCGGCGATGCCGAACGACGTGCTGGCAGGTTTGCACGCCATTTGCCAGTCGCGCAGCATCAAGCTGCTTGGCGTGCGGCCCTGGCTGGCCGAAGCCTGGCAACGTCGACGCGGCCAACTGGCCCGCGCGACCGGCTGGTATGCCTTGATCGAACCGGGTCGCCAGGTCGTGCTGCGCCTGCAGGACGGACGGCCGTTGGCGTTGCGTCAACGCCAGACCGGTGCCGATGTCGCCGTTGAGCTGGATGGATTGCTGGCGCGTGAAAGCTTGCTGGCCGACTTCCCGGCCGGCGGCAATCTCTGGATCGAGCGGGTCGGCATCAGTCCGGATTGGGGCAGCCTGGCTGGCCGCTATACCTTGCATGAACTCGCCGGTTCAACTGATTTTGCTCAGGCTTTACTGCAATGAATCTCGACTTCAACGCCCCATCCTCCCGTCCCGGACCCCTGTCCTGGTTGTTGTTCGTGTTCGGCCTGGCCGCGGCCGGCTTGGCGATACTGGCCTGGCAGGACGCCGATGCGGCACGCAACGAAGCCGAAGCGCAACTTGCCAGCCTGCAGGACAAACCGGCAACGAAAATCCAGAAACCGACCCGCGTCGATGCGGTCGCGCTGAGCCGCGAGCGTGTCGATGCCGCTGCGCGCAGCCAGTTGAATCTGCCCTGGGCGCGCTTGCTGGAAACCTTGCAGAACTCGCGTCCGCCTGAAATCGCCTTGTTGAACCTGGATGCCGACGGCCGCCGTGGCGATTTCACGCTGGCCGCGCTGGCCCGCAGCCATGCCGCCATGCTTGATTACTTCCACGAATTGCAACGCGCGCCGGGCTTCACGCAGGTCAGCCT
Organism: Hydrogenophilaceae bacterium; assembly: GCA_031426815.1. Lineage (GTDB taxonomy): Bacteria > Pseudomonadota > Gammaproteobacteria > Burkholderiales > Thiobacillaceae > PFJX01. The sequence goes on from JASJPG010000116.1 coordinate 5,650, forward strand.
GAGCCGCCATGAACTGCGCGAAGTGGATGGCGTGCAGGCGGTGTATTTCAACCTGCGCGGTGATTGGACGCAGCCATGAATACCTCTCGCACATCCGTTCGCCCTGAGCTTGTCGAAGGGCAGGGCTTCGACAAGCTCAGCCCGAACGGGTCGCGGGGCCGAGCTGGCAGGTCGATAAGCCCGCTCGACTGGCTGCGCTACGGCCTGGCGCGGCTGGGCTGGCCGGGCGGCGTGGGCCTGGCGCTGCTGCTCGCGGCAGGCTTGCTGCACAGCCTGGAAGTGCGGCCCATGCGGGACGCCAACCTGAACCTGCAGCAGCGCGTCGCGACGCTGGCCAAACAAGTGCGACCGGCGCGCGAAACCGAAGCGGCCAAACCGACTGATCTGAGCATCACCTTGCCCGGCGCCGAGCGCATGCCGGAGGCCGTGGCGCGTCTGTTCGCCGCTGCCCGCCATGCCGGTTTGACCTTGCAGCAGGGCGCCTATCGCTCTGTCGGCGACAAACCTGCCGGCGAAAAATCTGGTAGTCGGAACTCTTTGCTGCGGTATCAGATCAGCTTGCCGGTGACCGGCGAGTACCCGGCGATACGTGCCTTCGTCGCCGAAGCGCTGGAACGCGAAGCGAGCCTGGCGCTGGATGGCATGCGCCTGACGCGCGAGGGCATGGACCTGGGCGAGGTCGACGCCGAACTCCGCTTCACCTTGTATCTGGGGAGCGCGCAATGAGCCCCAGACATATCGTGTTGGCGGTCACGCTGGCAGCAACATTGGCTGCTACCGTCTGGCTGGGCAAAGAGGAGGGCGCCGACGACGCGGCCGACGTGGTAGCCGCCGCGCCACGGCGGGCGGCGGCGGTGGCTGCCACTTCCGCGGCCGCGCCCATGCCATCACAGGCCAGCGCCCCAATCGCCGCACCGACCGAACCCGCCGCGCGTTTCGCCATCGGCGGTCCCGATCTGTTCCCCACGCAGTCCTGGAAGCCGCCACCGCCGCCGCCGCCCGTTGTCGTTGTGCCGCCACCGCCACCGCCGCAAGCACCGCCGCTGCCGTTCAGGTATGTCGGGCGTTGGGATGGCGGCGAGGGCGAAACCTTCATGCTGTCCCAGGGCGACCGGGTCGTCACGGTACGCGTAGGCCAGAACCAGGCGCAATGGCGGCTGGATTCGGTCGATGCCGGTGGCCTCAATTTCACCTATCTCCCCTTGCAACAACAACGCCAACTGAGATTCGGCCCATGAACGCCACCTCCAAGCGCCATACCCCACGCGTCCAACCGTTGCGCAACGCGGTTTTCGCTTTCGTCGCCCTGATCGTCCTGGCCGGTTGCGCCAGCGATGTCGCGCTCAAGCAGGGTGAAAAAATGATCGCGGAAGGCAAGCCACGCGAAGGACTGGCGCAATTGCAGCTGGCCATGCAGGCCGCACCCGGCGATCTGCATCTGCGTACCGCCTACTTGCGCCAGCGCGATCTGCACATCGGCCACTTGCTGGCGCAAGGCGACAACGCCACGCAGGCGGGGCAATTCGATGTCGCGCAGGCGTCGTACCGCGAGGTGCTGGCACTGCATCCGGAAAACCCGCGCGCGGCCGATGGCCTCGCCAATATCGAAAACAGCCGTCGCAACGAGGAATTGCTGCGCGATGCCCTGGCCGCATTCAAACGCGACGATTTCGAAATGGCGCGCAGCAAACTTCGCGCCGTGCTGGTACGCGAACCCGCGCATCGGCAGGCGCGCGCGCTGTTGGCGCAGGTGGAAGACAAAGCCGGGCGCAACCAGGCCGGGGAATCGCCGCAACTGGCCGCCGCGTTTCGCAAACCGGTGACGCTAGAGTTCCGCGATGCGTCCTTGCGGCAAGTGTTCGACGCGCTGGCGCGCCAATCCGGCCTCAATTTCATCTTCGACAAGGATCTGCGCACGGACCAGAAAACCACACTGTTCGCGCGCAATACCGCTATTGCCGATGCGCTCGACATGCTGCTGACGACCAATCAGCTTGCCCGCAAGACGCTCAACGGCAATACCGTGTTGCTCTACCCGAACACCCCCGCCAAACAGCGCGATTACCAGGACATGATCGTGCGCGCCTTTTTCCTGGCCAATGCCGATGCCAAGCAGACGATGACGCTGATCAAAACCATGACCAAGACCAAGGATGTCCACGTCGACGAAAAGCTCAACATGGTGGTGGTCCGCGATACCCCGGAAATCGTGCGTCTGGTCGAGAAGCTGGTGAAGGTGACGGACCGGCCCGAGCCGGAAGTGATGCTGGAAGTGGAGATTCTGGAAGTGAAGCGCAGCAAGCTGCTGGAATTGGGCGTGCAGTGGCCGACAACTTTCGGGGTGTTGACTCCAGAAGCTACTTCAACCAGTAGCACGACGGGAGGTGTGTTGGTGACAACTTCTACCCCTGCAGGCCGCCTTACATTGGGACAATTGCGCGGCATCAACTGGGGTGATCTGGGCGTAAGCCCCAACCCAAGCATCAACATCAACAAAACCGACGGCGACGTCAACCTCCTTGCCAACCCGCGTATTCGCGTGAAGAACAAGGAAAAGGCCAAGGTTCACGTCGGCGATAAAGTGCCGGTCATCACCTCCAACGTCACCTCCACCGGCGTCACCTCCGAATCGGTCAGTTACCTCGATGTCGGCCTCAAGCTCGATGTCGAACCGCAGGTCTATCTGGAAGGCGAAGTCGGCATCAAGGTCGGCCTGGAAGTGTCCAACATCGTCCAGCAGGTGAAGACTTCCACCGGCACGCTGACCTACCAGCTCGGCAGCCGCAACGCCACGACGACGCTGCGCCTGCGCGACGGCGAGACGCAGGTGCTGGCCGGACTGATTTCCGACGAGGACCGTTCCAGCGCCAGCAAGATCCCGGGCCTGGGCGACATTCCGCTGCTCGGCCGCCTGTTCTCCAACAACCGCGACGACAAGAGCAAATCGGAGATCGTGCTGCTGATCACGCCGCGCATCCTGCGCAACATCGAGCGGCCTGAACTGGCCGATATCGAGTTCTTCGCCGGCACCGACGCATCCGCCTCCAGCCAGCCGATCCGCTTGCGCCAGGGCGTGGCGATCTCCCCCATGCTGTCACCCGCCATCCCTGCGCTGATGCAGGAAGCGCAACCGGCGGAAATGCCGGAACCGCAGGATATGCCGCCGCCGGCCGTGCTGCCGCCGCCGGGCGCATTCCAGCCGGGCGTGCCGCCACCTGCCATGGAGGCGCGGCCTTGATCGATTGCGTTCATCCGGCTGTCACGAGCTGATGTCGATGCGCGCCGCAGGAACCCGCGTTCGCGGTTTCACGCTGATCGAACTCGTCGTCACCATCGCTATCCTCGGCGTGCTCGCCATGATGGCCGTGCCGATGCTGGAAGCGACTGCGCAGCGCCAGAAGGAAACGCAACTGCGCACCGCATTGCGCGAGATTCGCACGGCGATCGACGTCTATCACCAGGCAGTGCTCGACAAGAAAATCCAGGTCGCCGCCGATGCCAGCGGCTATCCGCCCGATCTGGAAGCTCTGGCGCGCGGCGTGCCGGATATCACGCGGCCCGATACCAGCCCGATCTACTTCTTGCGCCGCGTCCCACGCGACCCGATGTATCCGGACCAGGACACGCCGGCCGCCGAGACCTGGGGTTTGCGCAGCTATGCCAGCGCGCCGGATGAACCGCAGGCAGGCGACGACGTCTTCGACGTGTTCTCGCAGTCCGACCAAAAAGGGCTGAACGGCGTGGCCTACGGGGAGTGGTGATGCGCAAGGGTTTACGTTTATTCAAGGGATTCACGCTGATCGAATTGCTGGTGGTGCTATCCATCATCGCCACCTTGCTGACCCTGGCCGCGCCACGCTATTTCCAGCATGTTGAACGCTCCAAGGAAGCCGTGCTGCGCGAAAACCTCGCCAGCGTGCGCCAGGCCCTCGACCAGTATCACGCCGACAAGGGCAACTGGCCGGCCAGCCTGCAAGCGCTGGTCGACGACCGTTACCTGCGCACGCTGCCGCTCGACCCGATCACCGAATGCAGCGATACCTGGCTGCTGGAAACGCCGCCGGAAGGCGCTTCGGCAGACGCCGCCGACGGCGTCTACAACCTGCACAGCGGCGCCGAAGGCGTCGGCAGCGATGGCAAACCGTACGCGGACCTGTAAGCGCCAGACCGGTTTCACACTGCTGGTCCTGCTCTTCCTGCTCGCCGGCTTCGGCGTCGCCATGGCCGCGCTGGGCACGCTCTGGCACACCCATGTGCAACGCGAGAAAGAAGCGGAATTGCTGTTCGTTGGTGATCAATATCGGCTGGCGTTGGAAAGTTTCCGAGCCAGCCGGAAAGCCGGCGAGCCGATCGCGCCGAAGACGCTGACTGCCTTGCTGGCGGACTACCGCGATTCACGATTGACGCGGCATCTACGCAAGTTGTACCGCGACCCGGTCACCGGCTCGGATGAATGGGGTCTGGTCCGCGATGCGCAGGGCGGTATTACGGCGATTTACAGCCAGTCAGACAAAACGCCATTCAAGACCGCGAATTTCCCGAATCGCTACGAAGCGTTCGTCGCCGCGAAGAACTACAGCGCCTGGCGTTTTCAAGCGGACCCGTTAGAAGTCAAAACAGACCCGAAGTAGCCAGAAAATCGAGCCCCGCTATTGCGGTCGGGGGGATCGCTGCCTATAATGCTCGGACTTCGCAGCTGCTACTGAAAAGAAGCGGTCTCTGCCGAAGTTACGCAGTAAATGGAGTGGTAGTTCAGTTGGTTAGAATACCGGCCTGTCACGCCGGGGGTCGCGG
>JASJPG010000117.1:0-7192 GCA_031426815.1 Hydrogenophilaceae bacterium
CGAACATGGTGGCGCCGACGCTGTAGATATCCGTCCAGGGACCGAGCCGGTCGCGTTGCTTGTATTGCTCGGGCGCGGCAAATCCGGGCGTGTACATGGGCGAGGCCATGAAGTCTTGCGACAAGGCATGGCGCGCGGCGCCGAAGTCGATCAACACCGGCGATCCGTCGGCGCGGATGTAGATATTCGAAGGTTTGATGTCGAGATGCAGAATCTTGTGCGCATGCACTTCGCGCAAGCCATTGAGCAACTGGATGAAGACACTGCGCAGGAAGCTTTCGCGCATCGGCTCTTCCAGTCCGACGATGTGGCGCTGCAGGGTTTTGCCCTGCTCATACTTCATCACCATGTAGACGGTGTCGTTGGCGCGAAAGAAATTGACCACCTTGACCACATTCGGGTGGCGGATGCCGGCCAGCGAACGGCCTTCCTCGAAGAAACACTTCATGCCGTAACGAAAGGAAGATTCCTTGTCGACCGAGACCGGGTGCACCGTGCCCTGTTCGCCGCGAGTGACGACGCCGCCGGGCAGATATTCCTTGATTGCCACCGGTTGGCCATTGATATCGAAGGCCAGATAAACCAGTGAAAAGCCGCCGCCCCCGATTCGGCGATCGATGACGTACTCGCCCAGATGATAGCCGTGGGACAAAGGTTCGGTGGTTTGGGCAGCCATAGGCGGGGGGCGATAACGGCGGAGTAAACTGCGCGGCTTGTAAGAACCATCCAAGGATAACCAAGATCGTGGCCGCCATGAAAGAAACCCCGCAGGAAACTCTCACCAACGCCAAACAAAAACGCCCCGGCAGCCAGGATGACCTGCGCAGCATGACCGGCTATGCGGTCGATACCGCCGACCTGCCCGGCGGACAACTTTCGCTGGAACTGCGCGCCGTCAATTCGCGCTTCCTCGATCTGACCTTCCGCATGGGCGAAGACTTCCGTGCACTTGAACCGGCCTTGCGGGCGAACATCGGCGAACAGGTCAAACGCGGCAAACTGGAATGCCGCGTCAACTTCACGCCGCGCGAGGATGCCGCGCTGCCTGAAGGACTCAACGCGCCGCTGCTGACGCAACTGCAAGCGCTGTCGAACGCCGCCTTGGCCGCCTTCCCGCAAGCGCGGCCGCTGGCAGTGCAGGAAATACTGCGCTGGCCGGGCATGCTGGGCGACACCTCGCCCGATCCGGAGGCCCTGCATGCCACCGCTTTGAAGTTGCTGGAAACGGCGCTGGCGCAGTTCAACGCCAGCCGCGCGCGTGAAGGCGACAAGCTGAAAGCCGTCATCCTCGACCGCGTTGCCGGCATCCGCGGCCACGTCGAGCGCATCCGCCCGCGCACCGCGGAAATCGTCGCCGCCTATCGCGAGAAACTCGGCAAGCGCCTGGAAGACTTGCTGCCGAGCAGCCTGGGCGACCACGACCGCGACCGCATCAACCAGGAAGTCATCCTGTTCGCCCAGAAAATCGATGTCGATGAAGAACTCGATCGTCTGGTCACCCATCTCGACGAAGTCACCCGCGCGCTAAACGCCGGCGGCGCCGCCGGCAAGCGCCTGGACTTCCTGATGCAGGAACTCAACCGCGAAGCCAATACGCTCGGCTCGAAATCGGCTTCCTTGGAACTCACGCAAACTTCGGTCGAACTGAAAGTGCTGATCGAACAGATGCGCGAGCAGATTCAGAACATCGAGTAACGAGGACTGCGCACATGAGCGGCAATCTTTTCATCGTTTCGGCCCCGTCCGGTGCGGGCAAATCCAGCCTGGTCAAGGCGCTGCTGGAACGCGATAGCGCCATTCGCTTATCGGTTTCCTACACCACGCGCGCAACGCGCCCTGGCGAGGTCGACGGCGTGCATTACCACTTCGTCAGCCGCGAACTGTTTCAGGAACGACTGGAGCGCGGCGAATTCCTCGAAAGCGCCGAGGTGTACGGCAATTTCTATGGGACTTCGCAACGCTGGATTGAGGCGGAAATCGCCGCCGGCCGCGACATCCTGCTGGAAATCGATTGGCAGGGCGCGGCCCAGGTCCGTCGGCTGATGCCGCAGGCACTGTCCATCTTCATCCTGCCGCCGTCACTGGCAGAACTGCAGCGGCGCCTGGATGGGCGCGGCACCGACAGCGCCGAAGTCATCGCCAAACGCATAGCGGCAGCGCGCGAAGATATCTCGCACGCACTTGAGTTCGATTATCTAGTGGTCAACGACGCATTCGACGAAGCGCTGGCCGACTTGCTGGCGATTGCCCGCGCCCAGCGTCTCTTGATGCAGAACCAGACACAACGCCAGTCTTTGCTGCTATCCAGCTTGCTGGGCTGATTCTTGCGGTGTTGCCGGGGCGGACATCTCCGCCCCGCGGCGTTCAGCCGAAATGGCAAACGTAGTGATAGCTCTCGCCGGGCGCGACTTCGATCTCGAAGCTGGAGTTGCCGGGCACGCTGAACGATTCGCCTGGGCCGTATTCCTTCCACGCGCTTTCGCCCTTCATTTGCACGCGGCAGCGGCCATCCACGGTTTCCATGATTTCCGGCACACCGGTGTTGAAAGTCAGTGTGGCGGGAAGGATCACGCCCACCGATTTCCGGGTGCCGTCGGCGAACTGGACCGTGTGCGAGACGCACTTGCCGTCGAAATAGACGTTGGCTTTCTTGATCACGGCGACGTTATCGAATTGGCTCATACAGCCCCCTTACTCACGTTCGTTCGTTTTCCCCCAAGGGGGAGTTCGCCTGACTTGAGGCGGCTCTGCGTCATGCTCATGTTCACTTTCTCCTGGCGTCGAGTTTTGCGGCGATGCGCATGCGCAGCGCGTTGAGTTTGATGAAGCCGCCCGCGTCCTTCTGGTCGTAGGCGCCGGCGTCGTCTTCGAAGGTGGCGATGGTGGAGTCGAACAGCGAATCGTTCTTTGAATCGCGGCCGACGACGATGACATTGCCCTTGTACAGCTTGAGACGGACGAAGCCGTTGACGTTCTGCTGGGTGTGGTCGATCAGCACCTGCAACGCTTTGCGCTCCGGCGACCACCAGTAACCGTTGTAGATCAGGCTGGCGTAACGCGGCATCAGATCGTCCTTCAGGTGGGCGACTTCGCGGTCCAGCGTGATGGATTCGATGGCGCGGTGGGCTTTCAGCAGGATGGTGCCGCCGGGCGTTTCGTAGCAGCCGCGCGATTTCATGCCGACGTAGCGGTTTTCCACCAGGTCGAGTCGACCGATGCCGTGCTTGCCGCCGAGTTCGTTCAGCTTCGCCAGCACTTCATGTGCCCGCATCGCCTCGCCGTCGATTGCCACGACATCGCCGCAAACATAGTCGAGGGTGATGTACTCGGCCTGGTCAGGCGCCTTTTCCGGCGACACGCTCCAGCGCCACATGTCTTCCTCGGCTTCCGCATTCGGGTCTTCCAGGTGGCGGCCTTCGTAGCTGATGTGCAGCAGGTTGGCATCCATCGAATAGGGGCTGCCGCCGGCCTTGTGCTTCATCTCGATGGGAATGCCATGCGTCTCGGCATAGTTGATCAGCTTCTCGCGCGACAGCAGATCCCATTCGCGCCAGGGGGCGATGACCTTGATGTCCGGCTTCAGCGCATAGGCGCCGAGTTCGAAACGGACCTGGTCGTTGCCTTTGCCGGTGGCGCCATGGCAGATGGCATCGGCACCGGTGGCATTGACGATCTCGATCAGACGCTTGGCAATCAACGGCCGGGCAATGGAGGTACCGAGCAGGTATTCGCCTTCGTAGACGGTGTTGGCGCGGAACATCGGGAAGACGAAGTCGCGCACGAATTCTTCGCGCAGATCGTCGATGTAGATCTGCTCCGGCTTGATGCCGAATTGCAGCGCCTTGGCGCGCGCCGGCTCCAACTCCTCGCCCTGGCCCAGGTCGGCGGTGAAAGTCACCACTTCACACTGGTAGGTGTCCTGCAACCATTTCAGGATGACGGAGGTATCCAGACCGCCGGAATAGGCGAGGACGACTTTTTTGATTACAGGTTTATTGATATCACTCATGATTTTCCTAGCGACAAACTGCGGCAGCGCGAATATTTCGCGCACCGCGAAATGAATTCAGTGTGCGGAACCCGCCACGGCATGCACTTCACCGGGAAAGTTGCCGACTCTGAGCAGCGAAAGATCGGTTTTCTGGCTGGCATGTTCGATCTCGATGCCGATCACGCGACCATCGGCGCTCAGATTGATCACAACGCCTTCCTGCGCCTCCCAGGCATGGGCGGCATCTTCTGGCGACAACTCGAAATAAAGAGAGTCAGTCTCTTTGAAATAAGCGATGTTCATCGTGCAATCAAACAGCCTCAGTCTTCGACCCGGCCGCGCAGCAAATATTCGAGCAGCGCCTTTTGCGTGTGCAAACGATTCTCCGCTTCGTCCCAGACCACGGACTGGCGACCGTCGATCACTTCAGCAGCCACCTCTTCGCCGCGATGTGCCGGCAGGCAATGCATGAACAGCGCATCCTTGTCTGCCACTGCCATCATTTCTGCATCGACCTGCCAATCGGCAAAGGCCTTCATACGCTCGGCGTTTTCGGCCTCGAAACCCATGCTGGTCCAGACGTCCGTGGTAACCAGATCGGCGCCACGACAGGCATCCATCGGATCGGCGAACTCTTCGTAATGCGTGGTCGTGAACAGACCGGCACGCTCGGGCTCGACTTCGTAGCCCGGCGGCGTGGAGACATGAACGTTGAAATCCAGCACTTCCGCGGCCTGCAGCCAGGTATTGCACATGTTGTTGGAGTCGCCGACCCAGGCCACGGTCTTGCCCTGAATCGGGCCGCGCTGTTCGATGTAGGTGTAGATGTCGGCCAGGATCTGGCAGGGATGGTATTCGTTGGTCAGACCGTTGATGACGGGAACCCGCGAATGCGCGGCAAAGCGCTCGATGATGTCCTGCTCGAAGGTGCGGATCATGACCACATCGACCATGCGCGAAATGACCTCGGCGGCATCTTCCACCGGCTCGCCACGGCCCAATTGGGTATCGCGCGTATTGAGATAGATGGCCGAGCCACCCAGTTGGTGCATGCCGGCTTCAAAAGACAGCCGCGTCCGCGTCGAGCTTTTCTCGAAGATCATCGCCAGAGTGCGATCGGCCAACGGGTGGTAAGGCTGATAGCGCTTGAAGCGGTCCTTGATAATCTGCGTACGCACGAATAAATGCTCCAACTCGGCGCGGGCTAGATCCTTGAACTGCAAATAATGTTTGATGGGGGCAACCATACTCATCAGCCCAGAAACGCGCGGATCAAGCGCGCCAACTGCTCTGTAAGCAACTTCGCATCCGCCAGCGTCAGCACCAGCGGCGGCAGCAAGCGCACCACAGTGTCATTGGTGACATTGATGAGCAATTTTTCGGCCAAGGCAGCCTTCACCAGATCTCCGCACGGACGATCCAGCTCAATGCCGATCATCAGGCCCTGACCACGAATCTCCAGGACTCCGGCCTGGCCCTGCAAACGCTCGGCAAGGTCGGCGCGAATGAAAGCGCCCAATTCCGCCGCGTTCTGGAGCAAACCATCGGACTCCATGACCTCCAGCGTCGTCAACGCGGCGGTGCATGCCAGCGGGCCGCCGCCAAAGGTCGAACCATGTTTACCCGGAGTAAAAGTTTCCGCGGCGATACCACGTGCCAGACAGGCGCCTATCGGCACGCCGGAACCCAAACCCTTGGCCAGGGTCATGACATCAGGCATCACGCTGGTATGTTGAAATGCAAACCAGGTGCCGGTCCGTCCGACACCCGTCTGAACTTCATCCAGCATCAACAGCCAACCCTGTTCATCGCAAATGCGCCGCAGATCGGACAAATAATCCGATTGCGGAATCTGCACGCCGCCTTCACCCTGATAGGGTTCCACCAGCACGGCAACGATATTCTTGTGGTGCGCTGCCAATGCTTCGACGGCCGCAGCGGAACCAAAAGGCACTCGAACAAAACCGGAAACCAGCGGTTCGAATCCGGCCTGCACCTTGCGATTGCCCGTTGCAGAAAGCGTAGCCATGGTACGACCGTGGAAGCTCTTCTCCATAACCACGATGGAGGGATTCTCGATACCTTTGTTGTGGCCATACAAGCGCGCAATTTTGATCGCGGCCTCGTTGGCCTCTGCCCCAGAATTGCAGAAGAACGCGCGCGAAAGGCCCGCGAGCTGGCATAAACGCTCGGCTAACGTCTCCTGCTCAAGGATGCGGTAAATGTTTGAGGTATGAATCAGCTTCGCCGCCTGGTCGGATAAAGCTCGAACCAACCGAGGATGACCATGACCCAGACCATTCACCGCAACGCCCGCCAAAGCATCAAGATACTTGTCGCCGTTCGTATCGAACAACCAGGCTCCCTCGCCGCGTACGAATGCGACAGGTTGCCGTGCGTAAGTTTGCATCAGGTAATCAGACATACAGGTTCCAACCGCTTGAAAAAACACAACGGCGGCATTAGCCGCCGTGCGAAAAGGAAGAAACATACCACTATTTCAACCTGAGAAAAATCCTTGCGTGACGACTCGAATGAACCGTGCAAGGTAGACTTGGCTTTGCGTCTACTTAACCATCGTTGCTCAATCGTGTCCGCCACTGCTGCTGTCATCACCGTAAGTGAGTTGAATCGTCTCGCACGTCTCGCATTAGAGAAATCCTTACCATCATGCTGGATTGCCGGTGAAATTTCGAACTTCACACGGGCCAGTTCCGGTCATTGGTACTTCACACTCAAAGATCAGCAGGCCGGCGTCCGCTGCGCATTCTTTCGCAATCGTAGCCAATTTATGGATTGGACGCCCTCGGATGGGGATCGGGTTGAGATCCGCGCACAAGCGACCCTTTATGAGCCGCGCGGAGACTATCAACTGCTTGTCGATGTGATGCGCCGTGGCGGACAAGGGGCGTTTTATGAAGAATTTCTCAGGCTCAAGTCAAAACTGGAAGCAGAAGGGCTATTCAGCGATGAGCGAAAACACAAGATTCCACGCTTTCCGATACGCTTGGGAATCGTCACATCACTGCAAGCCGCAGCACTTCACGACGTACTCAAAACACTGGAAATCCGCTGGCCTTGCTGTTCCATCGTCATCTATCCGACTGCAGTACAAGGCAGTGATGCTGCACCGATGCTCAGGCAATCCTGAATCCGTGACACCAATTCACTGCCCAAACTTCTGAGCGGCAAACGTCCACC
>JASJPG010000118.1:0-28791 GCA_031426815.1 Hydrogenophilaceae bacterium
CGGAACGCTATTTCGGCCAGATCAACTACATGAACCAGTACGCCGCCGTGCTCTACGCGATGGATATCGGCCAGGCTGAACTGGTGGCGATGAAGGAGGCGAGCGCGAAGGAATGGATGGACAAGCACAAGGACATCGTCGTGGTGCTGGCCATGCCGGAGGTGCCAGTGGCCGGCGTCGTGGTCAACGACAAGCTGGACGACGCGCTCAAGGACAAGCTGCGCAGCGCCTTCACCAAGCTCGACAAGGATCTCGATGCTCGTCTGCAGCGCGTCAAGCTCGGGGCGTTCGAACCGGCCGACAAAGCGGACTTCCATGAGGTCTCGACGCGCGGTTTCTATACGCCGGAAGTGCTGCCCGGCGCCGGCATTCTGGTCGCCGAACAGGTCAAGAAACTAATCGATCAACGCGTTCCCTTGTTCGATGTGCGGCCGCTGGCGCAATATCGCGAAGCGCATATTCCCGGCGCGGTCAGCGTGCCCTATCAGATGAACAGTCCGAAGGAAGTCGAGTACGACGATGGCGTCGATGCCTTCGATCTTTCCAAATTGCCGAAAGACAAGAACGCCCCGATGATTTTTCAGTGCAATGGCGCCGAATGCTGGTACAGCTACAAGGCCGCGCGCTACATGGTGAAGCGCGGTTACACGAAGGTTTACTGGTTCCGTACCGGATTGCCGGCATGGAAAGCGTCGGGTTTCCCTGTACGCTCGGGCGCTTGAGCCGGATAGAAACAACAAACAGTATGCAAGGAGGTAGCTTGGAGAATTCCAACATCGGTGCCAATGATCTAGCTGGCGCCAGAGTGATGGTGATCGACGACAGCAATACCATCCGTCGCAGCGCCGAAATCTTTCTGCTCAAGGCCGGATGCGAAGTCATTCTGGCCGAAGACGGGTTCGATGCCCTGGCCAAGATAGCCGACCATCAGCCGGAGGTGATCTTCGTCGACATCATGATGCCGCGCCTTGACGGCTATCAAACCTGTGCGCTGATCAAGAAAAATCCGCGTCTGCACGAGATTCCCGTAATCATGTTGTCGAGCAAGGACGGTTTGTTCGACCGCGCGCGCGGTCGTCTGGTCGGTTCGGATGAATATCTCACCAAGCCGTTCACCAAAGACACTCTGTTGGAGGCGGTGCGCCGCCACCGACCGCAAAGTTCGTAACAGGAAGCCATCATGCCCGTCAAAAGAGTGTTGATCGTGGACGACTCGCCCACCGAGCGTTTTTTCCTGACCGATGTGCTGCGCAAGCAGGGATACGAAGTGCTCACTGCGGAAAGCGGCGAACAGGGCGTTTCCGTCGCCAAGCAGGAAAAACCCGATCTGATCCTGATGGATGTGGTCATGCCCGGCCTGAACGGTTTCCAGGCGACGCGCCAGTTGTCGCGCAATGCGGAAACCCAATCCATTCCGGTGATCATGTGCACGACCAAGGGACAGGAAACCGACCGGGTCTGGGGGATGCGCCAGGGGGCCATCGACTATCTGGTCAAGCCGGTGGTGCCGGAAGAGTTGATTGCCAAGGTCAAGGCGCTGGACTGATGCAGAGCAAGCAAAGTCTGCGTGAGTTTCAGACTCAGCTAGCGGAAAAGCTCAAGCTTGCGCAGGGCTCGCACGAGGTCTCGTCCAAGCTGGGCTTTGCCGCCGGTGGCCAGAATTGGCTGGTCAATCTCGATCAGGTCAATGAAGTGGTCACTGTCTCCGGCCTTACCGAAGCGCCCTGGGCGCATGCCTGGTTTGTCGGCGTCGCCAGCGTGCGCGGTGCGCTTTACGGTTGCACCGACCTGGCCGCCTTCCTTGGATTGGCCGAACCCATGCCGGCAGGCGAGTCGCGACTGCTGCTGGTGCATCCTCGCTTCGGTGTCAACGCAGCGCTACGCATCGAACGTGCGCTTGGGCTGCGCGCTATCGCCGAACTCCGGCCCGAGCCATTGCCGACAGACTCGGCTGCGTGGGAAGTCGCGCGCTGGCGCGGCGCGGACGATCAGATCTGGCTCGAAATCAGTATGCAACAGTTGGTCGCGACGCCTGGTTTTCTGGAAGCAGGTTTGTAATGGTCTGTCTGTTTCGGGTGGCGGGCAGTGTTAACTTTGAAGAGGAATCGCAATGGCGATGAGCAAGCCGAACATGGCTATCGGCAAGGTATTCGGGCAGCTGACCGAAAAAATCGGTCCTGGCATCGGGCAATATTTGAATCGCTGGATGTCGCTCGATCCGGATCGGATTCCCTTGCTCAGCCGGATCAATCCGGCGCAACGTCACCAGACGCTGGTGGTCGTATTGCTGGTTGCGCTGCTGTTGGCCGCTTTGCTGATCGTCTGGAACACCGTTCAGGTCGGCAATCGCGCCGAGTACATCGAGATTTCGACGCGTCTGCAGATGTTGTCGCAGCGCTATACCAAAACCGCACAGCAGGCGGTGCTCGGCAACAAATTCGCTTTCGGACAGCTGGAAGACAGCCGCAAGGCGTTCGCCGAAGGCCTCGATATCCTGATCGACGGCGGTGCTGGCGTACCTTCCTCACCCGGCTTCATTCAGAGCGATCTGTCCGAATTGAAGAAGCGTTGGGATATTTCCAAGAAAGACATCCAGTATCTGGTCGGCCAGCAAGGCATGCTGGTCGAATTGGGCCGGGCGCTGATGGAAATCAACCAGAGAAACACTGAATTGCTCGACTTGACCGAACAAGTCGTCGCGCTGTTGCCGGCCGATTCGAAAAAGCAACTCGCCTTCGCCAACCAGCAAGCCTTGTGGACGCAGCGCATGGCGAAAAACGCCAATGCCTTGCTGTCTTCCGATGTGATCAACCCGGAAACCGCGTTCCAGCTCGGCCAGGATTTGACGACCTTCCGCGAAGTCTTGAATGGCTTGATGCAAGGTAGCCCAATGCTGGGCGTAGTGGCGGTGAATGATGCCGATGCGCGCGAAAAACTGCTCGAACTGGAAGAAGTGTTCACCCGCTTTGAGAAACAGGCCAATCACATCCTGAAGAGCATGCCGCAACTGGTCGAAGCGAAGCGGGCGGCGCGCGAGATTTTCGACGAATCCGAGCAACTGCTGACTCTGACGCAGCGTGTCACGGAGCGCTACCAGGGCTTGGGCAGCGGTTTTTACCTGCTCATGGCCATTGTCTTCAGCCTGCTGGCGCTGGGCGCATTGTTGATGCTGGGCGTCATCAACGTGCAGACGGCGCAGCGTCGTGCGGAAGAGGCAGCGCAGGAAAACCAGCGCAACCAGGACGCCATTCTGCGTTTGCTGAATGAAATGGGCGATCTGGCGGAAGGCGATCTGACCGTGCAGGCCACGGTGACGGAAGACATTACCGGTGCCATCGCCGACTCGGTCAACTACGCTATCGAAGAGCTGCGCATGCTGGTGCAGGGTATCAACCGCGCCGCGCAACAGGTCACGCAGACCACCTCCGAAGCGCGTTCGAGTTCGGAACAACTGCTTGCCGCCGCCGAACAGCAATCGCAACAGATCAGCGAAACCACTGCGGCGGTGACCCAGATGTCCAGTTCCATCGTGCAGGTTTCGCAGAATGCGGCCGAATCGGCGCGGGTGGCGAACCAGTCGCTCGATACCGCGCGGCGCGGCGGCGATTCGGTGCGCGGCGCCATTGCCGGCATGAACGCCATTCGCGATCAGATCCAGGAGACCTCCAAGCGCATCAAGCGACTGGGCGAGTCTTCCCAGGAGATCGGCGAAATCGTCGATCTGATCTCCGACATTACCGAACAGACCAACATCCTCGCCTTGAACGCCGCTATTCAGGCGGCGGCGGCAGGCGAAGCCGGACGCGGTTTCAGTGTGGTGGCGGAAGAAGTGCAACGTCTGGCGGAGCGTTCCGCCAAGGCGACGCGACGCATCGGCGCCATCGTCAAGACCATTCAGAGCGATACCCAGGATGCGGTCAACGCGATGGAATCTTCCACTCAGGGCGTGGTGGAGGGGACGGTCCGTTCCGATGCGGCGGGCAGTTCGCTGGCCGAAATCGAATCGGTTTCCGACCAGCTCGCCCACCTCATCCAGAATATTTCCGAGGCGACGCATGCTCAGGCCAGTACCGCCGAGCGGATCGCCGGCAACATGCAGCGGATTCTGGAAGTGACCGGACTGGCGTCTACCGCCGCGCGCGGCAGTGCCAATTCCATTGGCGAATTGGCGGTGCTTTCGAATGAACTGAAAGTGTCCGTTTCGGGTTTCAAGCTTTAACAGGCTTCGAGCTTTAACTGCTTAGGAAGAGTCGCCATGAGCGTTGAGACAGAATTTGATCTGGGTTCGCTGACATGGGTAAAAGGTGAGCTCGATAACGCCCTGGAAGCGGCGCGGACAGCGATAGCCGGTTGGAACGGCACGGACAGCAACCCGCTCAAAGCGGCGGCTGCCCATTTGCACCAGGTCTATGGCGCACTCCAGATTGTCGACTTGCAGGGGGTGTCGCAAGTCGCCAGCGAGACCGAGCGGCTGCTGGCCGAGATGGCGTTGCGCGAAGAGCTGCGCAACGCCGATTCGGGCGAGATCGTTCTGCGCGCGATTGCCGCACTCAAGGGCTATCTGGACGAACTGATGTCCGGTGCGCCACGTACCGAATTGAAACTGGCGGCGACGTTGCAGGCCGTGATGACGCGGCGCGGCGCCGAAGCGCCGGCACCGAGCGAATTGTTCTATCCGGATACCAGCGTGCGGAGTCCGCGCGAAGCGCCGGAACTGCCCCTGGACGATGTCGCCCGCAACCGCGCGGTGCGCAGCGCGCGCTTGCGTTACCAGAAAGGCTTGCTGCAATTTTTGCAGAACAAGGAAGCGATGGCCGGCCTCATGCAGATGCATGACGCGGTCAGTTTTGTCGAGAAACTGGCGCCGGGTCCCGCCCAGTACACCTTCTGGTGGACAGCGGCGGGCCTGATGGAATCGCTCCGGCGCGGTGGCGTGCCGACCGACTTCTGGCTGAAGCGATTGTGCGGCCGCATCGACATGCAGATGCGCCGCCTGATGGACGGTTCGCGCCAACTCGCCGACCGTCTGTTCCGCGACGTACTGTTTTATGTGGCGCAGGATGCTTCTTCCAGCGGTCGCGCGGCGCAGGCCAAGGAACTGTTCGGTCTGACGCACTTTTTCCCGGCTGCGGAAAGCGGCCAGGATGCCGGCGCGCGCGCGCAGTTGACGGTGTTGCGCGACAACCTGGCCAGCGCCAAGGATCACTGGATTCGCTACTGCGCCGGCCGCACCGAGAGCCTGCAGCCATTCCAGCATGCGGCGTTGGCGCTGTTCGAAGCGGCGACGCATCTGCCCAACCAGGACATGCTGGCTTTGACGCGTATCGTTCAGGCCGTGGCAAAACGGCTGCCCGGCGAAGCCGACGCCACCCAGAACGAAGCACTGCAACTGGAAATGGCTACCGCGCTGCTGCTCGCGCAAAACGCCGCCGAGCACTATGCCGCCCTGGGCGTCGAGTTCAACCGCCAGGCCAGCAGTCAGGCCATGCGGTTGCAGGCGGCGATCGACCCGCACTTCGATACCTCGACGATTCCCGATGTGCCGATGCTGGACGAGATTTCGCGCGCGGCGCAGGAAAAGCTGGTCGTGGCGCAAGTGACCCAGGAAATCCAGGCCAACCTGAATCGGGTCGAGGAAATTCTCGATCGCTTCTTCCGCGATGCCGGCGAGCGAGCCGGCTTGCCGATGGTGCCGAGTCTGATGAAACAGATACTCGGCGCGCTCAATATCCTGCAACTCGACGTCGCTGCCGATCTGGTGCGCGAGGCGATCCAGCGCATCGAACATTTCACCGAAGCGGATGCCCGCATTGCGCCGGAAAATCTCAACTGGGTGGCGGAAGCGCTGTCGACCCTGGGGATTTACCTGGACGCGCTGCGGCATGGCCGCGACGACAGCCAGACCCTGTCCGGATTGCTGGCGCAGCCGGAAGTCGTCGTGCCGGCGGAAGTGTCGGTGGAAGCGCAGATCCGTACGGATACCGATCGAATCAAGGAATCCGTGCAGCAATGGGGCGCCGCAGGTGGCGATGCGCAAGCCCGCGAAACCCTCAAATCCGAACTCGGTCAGCTCGCCCGCGATGCCGATCTGGTTGGCGACGCGGCGTTGCGCGGACAGGCCGACGCCGCGATGAAGGCGTTGGAGGCCGCAAACGATGCGGTCAATCCTGCGCAAGCCGTGCTGCAAGCGGTGCAGGACATCGGCGCGGCCGCCATTGTCGAAGCGCCGGCGCCGAGTGCCGAAGCGGTTCGCTTGGCGGCGGCCTCGGATGAGGATGTCGATCAGGAAATGCTGAGCACCTTCATCGAGGAAGCGCATGAAGTCATCGGCAATATCGTCGCCCAGGTCTTGCGCCTGAATGTCAGTCCTTACGACAACGAGGCGTTCACCTCGGTCCGGCGCAGTTTCCATACCCTCAAGGGCAGCGGCCGCATGGTCGGTCTGACCGATCTGGCGGAGCCCGCCTGGGAAGTTGAACAGACGCTCAACACCTGGCTGCGCGATGAAAAAGTGCCCAGTTCGGAAATGCTCGATTTCCTGGAAAACGCTGCCAATACCTTCATGGTGTGGGTGTCCACGCTGGAGGAGCAGGGCCAGGTTCATGTCGAATCCGCTGCGTTGATCAACGCGGCGCGCAAATTGCGCGGTGAGCCAATGTCTGCACCGGCGCCGGAGAATCCGCCCCCAAAAGCTGAAGCCGGCGTCGTGGCCCAGTCTGGCCAAACCGCCGGCCACGACGAGTCGGACCAGACCGAAACCAGCAACGCGACCACTGCAGAAGAGATCGCAGCGGAGCCGGAAGCGGCACCGGAGACGACAATTGGCGTTGAAGTCGATATCGACGGCCATCTGCTTCCCGCCGAGTTATTCGACATCTTCACCGACGAGGCCGCGCAACGTCTGTCCGATTTGGCCAGCGAGCTGGCCGAAATGGCGCGCGGCCAACGGCCTGCAAGCTGGGAGGCGTTCATTCGTGCAGCCCATACGCTGGCGGGGAGCTCGCGCACCACCGGTTTCATGCCGTTGGCCGATGCGGCCCACGCGGTTGAAATCTGGGCCGGACAATGGCCGGATAAAACCGTGCCCCTGCCGCAACCCGTGATTGCCCATGCGGAAACTGCGCTCGACCATCTGACCCAGGCCGTGCAGGGGATTCTGGCGCGACGCTTCCCTGTCGCCATGCCGGAAGTCGACGTCGCGCTGGCATTGACGCAAGCGCAGACGCAACCGCCGGAGGAAGCAAAAGCGGAAACCGCAGTTTTTGCGCCGACCGCTGAAACCGAACAGGCGCAGTCTGAAATTCCGGTAGAAGTTCCAGAAGTGCGACTGACTGAGACTGAAGCTGAACCAGAAGCAGAAGCAGAAGAAGCCGAAGCTCTAGCCCAAAACCAAGCGCAAGCCGAAGCGCAAGCAGCGCTCATCGCCGCCGCCCAGCATGTGGTGCAGCCCGCACCGGCGCATGACGAACTCGATGAGCAGTTGCTGCCGATATTTCTCGAAGAAGCGGCGGATCTGTTGCCGCGTATCGGCGGCATTCTCCGCCAGTGGCGAGGCGCGCCTGAAGACACCGCTGCACGTGAAGCGCTCAAGCGAGCCCTGCATACGTTGAAAGGTTCGGCGCGCATGGCCGGCGCCATGCGCCTGGGTGAGGCCGTGCATGCACTGGAAACTCAGGTCATCGAGCGTGGTGAGCAGCTTGCAACGCCGGCTTTTCTGGATTCGCTGGAAACCGCTTACGACCACTTCACCGATGTCATCGATCACCTCAAATCCGGCGCTGTCGCACCCGAGCCTGCCACTTCCGCCGAGAGCGCGGCGACCAGCCTAGCAACCGTTATGCCGGCTGGCTTGGCCATACCCACGGCGCGGATCGATGACGAGATGCGTACGCGCCAGTCATTGCGCCTCAAGTCCGACATCATGGACACCTTGCTCAACGAAGCGGGCGAAGTGGCGATTGCGCGTGCGCGCATCGAGAACGTGCTGGCATCCTACAAACAGACCGCGCAGGAACTGGCGTCCAACGTCGAACGTCTGCGCTCGCAATTGCGCGAACTGGAAATTCAGGCCGAATCACAAATGCATTCTCGTCTGTCGCAAGTGGACGAAGGGCATTTCGACCCGCTCGAATTCGACCGCTTCACGCGTCTGCAGGAACTCACTCGCTTGATGGCGGAAAGCGTCAACGACGTATCGACGGCACAGGACAACCTGCTTTCCGGTCTCAACGAAACCGACAACGCGCTGTTGCTGCAATCGCGCATGACGCGCAATTTGCAGCAGGAACTCATGCACATTCGCATGGTGCCGCTGAATACGCTGGCCGAACGTCTGCATCGTGTGGTGCGCCAAACCGCCAAGGAAACCGGGCGTAAGGCGCAGTTGGACCTGGATGGCGGCCATACCGAAATGGATCGTGCGGTGCTCGACAAGATCGCCGCGCCGCTGGAACACCTGGTCCGCAACGCCGTCGCGCATGGCATAGAAACCCCGGAAAACCGTACCCAGGCCGGCAAGGCGGAATATGGTGAATTGCGATTGTTGGCGCGTCAGGAAGGCAACGAAATCGTCATTACCCTGGCCGACGATGGCGCCGGCATCGATCTGGCGGCGGTGCGCGAGCAAGCCGAGGCACGTGGGTGGCTGCAGCCGGGCGACGCGGTCGGCCCCGAGCAGCTGGAACAGTTTTTGTTCCGCTCCGGTTTTTCCACCGCCAAGGAAGTCACCGAAGTGGCCGGACGCGGCGTCGGGCTCGATGTCGTGAAGAACGAGATCGCCGGTATTGGCGGCCGCGTAAAACTGGAAACCGAAGCCGGCAAGGGCGCCCGTTTCACCATTCGCCTGCCGCTGACGCTGGCGTTGACGCAGGTCGTGCTGGCCCGTGCCGGCGGTCAGACCTGGGCGTTGCCGGCGTCGCTGGTCACGCTGGTGCGCGAATTCAAGGTCGATCAAGTGCAGGCCCTGCACGAAACCGGCTATCTGGAATTGAACGGCGAGCAATTCCCGCTACGTACCCTGGCCGATCTGGTCGGCCGCAAGGCGCAGCCGGGCGAAGGGCGCTATCGCACCGTGCTGTTGCTGCATGCTGGCGCGCAGCGTCTGGCGATTCGTATCGATGCGCTGGAAGGCAACTACGAAGCGGTGGTCAAGAATATCGGGCCGCAACTCGCCCGGATTGCCGGCATCAGCGGCGCCACGGTATTGGGCGATGGCCGCGTCGCCCTGATACTGAACCCGTTCCAGTTGGCCGAACGGGCGCCCGAATCCCAGATCGAACACGAGCCGGAAATCGTCGAACTGGCGCCGTTGGTCATGGTGGTGGACGACTCGCTGACCGTACGCAAGATCACCACGCGCTTCCTGCAACGCGAAGGCTATCGGGTCTGTACTGCGCGCGACGGTGTCGAAGCGCTGGAAATGCTGGAAGACGAAATGCCGGCGGTGATGTTGCTGGATATCGAAATGCCGCGCATGGATGGCTTCGAAGTGGTGCGCCACGTGCGCGCCGGCGCCACAACGCGCGATTTGCCGATCATCATGATCACGTCACGCACGGCTGATAAACACCGCGGCCATGCGCTGGAAGGCGGTGTCGACGCCTACATGGGCAAGCCGTATCAGGAAGACGAGCTGCTGGCCGAAATCCAGCGCCTGTCAGAGCAGCGGATCGTTGCCGCTTAAGCAGCTTACGAATCCGACGTACCCCTTGCGGGTGCTGACCGTAGCGGCTTGAAGGCAGCCGTAGGAGCGCCTTCCAAGGCGCGATAATCCCCGGCCAGCCTCCCACACCCGCGGCATTTCCGCCGTCCGAAGCATCGCGGCATGGACGCAGTTCCTACGAGTAGGCAGGTTGGGCAAAGCGCAATGTGCACAACGTTCTACGCTCAGTGCACTGTCCAGCTGACCAATCCGGTGTACGCCGTCACCAGCACGACGATGCCAAAGACGATGCGATAGATCACGAATACCGTGAAATCGTGCGTCGCCACGAAGCGGATGAACAAGCGCACTGCCAGCGCAGCGCTGATGAAGGCGGCAACGAAGCCGACCGCGAACATCGGCAGATCGGCCAGGGAGAGCAGGTCGCGATGCTTGACCAGATCGTAGATGGTCGCCACGCCGAGCGTGGGTACCGCGAGAAAGAAGGAAAACTCGGCCGCGGCCTTGCGCGACAAACCGATGAACAGACCGCCAATGATCGTCGCACCGCTGCGTGAAGTACCCGGAATCAGCGCGAAGCATTGCGCCAGTCCTAGTTTGAGCGCATCCGGCCATTGCAGATCGTCGACTTCATGAACGCGGATCAGGTGCTTGCGGCGTTCTGCCCAGTAAATCACCAAGCCGCCGACGATAAAGGCCAGTGCCACCGGCACCGGCGCAAACAGATGCGCCTTGATCATCTTGCCGAACAGCAAGCCCAACGCGGCGATCGGTACAAAGGCGATGAACAGATTCATGACGAACCGGCGCGCAGCCGGGTCGCCCGGCAATCCCCGCACCACACCGCCCAGTTTGACCCGGTAATCCCATACCACGGCAAGGATCGCGCCGGTCTGGATGGCGATCTCGAACACCTTGCCTTTATCGTCGTTGAAATCGAGCAGGTCACCCGCCAGGATGAGATGGCCAGTGCTGGAAATGGGCAGGAACTCGGTCAGGCCTTCGATGATGCCGAGTATCAGGGCCTTGAACAGAATGAGGAAATCCACGATGCGGGCTTTCTGGAGAATTGGATGCGGCCGCGATTCTAACAGCCGGAGATGACAACCCAGGCTCGACGCCAGGCTGCGCCGTGTCCACCCAAGTGATGATAGTCGCGCACGGCGTACGCTTCGTTCTTCGAGGATAATCGCCAGCTTTTTGCGAGACTGCCATGTGGTTCAAGAACCTCTCCGTTTACCGCCTCCCCACCAACTGGACGCTGGACCTCGCCAAGATGGAAGAACAACTCGCCCGCCAGGCCTTGCAGCCGTGCGGCAATCAGGACATGGAAAGCCAGGGCTGGGTCGCGCCGCGCGGCGATGATCGCCTGCTGCATGTGTTGAATCATCAGGTTCTGATCGCGCTCGGCACTGAGCAAAAACTTCTGCCTGGCAGCATCGTCACCCAGTTCGCCAAAGACCGTGCCGCCGAATTGGAAGAACAACAAGGCTACAAACTCGGCCGCAAGCAGATGCGTGAGCTCAAGGAACAGATCACCGATGAACTGCTGCCGCGCGCCTTCGTGCGCCGCCGTGTCACCTTTGCCTGGATCGACCCGGTCAATGGCTGGCTGGTGGTCGACGCAGCCACCCCACTCAAGGCTGAAGAACTGCTCGAACGCCTGAACAAGACGCTGGACGAGCTACCCGCGCGCACCCTGCATACCGAGCTATCTCCCAGTGCCGCGATGACCGAATGGCTGCTCGCCGGCGAAGCCCCGGCCGGCTTCAGCATCGATCGCGACCTGGAACTGTGCTCAGCCGACGACAGCAAAGCCACCGTGCGCTACGTCCGCCATGCCCTGGAAGGCGAAGAAATCCAGCAACACATCGCCGCCGGCAAAACCGCCACCAAACTCGGCCTGACCTGGAACGACCGAATTTCCTTCGTGCTCAGCGAACAACTGCAGATCAAGCGGCTGTCGTTTCTCGACATCCTCAAAGAGAACGCCGACCAAGGCGACAACGCCGACGAGCAGTTCGATATCGACTTCATGCTGATGACCGGCGAAGTGGCCAAGTTGCTGGTCGATGTGGTGGACGCGCTGGGCGGGGAGAAGGCGAAGGCGATTTGATGAGAGTGCGAACGAACTTAGTCCGGTGACTTAGTTCAATCGGATCGCCGGTATAGCTGTCCATGCTAATGGCGTCTGATCGATCTATACTTTGTTGCCCGATTTAAGGATGGATGCCATGAATACGCTTACTCTTTCGCCAAAATTCCAACTCGTGATACCCAAGCGTATTCGCGAAGCAATGAATCTCAAGGCTGGAACGCACATGCAAGTCGTTCAATACGGCGACCGCATCGAGTTCATCCCCGTCCGGCCTATGCAAGCAGTTCGTGGCATGCTCAAAGGCATGAATACCGACATCGACCGAGAAGACGACCGACCATGAACATCGTGGACACCTCCGGATGGCTTGAGTACTTCGCCGATTCTCCGCTTGCCGAGAATTACGCCAGCGCTATCGAGAACACTGATGAACTTCTGGTACCCAGCATTGTTCTCTACGAGGTTTTCAAGAAAATCGCCCTCGCGTATGACGAAAACAAAGCATTTCAGGCCATCGCCCAACTAAAGCAGGGGCAAGTTCTTGATGTGGATGAAGCGATTGCCTTATATGCCGGGAAAATCAGCATCGAAAAAAAGTTACCCATGGCAGATGCGCTGATTTATGCCGCCGCCATTCTGCACCATGCCACGATCCTTACACAGGATGCCCATTTCGAAGGATTGCCGCAGGTGAAGTATTTCGCGAAAACTGTGCCGGTCTAACCCGAATGGCACAAATGGTGTCTGACCCGAATGGCACTTACTTTAGCTTTTTTGGGTGACCATGTCGGCGCACGTCAGCCCGAGCCTGCGGCCTGGGCTTCATTAATAATGGATAGGGTTTTGGACGTCGTTTGATGCATCGAGGCTCAATACGGCCCGGCCGATTGCCCACCCGCTGTTGAGCAATCAGGGCATAAAGGGCAAACAGATCCGCCTCTTCGAAGCTAGGCGGGCCGCCCTGGTTCCAGACCAGCCACAGTTGCAGGCTATGTTTGAAACTCAGAAGACGCGGCAGCACATCGGCCTGCTTGGCGGATTCGGCCATCAATATGCGGATCAAGTTGTAGGCCAACAGACCCACCCAGAGCGCTTTCTTGTTCATTTCCGGCGTTTTGCATGGAAGATGTTCCAAACCCAAAGTCGTCTTCAGATTGCGCAGGTCCAGTTCGACATTCCAGCGCGATACATAGAGCTCGCCCAGTGCCTTTTTCGGCGCTTGGGTGGCGCATAGCAGCGTTGTCACCAGCACTTTGCGGCCGACTTTGAACTCGCGCACAGCCAACCCATCGGGAAAGGCATCGAATTGCTCGCGGGTCATCCAGTTCGGGCAGATCTTCGGTTTGCTCCACATCACGACATGATCCCGACTTCCCAGACGCCGACCTTTCCTGAAATCGGTATGACGCCTTTGATGCTGCTGAAACAGCACATCCGCACCTTGGCGCTGGAGCTGGGCAATCACGAAGTGCCTGGCCCTGCAATATCCACCGGTGTGAGTGCTGCAGGGTTTCAAGCCGTTGGCGATGCGATCCACGGCGTATCGATTGACGGTATGTTGGCAGGCACGATCTGGATTCAGCGTCTGCGCCATGAAGAGGGAGAGGGTCTGTGCGTAATGCTCAACTCGATGCTGTTGATGCGACTGGGTTTCATGGGTACTGTGCATGTCAGCTGGCGGCCACAAAGGCCGCTGTTTGGGTAGGACCTGCAGTTTGCTCGGTCGCCAGCTTCCTTCGTCGTTTCAATGGCTTGCCGTCGCAATTCGCCGGCGCTGGGACTTATGTAAGTGCCATTCGGGTCAGACCCCAAAGGCACACCAAACTCGGCCTGACCTAGAACGACCGGATTTCCTTTGTGCTCAGCGAACAACTGCAGATCAAGCGCCTGTCGTTTCTCGACATCCTCAAAGAGAACGCCGAGCAGGACGACAATGCCGACGAGTAGTTCGATATCGACTTCACGCTGATGACAGGCGAAGTGGCCAAGTTGCTGGTCGATGTGATTGAGGCGTTGGTCGGGGAGAAGGCGAAGGCGGTGTGAGGCTTCAAGCAATGATCGTGATCGGGCAGGTGGGGTGACGTAAAACGGCAGTTAGAAAGACATCAGGATGCAGCCAATGTCTTTGTTATTTCAATGTTTCTTTTAACAACAACGGCTTATGCTTGATCTAATGGTCGTCGACTAGGTGGCATGTTTCTGGCTTTTGAGGTTGTGCCGCCACTTTTTTTCCCGGCGCTTATTCAACTGGAATCAAGGAGTCTCAAATGAGCAATCTGAATCAACTTCGCAATCGTTCCGGCCAGTCCGGTTTTACCCTGATCGAACTGCTGATCGTCGTTGCGATCATCGGTATCCTGGCGGCAATCGCGGTGCCCTCCTACCAGACCTACACCAAGAAGGCCAAGTTCGCTGAAGTCGTGATGGCCGCCACACCTTTCAAGACGGCGGTGGACGTTGCCTGCGCCACGCAATCCCTGACCAACGGTCTGGGTGACCTGGATGCGAGTGCCTTTGGTATCCCTGATGCCGTCGATTACTCCGGTTCGGCTTCGCAATTGATCCTGAGTACAGTAGGGGTCACCAACGGTGTAATTACCGCCACGGGCAAAGGGACTGTTGATAGCAAGACCTACATCCTGACTCCCGGTAGCTGTGCGGCTCCCATTATTTGGACCCAATCCGGCACCTGCACGGCAGCGGGTCTCTGCTAAGCCACTTTCGACCTGAAGCCTCCCGCCCTCCAGCGGGGGGTTTTTTTTCGTCCTCGCATCACGCCCCATGCCCGTCGATCTGCCGCGAATGGCCCGCCGCTGGACCCCGGTCCTGCTGCACCTGCTTGCCAGCGTCCTGGTTTTATTGGCCATTTCCGCCCTGCTGCTGGGGCTCTGGTTCCCTGCCCCTTTCTTCAGTGCCAGTGGTGGCTGGCAGGGGCTCAAGCTGGTCGCCATTGTGTTACTGCCGGGGCCGCTGCTCACGCTGGTGGTGAGCAACTCGCGCAAGGACCGCCGGGTCCTGGCCCGCGACCTGGGGCTGATTGTCACCCTGCAATGTCTCGCGCTGACTGGGTGTGTGTATACCCTCTATGGCCAGCGGCCGGTGGCCGTGGTGTTCTGGGAGTCGGAGTTCTATACGGTGACGGCCGACGAGTTGGCGGAGCATGGCTATCCGGCCAGCAAGCTGGCCCGTTTCGGCAAGGATCGCCCGGCCTGGGTGTATCGACCCAAACCCGTTTCTGCAGAAGGTCTGCGGCAAATCCTCCGGCAAACAACCGCGAACGGGGTACCCCCGCACCATCAGATCGATGCTTTCCTTCCCTATCGGGCGCATTTTTCCGAGCTTGCCTGGCATGGCCTGGATATCGGCGAAATCACGCAGTCCAACCCGACGATGAAAGCGGAACTGGATGCGTTGCTGCACATGCGGGGCGGCAAAACAGCGGATTACCGGTATCTGGCCCTGAAAGCCAAATACCGCAACGTCGTTCTGGTGTTCACGCAGAGCGGGGAACGCGTCGGTCATCTGTATGCCCCCTATCTGGATAATCCCTGAAGACTGACGGGCGGCAAACGCAATCTCCCCCCATGCAGCGATCTTCCTTGTTTCCCAAACAGTAGCCTCAGGCTCGTGCCCAACATGTTCAAACCAAGCCCATTGCTGGCGGTCACCTTGGCGTTATTGCTGGCGCTCGCGTACGGGATCTTTTCGCAAGGCCTGGGCGGGGGGCTGTATTTCGACGACAGGACCAACCTGGCCCTGTTAAGCCAGGTCAATTCCTTTGATGCGGCGATGCAGTTCGCCTTTTCCGGCACCGCCGGCTCATTGGGGCGGCCATTGAGTCTGGGCAGTTTCGCGTTGCAGGTGGCGGCCTGGCCGCACAAACCCGAGGCGTTCATTCAGGTGAATATCCTGATTCATCTGTTCAATGGTGCGCTGGTCGCCTGGTTTGCGCTGTTGCTGGCCAACATCACCGGTACCCCCCGCAAAGTGCTGTTCGTCGCGTTGATCACCGCACTGTGGCTGCTGAGTCCGATCCAGGTATCGCCGGTGCTCTTCATCGTGCAGCG
Source organism: Hydrogenophilaceae bacterium (assembly GCA_031426815.1). Lineage (GTDB taxonomy): Bacteria > Pseudomonadota > Gammaproteobacteria > Burkholderiales > Thiobacillaceae > PFJX01. The sequence goes on from JASJPG010000118.1 coordinate 15,827, forward strand.
CATGACGCTGCTGGCCGGTTTGTTCACTTTGCTGGGGTTGATCTTTTACCTGCTTGGCCGCCGGCCGAGGCCGGACGGCAAGCCGACCTGGCTGTGGATCGGCCTGGCCTTCGCGATGACCATTCCCGCTACCCTGAGCAAGGAAAACGGTGTGCTGCTGCCGGGGTTTCTGCTGATCCTCGAATTTTTCCTGCTTGGTGGGAATGGCGATTCCGTCCGTTCCGTCGTGCGCAGCAAACTGCTCGCCGCCTGGGCGGCCGGCATGCTGTTGTTCGGTCTGTTTTTTCTGTATCGCTATTGGCCATCGTTCACGGAAATTTATGCGGCCAAGGGATATTCGCCCGCGCAGCATCTGGCGACCGAGGTGCGCGCGGTGGTCCATTACCTGTCGCAAATCCTGATCCCGGACATGCCGAAGTTCGGCCCGTTTCATGATGACTTTCCAATTTCCGCGGTCTGGTACGAGCCCAGGGCTCTGGCGGCGATGCTGGGTCTGTCGGCATTGGCCGGCCTGGCCTGGTGGTCAAGGCGGCGGTCTCCGTTATTCTCGGCGGGGGTGTTTATATTCCTGTGGGGACACGCGCTGGAATCCTCCGTGATTCCACTTGAGCCGTATTTCGAGCATCGGAACTACATCCCGCTTCTGGGGGTGGCACTGGCGCTGACTGGTCTGGCGCAGTCATTCAAAACGCATCGGAAACTGGCATCCGTGGGGCTGGCCGGACTGCTTCTGCTGTATGCATTTTCTGCCTTTCAATATGCGGCCATCTGGGGCAAGCGCACGGTGGCGGTGCAATACTGGTACGCCGAGCGGCCCGACTCCACGCGAGCGGTGCTGTTCTGGGCCGACCTCCTGGCGCAACAGCGCAAGTGGTCTGAGATCAATCAACTGGTCAGGGGCGCCTGGCAGGCCAATCCGAACAACATCGGCCTGGCCATTACCTTGCCGTATTTGGCGTGCCGCAGCGCGGACATAAAACTTGAAAACCAGACACTGGCCGCCTTGACGGATCTGGCGCGCGAGGGGGTATTCAACCTCGCAGTGGCTCAGCACATGAACACGGTGACCGATCTGGTGTCCGAGCGGAAGTGCCCCGCACTTCGCAGCACGGATATTCTGGCCATCCTGGATGCACTGAGTGCCAACCCGCACTATCAGGTTTATCCCGAAACGGTGTCCGATCTCCTGGTGATTCGCTCCAAACTGTTGTTTGCGCAAGGACAAATTAGGCAATCGGCGGAGGTACTGAAACAGGCGATTGGCCACGACTTCCGGCTGGGAAACGCCCTCAACGCCGCAACGATGTACTTGGATCTGGGGCTGCCCGCCGAAGCGGCCAACTTGATGCAACGGTCGCGTGCACAACTGCCGAGCAATCCCTGGCTGCGAGCAAAATGGCTGAAGGACATCGAGAACACGGAAGCACGTATTACGCGTTATCGGCAAAAAAATTAGCATGCAATCCTCCAATCCCGATTTCCCATCGATGAAACGCAAATCGGCCGCTGAAGCGAGCACGTTAAGCATCATCCTGCCCGCCCGTAACGAAGCCGCCGGCCTGGAACGGTTGCTCGCCGAATTGCGCAATGTGTATCCGGCGGCGGAAATCCTGGTGGTGGACGATGGTTCGACCGATGGCACGCCGGCCATTTGCAACAATTTCGGCGTGGTGCGTATTGCGCACCCCTATTGCATGGGCAATGGCGCTGCAGTGAAAAGCGGGGCACGCGCTGCCCGCGGCGATGTTTTCGTGTTCATGGATGCCGATGGGCAACATCGGGCGGAAGATATTTCAGTACTTCTTGCCCGCCTGGGAAAAGGTTACGACATGGTGGTGGGCGCTCGCCAATCCGGCTCACAGGCCAATATCGGGCGCGGGCTGGCCAACCGTTTTTACAACCGGCTGGCCAGTTACATGACCGGGCGGAAGGTCGAAGATCTGACCTCCGGATTCCGCGCGGTCCGGGCCAGGAAATTCCGCGAATTCCTGTATCTGCTGCCCAATGGCTTTTCCTACCCGACCACCATCACCATGGCTTTCTTCCGGGCTGGCTACAGCGTTGCTTATGAACCGATTCATGCGCCCCGGCGCATCGGCAAAAGCCACCTGCATCCGATCAAGGACGGGTTGCGTTTTTTGCTGATCATTTTCAAGGTGGGCACGCTGTATTCCCCGCTCAAGTTGTTTGCGCCGGCGGCTGTGCTGCACTTTCTGCTGGGCTTGGGGTATTACGCCTACACATATTCGACCCAGGCCAGATTGTCACTGGCAACGTTGTTGTTGCTGTCGGCTGGCATCACGATCTTTCTGATCGGGCTGGTGTCCGAGCAGATCACGCAACTGATGTATCGACCCGCGGCAGAGCCTGATGCGGGGGAGGTCCGCAAGTGAACGTAGTGCAGCGGATGAAGCGATGGCTGGCGCCTTTGCAGGGGACGCCGCTGCATCCGCAATGGCTGGTGTTGCGGGCGGAGGAGGCAGCCGGCAACGCTGTTCGTCAGGCGGCAACGGGCGAAGTGCTGGATGTGGGCTGCGGCGACCGCTGGGTCGAGCGCTGTCTGTCTGCAAACGCGCGTTATGTCGGCCTGGATTTCCCTGCCACTGTCAGCAAAGGCTACGCCGGGCATGCGGATGTTTTTGGCGACGGCCAGCGTCTGCCTTTTGCCGCAGACAGATTCGATACCGTGGTTCTGATGGATGTGCTGGAACACCTGCCTGCACCTGATGCTGCGCTGGCGGAAGCATGGCGCGTCCTCAAGCCGGACGGGGTACTCCTGGTGCAGGTGCCTTTCCTTTACCCGTTGCATGACCAGCCGCATGATTTCCAGCGCTGGACCGAGCACGGTCTGCGTGTCCTGTTTGCCTCCCATCGTTTCAGTATTGGCAGCCTGACCCGGTATGGCGATGCGCTAGAGACAGCGGCGGCGCTTCTGGTCATGGCACTTGCCAACGGTGTGCTGGATGCCGCCCAAAAAATGCGTCCCGCAGTGCTGCTGGCGCCGCTGCTGCTCTGTGCGATTCCCGTGGTGAACCTGAGTGGTTGGAGTCTGGCAAAACTGTTCCCGGCCAGCGCGATCATGCCGCTGGGGTATCGCGTCGTGGCGCGCAAGTCAGCATGAAACGCCTCCTGCTGGTCACCACCAGTTATCCCGAACAGGGCGAGGGCGAAGCCGCCGCCGGCACGTTCGTGCGTGATTTTGCCCGCGCCCTGGCGGCTGCGGGCGTTGCCGTAGAGGTGATTGCGCCGGCCAGCAAGGCGGGCGTGAGGGAAGCAAGCGGCGTTACCGAGAACCGCTTCGCCGCACCCCGTTTGCCCTTGTCGTTGTTGAATCCGGCGCATCTCCAGGACTGGCCGGCGATTTTCGCCACCCTGAGTCAAGGTCAGCGCGCCGTATCGGCGGCATGCGCCTGGCGCCGTCCGGATCATATTCTGGCGCTGTGGGCGCTTCCCAGCGGCGCCTGGGCAATGCGCGCCGGCAAGCGTTTCGGCATCGCTTACAGCACCTGGGCGCTGGGCAGCGACATCTGGTCGCTCGGCAAGATTCCCCTGCTGCGCCAATACCTCGGTCGCGTGATGCGTCAGGCGCAACACCGTTTCGCCGATGGCTTCAAGCTGTCGGATGACGTCGAGAGCATTTGCCACCGGCCGTGCGCTTTTCTTGCCAGCAGCCGTCATTTCGGCCCGCCTGCGGCGCGCGCGATCAGTGCCGCCCCGCCCTATCGGCTGGCTTTTCTCGGACGTTGGCACCAGAACAAAGGGGTCGATTTGTTGCTGGCGGCGCTGGAACAATTGAATGAACAGGATTGGGCGAACATTGCCGCAGTCCGCCTGCATGGCGGCGGCCCGCTGGCCACGCAAGTGCAGGAACGCGCCCACGCGCTGCAACTGTCCGGCAGGCCGGTGGAAGTCGGGGGTTATCTCGACCTGGCGGGGGCACGCGAGCTTTTCGGCTGGAGCGACTACGTCCTGCTGCCTTCGCGGATCGAAAGCATCCCGGTGGTGTTCTCCGATGCCATGCAGGCCAGGCGGCCGCTGATTGCCACGCCGGTGGGCGATCTGCCGCAACTGATCCAGTCGACCGGCTGCGGTCTGCTGGCAAATGGCGCCGATGCGGCGTCGATTGCGCTGGCGATTCGACAAGCCATCCGGTTGGATGCCAGCGGCTTTGCCCAGGGTATCGCCTGCGCCGCCCAGCAGTTCGAGGTCAGCGCCGCCGCGCAGCACTTTCTCCAGGCGGCCAGCCAGCGTGCGTGAGCAATCCCTATCTGCCCAGCGCGAGCCACGCTGGGGTAGCGCAGACAGAGATCGCAAGGCCGAGGCGATCTGGCGGACTTTGCTGCATTACGCCGGCCCGGCAATCCGGCATGGCCGCTGGCTGGACATCGGCTGCGGCAGTGGCGGCATTGCCGCCCACCTGGCGCCAAGGGTCAGCGAGATGAGCGGCATGGACCCCGAGCCCTGGGCGAAATGGGCGGAATGGATGCGCGCGCAGCCCAATCTGGTTTTCATGCAAGGCGGCTACGACCATGAACCTCCGTTGCTGCCGCCATGCTCGGTGGATGTGGTGGTCTGCAACCAGGTCTATGAGCATGTCGCTGACCCGGTTGCACTCCTCGGCTTTATTCACCGGATACTCAAGCCGGGCGGTTATTGCTATTTCGCCGGCCCCAATCTGTTGTTTCCCATTGAGCCGCATGTCTTCTGGCCGTTTGTGCACTGGTTGCCGCGCAAAGGGGCGTTGCGGTTGATGCGCTTGCTGGGCGCTCGGCGAGGCGGTGAACTGGATGCCTATTCGACGCATTTCTGGCAACTGAAAGCCTGGCTGTCGGCGAATTTCGAACTCACCAACGCCGTGCCTTTCTTTATCCGCGAAGTCGTACCAGCGCAGCATGGCGCAGGACTCTGGCGGGCATTGGGCTGGCTGCCTGTCCGCTTGATCGCAGCGCTCACGCCGTTTTCTCCCGGTTTTGTCTTCGTGCTGCAAAAACACGCATGACTTCATCCCGTTCATTGCAATCGGCAGCCTGGTTCGACGTACTAAACAAGGGGTTTGGCGCGCGCAGTCATCGCATCGACGACTGCCTCGCGGCGACGCTGTTTCGTATCGGGCCACTCGAGGTGGCCTATGCCAACTTTCCGTTCGGAATACGCACCGCCGAGGCGCTGGCGGCGGTCATGCAGCCTGAAATCCGGAGCACCCTGCGGGCAATCGGGGCCGATCTCCTGCGCTTCAGCGTGCCGGCATCGCTCGCTGCGGGACTTGGCGGCAACGCACTGCGCCTACCAGAAACCTGCATACAGCATCTTGCCGACTGGTCCGAAATCAATCTCGACAGCGATGTGCGCTACGAGATTCGTCGCTCGCGTCGCGCAGGCGTGGTGCTTCGCCCTGCTGGCATTGCCGATGCGCAGTTCATGTTTGTCCTGTACCGAGATACCGTCAAACGCCATGGCGGCCGGCTGAGGTACACTCCGAGCTACTTTGCCGCGCTTTGCCAGTTGGCCGCGTCCGGGCCGGAGATCAGCGGCTTGATTGCCGAGACGGCGGAGCGGCTAGCCTGCGGCTTTGTCGTCACCGCGCAGTCCGGCGAGGAAGCCTATTACCTCCATGCCGGTTTCGATCCCCAGCATGCGAACGCAAGACCCGGCTATGCCTTGCTGTGCGCAGCCATCAGCCAGGCACGCGACAGCGGTCACCGTAACTTCAATCTGATGGCATCGCCGGTGGACCAACCCGCGCTGCTTCGCTTCAAGGAGAAATGGGGCGGTAGGACGCAAGCCCTATGCAACTTTGACATTCCCATTTCCAATGTCGGTCATGTCACACGCTTCGCGCTGCAAGCCAGTCGTCGCCTGTTCTCCGCAGGCAGGCACTGAAACATGCGAAATTGGCGTCGTATCACGCTGGGTTGGCTGATCGCAGGCCTTGTCGTCATCACGCTTGGCATCACGTTACGCGACTCGATGCATGCCGCAGGCGATACGCTGCGCGATGTTGCCCCACTTGAATTCAGTGCGCTTGTGTTGCCTGGCGTGTTGATGATGCTGGCCACCAGCGTGAGCTTTTCCCTGCTGGTACTGCCGCGCAATGCCAGTTGGGCGCAGCGAAGTTCTGTCGTCGGCATCTACCTGACGGCGCAAATCGTCAAATACCTGCCAGGGCGGGTTTGGGGGCTGCTCTTTCAACTCAAGCGTCTGTCCGAGCAGGTGCATTTGAGTCAAGGGATCGTGGCCAGTGTGAACCACATGATGCTTACGGCCCTGATCGGTATCCTGTTTCTCGGGCCCGCCTTTGTTGTGCCGGGCGCCTGGGCACTGTTGCTCCTGGGGACGCTGCTGGGTTTGCTTTGGGTGCAGCGTGGCGGTATTGCCGCCTACCTGGCCTGGATGAAAAAAATTCCCGCCGGCACGTTGGCGAGGTTGCCAGCCAGGACAGTGCTGGGTATCGGGATCAGTCTGTTGCTGGAATGGGCCTTTTATCTAGTGCTCTGGGCCGGTCTATTCATGGTGTTGCAGATGCCGCCAGAACCTGGACCGATACTCGCGCTGGCGTCCTTTTATGCCGGGGCCTGGATTCTTGGCAGCCTGACCAGCCTCGTTCCCGGCGGGCTTGGGGTACGTGAAGGCGGCTTCATCGTGCTGGGGCTGGGACTGGGCATTCCGGAACCTGAACTGCTGGCGCTTGCCATTCTGGCCCGGCTGATCTTCACGCTTGCGGAAACGCTGGCGGGGGCGCTGGCAGCCACTTACCTGCACAACAAGGCAACCCGCTGATGCATGCAGACAAAACCGGAAATATTCAATCCTATTGGGACTCGCAAGCGGTTCTTAACCATGCTGCCGCCGCCATCGATCCGGCTGATCGTCTGGGCAGGAAAAATGCCTACATCGCGCATTGCCGGAATCTTGCGCTGGCTTCCGGCCTGAAGCATCTACCCGCCGGTGCGCGGGTTCTGGATTTCGGTTGCGGCACCGGCACTTTCCTGGGCTGGTTGATGTGGTGGCGCCCGGAACTTTCTGGTTACGGTGCGGATTTTTCGCGGGAAATGCTGCGTGTGGCGCTGGGACTCAACCCCGAGCTGGCTGGACGTGTCACGGTTTGCAATAGCCAGAAGCTCTCTTTTCGCGATGGCAGTTTCGCGGCGATATGCACGGCGATCAGCCTGATTTACCTGCTTGAAGGCAGCGCGCTGATATCCCTCGCGCGGGAATTTCGGCGCAGCCTGGTGCCGGGGGGCATGGTGCTTTCGGTCGAGCAAGTCAGGCGCAGAACGCATCTCCAACTTGAGCATCACAAAATCCAGCGAGCGCCGGAGGAAATCATCGAGATTTTTGCGCAGGCAGGGTTCGAACTTGTGGAATGGCGGCAGATTCGACGCGGCCGATTTCCACTGGTCTACCTGATCCGCTATGGGCTGATTCCCTCCCGCTGGCATGACCGCATCGCCCGCATTGAAGCGCGTCTGTGGCGCAACTCACGCGTTCCGCAACTCGATTATGCAGATGCCTATTTCATGTGGCGGGTAAAGCCGGATTAGAACGCAAGGGGGCGGCGTCCAGATCATCCAGTTTGGCCGGCATCGCCGTCTTCTGCAGCGCATTAGAGTGTTCCGACCGCAAGCCTATACGTGGCAGGCAGCTATGACTGCGCCGATGACGGCATTCCGAAAATGGCTGCTGCGGTAACAAATGGATCAATACCTTCTCAATGCTTCCCGCCCACCGTCAACCTCGCCATATAGTCGCTTACCGCCTCGACATCCACATCGCTATACCCCTTCAACACCTTGACCATGTCCGTATTGGAATTTCGCCGGCCCTGGTCGCGGCTTTCGCGGGTTTCGCGTTTGAGATAGAGGTAGTGCTGCCCGGCAACTTTGGGGATGAATTTTCTGGCGTCGCCTTCGCCGGTTTTGCCGTGGCAGCTGGCGCAGTCTTTTTCGTATAGGGCTTTGCCCTGGGGCAGGTTGTAGCCGTTGCCTTTGCCGTTGCTGGTTGGTGTCGGCAGGGCGCTCAGGTAGGCGGCGATGTCGGCGATTTCTTCGGCGCTGACGATCCATTCGCCGGAGAACGGGTACATGCGCGGGTTGTCGCGACGGCCGGCGCGGATGTCCATGATCTGTTTGATGATCACGCTGCCGTGCTGGCCGGCGAGTTGCGGGTAGTCGGCATCGGCCAGGCCGGCACCGTCGGCCTTGTGGCAGCCTTTACAGATTTTGTAGGTGGCTTCACCTCTTTTCGCGTCGGCTGGATAGGCGAGGGCGCGGTTCATGTCCTGGTCGGGTGAATTCCATTTGTAGCCATAGGCTTCGATGCCGGCGGCATGCGGTTGCTGGTGAAATTCGGCAGCGGCAGGTTGCGCGATGAAGGCAGCCAGGGCGAGTGTTGGCAGGGTGTATTTCATGTCTGGGATTCCTCTGACTAGGGCATGCTGGCCATGTATTCGGCGACGGCGCGGGTTTCTTCTTCGCTCATCCGTTCGGCAACGGCCTGCATGACACGGGCGCCGTTGGTGCGCTTGCCGGTTGCGTAGAGGCGGAACTGATCGAGGATGTAATCGACATGCTGGCCGGCTACGCGCGGGAATTTTCCGGAGCCGCTGCCATCCTCTTCATGGCAGCTATCGCAAGAGGGTACGTCGGTTTTGCTGTTGCCTTTGAGATACAGGTTCTTGCCGATGGTAAGCCGTTTCGCTTCGCCTGCCACGCCAGGCGCCGAGGTTTGCCTGGCGTAATAGGCAGCCAGATGGGGCAGGTCGTCTTCGGACAAGGTGGCGACGAGTGGTGCCATGATTTCACTGACGCGCTTGCCGCTCTTGTAGTCCTTCAGTTCGCGCAGCAGGTACACCTTTTGCTGTCCGGCAAGTTTGGGGAAGTTGGGGGCGATGCTGTTGCCGTCGGCGCCGTGGCAGGCGGCGCACACTTCGGTTGCGATGGTGGCTGCCTTGGCAGCGCCGTCATCGGCCTGGGCGGCGCCCATCAGGCCGATGCCACTGGCAATTCCGGACGCTGCGGCAAGTATTTTTAGGCTGAACGGGTTCATTGAAACTCCTTAATGCACTTATCCAGAAAGAATACCTGCAGGTACGAGAGATGCGAATATGCGGGGCAGGGCGTTTCTTGATCTGCGGCAATATAAAGGTGTGCGATGTGCTTGATCGTGTCGGGCAAAATGCAGGTCAGTTGGTTTCGGGGGGGGCGACATGGATTTGATGTGGTGGCATTGGGTGGCTTTGGGCCTGGGTCTGATCGCGCTGGAGATGTTCGTGTCGACCTTTTTCCTGATCTGGTTCGGTCTGGGCGCGCTGCTTACCGGCTTTGCGGCCGTGCTGCTGCCGCTTTCCTTTACTACGCAGATCCTGGTCTGGACGTTGGCCTCAGCCGGGATGGTGGCGGCGTGGCTGAAGTACTTCAAGACGCCCGACCGTACCGGTTCCGGCCAGGCCAAGGAAGGCGTGCTGGGTGTAACCGGGTTGGTGACGCGACCGGTGACGGAAACCGGCGAAGGCGAGATTCTGTTCCAGCGTCCGGTTTTGGGCGCGGATCGCTGGCCGGTGGTGGCCGACGCGCCCATCGCGGCGGGCGAACGTGCGCGCGTGGTGGATGTGCTCGGGCAAACCCTCAAAATCATCAAAATCTAGGAGAGCAACATGGGTGGTGAAATTGTTTCCATTTTTCTGATTCTTTTCCTGTTCCTGACGCTGTGGAAGGGCGTGCGCATCGTGCCGCAGGGCGAGGAATGGGTGGTCGAGCGGCTGGGCAAATACTTGAAGACGTTGTTGCCGGGTCTGCATATTCTGGTGCCGTACATCGATAACGTGGCCTACAAGGTGGTGACCAAGGACATGATTCTGGATATTCCGCAGCAGGAAGTGATTACGCGCGACAACGCGGTGCTGATCACCAATGCCATCGCTTTTGTCAAAGTGACCGATACGCAAAGTGCGGTCTATGGCGTGACCAACTTCCAGATGGCGGTGATGAATCTGGTGCAGACGTCGTTGCGTTCGATTCTGGGCGATATGGACCTGGATCAGGCGCTGTCCAGTCGCGACCAGATCAAGGCGCGTCTGAAGACTTCCATCGCCGACGATGTGGCGGATTGGGGGTTGACGCTTAAATCGGTCGAGATCCAGGACATCTCGCCTTCCGGCACGATGCAGAAATCGATGGAATTGCAGGCGGCTGCAGAGCGGGAGCGTAAAGCCACGGTAACCCGCGCCGAGGGTGACAAGCAGGCTGCAATTCTCGAGGCGGAAGCGCGCCTGGAGTCGGCCAAGCGCGATGCGGAAGTGCAAATCCGTTTGGCCACGGCGAGTGCCGAAGCGATACGTCTGGTGACCGATGCCATTCCGGACAAGGAACTGCCGGCGCTGTATCTGCTGGGTGAGAAGTACATCGCCTCGGTCAAGGAGTTGGCTGCTTCAAATGGCGCAAAAGTTGTGCTGCTTCCGGCCGATATCATGAAGTCGGTTGAGGGTTTGCTGGGTGGGCGGCGCTAAGGTGGCTTTATTCCATGCTCCCTTTGTAGGGTGCGCATGGCGCACCCTACAGAATCAATTTTGCGGAGGCGGGCTGATTGCTTCGCTAACCTGTTGGGCTTTGCAGTTCGTCGTTGTTACTTAGAATGCGTGCCGTGATGCTTGCTTGCCCTGTGCCAGTATTGGTGTATACAGATTAGGAAGTTAATGTGAAGTCTAAAGATTCGAATTTAATTGCCGATATTTGCTACATTGTTGGCATGGATACAGCGCAGCTTTAGGGGTAATGAATTGAAAAAATCATGGGTGCTTCTGACTCTGATTGCCTTCCTGGCGGGGCCGGTATTAAGCGTGCCTGAGGTTCAGGCGGCCAGCCAGACCAAATCTCACGCGGCCAAGTCGAAAGCCAAGATCAGCAAGGCCAAGGCCAAGTCGAGTTCGAAAGCCAAGCTCAAGGCCAAATCCAAGGCCAAGAAAGCAACGCTCAAAGCGAGCAAGAAAGGCATCAAGGCAGCCAAGCGGGTCAGGGCGACGCATTATGTTCAGGCGCCGCCGCCCGCACTGCGCGCGATGCGTGCCGTATCCGCCGATACCTTGCAGGGTGACGAGTTGGATCTGCGCGCGTCTGCCGCCCTGGTCATCGACCAGAAAAGCGGTGAGGCGCTCTATGCCAAGAACATCGACGTCCCCACTGCGATTGCTTCCATCACCAAGCTGATGACGGCGATGGTGACGCTGGATGCCGGTTTGCCGCTGAATGAAGAAATCGTCGTCAATATCGAGGATGTGGATCGCCTCAAAGGCACCGGTTCGCGTTTGGCGTTGGGAACGCGTCTTACCCGCGAGGAATTGTTGCATCTGGCCTTGATCGCATCGGAAAACCGCGCCGCTGCGGCGTTGTCGCGGGCTTATCCCGGCGGCAGAGAGGCTTTTGTTGCCGCAATGAATCGCAAAGCGCGCCAGATCGGCATGGCGGATACCCACTTCCTTGACGGCACCGGCCTCAATAGCGGCAATCGCGCCACTGCCGCCGATCTGGCAAAGATGGTCGACGCTGCCTATCGATATCCGCTCATCCGCGAGATATCCAGTACCGGCAGCTACGATGTTTCCGTCCCGGGAACCCGTATGGTCCGTGTGCGTGAAAACGGCAAGATGCGCAAAGTGGCCCGCTCGGTGCAGCGTCACATGGCCTTCAACAATACCAACAGCCTGACGCGCAGCGATGATTGGAACATTGGCGTCTCCAAGACCGGCTTCATCAACGAGGCGGGGCATTGCCTGGTGATGCAGACCCAGATTGCCGAGCAGAAGGTCATCATCGTGCTACTCGACTCGATCGGAAAATGGGGTCGGATCGGTGATGCCCAGCGCATTCGCAAGTGGTTGGAGCACGATAGCCGGGTCGCCATCCAGCATAGTTTGCGCACCTCGACCTGATCGGTTTCATTGCGTTCCAACAAAAAAGCGGCTGAGGCCGCTTTTTTGTTGCTTATCGCATCGCCAAGCCAGCATTGATGCGGCATGCGGATGTGCTGATATCCAAAATTATTGATAGCCATCAAGGAAGTAGGGGCTGGCTAATTTCTACTATGCGTCCCAAGTCTCAATTGTGGGTTGTCCACGATTGTCGAAACCGTAGGAGGAGTCTATGCGTTACAACCTGCTGATCACCCTTGCCGCCCTCGGGTTGGCTGCCCACCCGGTGTTGGCTGCCGGCCCCACCGAAGACCTGGCGCGCACCTGCAACAACTGCCACGGCATGAATGGCGTCTCGGTCGGCCCCTCGATGCCCAGCATCGGCGGCCTGTCCGAGCCCTATCTGAAGAACATGATGTTGCAGTGGAAAAGCGGCGAGCGTTATTCCGCCACCATGGGCCGCTTGATCAAGGGCTACAGCGATGAGCAGATCGCCGCGCTGGCCAGTCACTTCTCGAAATTGCCCTGGACCCCCGTGGTGCAGAAAGCCGACGCCAAGATTGTCGCGCAAGGCAAGGCCGCGACCGAGCGTTGCGAGACCTGTCACGGCGATACCGGCGGCAAACCCGACGATACCGACACCCCGATGCTAAACGGCCAATGGGCGCAGTACATGGAAATGGAACTGATGAAGTACCGCGACGACTCGGTGAAGATGCCGCACAAGAAGATGCGCGGCAATTCCAAAAAGCTGGATGAGGCCGACGTAGCCGCCGTTGCCCAGTTCTACGCCGCTCAGCCCAAATAAGGAGACCCCCCATGAGTTTTAATCGTCGCGACTTCATCAAGACCGCAGCTACCACCTCGGTCCTCATTCCCCTCTCCGCCTGTGCAGCGCCGGGCAAGCGCTCCTCCGGCAGCACCAAAGCCAAGGTCATCGTGATCGGTGGCGGCTACGGCGGCGCCACCGCCGCCAAGTACGTCAAGGTGCTCGATGCCGGCATCGAAGTCACCTTGATCGAACGCAACCCGGTCTACACCTCCTGCCCGCTGTCGAACGAAG
>JASJPG010000119.1:0-8835 GCA_031426815.1 Hydrogenophilaceae bacterium
TCTCCTTGAAATACCGTCCCGGCATCATGACCGAGATCGTCGCCGCGCTCCGCGCGCGCGCGCCGGAATTGAAACTGGTTGCACACAATCCTGATCAACGGGGATGACATGTCCGCGCTTCGCAGTCTGATCTTTACCGCACTGGCCCTGTTATCGTCTGCCGCGTGGTCGCAACAACCCGCCTGGCCGCCGCAGCCGATCTGGCCCATGCTGCCCTTCTGGCCAGTACAGCAAGTCTGGGCCGTACCCGCACCGATGCCCGCCCAGGCGATACCGTTTCCAACGCCATTCTGGCTCTGGCCGATACCTGCCTGGACTTACCCTCCCGCCGCACCGGCCACTCCGCCCGCAAGCGCTCCCGCACCAGCCCCGGTTGCGGTGCCAAGCCAGGAAAAAGCCGAGGCGCCCGCACCACAGCCTGCTGAAAAAACCCCGGCGGCGCCCATCCCCGCGGCAGTCCCTCCGGCTGCCCCACCTACAGTCGCCCCTGCAGTCACTCCATTACCCGCTGAGCCAAGCGTAGCGGCCCCTGTAACTGCAGTGCCAGAGCCCGTTATCCAACCGGTCTTGGTCAAACCGCTTCCTGCTCCCGCAGCCAAATCCATCGAACCAACCGCGATACCGGCCGTAACGCCAAAACCCGTCAAAAAACCCCGTGTCGGCAAAAAGCCGGCGCAGAAAGTTCGCAAGCTGTGCTGGAAAGATGGTCGCCTCGATGTCTGTCCATGAAGACATATCGATTCGTCATGACCATCACGCCAACTACCCTTGCGGGTAGGCCTCAGCGACAGCTATCCCGAGTAAAGTAATCAAGTAATCGCCGGTCTTGAAATGGCGCCAATCGCCTTCATCTAGCCGCAACGTTTCATATCCAGCCCGGCCGCAGCCATTTCACTCTTTTCCAACTCAGAGGTCAGACCATGTCGGTTTCCGTCGAACAAGTGCAAGCAGCACTTAAAGAACTCATCGATCCCAATACCCAGAAGGATTTCATCACCACCAAATCGGCCCGCAACATCAAGGTCGACGGCGGCACGGTCAGCCTCGACGTGGTGTTGCCCTACCCCGCCAAAATGGTGATGAACGATATCGGCAAGATGGTCGCCGACCAGATCAAGACCATTGCCGGCGTTGAGAACGTGCAGACCAATGTGACCTGGAAAATCGTCGCGCACAGCGTGCAGAAGGGGGTCAAGCTGATTCCCGGCGTCAAGAACATCATCGCAGTCGCTTCCGGCAAGGGCGGCGTCGGCAAATCCACCACCGCCGTCAACCTGGCTTTGGCGCTTTCCGCCGAAGGCGCCAGTGTCGGCATGCTCGACGCCGACATCTACGGCCCATCGCAGCCCACCATGCTGGGCATTCATGGCCGCCCGGAATCGCCGGACGGACAGAATCTGGAACCCATGCTCGGCCACGGCCTGCAAGCCATGTCGATCGGCTTCCTGATTGACGTGGAGACCCCGATGGTCTGGCGCGGCCCGATGGTCACCCAGGCGCTGGAGCAACTGCTCAACAACACCAAGTGGAAGGATCTGGATTATCTGGTCGTCGACCTGCCGCCCGGCACCGGCGACATCCAGCTCACGCTGGCGCAGCGCGTTCCCGTCACCGGTGCGGTAATCGTCACCACGCCGCAGGACATCGCGCTGATTGACGCGCGCAAAGGCCTGAAGATGTTCGAGAAGGTCGGCGTGCCGATCCTCGGCGTCGTGGAAAATATGAGCCTGCACATCTGTTCCCAGTGCGGCCACGAAGAACGCATCTTCGGTGAAGGCGGTGGCGAGCGCATGTGCAAGGACTACGGCAACGAATTCCTCGGCGCGCTGCCGCTGGACATCCGCATCCGCGAAGAAACCGACTCCGGCAAACCCACCGTGGTGGCGGAACCGGAATCCCGCATTGCTGAAATCTACCGCCAGATTGCACGGCGCGTGGCGGTGAAAGTGGGCGATCTCGCCGTCGACCACTCCTCGAAATTCCCCAGCATCGTGATCCAGAACACCTGATCCGCTGCAATGCTCCTCGCAAAGGCGCCAGCAAGTTTTCTTGCGGCGCCTTTGTTTTTTCCGGCTTGCTTAACGACCAGGCTAAGTAACTAAAGTCACTGAGTCGACCAGAGCGGCCGGATAGTCTGCACACGTTCCCGTCGGGAGCAAGATCCTGATCAATTCACCTGGAGAATCATCATGAATGCAAACGTCGGTGGTATCGACCGTATTCTGCGTATTGTGGTCGGCCTGGCCCTTGTCGTCTGGGCTGCGGCGCTTGGCGGTCCCATTTGGGCCTGGATCGGAGTCGTGCCGCTCGCGACGGGTCTGTTCAAGTTCTGCCCGTTCTACCCGTTGCTGGGACTGAGCACCTGCCCGGTCAAAAAAGGCTGAGGCTACTTGTCACCGGAAAGGCCCCTGAAAGTCTGCGGGGCGTGGGCTACCTTCCGCAGCGGAGGTAGCCCACGCATGACTCAGGCGCGTCGCGGCACCATGTTGTCGTCAAGCATCGTCTCGATACGGCTGAAAATTTCGAAGCGGGAAAACGGTTTCTTCATGAAACCATCGGCGCCGATGCGCATCACATAGAACTGCTCGGTTGCCTGCTCGTTGCCGCTCATCATGATCACCGGCACATGCTGCACTTCCGGATCGCGCCGAATATGCCGCAAAGCGGCGAAACCGTTCATGCCAGGCATGATGACATCGAGAATGACCAGATCCGGCCGCTCGGCACGAGCGATTTTCAGGCCGCTTTCGGCATCCAGGGCTTCCAGCGTGGTGTATCCCGCCGAGTTGAAGACCCTCCGTAGAAAAACCAGGACGGTCGGCGAGTCGTCGATGATCAAAACCCGGGTGCCTTTGCGAGCATCGACACGCCGTCGCTTGCGCCTTTCCTGGGGATGCACAGGTTCGTTGTCTGTCAGCGCCATATCGGCCGATTCCGGCGCCTTGGCGAACATCGATTTCAACCGCTTCAGCAATCCCATGCATCGCTCCCAATTGTTTTAGCATCGTCGGCAACGCTCGTTACTGGCGATGGGCATAAGAATATCGATATATAGCGATTCTGTTCAACCTATCTTTTGGCCTATGCACATTCTTTGCGTGGGAAAGCAAAATCGCCTTACTTAAGGAACAAAGCGTAAGCCGGATTGCGCGATTCGTTCCAATAACGATAGCCGAGGCCATCGAGGAAGGCCTGGAATTCCTCTTTTTGCTCTGGCGACACCTGAATCCCGGCCAGGACGCGACCGTAGTCGGCGCCATGGTTGCGGTAGTGGAACAGGCTGATATTCCAGGCATGGCTCATGCTGTTGAGGAATTTCATCAGTGCGCCGGGCCGTTCCGGGAATTCGAAGCGATACAGCACTTCGTTTTCCGCCTGCGGCGCCCGCCCGCCGACCAGATGGCGAATGTGCAGCTTGGCCATTTCGTTTTCGGACAAATCGAGGAACGGCAATTCGTGCTTGGTCAAGGCAGCGAGCAATTTATCCACTTCGCGCCGGTCAGGCACCTGCACACCGACAAAGATGTGTGCCACCTTGGCATCAGCAAAGCGGTAGTTGAATTCGGTAATGGCACGGGCGCCGAGCAAGGAACAGAACGCCTTGAAACTGCCCGGTTTTTCCGGAATCGTGACCGCCAGTACAGCCTCGCGCTTTTCGCCCAGTTCGGCACGTTCGGCGACAAATTTCAGCCGATCGAAATTCATGTTGGCGCCGCTGGCGATCGCCACCAGATTCTTGCCCTTGGCCTTTTCGCGTTCGGCCCAGATCTTGGCGCCGGCGACGCCCAATGCGCCGGCCGGTTCGAGGATCGAACGGGTGTCCTCGAATACATCCTTGATCGCCGCGCAGATTGCATCGTTACTGACCCGGATGATTTCATCGACATAGAGCTGGCATAGGCGGAAGGTTTCCTCGCCGACGCGTTTCACCGCCACGCCATCGGCGAAGATGCCGACCTGCTGCAAAGTGATGCGCTCCTTCTTGCACAGGCTGCGCGCCATCGCATCGGCATCTTCCGGCTCGACGCCGATGATCTTGATCTCCGGCCGCAACCGTTTGATATAAGCGCCGATGCCGGCGATCAAGCCGCCGCCACCGACCGGCACGAAGATCGCATCGATCGGCGCGCGTGCCTGACGCAGCAGTTCCATACCGATGGTGCCCTGGCCGGCGATCACTTCCGGGTCGTCGTAGGGATGCACGAAGACCTTCTTTTCCGCCTTCGAAATCGCCATGCCGTGATGGTAGGCATCGTCGTAGGAGTCGCCATGCAACACCACCTTGGCACCCCGCTTGGCAACGGCATCCACCTTGATGCCGGGCGTGGTTGCCGGCATCACGATGGTGGCCTCGCAACCCAACACCTGCGCCGACAAGGCAACACCTTGCGCGTGATTGCCGGCGCTCGCCGCAACCACGCCGCGTTTGAGTTGGGCACGCGTCAAGCCGGCCATCTTGTTGTAGGCGCCGCGCAATTTGAAGGAAAACACCGGCTGCATGTCTTCGCGCTTGAGCAATACCGTATTGCCGAGTCGGCGCGACAGGTTGACCGCAGTGTCCAAGGGAGATTCGATCGCCACGTCGTAAACGCGGGCGAGAAGGATACGCTCCAGATAATCGGTCATGCTGCCTGCCGTTCTTGTTGGGTTTGGGTGGACATGGGGTTTGATGGGGCCGGGAAAGCTCGCTATTCTCGGGCCTAATCAGCCAACTTCAAACACGCAACTTCAACCGCAGACGACAAAGGGAAAGCACGATGATGACCCAAGACGAAATGAAACAAGCCACGGCACGCGCCGCCATCGAATACGTTCCGGCCGGAATCATCGGCGTCGGCACTGGCTCCACCGCCAACTTTTTCATCGATGCGCTGGCCGACATCAAAGGCCGCATCGACGCCGCCGTC
Source organism: Hydrogenophilaceae bacterium (assembly GCA_031426815.1). GTDB lineage: Bacteria > Pseudomonadota > Gammaproteobacteria > Burkholderiales > Thiobacillaceae > PFJX01. The sequence goes on from JASJPG010000119.1 coordinate 4,908, forward strand.
GCGTCATCGCTTGCCACCGCCGAGCGCCTGAAGAAAAACGGCATCCGCGTGATCGACCTGAATGAAGCGGGCGAAATGGAGGTCTATGTCGACGGCGCCGATGAAATCACCCCTCATATGGCCATGATCAAGGGCGGCGGCGGCGCATTGACGCGGGAAAAAATCGTCGCCGCCTGCGCCAAGAAATTTGTCTGCATCATCGACCAGAGCAAACTGGTCGATGTCATGGGCAAGTTCCCGCTACCGGTGGAAGTAATCCCGATGGCGCGTTCCTACGTCGCCCGGCAACTGGTCAAGATGGGCGGCAACCCGGTGCTGCGCAGCGGCTTCACCACCGACAACGGCAACGTCATCCTCGACGTACACGGCATGAGCATCCTCGATCCGGTCGCGCTGGAAACCGAGATCAACCAGATCGTAGGCGTCGTCACCGTCGGCCTGTTCGCGCGGCGCGGCGCCGATATCTGCCTGATGGGAACGCAAGACGGCGTGCAGACCTTCAAACGCTGACCCCGCGAGCGGCCCGCTCAGTCGGGCCGCTCGATATCCTCTTCGAACGTGCCGTTTTCGGCCGGTACTTTGTACGATTCGTTCGCCCAGGCGCCCAAGTCGATCATTTTGCAGCGCTCGTTGCAAAATGGCCGGAATGCATTTTCCGGTCGCCACTCCACCTCCTTGCCGCAGGTCGGACACGCCACCTTGGTCATTTTTTCTGCCATCTAAACTTCCAAACGAAAGGGCGGCTTGCGCCGCCCTGCGGACCTGATCGCGAGATTCAGGCCGAGAAAGAAGAACCGCAGCCGCAGGTGGACGTAGCGTTCGGGTTCTTGATGACGAACTGAGCGCCTTCCAGCCCCTCGGTGTAGTCGACTTCAGCGCCCATCATGTACTGCATGCTCATCGGATCGACCAGCAAGGTGACGCCGTTCTTTTCCAAGATCATGTCGTCTTCGTTGGTCACTTCATCGAAGGTGAAGCCGTACTGGAAGCCGGAACAGCCGCCGCCAGTAACAAAAACGCGCAGTTTCAACTCGGGATTGCCTTCTTCCTCGATCAGCGACTTCACCTTGTTGGCGGCGCTGTCGGTGAAGTTGAAGGGGCTCATATCGGTAACGGCATTCATGAATATTTCCTTTTCAAAATTAAGCTGTATGCGGAGCATTATTGGCGCCTGACCGGGCACCGTCAACCACGGCGTAGGTGGGGATTAGCGTTAAATAATCAAGGCATTACGGGAATCTGAGTCAACGCCATGTTTTCCGGCAGGCCAAACAGGATATTCATGTTCTGCACCGCCTGTCCCGCCGCGCCTTTGACCAGGTTATCGATCACGGACAGCACCACGACAGTATCGCCGCCTTGCGGGCGATGCACGGCGATGCGGCACAGGTTGGAGGCGCGCACCGAACGGGTTTCTGGATGCGACTTGGCCGGCAACACATCGACAAAGTACTCGTCGGCATAACGCGCCTCGAACAGTGCCTGCAAATCCACGTCCTTGCTGAGCTTGGCATAAAGCGTCGCATGGATGCCGCGGATCAGCGGCGTCAGATGCGGCACGAAAGTCAGCCCGACATCATGTCCGGCCATCCGCGCAACGCCCTGGCGGATCTCCGGCAAATGCCGATGTCCCGGCACGGCATACGCCTTGAAGGTATCCGAAGTTTCGGCGAACAAGGCGCCGATCTCGGCCTTGCGCCCGGCGCCGGACACGCCGGATTTACAGTCGGCAACCATCCAGCCCGTCTCGATCACGCCGGCTTCGACCAAAGGCAGAAAACCGAGCTGCACGGCGGTCGGATAGCAGCCGGGATTGGCGATCAGACGGGCGCCCTTGATCTTGTCGCGGTTGATTTCGGGCAGACCGTACACAGCTTCGGCCACCAGATCGGGGCAGGCATGCTCCATGCCATACCATTTGGACCACTCGGTGACGTCCTGGATACGAAAATCTGCAGCCAGATCGATCACCTTCACGCCTGCATCGAGCAATTCCCGCGTCTGCTGCATGGCGACGCCGTTGGGCGTGGCGAAGAACACGACATCGCATTGCTTCAGCGGCGCTTCATCGGGCGTAGAAAACGCCAATGCAACCCGGCCGCGTAGCGAAGGGAACATATCCGCCACCGGCATTCCCGCCTCTTTGCGGGAAGTAATCGCGGTCAATTCCACATCCGGATGCTGGGCGAGCAACCGGAGAAGTTCGACGCCCGTGTAACCCGTACCGCCGACGATGCCTGCCTTGATCATGCAAAATCTCCTTCAAGAAAACAAAAAGCCGCCTGAGCAGGCGGCTTTTTGAACAGCAAAACCATGAATTAGCGCTTGGAGAACTGCTTGCGACGACGCGCTTTGTGGAAACCAACTTTCTTACGTTCCACTTCGCGGGCATCGCGAGTCACCAGACCGGCTTTCTTCAAGCTGCTCTTCAGACCTGCGTCATATTCGATCAGCGCACGCGTGATGCCATGACGGACGGCGCCGGCTTGACCGGTTTCACCGCCACCGTTGACGTTCACCATGATGTCGAAGTTGGCGACACGCTCGGTCAGCACCAGCGGCTGACGCACGATCATGCGGCCGGTTTCGCGAGAGAAGTAAAGGTCAACCGGCTTGCCGTTGACGACGATGTTGCCGGAGCCAGCCTTCAGGAACACGCGAGCGACTGAGCTCTTGCGGCGGCCGGTGCCGTAGTAATAGTTACCGATCATGGTCGGGTTCCTCAGATTTCCAGGGGTTGCGGCTGTTGCGCGGCGTGGGGATGCTCACTACCGGCATAAACCTTCAGTTTCTTGATCATGGCGTAGCCCAGGGGACCCTTGGGCAACATGCCTTTGACCGCTTTCTCCAACGCGCGACCGGGGAAACGATCTTGCATATTCGAGAAGTTGGTTTCACGGATACCGCCGGGGAAGCCGGTGTGGCGATAATAAACTTTGTCTTCCCCCTTGTTGCCGGTAACGCGGAGCTTGTCGACGTTCACCACGACGATGTAGTCACCGGTATCCACGTGGGGGGTAAAGATGGCCTTGTGCTTGCCACGCAAGCGGCGGGCGATCTCGGAGGCCATACGGCCCAGCACTTTGTCGGTGCCGTCCACCAGATACCAGCCGTGCTGGACCTCGTGGGGCTTGGCGGAGAAGGTTTTCATGTTGCGATCCAAAGGGGGACTACAGAAAAGCCGCGGATTTTATGGGGGGAAGCGGGCGCTGTCAAACAGCATTCAGGATCGATTTGCCAACCTCGGTTCTTGCGCTTCGCTGCAGCTCGCCAGGTTTCCGCGATAATCCGCGCATGTCGACATCCTGGTTACTTACCAACTTCGCCGCGGCTTTGTTGTTGCCGCCGACGCCATTTCTCATTCTGGCCATGATCGGACTCGGCCAGCTCAAACACCGGCGCAGCCTTGGCCGCGCCTTGATCGCAGGCAGCCTGATCGCGATCTGGCTATTGTCGACGCACTACATCGCCGCATTGCTGCTCGACAGCCTGAAGCCGCCGCCGGTAGAACTTTCCGGCAAAGAGGCCGATGCCATCGTCATTCTCGGCGGCGGCAGCAATCGCGGCTCCATCGAATATGGTGGCGACACCGTCAGCAGCTTCACGCTGGAACGCATCCGCTACGGTGCCTGGCTGGCAAGAAAACTGCACAAGCCGATTCTGGTTACCGGTGGCGGTCCGGCAGGCGGCATCGCGGAAGGCGACATCATGCGCGCCAGCCTGGAACAGGATTTCAACATGAATGTGCGTTGGGTCGAGGCTGCTTCGAGCAACACACGCGAAAACGCTCGCATGTCGTCTAGTCTATTGAAGGAAGCCGGCATCGAGCGCATCTATCTGGTCACGCATGCCTGGCACCTGGCGCGTGCCATCCCGGAATTCGAATCGATGGGCTTCAAAGTCATTCCCGCCGGCACCGGTTATTCGC
>JASJPG010000120.1:0-1920 GCA_031426815.1 Hydrogenophilaceae bacterium
AACGTGCGATCTAAGTCATTGATTCTATGGCGGGTGCGTTTGCTACATAATTCCGGACGAATTCGGCTTCAGTGCCGACAACCACATCCATGAGCACATCAAACTGGATGAGGCGCGTGCCGCCAGAGTCATAAAGGAAAACCGCCATCAAACCATCGATTGATATCCCCCTCATGCGAACCCTGTTTGTAATCGCTGCCGCTCTGTTCACCGTCTTCATGACCGGTTGCGATGTCGGTCATGGGCACTCCCATGACGACAAGACACCCCCCAATCACCACCAGACCATCGACTGACTATCCAGGAGTTAATGATGCGCAACATTTCAACCGCACTTCTCGTTTCGTCCCTGTTCTTCGTATCGCCGGCCATGGCGGGCGCGGGCCATGAGCACGGTGCCGGCGGCCATTCGCACGGACCGATTTCGAGCAATGCCGTCATGAAGAAGGCGGCCATGCAGGTTCAATCGCTGATCGCGCGCGGCAAGATCGACAAGAGCTGGGCCGAGGTAAAAGCCGGCGGCGCCACCCAGAAGACCTTCGAGAAAGGCACCGAGTGGGTGGTGACGTTCAAGAACGACAAGGTTGGCGACGCGGCCAAGCAGACTTTGTACGTGTTCTATAGCCTGGATGGCGTTTATATCGCCACCAACTTCACCGGCAACTAAGCCCTTACGGTGGGCACGTCTTCGTGCCCACCGCTTTTCCCGGATTCGACAATCATGACCTGGCGTAATGCCGCTACCCATCCCGGCGTATTGGCGGCGCTCGCCGCCGCCCTGCTCTTCGGCGCAGCCACGCCGCTCGCCAAAGCGCTGCTGCAAACAGTCAGCCCCTGGCTGCTGGCGGGCTTGCTCTATCTCGGCTCGGGCATCGGGCTGAGCCTGTATCGGCTGACCATCCGCGCCCCCGCCGTCCGCCTGCTCCCGGAAGACCGCCTCTGGTTTGCCGGCGCGGTGGCGAGCGGAGGCATCGTCGGCCCTGTCCTGTTGATGCTTGGGCTGAACGGCATGCCCGCATTGGATGCCTCGCTGCTGCTGAACGCGGAAGGCGTATTTACCGCCTTGCTCGCCTGGTTCGTCTTCAAGGAAAACTTCGACCGGCGGATCGCCCTGGGCATGGCGGCCATCGTCATCGGCGCCCTTGTCTTGTCGTGGCCCGGTGAAGCTCGGTTCGCCCATTTATGGCCGACACTGGCAATTCTCGGCGCCTGTCTGGCCTGGGGACTCGACAATAACCTGATACGCAAGGTTTCACAGGCCGATGCCAGCTGGATCGCCTCGCTGAAGGGACTTGTGGCCGGTTCCGTCAATCTGGTCCTGGCCCTGGCGCTTGGGGCAGCATGGCCCGGGCCGCCGCAGGTCGCCGGTGCATTGATCGTTGGCCTGTTCGCTTACGGTGTCAGCCTGACGCTGTTTGTCGTGGCACTGCGCCATCTCGGCACCGCCCGCACCGGCGCCTATTTCTCCACGGCACCCTTCATCGGCGCGGTCATCGCCATCCCCTTACTGGGCGAATCGACGTCCGCATCGTTCTGGCTGGCCGCCGGTTTCATGGGCATCGGCGTCTTGCTGCACCTGACCGAGCGTCATGCGCATGACCATACTCATGAATTCATGGAACATGCTCACCGTCATGTGCATGACGAGCACCACCAACACGAGCACGACTCAGACTGGGACGGCAAGGAGCCGCATAGCCATCCACACCGGCATGCGAACATCAAACACAGCCATCCCCACTTTCCGGACATCCATCATCGGCATTGGCATTAACCTGAAAACCTCAATTGGTCTTGTGTATATCGCTCGAAAGCCGCGTGGATAGAGACATGAGAGGTTTTTGTCGCGTCACCTTCCGGGTGAGTGGCGACACCACTCGTAGGAGCGCCTCATGAGAAACACAATTGATAAGCCTTTGT
>JASJPG010000121.1:0-18292 GCA_031426815.1 Hydrogenophilaceae bacterium
AACAACGGGCATCAGAACAACGGGCATCAGAACAACGGGGACGCATCAGAACAACGGGGACGGACCACGGTTTTCGTTCCGCTGTTCAACGGCCCGCTGGAATACCGGCTGGTGGCGGGGAGCAACCGAAAGTAGGCGTAGTCGGTAGGAGCGCCTTCCAAGGCGCGATTGCACGGCGCATCGCGAAAATATCGCGCCTTGGAAGGCGCTCCTACAAGCGGTTACTTCAATAGCCGTCGTTTGGTCAGCGCCAGCGCCGCCGAGAACCCGGCCAAGCCATAGGCGATCAAGGCCACGCCATGCAGCACGAGGTCCGCCGGCATCCGCCCCAGCACCAGCGGTCGCGCCAGTTCGATGGCGTGCGTCAGTGGCAGCCAGGCGGCGATGCCGGCCAGCCAGGTCGGTAGCGCGCTGGGCGGGTAGAACACGCCGCCCAACAGGATCATCGGTGTGATCGCCAGCGTGAAGTAGTACAGGAAGAAATCGTAGTTCGGCGATACCGCGTTGATCGCCAAGCCCATGCCGGCGAAGCAGAAGCCGGTCAGCAGCGCCACCGGCAGCAACGCCAGCGTCATGCCGAAGTTGGCATACAGCCCGAGCGCCCAGATCACCAGCATGATCGCCACCGCCGACAGCAGGCTCTTCGAGGTCGCCCAGAACAGTTCGCCGAGCAGCACGTCCTTCAGCGTCAACGGCGTGTTCAGGATGGCTTCCCAGGTTTTCTGCACATGCATGCGCGAGAACGCCGAATACAGCGTCTCGAACGTCGCGCTGTTCATCACGCTGTAGGCCAGCGTGCCGGCGGCCAGGAAGTTCAGATACGGCACGCCATCGACCGCCTGCAACAAGCCGCCGAGGCCGTAGCCGAGGCCCAGCATGTACAGCATCGGATCGGCCAGATTGCCGAGCAGCGACGGGATCGCCAACTTCTTCCAGACCAGGAAGTTGCGCCGCCAGACCGGGTACCAGTTCAGATCAATCACGCAGATCCCTCCCGGTCAGCTTGAGAAACACGTCCTCCAGATTCGCCGGCCGGTACAGGTAGCGCAGGCCGGGCTGGTTTTCGAGTTCTTCGACGACCTTCTCAGGCGCTTCGGTGTAGCAGAACAGCGTTTCGCCGGCCTGTTCGCAGCGATGGCAGAACGCCGAGGCGCAGGTCTTCCATTCGGCGAGTCCGTCGCCATAGATTTCCACGACGTGCGGTTCGATATGTTCGGCGATCAGTTCGCGCGGGCTGCCGCGCACGATGACGCGGCCCTGGTCGAGCACGCTGATGACGTCGCACAGGCGTTCGGCCTCGTCCATGAAATGCGTCGTCAGCAGCAGCGTCTTGCCTTGTCCGATCAGGCGGCGCAGGCCTTGCCAGATCAGGTGGCGCGCTTGTGGGTCGAGGCCGGTGGTGGGCTCGTCGAGGAAGATCAGGTCGGGGTCGTTGACCAGCGCGCGCGCCAGCGTCAGGCGCCGCTTCATGCCACCGGACAGGGTGTTGATCGGCGCATCGGCTTTGCCGGCAAGACCGGAAAACTCCAGCAGATAGGGAATGCGCGGCTCGATTTCGCTGCCTTTCAGGCCGAAATAGCGGCCGTAGGTGAGCAGGTTTTCGCGCACCGTGAAATCCGGGTCGAGGCTGTCGATCTGCGGCACCACGCCGACTTTGCGGCGCGCCAGCGCGGCTTCCGCCGGCATCGGATAGCCGAGCAGTTCGACCGAGCCGGCATCGGCGCCGATCAGGCCGAGCGCCAGACGCAACGTCGTGGTCTTGCCGGCGCCGTTGGGGCCGAGCAGGCCGTGGCAGCGGCCGCGTTCGAGTTCCAGGTCGAGACCGTCGACAACAAGATTGCCGCCGTAGGACTTGTTCAGGTTGCGCAGGATCAGCGGCGAGGTCATGGCTGGCAGAGGGCCTCGACCTGGGTCTGCAATTCGCGCAGTTTGCCGTGGAAGAAGTGGCCGGCACCGGCGATCTCGATCAGCCGGATGGCGTGCTCGTTGGCGTAGGCGTGCGCGGCCTGGAGCGGAATCACTTCATCGTCGCTGCCGTGGATGATGCTGCAGGGGATGTTGGTCGCCTCGAAGGAATACATCGAAACCGCCGGCCCGACCATGATCAGGCGGGTCGCTGCGAGTTCCTGTGCGACGCGGTGCTGCACATAGGCGCCGAAGGAAAAGCCCATCAGCGTCCACGGCAGATTGCCGTAGTGGGCGGTGATGGCCCGGCTCAACGCCAGCAGGTCTTCGGTTTCGCCGATGCCATGGTCGAACTCGCCAGCGCTCTCGCCGACGCCGCGAAAGTTGGGGCGCACCGCCACCAGGCTGCAGGCCACCGCCGCGCGCGCCAGCGTCCAGGCGACCTTGTTGTCGAGGCTGCCGCCCTTGAGTGGATGCGGATGCGCGATCAGGGCCAGGCCGCAAGCCTGCCCAGACGGTTCTTCGATCACCGTCTCGATGGCGCCGACCGGGCCTTTGATGCGCAGTTTGTGCTGTTTGGACACAGGTTCAGATCTTCAACCGTTCCACGACTTTGCCGTCGCGCAAATGCGATTCGACGATCTCGTCGATATCCGCCGCATCGATGTAGGTGTACCAGACCGCATCCGGATAGACCACGCAGACCGGGCCTTCGCCGCAGCGGTCCATGCAACCGGCGCGGTTGACCCGGCAGTTGCCTTCCTTGCCGTGCAGACCGAGCTTCTTCGCCTTCTTCTTGGCGTGTTCGAACATCGCCTCGGCATTGTGGTCGGCGCAGCAGGCGGCACCGTCCTCGCGCTGGTTGAGGCAGAAGAATAAATGGTGTTTGTAGTGGCTCATGGGGCTTCGCTGAGGGGTTGGGTAAAACTCATAGTTCGTCGGATTTCGCGCACGACCCCTTGGCCTTCTCGACCGGGTATTTCGCGGCATTGATGGCCAGCTTGTCCTCGGCCGCCTTGAGCAGATCCACTTCCAGGCAATTGGCCAGACTGACCAGATAGATCAGCACATCGGCCATTTCCTGGCGCACCGCTTCCTTTTTCGGCGCGGGCAGATTCAGGCTCTGTTCCGGCGTCAGCCACTGGAACGGTTCGAGCAACTCTGCCGCTTCGACTATCAGCGCGGCGGTCAGGTTCTTCGGCGTGTGATACAGGTGCCAATCGCGCGCGCGGCCGAATTCGCGCACGGCGGAGGCAAGTTGTTCGAGGCTGGCGATGGTCATGGCGGCATCTTACTTCGCTTGCAGCGACGTGCCGAACCGCTCGAACCACAACAACCCCATCACCGTCTTCGCCTCGTTGATGCGCCCGTCGCCGACCATCGCCAGCGCTTCGGCGAATGGCACGCGCAGGATTTCCAGAAACTCGTCCTCGTCCATGTTTTCGCCGCTGAATTCCAGGCCGCGCGCCAGGAAATAGGCCAGGCGTTCGTCGGAATAGCCGATGCACGGGTAGAAGGTGGGCAGTTCGCGCCATTCGCGCGCCAGGTAGCCGGTTTCTTCCTGCAGTTCGCGCTGCGCGCAGGCCAGTTCGCTTTCGTCCGGGTCGAACTTGCCGGCGGGCAGTTCGAGGAAGTCGCGATGCAACGGGTAGCGGTGCTGGCGCTCGAGCAGGATGTCGCCGTTGTCGAAGATCGGCAGGATCACGGCGGCGCCGGGGTGGACGATGAATTCGCGGCTGGATTCGGCCCCATTCGGCAGGCGCACGCGGTCTTTTTTGACGTGCAGCAGACGACCACGGTATTCGTCGCTGGAGTCGAGGGTGTGTTCGGTGAGGTCGAGCTGGGTCATGGTTGTTTGCGGTCAATTTCAGGATGCAGACGGCGCGAGTATAGTTGCCCGGCTGCCTTGGCCGGGGGAGGCCGCGGAGTCGTTGCCGCTTGTGCGGCTGACGAATCCGGCACCCACCTTGCGTGGGGCGGGGGCGCATGTTGATCCGCCAAATCCAGGAGACCGTAATGCCGCAAACCAAGATTTTGCTCGACGAAGCCGACATCCCCACGCATTGGTACAACGTTGTGGCGGACATGCCCAACAAGCCGGCGCCGCCGCTCGGCCCGGATGGCAAGCCGATCGGCCCGGAAGCGCTGGCGCCGATTTTCCCGATGGCGCTGATCGCGCAGGAAGTCTCGGCCGAACGCTGGCTGCCCATCCCCGAACCGGTGCGCGAGGCGTATCGCCTGTACCGGCCGTCGCCGATGTTCCGGGCGCATCGTCTGGAAGCCGCGTTGGGTACGCCGGCGAAGATTTATTACAAGTACGAAGGCGTGTCGCCGGCCGGTTCGCACAAGGTCAACACCTCGATCGCGCAGGCCTATTACAACGCGCAGGCCGGCATCAAGCGGCTGGCGACCGAGACCGGCGCCGGTCAATGGGGTTGCTCGCTGGCGCTGGCCGGGCAGATGTTCGGCATCGACGTGCGCGTCTACATGGTGAAGATTTCCTACGACCAGAAGCCGTATCGCCGCTCGATGATGCAGACCTGGGGCGCCGAAGTGTTCGCCAGCCCGTCGCCGCATAGCGTGACCGGCCGCAAGATTCTGGTAGCCGATCCGGAATCGCAAGGCAGCCTCGGCATCGCCATCTCGGAAGCGGTGGAAGAAGCCGCCAGCCGGCCGGACACCAATTACGCGCTGGGCTCGGTGCTGAACCACGTCTGCCATCACCAGACCATCATCGGCCTGGAAGCCAAGAAACAATTCGACAAGATCGGCGCCTACCCGGACATGGTGTTCGCCTGCTGCGGCGGCGGCTCCAACTTTGCCGGCACCGCCTTCCCGTTCCTGGCCGATCAGGCGGCGGGCGATCCGCGCGCAAAGAATCTGCGTCTGGTCGCGGCCGAGCCGACCTCCTGCCCGACCCTGACGCGCGGCCATTACGCCTATGACTTCGGCGACGCGGTCGGCCTGACCCCGTTGATGCTGATGTACACCCTGGGCCACGACTTCATGCCGCCTGGCATCCACGCCGGCGGCCTGCGCTACCACGGCGATTCGCCGCTGGTATCGCAGCTTTATCACGAGAAGATGATCGAGGCGGTGGCAGTGCCGCAGGTGGCGACGTTTGAAGCCGGCGTCACCTTCGCGCGTGCGGAAGGCATCATCCCGGCGCCGGAATCGTGCCACGCCATTCGCGCCTGCATCGACGAGGCGCTGCGCTGCAAGGCAAGCGGCGAGCCGAAGACGCTGTTCTTCAACCTGTCCGGCCACGGCCATTTCGACATGTCGTCGTACGACCGCTATTTCTCCGGCCAGCTGGAGGATTTCGCCTATCCCGAGCACGAGATCGAAGCGGCGCTGGAACGGCTGCCGAAGGTGGGTTGAAGCGTTTGGCGTGTTCGGAATCCGGCATGTAGGATGGGCCAAGCGCAGCGGGCCCATCATTCACGGCGACTGGTGCAGCGGGTCCATCAATGCAGCGAAGGTGATGGGCCCGCTGTGCTTGGCCCATCCTACAAACTAGCGGGCCGAACCATTCGACGCAGCCAATAAAAAACCCCGCCTCGGCGGGGTTTTTGCGGAGCAAGGCCGAATTACTTCAGCTTGGTTTCCTTGTAAGCCACATGCTTGCGGGCGACGGGATCGAACTTGCTGATCTCCATCTTGCCGGGCATGGTCTTCTTGTTCTTGGTCGTGGTGTAGAAATGGCCGGTGCCCGCAGTGGACTCCAGCTTGATTTTTTCGCGTCCGCCTTTAGCCATGATGCGCTCCTATTACAGTACGCCGCTGGCGCGCAGATCGGCCAGGACGGAGTCGATACCATTCTTGTCGATCAGACGCAGGCCGGCATTGGAAAGACGCAGACGTACCCAACGATTCTCGCTTTCCACCCAGAAGCGGCGGTATTGGAGGTTGGGCAGAAAACGACGTTTTGTTCTGTTGTTGGCGTGGGACACATTGTTCCCCACCATCGGCTTCTTGCCGGTGACCTGACATACACGTGCCATGAGCGATTACCTCTTAAAATGGCTGAATCGGAAAGCCGACGTTTATATCACAGCGGCATTGTATCGGTCAAAGCCATCCGCGTTCGGCGAACGATAAACCGTCTCTGCCGGCAACGATGAAATGGTCGAGCACCTTGACATCGACCAAGCCCAGCGCGGCTTTCAACTGGTCGGTGAGCCAGCGGTCGGCTTGGCTGGGTTCGGCGACGCCGGACGGGTGGTTGTGCGCCAGGATGACGCCGGCGGCGTTCCAGGCCAGCGCTTGTTTGACCACTTCGCGTGGGTAGACCGAAGTTTGCGTCAGCGTGCCGCGAAACAGTTCCTGCGTCGCCAGCACCCGGTTCTGGCTGTCCAGGAACAGCACCATGAACACTTCGTGGCCGAGGCCGCGCATGTTCAGTTGCAGGAAATCGCGCACCGTTTGCGGCGAAGTCAGCGCATCGCCCTGGCGCAGGGTTTCGCCCAGCGCGCGTTTGGCCATTTCCAGCACCGCCTGCAGTTGCGCGTACTTGGCCGGGCCCATGCCGGGGATCGCGCTGAACGCGGTCAGGCTCGATGCGAACAGGTGGTTGAGTCCGTCGAAGCGGTCGAGCAGGTCGCGCGCCAGATCGACTGCGCTTTTGCCCGGCATGCCGACGCGCAGAAAAATCGCCAGCAATTCGGCATCCGACAAGGCGGTCGCGCCGCGTTCCAGCAGCTTCTCGCGCGGTCGTTCGCCCGCCGGCCAATCGGTGATGGCCATATTTTTCTCCCTGTTTTTGTAGCGTCAGATCACGTCATTACTCGCATAGCATGCCGCTTTCGGCCCAGGCGCGTACTTCGCGCGCCCATTCGAAGGAACCGCCCGGCACCGCCGGGAATTTTCCATTCGGGGTCATGCCGTTATCCAGCGCCCAGCGCACGCGCAAGTCTCGCAGCAGATGTTCGGCCAGTTTCATGTTGAAAACGTCGCCGCTACCCATGTTCTGTTTGATCAGCAGGCAGAGATCGCGAGCCGGCATGCCGGTCCAGTCCATCTTTTCATGCGGCGCCATCCATTCGCCGCGGGGCAGGCCGGTGAGCCGACTGGTATGGCAGTTGTCGCAGAGATAGCGCGAACGGTGCGAGCCATAGGCGCGGCCGTTATGGACGCGGCTGTTGAATTGATGGCACTGCAGGCAGCGCGGATGCTGGAATTTGGCGTACAACGCGTCGCTGAATTTGACCGGCGCCGCCGCTGTCGTTGTCGCAGTTGCCGCCGCGGTTGCCATGGAAGCAGTGGCAAGCAGCAGCACACCGAGCAGGCACAGGCGAAAGAGAGATTTCATGCGCGCTCACACCAGTTCGGAGATTTCTTCCGGCTGCGCGGCGGTGCTGAAAATGTCCCGATAGGCGGCGTAGGTCGAGGTCAGCGTCCAGGGCAGGAACACCAGCAAACCGAGGCCGAACGGGATCAACAGCGCGACCATGCCGGCCAGGCCCAGAATCAGGCTGTAGAGCAGAATCGGCCGCCAGTTCACCCAGCAGGCCCACAGGCTCCACCACATCGAACGGCCGGCGGGAAAACCTTCGAACAGCACCAGGCCCGGCGCGAACCAGGTCGCCATCAGCAGCGGCGCGAACAGCAGAGAACCCAGTCCCATCGCCGGCAGTGCCGTCGCCAGCATCTGTTCCGCCTGTTCCGGCGTCAGCGTGGCCGGGTTCTGGGTCTGTTGCAGCAGGATTTCCATATCGCCGCCGGTGAGGGTTTTCACCAGATAAAAGATCAACATGGTCGCCAGCATGTACAGCGCGCCGATCAGCAACAGGTGGTTGCGGCCTTCGCGCCAGCCGGCGCCCAGGAAAATGAAGGAAATCGGTTCGCCGACGCTGCCGCCGCGGCTGGCCGCCATGTAGCCGGCAACGATGAAGGGCGACAACACATGCACCGCCAGGATGCCCACTACGGGCACCATGCTCGCTGCCATCAACACCAGAAAAACCAGTGCGGTCATGCCGGTCCACGGGACCGGGGCGAGCATGAACAGGCGCCAGCCTTCTCTGATCCAGGCCGTACCAGCGGCGGCGGGGGGGCGCGAAATGTTAAGCATGTTCATGGGCATTGCGGAGAAAAATGAGGCGCCCTGTTGCAGCAGGAACACCGTTTGAAAAGCGACGCTGCGCGCCGAATGTACGCATGCCAGCTTAAAACGTATGGATGACCCAGAGCGGCACCTGGAAGTTCGGCGACAGATCGTCGTATTTGCGCATCTGGCCATCGCCGCGCTGGTCGATCAGGTAATAGGGTTTACCGTGCGGCGGCGTCACTTTGATCATATACAGCCGGCCTTTGATGCGGAACTCTTCGATCCGGTCTGCGCCGCGCTGGGTGATGGTGATTTGCGGTTCCAGATCGGGATCGACCATGCCGGGCGGCGGCGGAATGTCAGGCAGGGGTTCCAGACGCGGGGTTTTGTCGGCAGCGTAGGCGTTGGCGACGATGAGCAGGCTGGCGAGCAGGAAAGCGGTTGTGCGCATGATGTGGGCCTCGTGTGGATGTTTTGATTCTAGACGGATCGGCCGGTGGCGGCGGCGCAACCCGCTCAGTGCGCCGCTTCCCAGTTGGCGCCGACACCCACCTCCGCCTTCAACGGCACATTCAACCGCGCCACGCCGCACATCTTTTCCGGCAGTCCGACGCGGACAACCTCCAGTTCCGTTTGCGGCACTTCCAGCACCAGTTCGTCGTGCACCTGCATGATCAGTTTCGATTGCAGGCCGCTCGCGTCCAGCCAGCCTTGCACTTCGATCATCGCCAGCTTGATCAGATCCGCCGCCGTGCCCTGCATCGGCGCGTTGATCGCGGCGCGTTCGGCGCCCTGGCGGCGCGGGCCGCTGCTGCGGATTTCCGGCAGGTAGAGGCGGCGGCCGAACAGGGTTTCGACATAGCCGTCGGTTTTCGCCTGTTCGCGCGTGCGGTTCATGTAGTCCAGCACGCCGGGGTAACGCGCGAAGTAACGGTCGATGTAGGCCTGCGCGACATTGCGTTCGACGTTCAGTTGCGCGCTCAAACCGAACGCCGACATGCCGTAAATCAGGCCGAAGTTGACCGCCTTCGCCATCCGCCGCATATCCGCCGTTACCGCCGCCAGCGCCACGCCCTGCACCTCGGCGGCGGTGGCGGCGTGGATGTCGGCTTCCATGGCGAAGGCTTTCAGCAGGCTTTCGTCGCCGGACAGGTGCGCCATGATGCGCAGCTCGATCTGCGAGTAGTCGGCGGAGACGATGACGTAACCCGGTTCGGCGATGAACGCCTCGCGGATCTTGCGGCCCTCGAACGAGCGCACCGGGATGTTCTGCAGGTTGGGTTCGTTGGAGGACAGCCGCCCGGTTACCGCCACCGCCTGCGCATAGGTGGTATGGACGCGGCCGGTGCGCGGATTGACCATGCCGGGCAGCTTGTCGGTGTAGGTCGATTTCAGCTTGGCCAGGCCGCGATAGTCGAGGATCAGCTTGGGCAGCGGATGATCCAGCGCGAGTTCCTGCAACGCGTCCTCATTGGTCGACGGCACGCCGCCCGGGGTCTTCTTCTTCGGTTTCAGGCCGAGCCGGTTGAACAGGATCTCGCCCAGCTGTTTCGGCGAATTCAGGTTGAACGGCTGGCCGGCGGCCTGATGTGCCTTGCCTTCCAGCTGCACCATCTCCAGCGCCAGCGTGCCGGAATGCGCGCGCAGCAGCTCGGCATCGAGTTTGACGCCGGTGCGTTCGATGCGGCACAGGATCGGCAACAGCGGCATTTCAATATCGCGGTACACCGATTCCAGATGCGGCGTCGCGGCCAGCCTGGCATGCATGTGCCGGTGCAGGCGCAGCGTGATGTCCGCTGCCGCGGCCGCATAAGCGGCGGCGCATTCGATCGCGACCTGATCGAAACCGATCTGGCCGACGCCCTTGCCGCAGATGTCCTCGTACATGCTCATCGTTTCGCCCAGATGGCGCGCCGCCAGCGTGACCATGTCGTGGCGTTCGTGCGCCTCCAGCACGTAGCTTTGCAGCAGCGTGTCGTGCGCCATGCCTTGCAGTTCGATGCCGTGGTTCATCAACACATGCCAGCCGTATTTCAGGTTCTGGCCGACCTTGGCTTTGTCGGCGTTTTCCAGCAGCGGCTTCAGCCGGGCCAGCGTGGCATCGAGCGGCAACTGCGCCGGTGCGCCGGCGTAGCGATGCGCCAGCGGCAGGTACGCCGCCTCGCCCGCCGCGACGCTGAACGACAGGCCGACCAGCTGCGCGGTCATCGGATCGAGGCTGGTGGTCTCGGTGTCGAGGCCGATCAGCTTGGCGGTGGCGAGCTTGTCCAGCCAGATGGCGAGGGCGGCTTCGTCGAGGATCGTTTCGTAATGGTGTTCGAGCGGCGTGGCCTGCCCCTCACCCCGGAGGGGAGAGGGGGCAACGCGCGGGCCGCTGGTGTTATCCCCTCTCCCCTCCGGGGTGAGTGTTAGGGTGAGGGGCGGCGGTGTAGAAGCGTCACCTTCAACCTCGCGCAACCAGGTCCGGAAGCCGTATTTGCGAAACAGCTCGACCAGTTTTTCGCGGTCTTCCGAGCCCCAGCCGAGGTCGTTCGGATGCACGTCGAGCGGCACATCCGTCTTCACCGTGATCAGCTGGCGCCCCTGCGGCAGCCAGTCCAGCGCCTGCCGCAGGTTTTCGCCGACGGCGCCCTTGACCTCGCCGGCGCGCGTCATCAACGCGTCCAGATCGCCGAACTCGGCGAGCCATTTCAGCGCCGTCTTCGGTCCCACTTTCGCCACGCCCGGCACGTTGTCGACGGTGTCGCCGATCAGGGTCAGGTAATCGACGATGCGCGTCGGCGGCACGCCGAACTTGGTCAGCACGCCGGCCTCGTCGAGCACCTCGTTGGTCATCGTGTTGATCAGGCGCACCTGGCCGGTGACCAGTTGCGCCAGATCCTTGTCGCCGGTCGACACCACCGCCTGCATGCCGGCTGCTTCCGCCTGCCGCGTCAAGGTGCCGATCACGTCGTCCGCCTCGACGCCGTCGACCATCAACAACGGCCAGCCGAGCGCGCGCACGGCTTCATGCAGCGGCGCGATCTGGCAGGCCAGCTCGTCCGGCATCGACGGCCGATGCGCCTTGTAGTCCGGATACCAGTCGTCGCGGAAGGTCTTGCCCTTGGCATCGAACACGCAGGCGGCGTAGGCGGTGGGGAAATCCTTGCGCAGGCGCTTCAGCATGTTGATGACGCCGTACATCGCGCCGGTCGGCTGCCCTTCCGGATTGCGTAGGTCGGGCATGGCGTGGAAGGCGCGGTAGAGGTAAGACGAGCCATCGACCAGCAGAAGGATGTGAGGCATGAAGGATTCCTGAAGGATTTCGTTTAAGGCGCTTGTTTGGCGCGATTCTATATCAAATTATTTATATAAATCAGTGTGTTATGAATGTAACCCCACTCGATTTCGAGTCTATTCGAGCAGGCTAAGCGGGATTCCGCAACGCTGCGCAACGAGGTTCGTCTCAAATCGAACTCGTATCTGTCTCGGGCTGCTGCGCCACAGCGCTTTGTTTGAATGCCGGGCGGATAGAATCGGGACGCCACTCAACATTTCTCTGTGACCATGATCAAACCCAAACTCCCGCATCTATTCGACCCTGGCGGCGGCCAGGAAGCCCGGCTGTCCGCGCGCGAGTCGTGGCGCATGTTCGAGATCATGTCGGAGTTCGTCGAGGCGACCGAGCGGTTGGCGCCGATCCGGCCGGCGGTGAGCATCTTCGGCAGCGCCCGCATTCCGCCCGATTCGCCTTATTACGTGCTGACCGAGAGCATCGCGCGGAAATTGTCGGATGCCGGTTTCGCGGTGATTTCCGGCGGCGGGCCGGGGGTGATGGAAGCGGCCAACAAGGGCGCGTTCTTCGGCAAGTCGCCCAGCGTCGGCCTCAACATCCAGCTGCCGCACGAGCAGCACGTCAACCCGTATCAGGACGTCAGCCAGACTTTTCGCCATTTCTTCGCGCGCAAGGTGATGTTCGTCAAATTCGCCAGCGCCTATGTGGTGATGCCGGGCGGTTTCGGCACGCTGGACGAGTTGATGGAGGCGCTGACCCTGGTGCAGACCGGCAAGACCCGGCGCATTCCGATCATCCTGGTGCAATCGAGTTTCTGGGGCGGCCTGGTCGACTGGTTCCGCGACCGCCTGGTCGGCGAGGGCATGATCAACCCGGAAGACATGGAGCTGATTCAGGTCATCGACGAACCGGAGCAGGTCGTCGCGGCGATCTTCCAGCATTACGAATCGCGCGGTTTCCAGCCTTCGCCGCAGGAGCAGGAGATTCTGCTCAATCTGTAGTCCATCGGCTGCCGGCCTGCTGCGCCGATTTCAGAATCCGGCTTCCTTCACGAACAGCGCGGCGGCGGCGCGGGCGAATTGGTCCAGGAAGGCGGACGGGGTTCCCGACAGCACGACGGTGCCGCGCAGAATCTGCGGGTTCACCGGCGCGTAGGCGCTCTCCAGCGCCAGCGTGACGCGGTAGAGCGCGGTTTCCGGCACCAGGCTGCTGCCGGCTTCCCGTACCAGCAGCGCGCCACCCCGGGTCGAGGCCAAGATGCCTGCGGCGAGAACCCGGGTGGCGTCGCGGTCGATGCGTTCGACGCGCACCCGCACTTCCGCCACGTTCGGCGTGTCGGAATAAAAGTGGCCGCTGTCGCCGATGTCGATGCGATGCAATTCCGCTTCCGGCAGATAGGTTTCCACCAGCCAGCGCGAGGTGTCGGCCAGCACGCCCAGGCTTTCGTTCTTGCCGACCCAGAGGCCGGCATGCAGATCGGGGTGGCTCAGATAGAAGCGCCCGGAAAAAGGGGCAAGCGGCAAATAGCGGCTCTGTTCAGCGCGAATGCCGGCCAGTTCCGCGCCGACTTTGCCGCGCGCCGCCGCGATGATCTGCTGTTGTTCGCGCAGCTTCGGGTCCACCCCGGCGGCGGTCGCTTGCCATTGCAGGCCGGCGGCGCGGGCGGCGACAGCCTGCTGCTGGAAGCCGAGGTCCGGCGCCGACAGTTCGATCAATACCTGGCCTTGCCTGACCCGCTCGCCATCGTTTACCGGCAATGCCTTGATCCGCGCGCTGCCGGGCGCGGTGACTGGAAAGTGCTGAGCCGGCCGCAACAACCCTTGCGAGCTGATGCGACGATCCCAGGGCAACAGCGCCGCGCTCAGCGCGAGCGCGAGCAGGGCCAGACTGAACCAGGCGCGCGGCGAGCGCAGGATGGCGGGCAGGCGCTCGCGCCAGTCCTTCAGCTCGCGCCAGACCGGCAGCAGGATGAACCAGAGGATCTCCACGGCGGCCAGGAACGGCCCCAGCGGTTTGGGAAAATAGGTGTAGACGAGCACGGCGATGCCGCCAAACACCACGAGTCGGTACAGCCAGGTCAGGTAGGCGAACAGCAAAAGGCTGCGTCGACGCGGTGCGGCAAGATGTTCGGGCGCGGCCTCGCGCAAGCCGAACAGCAGCGCGCGCAAGCGCCAGCGGGCCAGGGCAAAGGCGCGTTGGTGCAGGTTGGGCATGTCCAGCCAGTCCATCAATAAAAAATAGCCGTCGAAGCGCAGAAAGGGCGAGGCGTTGATCGCCAAGGTCGACATCCAGGTCGTGGTCGCGAGCAGAAAGGCCGCGCCGCGCAGAAAACCATCCGGCAGCAACGCCCAGGCCAGCGTCGCCCAGGCGGCCAGCGCCAGTTCGGTCAGGATGCCGGCCGCGCCGACTGCCAGTCGCTGGCGTTTTTCGGCGAGTTTCCAGACTTCGTTGACGTCGGTGTAAGCCATCGGAAACAGCACCAGAAACGCTACGCCCATGCTCGGCACACGGCAACCGAAGCGCTTGGCGGTCAAGGCATGGCCGATCTCGTGCAGGAACTTTACGCAGACCAGCGCGATGAAGTAGCCCGCCAGCCCCTGCCAGGAAAACGTATTCACCAGCGTGGAGACGAAGCCATCCCACTGCCGCGACACTTCGATGAGGCCGCCGCACAAGGCCATCAGGGTGAGGACCAGAAAGGCGCGCGTGTAGAACGGGGCAACCCGGGCGACCGTCCGATTCAGCCAGGCATCCGGCCGCCACAGCGGCAACCGGAAGAACAGGTAATGGTGCAGCAACCAACGCCCCGGCGACGAACGCTGCTTGGCCGCCTGCTCGCGAAACCAGGCCGAGCCCGCCGCATCGTGGCGTTGCACCAGTTCGTTTTCGGCCAGAAAACGCAGCACGCCTGCCATATCCTCCGCCTCCGGCTGGATCGGGGTTTCCTGTTCCACCGCGTTCAGGATGGCGGCGGCGTCGTTCAGGTGCCAGCGCGACAGGATCTCGAAGGTCAGCCAGTCGATGCGAAAGAACAGATTGCGCGCCGGATCTTGCAGGGACCAGGTCGGCGCACCGTTGCCGGCGGCGGGGCCGGGGTAGAGGGCGAGTTCGTCGCGCAGGGCCGGGAGCAGCGCGGCTTCGGGTGCGGCGGGCATGTTTACCAACCCAGCCAGGCGCGGCCGGCGGCGAGCGGGCGGCGCATGATCCAGTAGCCCAGCGAGACCCGCTCGCCTTCCAGCTTGGCGGTGCCCTTGAGGCCGACGCGCGGGCGCGGTGCGTGTGCGGCCAGGCTGGCGCGGACGCGATAGGCGTAATGACCATCGGGGCGCTCGATCGCTTCATGGCCGATGTAGCGCAGCGTGGCAGCAACCGGTGCGAGCGGGTCCGCATTCAGGTAGAGAGTGACTTTGGCGCCATCGGCGAGCGGAATGGCGTCCGCCGGAGACAGCCACGCTTCGATTTCGACGGCGTGTTCGTCCGCCACCACCATCACGCGTTCTCCTGTGACGACCGGGCGTCCCACCCATTCGGTCGGCGCATCGAACAGCACCACGCCGGCGCGCGGCGCGACCACCACGCCGCGCTCGTTGAGCTTGCGCAGGTAGGCGGCTTCGCTATTTTTTTCGCCGATCTGGCCCTGCAATACCGCCAGTTGCGACTTGCTGGCCGGGTCGAACAGCGCCTGCTGCGCCTTCTGGCGATACTCCGCCTGAACCGTGCCAAGTGCGCGCAGGGCGATCTGCAAACGGTTCTGGATGTTGGCGCGGTCAAACTCGAACAGCGGGTCGTCCGCGTTGACGGCCTGGTTGGGCGTGACCAGAACCCGATCGACCACGCCATCCAGCGGCGCGCGGATTACGGCGGGGTTGAGCGGCACCAGTTCGGCGGGGGCCAGCACGCTGAGATGTACCGGCAGGAACAACGCGCCGCCCAATGCGGCGGCAAGCCAGACCCGCTTGCCGAGCAGGACGCCCAGCGCCGCCCGCCAGCCCGGCGCTGCCGAGCCGGATACGGCTGGCGTCTGCCCGAACAGGCGTCGCCATGCGCTGCCGCCCGACATCAGCGCGCGCGCTTGCGACCAGCTGGCGGCCCATTCGGCGAGCAGCGCCATCTCCGCCTCGCTCCAGGCGGTATCGCGCGCCAGCAGGAGCGCGCCGCCGCTGAAATGGCGGTGCGACGGCAACGGCAGGCAGAGTCCGCATGCGGGCAACCAGTCCGCCCATTCGCGCCCCTCGGCCGCCGGCAGATTGGCGGCATCGACCGCGTGCGGCTGTTGCCGCCCCACCTGTTTTCGCAGTGCGGCAAACACCCGTCCCAGCCATTGCACATACGGCGCGTTGGCTTCCGGTGAAACCACGCCCGACAATGCCGCGACACCGCCGGCATCGGTCCACAGCACCGCTTGCCGGTAGGGCGTCAGCGCGAAGGTCTCGTTGACGGCGATGAAGGCCAGTTCGGCCGCGTCGCGCGCCTCGCGGGCACGGCGTCCGAGTTGAACCAGCGTGGCGAGCGCCTGGAATTCGGCGGGCAAATGCGCCGGGCTCGTGATGCCGTCGTCAGGCAACTTTCTCGGCCTTCAATCTCTCCGCCTTCGCCTTCAGACCGGCATCGCGCGCATGCTGGATCAGGGTGTCCCGTTCTGCCTTCCAGGCGAACACGCCCTGCGCTTTCAATTGCGCGGTGAGGGTGGGCTTGCCCTGCACGGAGAGACGCTCGCTCTTCTCGCCGATGCGGATGCGGACGATGGTTTCGGCCTGCCGCCCGGCGTTATCGCGCGCAATCACCTTGATCAGCAATTCGCCCTGGAATCCCTCGGGCGGCACCCCCTTGAATTCGCCCTTCTTGCCATCGAAGTTCAGCCAGTTCGGCAAGGCGGCGCCATCCAGCATGCTGGCCGCCAAGGTCACCTCAGCGGTGGTGTCGGTATGCACGAAAGCATCCACCGGCACCACATAGAGGATCAGCGCCGTGCCCGGTTGGAAAATCTGCTCGGGTATCGCCTTGTCGATGCGCAGCACATGGCTGCCGTCGCTCCGCAGCGCGGCATCGGCCAAAACCGGGAAGCCGCCCGTGGTGGTAATCACGCCGGCGCCTTCCGCCGGCCGCGTCAGGCCGCTGGGGGCATTTACCGTATGCGGATCGGCGCCGGCGGTTTCCGCGCCCGTGCCCGGTTGCGCCGACGCGGCGGTCGGATTCGCGCTCGCGACCGGCGCGGCGGCCATGCGCACGATGGTTTCCGCCTGGCCGCCGGCATCGTCCCGCGCAATGACTTTGACCTGCAATTCGCCGGTGAAGTCGGCTGGCGGGGACCCCGTGAAGCCACCGGTGGTCGGGTTGAAGCTGAGCCAGTTCGGCAACGGCGAACCGTCCAGCATGATGGCCGTCAACGAAACGCTGGCCTTGGGATCGGTATGCACGAAGGTATCGGTCGGAATCGTGAAGTTCAGCGCTTCGCCGCCTGGCGCAAAGGCTTGGTCCGGGATATTCCGTTCCAGGCGGAGTTGGTGTTCCTCCGTTTGGCTGGCGGGATTTTCGCCGAGTAGCGGGAAACCCTGCACGGTCTCTATTTCGCCGACCGGTTCGCTCACCAGGACAAGCGGGGACGGGGGCGCGACGACTTCCGCATCGGGGGCCGGGGGTGGCGCCGACGGCGGCGTGTAGGGTGCTTCCGGTTCCACCGGCAGCGGCGGCAACTGGCCGTCGATACTGGCGCTGCCGGTGTCGTCCGTGCTGTCCGGGTCGGGCTGGTCGCCGATCACCGTGGCGCTATTGACGATGCTGTCGCTGCCAGTCGCGGTGGCGGTGATGGTCAGCGTGGCGACGGCATTGTTGGCCAGGTTGCCCAGCGTCCAGATACCGGTACTGCTGTCGTAACTGCCGGTCGCGGTGTTCGAAGCGACGTAGCTGAGGCCGCTCGGGAGTTGATCGGTGACGGTGACATTGGTCGCCGCGTCGGGGCCCTGATTGGTGACGGTGAGAGTGAATGTCACCGTATCACCCAACAGCGGCGTGGCGTTGTCCACGGTCTTGGTCAGGTTGAGGTCGGCCTCATCGACCGGCGTCACGCCGATAGTCACGGTGGCGCTGTTGGAACTGTCCGTGCCGTCGCTGACGGTGTAGCTGAAGCTGTCGCCGGTAGTGTCGTTGGTCGAACTAAGGTAAGCAGTGCTGCCGTCCTGCCGCAGGAACAACGTGCCGTGCGCCAGGGCGACCTGCATCCAGCCGTCGGCGGCCAGATGCGCGGCATCGCTGCCATTGGCGACGAAGGCAGTGCCGTTGACCGTGGCGATGCTCAGTGCAGAGCCCTCGACATCGCTGTCGATGCCGGCGGTGGCATCGCTATCGGTCACGATGTTGCGACCGCTCAGCAGCACGTCTTCCGTGGCCGTATAGCTGTTGTTACGCGCGATGGGCGCGTCGTTGACTGGCGCCACCGTGAGGGTCACGGTGGCGCTGTTGGAACTGTCTGCGCCGTCGCTGACGGTGTAGCTGAAACTGTCGCCGGCGGTGTCGTTGGCCGCACTCAAATACGCAGTGCTGCCGTCCTGCTGCAGGAACAGCGTGCCGTGCGCCAGAGCGACCTGCATCCAGCCGTCGGCGGCGAGATGCGCGGCATCGCTGCCGTTGGCGACGAAGGCAGTGCCGTTGACCGTGGCGATGCTCAGTGCAGAGCCCTCGACATCGCTGTCGATGCCGGCGGTGGCATCGCTATCGGTCACGATGTTGCGACCGCTCAGCAGCACGTCTTCCGTTGCCGTATAGCTGTTATCGCGGGCAATCGGCGCGTCGTTGACCGGCGTCACGCCGATAGTGACGGTGGCGCTGTTGGAACTGTCCGTGCCGTCGCTGACCGTGTAGCTGAAGCTGTCGCCGGCGCTGTCGTTGGCCGCACTCAAATATTCAGTGCTGCCGTCCTGCCGCAGGAACAACGTGCCGTGCGCCAGAGCGACCTGCATCCAGCCGTCTGCGGCCAGATGCGCGGCATCGCTGCCGTTGGCGACGAAGGCAGTGCCGTTGACCGTGGCGATGCTGAGCGCAGAGCCCTCGACATCGCTGTCGGTGCC
>JASJPG010000122.1:0-21360 GCA_031426815.1 Hydrogenophilaceae bacterium
GGCGGGACGCCGGCGCTCCTGCCAAGATGGAGCGCCGGCGTCCCGCCGGCCCTTTCAACTTTTCGCCAAGCGCGCGCTGCCAAATGGCCAATCCTCAGCCCGCTCGACCAACCCGGCCCGCACCGGGTTGTCCTGAATGTAGGCGACCGCCGCCGCCAGATGCAGGTCATCGCGGATGAAGCGATCGAAGTAATCGCGCTGCCAGAGGCTGCCACCGCGCTGCAAATGCGTGTTGATGGCCTTGGCGGTGAACGACTTCCAGGCCTGCACGACGCCGGCCAGAGGCCAGCGCTGCCGGGTTTCGATCAGCACATGCACATGGTTGGGCATCACGCACCAGGCCAGCAGCCGGTAACGCTCCGGGTCGAAGAACAGCAAGGCCTGCTCGACGATGTCGGCGCAGGCCTGCTGCCGCAACAGGCAGGCACCATGGCCGGCATCCAGGTAAGCGTCCAACTGCCGCAACCGCTGTGCCTCGTTCGGCTCTGCCTGTTGCAGTCGCTGCACCACTTCTGCGGGCAAGGCATCGTCCAGGCGAAAAGTGATGGCCTGAATCAAACCGGGTACGTCGCAGTGCGGCAGGTAACGGCGGGAATACCAACCTTTTGCAACTGGAGCGCCGGCGTCTCGCCGGCTTGGTTGGTGCAAAGAAAGGGCCGGCGAGACGCCGGTGCTCCCATCGTCGTCGGTTTCGTGTTTGTGGCTCATATCCCTGGTGAATATTTGTATTCCGGAAATCATAACTTCGGAACGCAGCCAAACAACAGCCGGCGAGACGCCGGCGCTCTCGGTCGAATCGAACATCAAGCCTCAAACGAAGCCGCCAACCTGGGAGCGCCGGCGTCCCGCCGGCCGGTTTGCCGCCACGGCTAAGCCGGCGAGACGCCGGCGCTCCCACACAACCTTTGCCGCTTCCCCGCTAAACTTGCCGCCGCCCCGCTCATGGAGAACACGCATGCAAACCCACCGTCTTACCCCCTTGTTCGTCTTTGCCTTCGCGCTGCTCGCTTCGCCGGTGCAGGCGCTCGAAGGCAACGGCTATGGCCAGGACGAGGCGGAGGCGCGGCAGCGGGCGGCGGCGGATCTGGCGGCGGCGATTCAGGTGCGGATCAATTCGGTGGTGGAGTCGTGTACCCAGGTGACCGGCAAGCGCGCCGAGGATTGCGGCTCGCGCGTGATGAACCGGACCGCCAGCGATTTGCCGCTGCTCGGCCTGCGTTATCGCGAACTGCCGCCGGGGAACGAGCTGGCGGGGGCGCGGGCGTTGCTGGAACTGGAAATTTCGGCGGCCTTGTACCGCGAGAAGCTGGACATGCTGGGCAAGGAATTCGCCGCCGGCACGCAGGCGCTGGCCGCGACCAAAGATCGCAAGGCGCGCCATGGCTTGCTGGAACGCCAGATCGCCAACCTGCGCGCGATGGCCGATCACCGCCTGGTCGCGGTGGCGCTGGGGATGCAGGCGGCAGAACTGCCGGCCAGCGAAACGGCATTGATGAGCGAACGCGAGGCGCTGGAAGAGTCGGTCGATTCGATTGCGTTTGCCGCTCGCGTGCTGCTCAAGGGTGTCAATAGCCGCGTGCTGGAGGCCGAGCCGTTGACCGCGACCGGCAGCCGCGAGGCGACGCCGCTGGGCATTGCGCTGGCCGATCAGCTACGCGCGGAAATGTCCGGCCGCGTCGGGCCGCGTCTGCGTGCCAGCGGCGAGTATCGGCTGCTCGATACGGGCGATGTCGATGTGGTGCTGGAACTCCGCAACGACGCGACCCGGGAATTGATCGGGGTGCGCACCGCGCGCCTGCTGCGCAGCGGCTTCGCCGGTTATCGGGCGGAACCGCTGGCGCCGGATTTCGAGCGCCTGCTGCGCCTGGGCGAGGCGGTTTCCGGCGATTTGCGCGCCGATCTGATCACCACGGTCGGTGCGCGCCAACTCAAGTTCAAGGCCGGCGAAACCCTCAAACTGGCGGCCCGGCTGAATCGCGCCGGCTATTTCTATGTGGTCGGCCACATCGTACGGTCCAACGGCCAGCACTCCTATCTGCTGCCGCTGCAGGACGGCGCCGAGAACGACCTGAGCGAAGCCCGTTTCATTCGCCGTGTGCCGGCCGACCAGGCGAATCATTTCGTCGAGCTGGGCGAGTTCTCGGTGGAAGCGCCGTTCGGTACCGAGCATCTGCAGATCATCGCCAGCACGCAACGGCCGCAAGACACGTTGCCGGCCGTGCGCTACGACGCGTCCAGCGGCTATTACGTCATCCAGGGCAGCGCCGGCGATGCCAGGAAGGGGCTGCTGACGACGCGCGGCCTGAAGCCCAAGGTCGAGGCCAAGGTCATGGTGGCCGAGAGTACGTTGACCTTTACCACGACGGAACGCTAGGCCGGTCGCGGCGGCTTGATCCTGGTCCAAGACCCTGGTGCGAGCCGGGTATAGAATTTTTGGGCCAAACCATTGAACCCTTGCGCAAACAGCCGGCGGGACGCCGGCGCTCCTGGAAAGTGCCCCATGCATTTACTGAAGGTTTTTCTGGTCGTGTCGTCCTTGTCCGCGCAAGCGTTCGCGGCCTGTCCGCCGGTCGCCCGCATCGTCGCTTTCGACGGTCAGGTCAGCATCAAGCCGAGCGGTAAGGTGTTGAAGTCCAGCCCGGGCGTGTTGCCGCGCGCGCTCTGCGCCGGTGATGAGGTGCATACCTTCGAGGGGCGCGCGCTGATCAACGATGGCCGTTACACCGCCACGCTCGATCACTTCAGTGTCGCTGCCTTTGCGGCCGGGCAAGCCGCCGTGACCAAGGGCCAGGCGCTGTTCGAGGTGAAGAAGCGCAAGGCGGAGGCCGGCGTCGAAGTGAAAACCCGCTTGTCGGTGATCGGCGTCAAGGGCACCCGTTTTCTGGTCGGCGACAGTGATGATGGTGTCAGCGTCGTGCTCGATCAGGGCAGCGTCGAGATCACCAGCACGCAAGGCCCGGTCGGGCTCTATCGCGAGAAGGCGGTGAGCAAGCCACCCGAAGAGGATTTCGAAAGCTATGCCCGCAAGCATGCCGAAGGTGTTGCCGGCGAGCAGGCCGCATTCGAGCAATACAAGACGCAGGTCGAGCGCGAATTCGTGGCGTATGTGGAAAACCTGACGCTCGCAGCCGGCAAGGAACTGGTGACCGAGGGCCGCGTCGCGGTCGAGCGGAATATCAGCAGCGCTTCCGCCCAGGCGATCAAGGCGCTGTGCGACTGGCGCGGCAAACAATAAACCGCATGCATCTTCCGCTCGCGCGCAACGAGTTTCTGAACCTGGCCGGCGCCATGGCCGTGCTGGGCGTCTTGCTGACGCTGCTGTTCCATTGGCAACCGGGGCCGGTCGCGGCGCTCGCCAGCGCGGTCAGCGACACCTACTACCGCTTCAATCCGCATGCCCCGAGCCGGGACATCGTGTTCGTCGCGGTCGATCACCAGGCCGTCAAGCAATTCGGCCGCTGGCCGTGGCCGCGCGGGCAGATGGCGGCGGGTATCGAAAAATGCCGCGAGGCCAGGGTGATTGCTCTGGATATGGTGTTTTCCGAGCCGACCGATCCGGTGCAGGACCAGGCGCTCGGCGCGGCGCTGGCGCAGACCATGACGGTGGGTGGCTACCTGTTGAACGGTGTGCGCAACCTTCGCCCCGATGCCGCCGGCATGAACCAGTTGGCCAATTCCAGCCTGACCGATGCCGAGGATGTGCAGTTGGTCGAGAGCAAGGAGGTGGAACTGTCGATTCCGGCCGTGCTGGCCGGCCAGGCCGCGCTGGCGTCGCTGAATACCTTGCCGGACAAGGACGAACGGTTTCGCCACTATCCCGCCGGCTTCGTCTTGCTGGGCAGCGTGCAACCCAGCCTCGGCGTGCAGACCTTGCAGGTGGCGCTGGATACGCCAGCCAGCCTGCGCGGCGGCCACGCCGCAACCTTGCGTTTCGGCGAGCGCCGCGTGCAGCTCGACCCGCGCGGCTTCACTCGCCTGAACTTTTACCCGGAAGCGGCCTTCAACACGATCTCGTTCGCCGACCTGTTCGCGCCCGGGTTTCAGCCCTCCGCGCTGAAGGACAAGGTGGTCCTGTTCGGCATCACCGAAGCCGGCGTCGCCGATATCCGCGCCACGCCGCTGGGCCAGTATCCCGGCCCGCTGATGCATGCGACGTTCATGGCCAATGTGCTCGGCGGGCATGCGCTGCAGGAGTTGTCGGCCCCCGCGCTGGCGGGGACGCTTGTGCTGGTCTTGTCCGCCGCCGCGGCCGGCATGCTGTTCCGCCTGATCCTGCTGCGCGCCGCGCTCTATCTCGGCCTGGCCGCTGCGGTCTATCTTGCCGGCTTCCTGCTTTACCGTCATGCCGGCATCTGGCTGGAAAGCGCTTATCCGATGGCGGCCGTGGCCGCGGCGGCGATGCTGATCGAAACCACGCTGCTGTCGCACTCGAAGAAACATGCTGAGAAACTGCGCACGGCGTTTTCCACCTATCTGCCGCCCAGCCTGGTGAACCGCATCGTGGCGAATCCGGAGCAATTGAAACTGGGCGGCGAGAAGAAGGAAATCACCGTGCTGTTTTCCGATATCCGCGGTTTCACGTCGATGTCGGAAGGCGTTTCGCCGGAGCGCCTGGCCGAAATCATGGCCGACTATTTCCAGCCGATGACCGAGGCGATCTTCGCTCAGGGCGGCACCCTCGACAAATACATCGGCGACGCCATCATGGCCCTGTTCAACGCGCCGCTCGACCAGCCGGACCATGCGCTTGCCGCCTGCCGCGCCGCCGTCGCGATGCAGTACGCCCAGCTCCGCATCAACCAGGCCTTGCTGCGGCACGGCACGCCGGCGCTGAAAACCGGCATCGGCATCAATTGCGGCTCGGCCATCGTCGGCAATCTCGGCTCTTCGATCCGTTTCAACTACACGGCGATCGGCGATACGGTGAATCTGGCCTCGCGCCTGGAAAGCGCCACGAAAAAGCTGGGCGTCGACATTCTCATCGGCGAATCGGTCTACCAGCGCGTGAAAGACCTGCTGCCCTGCCGCGCCCTGGGCGAAGTCCAGGTGGCCGGCAAGGAACAGGCGCAACCGGTCTACGAGTTGTGCTGGACAGCTATAAAGGATCCTTTAACTGGCAAAATGCAGTCATACGTTCCGCCGGGTGTTCCACCTGCATCGATCAACCCACTCGAAGTCGAAAATCATGCGTAACTTCTTGCTCTGTTTGCTTCTTGCGATGCCCCTGGCCGGCTGCGAAACCCTGCTCCCGAAAAAACAGGCGGATGCCGTGCCGGCCTGGGTGCTGAATACGCCGGCGGACAGTCGCGAATGGTTCTGGGGCGTCGGCGAAGGACCGGAACTCGATACCGCGAAACGCGCCGCGTTGAAAGACATCGCCGCCAAGCTGCGCGTCAGCATCTCCGGCCAGCTCGAAAGCCGGATGACCGTCGATAACGACAAGGTCGACCGGCAAGCCCGCACGCGCATCTCGGAGGAAGTGCAGAAGACCGAATTCAGCAATTACGGGGTGGAAAAGACCGCCCAGTCGGCGAACGGCTTTTTTGTCCTGGTCAAGGTCGATCGCCAGGCCTTCATCCGCGATCTCAAAACCAAACTGGGCAATCTGGACGGCGGCATTCAACAAGCGACGGCCGGCCTCGCCGGCAAGACGCCACTGGAGCGCTTCGTGGCGTTGCGCCGCTTGCAGCCCAGCCTGGAAAAAGGGGTCGGTCATGCGCAATTGCTGATCGGCGCCGAAGCGGGTGGCGACGGCGCCGCCCGCCTGCGCAATTACGAATCCCTGCAACAGCAGGCCAAACAGGCGTTGACTGGCCTGGTGTTCCAGCTTCAGGCCGCGCCGGAAGACGCCGATGTGGCCGCGGCGGTCGCCACTTACCTGAATGAAACCGGTATCCGGACCGACCGTTCCCGCAACGGCGGCAACATCCTGGCGATTTCCAGCAATAGTCGCGCCGACGAAATCTACGGCAGCAAACTGCTCAAGTTGAAAGTCACGCTCAGCTTGCTGGACGATCATGGCCGCGCCCTGGCCAGCCGCGACTATGCGGTGTCCGGCGCATCGACTTACGATCAGCGCGGCGCGCGCCAGAACGCCATTCAGAAACTGGTGGCGGCAATGCGGGAAGCCGGGCCGATTTCGGGTCTGGGCTTCGCGGAATAATTGGCTTCAATCAAGGGGATTGCGATGTTGACGAAACGCATTTTTCAGGCGGGCGCGCTCTCGGCGTTGCTGGCTTTGGCGGGTTGTGCCACGACCGACGTTTCTTTATCTGAATTTCGCCTGGAGTCGTCGCTGGCGCCGGCCGCCCGTTTGCCGACCGAGGCCGATCTGAGCCGGCAGGGGCGCGCCAAGGTCGTGGTGTTCGATGCCGAGGACAGCAACCTGGAAAAAGCGAGAAGGGCGCAAGCGGCCACCACGTTGACCCGCGCCATCGAGGAAATGCTGGGCGCCAATGGCGCCGAGGTGATCGACCGCAGCATTGCCACCAAACTGGGCCAGGAACTGCAACTGGCCGAGGTCAAGGGCGTCGGCGGCTATGACGGGCCGTCACTCGCCAACTTTGCGGTGAAAGCGACGATCACCCTGGCCGACTACGGTTCCGAGTACGTGCCGGCATCGAGTTTTACCGACAAGAAAGGCAAGACCTATCACACCCCGGCGTCCTTTTCACACAAGGCGGTCGCCAATGTCAGTCTGCGGGTTTACGAGATCCCCAGTCTGCGCCCGGTCAAAACGCTGAATGGGCGCGGTTCGAAATCGCGTTCGACCAGCGATCGCGGTTCGCACGACATTGCGGCGAACATGATCCGTGCGGCCACGCAGGATGCGCTGGACGATGTCCGCGCCGAGTTTCTCAATGTGTTCTCGCCGAAGGGGTATGTGCTCGGCAAACGCGAAAACGGCAAGAAGTGTATTTTCCGAATTTCGATCGGCACGGAACAGGGCATCGTTGCAGGTAACAGGGTGGTGATTTTCAGCGAGCAGGAAAGCGTTCATCCGATTACCAGGAAAATCAGCTACGACAAGATACCGGTGGTCGAAGGAACCGTTTCCGGCATCGTCACGAACGGCGAGGCCTGGATCGTGCCGGAGGATGACGACAAGGCCAAACATGTCCGTCTGGGCGACCGGATCGAGGTGATTCACAAGGATTCGGGCTGGACGAAGCTGTTCAAAATGCGCTGATGCGCTTAAGCCGATCAACCCAGGAGCATCGCCGTGCGGTTAAGAATGATTGGAATCTTGCTTGTTGCAGTGGCCACGTTGTCCGCGTGCAGTAGTACCGGTCTGGACAAGTCGGCGCAAGCGCAGATGGAAAGCCGCCCGGCCTGGATCAACGATCCGGGCGAGGGCGTTTCCTCGTCGGCCGGCTTCCATGTGCGCGGCAACCAGGCCCAGGAAGAACTGGCGATTTCGCGTGCGCGCGACGAATTCGCCAAACGCTATGGCGTCAGGGTCAGCAGTGAACAAGCGACTTCCCAGCTCGTCGTGGGGGGACGCGTCTCTTCGGTATCCGCCAAAGACATCCGCGAGGAAGTCGATCACGTCGAGGTGAAAGCCACGGTGCGGGCGAAGTGGAAGGATCCAGATAGCGGTGTTTTGTGGGTGTGGCTGGTGCCGGCGAAGTAGTAACAGGTCGCCTCGGCTGCCGCTGGCGTGCCGGCAGCGCCGGGGAGCGATAACTTGGCAGCGGTGGTTTTTTCTGGTTTTTTCTGGTTTTTTCAATGGAGATTCAAATGAACAAGAAACGTATCGTGTTGCTGTCTTCCCTCATGGCCGTTGCCCTCTCGGGCTGTATGGGTGGCAAGGATGCCGTCAAACCCGAGAGCAAGGTCGCTGCCGAATGTGTCTTCCCCGACGCGCCCAACCAGGCCGCGCCGCTCTGGATCTGCGATGCGCCGGTCGAAGGCGTTGCCGTTTCCGCCGTCGGTTCGCATGAGAAATCCGCCGCCGGCCCGTCTTTCATGAAGGATCAGGCCGCTGCCGCCGCACGCGTCAATCTGGCACAACAGATGAAGGTGCATGTCACCAACATGATCAAGCAGTACGTGGAAACCACCGGTGCGGCCGCCTCCGAGACGGTGGACAAGGTCAATACCAGCGTGTCCAAGCTGATCACCGCCGAGACCATCGTCGGTTCGCGCGTGTTCCGCAGCACCACCAGCCCGAACGGTTCGGTCTATGTGCTGGTCGGCCTGGATCCTTCCGTGACCAAGGAAGCCACTGAAAAAGTGCTGAAGACCAGCATGAACAACGACCGCGCGCTGTGGCAGCAATTCAAGGCCAAGAAGGGTCAGGACGAGCTCGCTGAAGAAATCGCCAAGATGAAGGCGATGCAGTAAGGAGATCGAAGCATGGCGGAAATCCAACCAAGTCGACTCGGCCGGCATCTGCTCGTGCTGAGTGGCGCACTGCTGGCGATTTCCGTCGCTTCCCTTGCCGCTGCGGCAGCGGATGGCTACCAGGACTGGCTGCGCGGCCAGTCCCAGGGCGCCGTCGAAATGGATCGGCAATATCAGGTCTGGCGCAGCGAACAGGACATGGAAT
Source organism: Hydrogenophilaceae bacterium (assembly GCA_031426815.1). Classification (GTDB taxonomy): domain Bacteria; phylum Pseudomonadota; class Gammaproteobacteria; order Burkholderiales; family Thiobacillaceae; genus PFJX01. Next base: position 8,552 of record JASJPG010000122.1, read on the forward strand.
TCAGCCGCCATCTGAAAGCGCAATGGCAGGAATTCAAGGTTTTGCAGGGCAAGGTGCGCGATCCGCGACCGAAACCCAAGGTCATCCCGACCGCCCCCGTCGTCGTGAAGACGCCGCCGAAAGAGGTGCCGGCTGCCCTGGCCATCCCGCCCAAACCCGTGCCGCCCGCGCCGGTTCCGCCGCCGCCTGTCGTGTTACCCAAACCCGCACCCAAACTCGCGCCAGAATTCGCGCGCGACAGCATCGAACTCGATTTCTTCGGTAACCCGCTGCGGCTGCCGTATGACCCGCAATGGCGCAACGTCCGCGTGCGCAGTATCGACCCGGCCGGACTGGCCGGCTTCTGGGATGCGATGAGCACGAGCCGTTACCAGCCGACCGTGCAGGCCATCGCCAAGGCGCGCGCGGATCTGCGCCTGGACGACTGGGGCCACACCGCGTTATGGCAGGAAGTGGCCAGATCGCTGCGGCCCGACCAGCCGGCTGAACAGAATCTGTTGTTGTGGTATTTCCTGGTCAAGGCCGGCGTCGATGTCCGCCTCGGCTATAGCGGGCCGCAGGTCGATCTGTTCGTGGCCGTGCAACAGCCGGTCTACGCGGTCAGTTTCATCAAGTTCGGCGAGCGCACCTACTACGCCTTGCTGAACGCGGATCGCGGCAAGAAACTGCGTTCCTTCCACACCTATGAAACCAATTACCCGACCCCGCTGCAGCCGCTCGACCTGAAAGGCGCCGCGACCGCCTTCACGCAGGCCGCGCCGGTCGAGAAGCGGGTCAATTTCGACTACCAGGGGCGGCCGGTCGAAATCCGGCTCGCCTACGACCGTCGCCTGGTGCAATACATGGCCGGTTTCCCGCAGATGGATTTCGACCTGTATTTCGCCACCCAGGCCAGCCCCTCGGCGCGCGAGCCGCTGTTGCAGGCGCTGCGCCAGCGCATGCAGGGCATGTCCGAAACCGACTCGGTCAATTTCCTGCTCGCCTTCGTCCAGAAAGGCTTCGCCTATCAGACCGACCAGGACCAGTTCGGCTACGAGAAATACTTCTTCGTCGAGGAAGCGCTGCATTACCCCTACTCGGATTGCGAAGACCGCTCCGCGCTGTTTTCCTGGCTGGTGCGCGAACTGACCGGGCTGAAGACGGTCGGCCTGCATTATCCCGGCCACATGACGACGGCGGTCGCCGTCAAATCTTCGCTGCCGAACTTGAATTCGATCGAATGGCAGGGGGAACGCTATGTCATCGCCGACCCAACCTACATCAACGCCGGCATCGGCATGGCAATGCCGAGTTATGCCCACCTGAAACCGCTGCGGGTGATCCCGGCCCGTTAGTTCCGCCGCCCGTAAACCCTGAGGTACCCGCATGCTCGAATCGCTGGCTTTCGCTCTGGTAAAAACCTTCATCACCTTCATGTTCGAGCAGCATCTGGAACATGCCCAATCGGTCCGCATCGAAGGCGCGCCGGGCTGGTACTACCAGCAAACCGTCAACCACATCTGCGATTCCGGTTCCGCGCAAGGGGGCCTGGCAGCGGTCGAGCAATCCAAGGCGGCGGCCCGCAAGCAGATGGTGCTTCGCCTCGACAAGGCGCTGGAAATCGTGGTTTACGAAAACTTCCGCGACAAGAGCGACCCGACCGAACGCGCCCTGGTCGAACGCTTCAAGCAGGATGAAAACCTGCCGGTCTTCGTCGAAAGTGCGGTCATTTACGAAAACATCGAATACAAGGAACGGCAGTCGACCGCTTATGCCCGCGTCTGCATCCCGAAGGAAACCCTGGTGGCGTATCAGGAAGAACGCGTCGGCAAGTTGAAGAAGGCGGTGACCTTGCACCACCGCGACCGCGCTTTCGACGCGCTGGAAAATGAAATGGTCGGACTGCCCAAGTAAGTCCGGCCCCAATATTCAGCAGAGCTGCTTATCCATCCAGACGAAGCGGGCGGCAATGCCTTCGTCCCATTTCCGCACCACTTTGATTGGTATGCAGCGTTCCGTGGGCAGGCGTTCGCAGGATTCTTCCCACATCACATCAAGGTGCTTGCCTGGATCGAGCGCGTCGGCGGAATAGTCCTGTTCGATACGGAGCAGCATGCCGTGATCGCTCATTTCCACGGTCACGCCGCTGGCAACCAACATGCCATAGGCATAGACCTGGATGCCCAATTCCATCGGGGTCCGATTGCTTCGACGTCGTTCCTGGACTGCTTGCTTAACCATATCTTGTCCTCTATTTCCGTTCGCAGTCGGCTTCAGGCAACGCTGACATCCTGCGACAGGTAGACATCCTGAATCGCATTGAGCAACTCCACGCCTTCGGCCATCGGCCGCTGAAACGCCTTGCGGCCGGAAATCAGCCCCATGCCACCGGCCCGCTTGTTGATCACCGCCGTGCGCACCGCCTGAGCCAGATCGTTTACGCCTGATGCGCCGCCGGAATTGATCATGCCGGCACGGCCCATGAAGCAGTTGACGACCTGATAGCGGACCAGATCGATCGGGTGCAGCGAGGTCAGCTCGGAATACACCTTGGGATGCGTCTTGCCGAAATTGATCGCCGTATAGCCGCCGTTGTTGACGGCCTGTTTCTGTTTGACGATGTCGGCCTCGATGGTCGCCGCCAGATGGTTGGCCTGACCGGTCAGGTCGGCGGCTTCGTGGTAATCGACGCCATCCTGCTTGAAGCCGGAATTGCGCAGATAGGCCCACAAAAAGGTGACCATGCCGAGCCGGTGCGCCTCGGCAAAGGCCTGGGAGACTTCCCAGAGTTGCCGGCGGGATTCCGGTGCGCCGTAGTAAACCGTCGCGCCCACCGCCACCGCGCCGAGATCGAACGCCTTCTGCACGTCGGTGAACAGGGTCTGATCGTGCAGGGTCGGGTAGGTCAGCATCTCGTTGTGGTTCAGCTTCACCAGGAAGGGAATCTTGTGCGCGTACTTGCGCGCCACCGAACCGAGTACGCCCAACGTCGACGCCACCGCGTTGCAACCGCCTTCGATGGCCAGCTTGACGATGTTGGCCGGATCGAAATAAGCCGGGTTGGGCGCAAAGGAAGCGCCCGCCGAATGTTCGATGCCTTGATCCACCGGCAGGATGGACAGATAGCCGGTGCCGGCCAGGCGACCGCTGTTGAAGATCTGCTGAAAGTTGCGCAACGTGCCGGGGGTGCGGTCGCTGCCGGCGACGACGCGGTCGATGAAGTCCGGTCCGGGTAGATGCAATACCGCTTTCGGTACCGTGCGACAGACATGTTCGAGCAAAAATTCTGCTTCGCTGCCAAGGCGTGCGGGGATATTGGTCATGCTTCCTCCGAATTTATTTATCGGCAAGAACGTAATGTTCACGTATCCGCACCTACCGTCCTTTCTGTTTATAGCAAGCGCAGGCAGCCGCACCGGATTGATTTGTGGCGGTGGCTGCCGCTCGGCTCGTGTAGCGCGCCGGCGTGGATCGCCTACCCTTCAAGCAGGAATTGGAGTCCGCTTTGTGAGGAAGCCCATGAACGACGCTATCGACCGGGAACGCGCCTTGCTGATCGAGCAGATTCGCGAAGAAGTGCGCGACACCGGCGACCTGACCGGGCGCCGCTCGCTGTCCAGCCGCGTCATCCAGGCGCTGCAGCAGGTGCCGCGCCATGCCTTTGTGCCGGCGGAACTTCAATACAACGCCTATGCCAATCACCCGTTGCCGATCGGGTATGGCCAAACCATCTCGCAGCCTTACATCGTTGCGCTGATGACCGAGCTGATCCGGCCGCGCGAGGATGCCGTGGTGCTGGAAATCGGCACCGGCTCGGGTTACCAGGCAGCCATCCTGGCGCAATTGGTGAAACGGGTTTACTCGCTGGAGATCGTGCCGCAACTGGCCGAACTGGCGCGCGAACGCCTGCAGCGCCTGGGTTACGGCAACATCGAAGTGCGCGCCGGCAACGGCCATTTCGGCTGGCCGCAACACGCGCCCTACGACGCGATCCTGGTCACCGCCGCCGCGGACAGTGTGCCGCCGGCCTTGATCGAACAGCTCAAACCCGGCGGCACACTGGTCATCCCGGTCGGCAGCCGATTCGGCGGCCAGGCGTTACGCGTGATCGACAAGGATGCGCACGGCCGCATCGAGGACAGAAACGTGTTGCCGGTGATGTTCGTGCCGCTGACCGGAGCGCCGGAAGACTGAGCATCACGATTGCGCGGCCGGGAAGTTAGACTTGGCCGCGCATTCATCCTCGAATTTCAGCCGGCCCGGGAGGCCCCATTGGTCAAATTACTGCACACCGCCGACTGGCAGATCGGCAAGCTGTTCGGACAGTTCGAAGCCGACGATGCCGCGCTGCTCGCCGAGGCGCGTTTCAAGACGGTCGAGCGGCTCGCCGCGCTGGCGGTCGAACATCGGGTCGATCTGATCCTGGTCGCCGGCGACGTGTTCGATGCGCAGGGCGTCGCCGACAAGACCATCCACCGTCTGTTCAACGCCATGCAAGGCTATGCCGGGCCGTGGCTGCTGATTCCGGGCAATCACGACGCGGCGCTGTCCGAATCGGTGTGGACGCGCGCCGCGCGCCTGCAGGCGATACCCGCCAATGTCCGCGTCTGCCTGACGCCCGAGCCGATCCTGCTGGCGGACATCGGCGTCGCCGTGCTGCCGGCGCCGCTGACCCAGCGCAATACCCATAACGACCTGACCGAAGGCTTCGCCGCCGTCGAAACGCCGGCCGGGTTGCTTCGCATCGGCCTGGCGCACGGCAGCGTGCAGGGCATCCTGGCCGAAGGCATCGATTCATCCAATCCCATCGCCGCCGGCCGTGCCGAACAGGCCGGCCTGCATTACCTGGCGCTGGGCGACTGGCACGGCGCCAAACAGGTCGATGCGCGCACCTGGTACAGCGGCACGCATGAAACCGACCGGTTCAAGGCGAACGATTCCGGCCAGGCGCTGCTGGTCGAACTGGCGGCGGGCGCGCTGCCGACGGTGATGCCGGTTGCGACCGGGCAATACCGCTGGCTGGCCGAAACGCTGACGCTGCAGGTGCCCAGCGATGTCGAGCAGGCGCGGCAACGGCTTGCCGGCTACGGGCCGGCCGATGTGGTGCAACTGGAGCTGAGCGGGCGCACCGATCTGAACGGCCACCGGCTGCTGCGTGTAGCCATCGAGCAAGCGCGCGGCAAAGCCCGCTGTCTGCTTGCCGATCTGTCCACGCTGCGCTTGGAACCGACGCCGGAGGACATCGACGCGCTGCATGCCGACGGCTATCTCGGCGAGGTCATCGCAGAACTGCAGAGTGGCCAGGATGGGCTCGACAGCGCCGGGACGGAAGTCGCGCGCGACGCGCTGGCGCTGCTGGCGAGTCTGCTAGGAGACTGTCGGACTTTCCCCGTGAGCGCGCCGGGGGTGATTTTGGTGCAGGGCAAGGCGCGGGGAGCTCCAATGTCGGCAGCACCGAGTAGCGAATCGTGGAGCGCCGGCGTCCCGCCGGCCTGGATGCCGGTCGGCGGTGCCGCATGAAGCTCGCCCGCATCCGCATCGAGCAGTTCAAGCAGTTTCGCCAGGCCATCGAGATCACCGATCTGGAGCCCGGCATCAACCTGTTCACCGGTCCCAACGAAGCCGGCAAAAGCACCATCGTCAGCGCCATCCGCGCCGCATTTTTCGAGCGGCATCGTTCCGGCAGCGTCGACGAACTGCGGCCCTGGGACGAGCCGTCGGCCTCGCCCGGCGTCGAACTGGAATTCGCGCTCGGCGACAAGCACTACACACTGAGCAAGCGTTTCCTCGGCAAGAAGCGCTGCGCCTTGCAGATCGTCGCCAGCGGCGGCGTCCAGCATCTGGATGGTGCCGAGGCGGAAGACCATCTCGCCGAGTTGCTCGGCTTCGCGCATGCCAGCAAGGGCGTCAGCAAAGCGGATCATTGGGGCATCCCCGGCCTGCTCTGGATACAGCAGGGCGCCGCGCATGACATCCGCGAGTCGGTCGGCCATGCCAGCCGGCATTTGCAAAGCGCGCTGAATCAATCGCTTGGCGAAGTCGCCAGCAGCAGCGGCGACGAAGTGCTGAAAAATATCGAGATCGAGCGCAACGAATTGCTTACGCCAGCCGCCGGCAAGCCCAAGGGGGTGTACCTCGAAGCCGAGAATCGGGTCGCCGCGCTGACGGCGGAGGCGCGCACGCTGGACGCCGAGATTGCCGCCTACCGCCAGAAAGTCGATACGCTCGCCGGCCTGCGCCGCGAACACCTCTCCGACGAAGCCGAGCAACCCTGGCTCGCTTTCCGTGTGCAACAGCAGGCCGCGGCGGACAGGCTGGCCGCGATCCAGCGGGTCGAGGAAAACCTCGCGGCGGAGAAACAGCGCGCCAGCCAGATCGAAGTACGCATCACGCTGTTGCGCAGCCAGCTCGATACCTATGCCAGCCAGGCACAGGCCGTCGCGACACGCACTGCGGCACTGGCAACCGCCCGCCAAACGCAGACGGCCGCCGCCGCGCTGGTCGCGCAATGGACGGCGCAGCGCGCGGAAGCCGCCGATCGACACGCAAGCGCGCGCGACACGCTGCGCCGTGCGCGCCAGCAGGACACCCGGCAAAGTCTGCTGCGCCAGTTCGACGAGATCCGCCTCAAAGCGGAGAACGCCGGCGCCGTGCTGGGCAAAGCCGAGGCCGCCCAGACCGCCTTGCTCGAATTGCAACGTCAGGCCGCCGCCAGCGAGATCAAGCCGGCGGACCTGGCCACCCTGCGCGAACAGCACCGGCAACTGCGCGAACTGCGCATCCAGCAGGACGCCAGCGCGACCACGCTGCGCTTTGCGCTGGCTGCCGGGCGCAGCATCGAGATCGGCGGCGAATCGCTCGGCGGCGCCGGCGAGCGACGGCTGATCGAAGAAACCGTTATCGCCCTGCCCGGACTCGGCACGCTCGAAATCGCCCCCGGCGGCGCCGATCTGTCGCAACTGCGGCGCAAGCAGACTGAACTGGCCGACAAACATGCCGCGCTGCTGCAGCGGCTCGGGCTCGCCACGCTGGAAGCCGCCGAAACGCGCCATCAAACGCACAGCCAGCGCGCCGCGGCGGTTGCTGCCGCCGACGCGACGCTGAAAGCGCTGGCGCCGCTCGGCATCGATACGTTGCGCAGCGAACTTGCCGCCAGCCAGGCCCGCGCCGGCGAGATCGAACAGGCTTTGGACAAACTGCCTCCCGCCAGCGAGCCTGCTGCGGCATTGCCCGCCGTCTCCGTCGCGGAAGCCGGCGAGGAAGCCGCCGCCAAATCGCTCGCGCAGATCGACGCCAGCCTGCACAAGGCACAACTCGCTGCCGGCAACGCGCAGACCGAGTGCGAAGCCGCCAGCCGCGAACTGGACGCCGCACGTGGCGTACTCGATGCCCCCGAACGAGCCGTGCGCGTGGCAGAAACGAATCGCGATCTGGTCGATATGCGCGCCGAACACAGCACGCTGGCTGGCCGCATCGAATTACTCGCCAGGCAGGTCGCTGAAGCGCATCCCGATATCCTGCGGCAGGACGTGGAACGCTTCCGCAAGAGCGCCGAACAGCACGAAAAACGCCACAGCGAGCGCCGCGACGCGTTGCTGAAGCTGGATGTCGAACTGCAGTCAGCCGGCGCCCAGGGGTTGGAAGAACGCCGCGCCGAACTGAGCCGCGACCTGGCCCAGGCGCAGCGCCGCGCCGACGAACTGCGCCGCCGCGCCCACGCGCTCGACCATCTGCTGAATCTGCTGCGGGAAAAACGCCGCGCGCTGACCCGGAAACTGCAGGCACCGTTGCAGAAACACCTGAACCGTTACCTGCAACTGCTGTTCCCGCAGGCCAGCCTGGAAATCGACGAAAACCTCAGCCCCGGTCCGCTCACCCGAAGCCGCGCCGATGGCACGGAATCGGGCGACTTCGAAGCCCTCAGCTTCGGCGCGCGCGAACAGATGGGCGTCATCAGCCGCCTCGCCTACGCCGACCTGCTGCAGGAAGCCGGCCGCCCGACCCTGATCATCCTCGATGACGCATTGGTGCACAGCGACGAAGACCGCCTGGCACAGATGAAGCGGGTGTTGTTCGACGCCGCGACCCGGCACCAGATCCTGCTGTTCAGTTGCCACCCGGCGAACTGGCGCGATCTGGGCGTCAGCGCCAGATCGTTGCAGGAGCTACGCGCGGCGGCGTGATGACAACGAAGCTGCCTGGACGCTGCCTCCCCCAGCCGTCTAGAATCGCGGCCGTCATTGGGGAGTAGCCGCCCTTCAACTGAAGGGGCTTACGTCAACATACTTGGCCAGCCGGCCATGGCGTAAGCGGTTTCCACGCTTGGCAAGACCTTTGACCACATCGCCTCTGGACTGGCCGGAGGGGCTTTGTGGTCATTCGTCTGGATCCGGCCAAGGAAATCGAATGGAAGCTTTTCTCGTCTCAACGGGCATCGTCGCCCTCGCCGAAATCGGCGACAAAACCCAACTTCTCGCCTTCATCCTCGCCGCCAAATTCCGGCGGCCGCTGCCGATCATTCTCGGCATCCTGCTCGCCACGCTGGCCAACCACGGTCTGGCCGGCGCATTGGGCAGCTGGATCACCGCATTGCTGGCGCCGGAAACGCTGCGCTGGGTGCTCGGCGTTTCATTCATCGCGATGGCGATCTGGACGCTGATCCCGGACAAGTTCGACGAAGCCGATGCCAAATTGGCCCGTTTCGGCGTGTTCACCACGACGCTGATCGCTTTTTTCCTGGCAGAAATGGGGGACAAGACCCAGGTTGCCACGGTCGCGCTGGCCGCCCAGTACCAGGCTTTGATCGCGGTGGTTGCCGGCACCACGCTGGGCATGATGATCGCCAACGTCCCCGCCGTATTGCTTGGCAACCGGATCGCGGAACGTATGCCGATTCGGTGGGTGCACGGCATTGCGGCGCTGATCTTCGCGATTCTCGGCATCGCCACGCTGTTGGGTGCTGGCGAGGGTCTGGGGTTTTAGGCTTTTGATACGACCCGCCCGGAACATTGCGTCCGGGCGGGCAGCAAGAGATCAACGCGGTGCCGGGATAACGGTCGATTTGATTCCGGCTGCCGTTTTCCGCCGCCAGTTCCCAATTGCTTTCCATGCCAAGCTCCCTGTACGTAAACGTCGGGCACTTTCGCACCGGGAATGCGATGCCAACCCCCCAGGAGAAGATGACTGGGGGATTTGCGCGGCATCTACCTAGCCGATGCCGTCAAATCCCCCTCGATCCCCCTTTGTAAAAGGGGGAAGCAACTTCGCTGCGTTCTGGTGCAGCCCGAAGTGCTAAAGGTCGTGCAAGGGGGCTTCAGGCCCGCAGCAGGGCCTTGGCCAGGCGCGCGGACAGCTGATCCGCCGTGAACTGCGGTTCGTTCGGCGGGTAGAGCGGGTCTTCCCCGAATTCGAAGCCATGTTCCTTTGCCAGGGCGAACATCTCTTTCAGCCGCTCGCAGGCTTTCAGTTGTTCGGCCAGGGCGGCGTCGCTTCTGGCCTTGGCCGAGAAAGCAGCAATTTGTTTGATCGACATCGTTTTCCTCATCGTGGTTAGGCGTGAAACATACGAGTCCAGCAAGCAGATGGACTAAATACTGGACAAGAGCGGTCAGCAATATTCAGGCCATCACCCGCCCGCCCGGCCGGACTCAAGGAAACCAAGGGATTGCGGCGAATCGATGCAGCGAGCGACAGGTCATTCGTCACTATGTTTGTGGCAAATCCGACGCGGATTGTCGGGGCTGTGACGACGCGCATGAAATCGGACTCAGGCGCGCGGCCAGGGCACGGTTCAGGCTGGCTGGGCTTTACGACTCGGCTGCGGCTGCGCGCGACAAGTGCTAAGGCACAGCAGGATTTTGTAGGGTGCGCTATGCGCACCTCTGCGCGTGAAATGGTGCGCATGGCGCACCCTACGGAAGCAATGCCCTAGGTGGCCAAAATTTAGCCGGTCATATCGCTGTCGCTGGCTAGCGACTTAGCCGCTTTTCCCGCCCGTATTCTCGCCGTAAACGCATAACCATTTGTTTTGTTGGCAATTTCATGCCTGGCACGGCGATTGCAAAAGAACCTGTGTCGGTGCCACTCATTTGTTCGGATGGCGCCATTCTGGGATCGGACGCCCGCGAGGGCAGGAGGCTGAAATGAAACGCATGCTGACTACGCTACGGCGGGGTGCTTTACCTGCAGCAGCTTTTCAAATTCGGCGTGCGGCAGCGGCCGACTGAACAGATAGCCTTGCAGCATGTCGCAGTGGTGCACGGTGCTGAGGAAGTAGCGCTGCGCTTCGGTTTCCACGCCTTCGGCGACTACCTTGAGTTTCAGGCTGTGGGCAAGACTGATGGTGGCGGCGCAGATGGCGATGTTGTTTTCGCCGGAATCGAGTGCGATCACAAATGATCGATCGATTTTCAATTGGTCCAGCGGCAAACGGCTGAGGTAGGCGAGCGAGGAATAGCCGGTGCCGAAGTCATCCAGCGAGAAGCCGACGCCCATCGCTTTCAGTTCGGTCATCATTTTCACGATTTCGTCGGCGTTGCTGGCGCATACGCTTTCGGTCAGTTCCAGTTTGAGTTGCTGCGGGTTGGCGCCGGTGCGCTCCAGCGTGGCCATGACCTGACCGACAAAGTCGGGCGACTGGAACTGCTGCGCGCTGACGTTCACGGCGACGGTCAGGTGCGCCATCTCCGGTTGCGTGGCCCAGGCGGCGAGATGTGTGCAGGCGGTTTCCAGGACCCATTGGCCGAGCGGTAGGATCATGCCGGTCCGCTCGGCATGTGGAATGAAGTCCACCGGCGAAACCATGCCGCGTAGCGGATGTTTCCAGCGAATCAGCGCTTCGGCGCCGAGTATCCGTTCGCTCTGGCCGTCGACCTGCGGCTGGTAATACAGCTCGAACTGTTGCGTCTGGATCGCCTGGCGCAGATCGCTTTCCATCTGGGCATGTGCGAGCACGGCGGATTCCATGGCCGGATCGAAGAAGGCATAGGTGTTGCCGCCCGCATTCTTCGATTGGTACATGGCCAGTCCGGCCTGGCGCAGCACATTTTCGATGCTGGTTTCCTTCCCCTTGAACAGGCTGATGCCGATGCTGGCCGTGCAGTGGAACTCCGAGTCGGTCAGCGCGTAGGGTTGCGCCAGAACCGCGAGCAGTTTCTGGCAGACGGTTTCGACAATGACCGCGGCCGTGCCCAGGCTGTTTGCCGCCAGGCTGGGCAGCATCACGACGAATTCATCGCCGCCCAGTCGCGCCACGGTATCGCCCTGGCGCACGTCTTCGCACAGCCGTCGCGCCACCTGTTGCAGCAATTTGTCGCCGCAGGCATGGCCCCGCATATCGTTCAACGCCTTGAAGTGGTCCAGATCGATGAACAGCAAGGCGCCGTAACCATCGCTGCGTGCGTTGGCGGACTCGGCTTGCTGCAGACGGTCCAGCAACAGCGTGCGGTTGGGCAAGCCGGTGAGCTGATCGAAGAACGCCAGATTCCTGATCCGTTCGTCCGCCTGTTTGCGTTCGGTGATGTCGATGTAGGTGCCGACGTAATGGGTGACGGCGCCGTTGGCATCCTTGACGGCCGAGATGGTCAGCCATTTCGGAAAGACTTCACCGTTCTTGCGCTTGTCCCAGAGTTCGCCCTGCCAATACCCGGTCTGATCGATGCTTTCCCAGATCGCGGCATAAAAAGCACGGTCATGGCGTCCCGACTGAAAAATGCGCGGCGTTTTGCCGATGACTTCCGCCGCCGTGTAGCCCGTGGTTTCGGTGAAGGCCTTGTTGATCCGCAGAATCACGTTGTCGGCGTCGCTGACCAGCATGCTCTGCTGCGATTCGAAGGCGACGGCGGCGATGCCGAGTTCGATTTTGCTCTGCTCCAGTTCGCGCGTGCGTTCCGCGACACGCTGGTCGAGTTCGCGGTTCGCGTCGGCCAGCAGCGCTTCCTGTGCGCTCAGCACGGATTGGGCATGACGCACCACCAGCAACAGCATGAGATACAGCGCAGCGAGGACGGCGAAGAGGGTCGCCCAGATCTGCCACAACGAATGTTCGATGTAGTTCATCAGCTTGGTGACATCCTGATACAGCTCGAACACGGCCACGACGCGACCGTCTGCGATCACCGGAACGTAGCTCGACAGCAGGTCGACATCGTTTCTGACGCCTTCGGAAGCGCTGAACTGGTTGCGGTGCACCAGTTCGCTGACGACGCGGCCGCTGCGTGCCGCGAGGAAAACGGAGTTGTGGCTTTTGTCTTCGCCTATCTGCGATGTCTCGGTGGAAAAAACCGTGTTGCCCTGAAGGCTGTAGATTTTGACCTTGGCGATTTCCGAGCCGCGGATCAGGGGCGAGAGCTTGTCGCGCAACCCGGCGATGTCGGGCAAGGTCTGCAACGCCGCCTTGTCTTTGCCGGCCGAGCGGGCAATCAGCCGCTCGATGTCCTGACGCAGCAGAAGCCCCATCATTTGCGTCATGTTGACGTTCTGATTTTCCGCCACGCGCTCCAACTGGCCGATCTCTTGCTGGCGCACCAGCAGGCCAAGCAGGCTGCCGACCAGGACCAGAAGGATCATCGACAGCAACGAAAAATAGCGGGTCAGCTTGAAAGCACGCATGGCGGGAAACCAGGGTAATGGCATAGGGCAACCTGCCTGTATCGGCAATCGAGCTTAAATCTTCAATCCTGGCTTCCGATTACGCCTTTCAACCTGGAAACGGCAGTTGACGTCGTTGTAGGTGCGAATTATTTCGCACGATCAAGCGCTTATGTGCGAATTAATTCGCACCTAGTGCGCCCGTGAAGGCGCACACACAGCACGGTGTAAGTCCGTGTCTG
>JASJPG010000123.1:0-7573 GCA_031426815.1 Hydrogenophilaceae bacterium
AAAGGGCGACGATGTCGCCCTTTCTCATTGATGGAGCCGGTATTACACTGGCGCGTGTCGTAATACAGGAGCCGGCCATGTCTACGGTCTTGACCAGCAAGGGCCAGGTCACCATCCCCAAGCAGATCCGGGAAGCACTGAATCTCGCGCCTGGCTGCGTGGTCGATTTCGCGGTGAATGGTGAAGGTGACGTCGTCATCCATAAGCTGGGGACCGCCCGAGCCGCCGGACCAGACCGCTTCGAAGCCGCGCGCGGCCGAGCCGAGATCAAATGGCGCACCGATGAATTGATGGCCCTGTTGCGCGGCGAAGAGTGATGCCGCGATTGCTGGTCGATACCAACATCCTGGTGGACGTACTGGAAGACGACCCGGATTGGGCCGACTGGTCCATCCAGCAGATGCGCGCCCAGGCGCAGATTCATGAACTTGCGATCAATCCCGTCATCTATGCGGAGTTGTCGCTGGCCTTTGCTTCGGTCGAGGCGCTGGATGAAGTCATCTCCGATCTTGGCCTGAGCTTTCAGGAACTGCCGCGCCCGGCGCTGTTCCTGGCCGGCAAGGCATTCGCGCGCTACCGCCGACAAGGCGGCACAAAACGGAACGTGCTGGCCGATTTCTTCATCGGCGCGCATGCCGCCGTGACTGGCGCCTTGCTGCTGACGCGGGATGCCCGGCGCTACCGGAATTACTTTCCCAGTGTTGGATTGATTACCCCATGACAAACGGACTCCTTAGCCAGCTTCCGTGCCAAGCGCTGTTCGGATCGGCAGGTAACGAAATGCACCGCTTCCGCCGTCTTGCCTCCTTGCTCGTTTTGCTGTTGTTCCTCACCGCCTGCGGCCCGGTCAATAGCCCCTATCCGGCCAGCGAGGGGAGCAAAGGCGCCGGCAAATCGATCCTCTATTCCGCCTTCGAGGAACGTCCGAAGCACCTCGATCCGGCGCGTTCTTACAGCGAGAACGAATACGTCTTTCTCGGCAATATCTACGAGCCGCCGCTGCAATACCACTATCTGAAGCGGCCGTATCAGCTGGAACCGCAGACTGCCGCCGCGATGCCGACGGTGCGTTATTTCGATGCCGCCGGGCGGCAACTGCCGGCTGATGCGGCGGCGGCGCAAATTGCGGTTTCCGAGTACGAAATTCGCCTCAAGCCCGGCGTCGGCTATCAACCGCACCCGGCTTTCGCCAAGGATGCGGCGGGCAAGCCACGCTATATCCCGCTGCGGCCGGACGAACTGGCAGGCATCGATAAATTCCAGGATTTCGCCGAAACCGGCACGCGTGAGCTGACCGCCGCCGATTACGTCTATCAGATTCGCCGTCTGGCGCATCCGCGCGTGCAGTCGCCGATCCTGGGCTTGATGGCAGACTACATCGTCGGCCTGAAAGAGCTGGCGAAGGCACTGAGCAAGGATGCCAAAACCCTGCCGAAAGACGCCTATCTCGATATCGGCAAATACGATTTCCCCGGCGCCTATGTCGTGGACAAGACCACTTACCGCATCCGCATTAAGGGCAAATATCCGCAATTCATCTACTGGCTGGCAATGCCATTTTTCGCGCCGGTGCCGGAGGAGGCGGAACGCTTCTATCGCCAACCGGGTATGGCGGAACGCAATTTCACGCTCGATTGGCAGCCGGTCGGCACCGGTGCGTATTACCTGGCGGAGAACGATCCGAATCGGGTCATGCGGCTGCAGCGCAACCCGTATTACCGCGACGATTTCTATCCGGCGGAGGGCGATCCCGGCGATACCGAAGCCGGTTTGCTGGCCGATGCCGGCAAGCGTCTGCCGATGGTGGATACGGTGATCTACTCGCTGGAAAAGGAGGATGTGCCGTACTGGAACAAATTCCTGCAGGGCTATTACGACGCTTCCGGCGTCAGTTCCGACAGCTTCGATCAGGCCATCCGGATGAACGCCGACGGCGAGCCGGACTTGACCGAAGACATGCGCCAGCGCGGCATCCTGCTGGCCACCGCGGCGCGCCCGTCGCTGAACTACATGGGTTTCAACATGCTCGACCCGGTGGTGGGCGGCTTGTCCGAACGCGCCCGCAAACTGCGTCAGGCAGTGTCGATCGCGATCGACTACGACGAGTTCATTTCCATCTTCCTGAACGGGCGCGGCCTGCCCGGACAGGGGCCGTTGCCGCCGGGTATCTTCGGGCACAAGGAAGGTGCGGCGGGGATCAATCCGGTGGTGTTCGCCTGGAAGGCGGGCCGCGCGCAGCGACGCGCGCTGGATGATGCGAAGAAGCTGCTCGCCCAAGCCGGTTATCCAGACGGCCGCGACGAGAAAACCGGCCAGCCGCTGACCCTCTATTTCGATACCGCCGCCAGCGGTCCGGAAGCCAAGTCGCGCATGGACTGGTTCCGCAAACAATTCGCCAAGCTGAACATCCAGCTGGTGGTGCGCGCCTCCGACTACAACCGTTTCCAGGACAAGATGAGCAAGGGCAGCGAACAGCTCTTCGAATGGGGCTGGAACGCCGATTACCCCGATCCGGAAAACTTCCTGTTCCTACTTTACGGCCCCAACAAGAAGGTGGGGTCAGGCGGCGAGAACGCGGCCAACTACCAAAATCCTGAATTCGACCGCCTGTTCGAGCGCATGAAGGACATGGACAACGGCCCCGATCGCCAGGCCGTGATCGACCAGATGGTCAAGCTGGCGCGCGACGACGCGCCCTGGATCTACGCCTTCCACCCGAAGAGTTTCGGCTTGCGCCACGGCTGGGTGAAAAACGCAAAACCCAACCTGATGGCGCACAACCTGCTCAAATACCGCCGCATCGACCCGGCCGCGCGAACGTCGTATCAGGCGAAATGGAATCGGCCGATCTGGTGGCCGGTCGGGCTGACGCTGATCTTGCTGGCTGCAGTGATCTGGCCGGCGGTTGCCGCGTATAGGAAGCGGCAGCAGAGTCGAGCGCTGGGATAAGCCTTACTGCCTCAGCCAAGCCGAGCCAGCCGTAGGATGGGCCAAGCGAAGCGGGCCTATCGTTCAGCTAAATCAGGCTGGCTAAGTGGTCAGCTAATCCGCTTTCACTGACAAAGGTCAGGTCGTACATGCTGCTGAGTCCACGGGCTTGTTCGTCAGGCAGACCAAGCACGCAGAGGATGAAATGAGATTTTTCCAGGCCCAGTCGTTTTCTCAGCGTGGCGTACTTGTCAATCGATGGCCTGAACTCTCCTGTTTTGCACTCGATGCATACGGGCTTGTCGCCCTTCAGAATGAAGAAGACATCCAGTTCGTGAAGATCTTCGTTGGCGAAAACCAGGGATAGATTTCGCGCACAGGAAACGCTGAGTCGATTCTGCTGACCGAACTCCAGCACTTGCATCAGAGCAAACCACTCCAGCCATTCACCGCTGAAAAAACGCTGCACTTGCTGCGAACTTTGCAAGGTCAGTTGTATGGTTTTCTCATCTTTTTGATAGAAGTATTTCGACACGAACGCGAAGTCATACAGGCGGCGACAGAAGGCGGTCAGTAATTGGGCCTCCTTTTGGCTTCGCTTGCTCAGATTCAGGTAAATGCCGGGTTTGCCGATGCGCTGTGCTTGACGGATCGGTTCGATAACCGCTTTCAGGAACTCGTAGTTCCCGCCGATTTCCACCGCTACCTCGTCAAAAAAACCGGTGGTATCCACGGCCTTATGGTTGGCGCGAAACTGGATTTTTCTGGATTCGAACCAGTTATGAATCGGGCCATGTTGCAGGTCGGTGGCGATCTGGTCCGTGTTGTGCAGATCGATACCTTCCAGGTTTTGCGGTGCGGCCGGTGCTGTGGCTTCCTGGTTATCCGCTTCGGCTTGCATCCGCTTCTGAGATGCAAGCAGCGCGAAATATTTCTCCAATAGTTTCTTGACGAAGAAGGTCGTGTCGAAAACCGAGTTCGGGTGCTCGCACTGAGGACAGTTCATCGTTGTCCCGACGGCTTCGGCAGCTAATTCGTTCAAATAGCCGCATTTGTTACAACGGAAAATTGCCATCGAGATTCCTCTGCCCAGGATGTGTTTTTTATGGAGCCGATGTTTCGTTTGTTGTTGTGTTGATCCCGGCGCCGATTGATCGAACACAAATTGCAGCAATTTTACCGGGCTATGTGGAGGCGGCAAAATCGACCCGCCTCTTGTCAATTTCCATGCCTTGTCTTACGGTAAGGAAGTAATGCATTCCATGCCAGCTGACCGGCAAGCCGTCAAGAATCGCCCGGCTCTGGTGCTGTCCGACGCGTCGCTTTTCAATGCGACATCCGACCATGCCGTGATGGCCATGATTACCTCGGAGGCCAACGCGCCGTGGCCGCTGGATTGCCCGCTACTCGACCTTGAAATGGCTGGCTTGCCAGCGCCATCGAAAGTGCGTTTCAAACTGTTCACCCTGGACCAGCGCCTGGTGCGTGGGGTGCTTGGTCGCTTGGCGGCGGAAGACGAAGTCCGCGTGCGGATCGGATTGGCTCGATTGCTCGGCGATGGCATGCCACGCATGTCGCTTCAGGAGCCCTGAGCTTCTGATCAGCCGTAGGATGGGCCAAGCGTAGCGGGCCCGTCGTTGAGCGCGTTGATGGGCACGCTACGCTTTGCCCATCCAACAAACTCGGTTGCCGGCGGATGAGCTTCAAACCCCGTTCTGCTTGAACCACGCCTGCAAGCGTTTCCAACCGTCTTCGGCTTCTTCCTTGCGATAACTCGGGCGGTAATCGGCGTGGAAGGCGTGCGGCGCGTTGTCGTAGACGTGGATGCGCGAGGCCTGGCTGGCCGGGTTGCTGGCGGCGACCAGGGCGGCTTGCATCTTGTCGACCGTTTCCAGCGGGATACCCTGGTCGAGCCCGCCGTAGAGGCCGAGCACCGGGCCTTTCAGTTCGCCGGCGAGGTCGAGCGGATGCTTCGGGGTCATCGCGCCGGTCGCACCGGTCAACTTGCCGTACCAGGCGACTGCCGCTTTCACGCCGGGGTTGTGCGCGGCGTACAGCCAGGTGATGCGGCCGCCCCAGCAGAAGCCGGTGATGCCGAGTCGTGCGGTATTGCCGCCGTTGCCTTTGGCCCAGGCGACGCAAGCATCCAGATCGCTCATGACCTGGCTGTCCGGCACCTTGTTGACGATCTTGCCGATGATCTCGGGAATTGCCGTGTACTGGCGCGGGTCGCCCTGGCGCGCGTACAGCTCGGGCGCGATGGCCTGGTAACCGAGTTTGGCCAGGCGGCGGCAAATGTCCTTGATGTGTTCATGCACGCCGAAGATTTCCTGCACCACCAGAATCACCGGGAAGTTCGTGCCTTGCGCCGGTTGCGCGCGATAGGCCGGCATGGCGCCATCCGCCGTCGGCACGGAAATTTCGCCTGCGGTCAGCCCATCGGTGGCAGTCGATATGGCGGTTTGCGCCATCACCGGCTGCACCGCCAGGGCAAAACCCGCACCCAGCGCGGTGACCAGGAAACCGCGCCGGTTGAGCGGCAGAGGCGGCGGGACGAGGCTGTCGAAATCGGCGGTATCGGTCATGGGGGTCTCCTGGTGGATTGAACGGGGTTGCAGGTGTGAATGAATGCGCACCTACGGTATAGCCACTTCGAGAAGGATGCGCGCGGCCCAATCGTCTCCGGGCTGAACCAGCCCGACGGCAGGGAACAGTCGGTGCGGCGTCAGCGCCGGCAGCACGGCTTGCACATCTTCCGGCTGCACGAAATCGCGCCCGGCCAGATAGGCCCAGGCTTGCGCCACGCGCATCAGGCCGAGGCCGGCGCGCGGCGACAGGCCGGCGATGAAACGCGCATCCTGACGGCTGGCGGCGATCAACACCTGCAGGTAGTCGAGCAGCGCATCGGAAACATGCACCTGCAGCACCCGTCTTTGCTGCTCAATGAACTCGGCGGGGGTGATGGCCGCTTGCAACTCGGCCAGCAAGTCGCGCCTATCCTCGCCGCGCAGCAAGGCGCGCTCGGCGGCATGGTCCGGGAAGCCGAGGCGGATACGCAGCAGAAAGCGGTCGAGTTGCGAGTCGGGCAGAGGGAAGGCGCTGATCTGGTCGCTTGGATTCTGCGTCGCGATGACAAAGAAAGGCGAGGGCAGGGGCCGCGTTTCGCCTTCGATGCTGACCTGGCCTTCTTCCATCGCTTCCAGCAATGCGCTTTGCGCCTTCGGGCTGGCGCGGTTGATCTCGTCGGCCAGGATCACCTGCGCGAAGATCGGGCCGGGATGGAAGGTGAACTTTGCGCCGGTTTGGCCATTGCCGCGGTCGTAGATCGCCGCCCCCAGGATATCGGCCGGCAGCAGGTCGCTGGTGAACTGGATGCGGTGGAAATCCAGGCCCAGGGTCTTGGCCAGCGCATGCGCCAACGTGGTCTTGCCGACACCGGGCACATCCTCGATCAGCAGATGTCCCCGCGCCAGCAGACAGGCAAGGCTCAGGCGCACCTGCGTATCCTTGCCGAGGACGATGCGGTTGATCTGGTCTAGGGCGCGGGCGATGGTGGGGTTCATTTGAACGGTTCGTTTTTGGCGTTGGCGCAAGAATGCCATGGTTGCGGGGGGTAGGGGGAGTTGCAGGAATCTCCCTATAGGCAAGCGGCGCGCAACGCATATAAAGAAAGTTCTCCCATCCCTCCGGGGAGGGCGCCTTATGCAATTTCACCTCGGCAGGGCAGGGGATACCCGACGCCTGGCCGCCCGCGTCGCCGCCCTCTACCTGATCTTCTCCAGCCTCTGGATTTTTGCCTCCGACCGCCTGCTTGCGCTGGTGGTGCACGACGCGGCACGGCTGGCCTGGGTCGGCACCGCCAAAGGCATGGCCTTCGTCGCGGTCAGCACGTTGCTGCTGTATCTGTTGCTGCGCGTCTGGGGCGGAGAGGGGAGCCAGGACATGCCGGGCAAGGCAGCCGAGCCCCTGAACGGCGGCAGAGTGCGCGGCCCGCTCGCCCTGTTCCTCGGGCTGGCTTTGGTGGTGCCCCTGATCGGCTACGGCGTCGTGCAACTGCATGGCCCGCTGCTGCGCGAGGCGGCGTTCGCCGATCTGGCCGCCGTCGCCGAGTTGAAGGCGGGGCAGGTCGAATCCTGGCTGTGGGAGCGGCACGGCGACGCCGACACGCTACGCGAAAGTGAACCCATGATCCACGACATCGAACGCTGGTTGCGCCGGGGCGATGGCGCCGCCCGGACGCGCTCGATCATGCGCCTGGAAGGACTCAAGCGCGCCTTCCACTACGACGTCGAGCTGCTCGACCCGAGCGGGCGCCGTCTGCTGCCGAACAATGGGCAGTCCGACAGCCTCGGATCGTTGCGCGGCACGCTGTTGCCGGCGGCCCTGCGCAGCGGCCAGATCCAGATGAGCGAGCTGTACCGGGACAGCGCCGGGCGCATCCGGCTGGACTATGTGGTGCCGCTAATCCAGCACCAGGTCGGCGCGGACCACGCGGTGGCGGCGGCAGTGCTGCGCGCTCCGGTCGAACAGTTTTTGTTCCCCCTCATCCAGACCTGGCCCACCGCCAGCGCCAGCGCCGAGAGCCTTCTAGTGCGCCGGGACGGCGACAGCGTGCTGTTCCTCAACGAACTGCGCCACCGCCGCG
>JASJPG010000124.1:0-17832 GCA_031426815.1 Hydrogenophilaceae bacterium
TTCCTGGCTCTTGGGAATCCGGGGTTCATAGGGGGTTTCTCACCAGCCTGTTAGGGGCCGAAACAATCCGATTTAAGTTTTCCAGCGAGCCGAATTCTCGGAAGCCAACTCAGCGCGTTACCACATTCCAACCCAAAGTTTCATCTGCCGTCACCTTCAGTCGCAAGAGAATTTCTTCCTTCCATTCCCGGCGGTGGTGCGGCCGGCTTGCAGGCCTAGTGCGAATTCGCCGCCGGGGTGCAGCGGCAGCATGCGTTGGGTGGTCCACGGGGCGACGGCGGCGGCGCCGGGGCGGGAGAACAGCCCTCGGCAGGTCAAGTCGCTCAGCGTAATGTCCTGATCGCCCCTTGCCGGGATGCATCGCCGCTGCGACGAAGCGGCGAAGACGGTCCATTGTCGTCTACCTGCCCACGTCTTACCCAGGCACAGCTTGTCCTCAGCCGCCGAAATCGACCTTGGGCGGGGCGGAAATCGCTTTTTCGTTTTCTACCGTGAAGTTGGCTTTCGGCTCATGGTTGAACATCATCGCGGTCAGGTTGCTGGGGAAGGAGCGCACCGTGACGTTGTAGTCCTGCACGGTCTTGATGTAGCGGTTTCGCGCGACGGTGATGCGGTTTTCGGTGCCTTCCAGTTGCGCCTGCAAGTCGCGGAAACCGGCGTCGGCCTTGAGTTGCGGGTAATTTTCCGAGACCACCAGCAAACGGCTCAGCGCGCTGCTCAATTCGCCCTGAGCCGCCTGGAATTTCTGCAGGGCGGCGGGGTCGTTGATCAGTTCCGGGCTGGCCGAGATCTGGCCGACGCGGGCACGGGCGGCGGTGACTTCGGTGAGCACCTTGGCTTCGTGCGCGGCGTAGCCCTTCACGGTATTGACCAGGTTCGGCACCAGGTCGGCGCGCCGCTGGTACTGGTTGAGCACTTCCGACCAGCCGGCCTTGATCGCTTCGTCCTGCGCTTGCAGGGTGTTGTAGCCGCAGCCGGACAGGCTCAGGACGGACAGCGAGACGACGAGATAAATCAACAGTTTGCGCATTTCGTACTCCTTGGCGGAAAAGCGGATTTTCAATTTTTCAACTGGATCATGGTGTCGCGCGCCAGGACCAGGTCTTCCCAGACCTTGGCCTTGTCGAGGCTGTTACGCAGCAGATAGGCCGGATGGTAGGTGACGATCAGCGGCACGCCGCGATAGCGATGCACTGCGCCGCGCAACTTGCCGATTGGCGTGTCGGTCGCGAGCAGGTTCTGCGCGGCGAAGCGGCCCAATGCAACGATCAGTTTCGGCTGGATCAGTTCGATCTGGCGTTCGAGATAGGGTAGGCAGGTCACCACTTCGTTCGGCAGCGGGTCGCGATTGCCGGGCGGGCGCGATTTCAGCACGTTGGCGATGAAGACGTTGCGGTCGCGCGCCAGGCCGATGGCGGCCAGCATGGCATCGAGCAGTTTGCCGGCGTCGCCGACGAAGGGTTCGCCCAGGCGGTCTTCGTTCGCGCCCGGCGCTTCGCCGACGAACAGCCATTCGGCGTGTATGTCGCCGATGCCGGGCACGGCCTGGGTGCGCGATTTCGACAAGTCGCAACGGGTGCAGGATTGGATCGCGGCGGTGAGCGCGGTCCAGTCCATGGCGCGGATTGCGTTGGCGGGGTGCGGATCGGGCTCGGGTGTAGGGCGGACAAGCGCAGCGCCTTCCGCCATGACATTGGCACATTCGGCGGAAGACGCTGCGCTTGTCCGCCCTACGGGTTGCTCTGGATCGCGGCGACTCTGCTCAAGTGAATCGCCTTCCGCCACGTCACCGGCGCATTCGGCGGAAGGCGCTTCGCTTTTCCGCCCTACCGCCGCAATTTCAGTGGGCTTCGATCCCCGCAGACGCCACGCCGGCCACAACCCCAGCGCTTGCAGGCGATCCTGTCGGGTCAGCGTCAAAACAGCCTCCGCATGACCAGCGCGTCTTCCGCGCCCTGGTCGGCCGGGTAGTAGCCACGCCGTAGCGCGATGGTCTCGAAGCCGAGGCGTTGGTAGAGATTCACGGCGGCGGTATTGGACGGGCGCACTTCCAGATACAGACAATCGGTGCGGTGGCTGCGCGCGGTATCGATCAGGTGTTCCACCAGTTGGCGGCCAAATCCGCGGCCTTGCCAGTCCGGGGCGACGCAGCAGTTGAGGATGTGGCCTTCGCCCGCCGCCAGCATCATCACCCAGTAACCGGCGACGTTGCCGTCGATCTCCGCCAGCCAGCAGGAATAGCCGGATTCCAGGCTGTCCCGGAAATTGCCCAGGGACCACGGATACGGATAGGCCGCGCGTTCGATGCGGATGACGGCGTCGATATCGTCGGCGGTCATCGGCCGGAAATCGAAATTGAGGGGTTTGAGAACGGCGTTCATCGAAGGACTCAGCGTTCGCAGATTTTCAGGGCGACCTTGTCGCGGATATACAGCGGCTCGGCCTGTTCCGCCGGCACGCCTTCGCCGCGCAGCAGTCGCGGCGCGGCCAGGCGGGCCATGGCGCGGGCGTGCGGAATGAGGCCGGCATCGACGCTGCGCAACGAGCGCGCTAGCGCGATATCCGGGTAAGCCGCGAAACCGGAGCCGACGCCGACAAAGTCGTCGCCTGGCGGCAGCGGCACCGCGCTGGGCGGGCAGACCAGCGGACCGGCCAGGCAGTGCCAGGTTTCGTCCTCGCGTTGGTAAAGCGCGGCGTAGACCTCGTTCATGCGCGCATCCAGACAGGCCAGGACACGATCCGCGCCGGCTTCCTCGGCCAGGGTTTCCAATGTAGAGACGCCAAGTACCGGCAGGTCCGCTCCCAATGCCAGGCCTTGCGCGACGCCGCAGGCAATGCGCAGGCCAGTGAACGAGCCCGGTCCCATGCCGTAGACGATGGCGTCAAGCTGTCGCAGTTCCAGGTTCGCTGCAGCGAGCAGTTCCATCAGCATCGGCACGAGCAGGTCGGAATGTTTCTGGCCGGCGTGGATTTCCCGTTGCGTGCAGGCGCCGTCGATCCAGAGGGCGGCGCTGCACCATTCGGTGGCGGTATCGAAAGCGAGGAATTTCAAGGCGGGGCGGCGGGATAGAGGGATGGCGATTTTAGCGTTCGTCGGCCTGCATCACATACAGTTCCATCAACACGCGTTTCCACGGGTCGCGCCCGATCTGCAGATGCAGGATGCGGCCTTCCACTGGGGTGCCGCGATCGAGCAGACGGGCCAGATCGACGTTTTCGGCGCGCGGCGCGTAGCCGATCTGTACACCGCGCCATTCCACCCGCACCGCCTGCGCGTCATACGGGTTGGCCGGTTCGCGCCGCAGTACCAATGCGTCGCCGACCTGCATCAACGGAAACAACGTCGCACCGGCGTAATGCTGGAAGCCGGCCAGTGGCGAGGTTTGCAGGATCAGCCGGGATTCGGCGTGGGCGAGCGAAGCAATCCAGGCCAGCGAGAGCAGGCCGATAAGGTGTGGCAACACCCATCGCATTGGAAGATGAGGCTTCAATCTTCAGGACCGCTTTCGGCGGCGAAGAACGCCAGCGCCTCATCCCGCTTGCGCGTGCGTTTCATCGGCGGCAGCGCTTGCCAGATGCGGCGGCCGTACGGTTTTTCGACCAGACGTGGGTCGCAGATCATCAACACGCCGCGGTCGCTTTCGCGCCGGATCAAACGGCCGGCGCCCTGTTTCAGGCTGATCACGGCATGCGGCAACTGGGAGTCGAAGAACGGATTCTTGCCGGCCCGTTTCATCGCTTCCATGCGCGCCGCCAGCACCGGGTCGTCGGGCGGCTGGAACGGCAGCCGGTCGATCACCACCAGCGACAGCGCATCGCCGGCGACATCGACGCCTTCCCAGAAACTCTGGCTGCCGAGTAGAACGGCATTGCCGAGGCGGCGGAATTCGTCGAGCAGATCGGTGCGGCTTTTCTCGCCTTGCAGCAGCAACGGGTAATGCAAGCCCGCTTCAGCCATGCGTCCCTGCAGCAAGCGATAGGCTTCGTTCATCGCCCGCAACGAGGTGAACAGCAGGAAGGCGCGGCCACCGCTGGCGGCCAGGATGGGCCAGGCGGCTTCCACCACGGCTTCGGTGTAGCCGGGCGAGTTCGGGTCCGGCATGGCTTCCGGCACATACAGCAAGGCTTGCTTGTCGTAGTCGAACGGGCTGTCCCAGACGGCGGTTTCCGCTTCCTTCAAGCCGATTTCGTGCAGGTAATGCGAGAAATCCTTACGCACCGACAGCGTCGCGGAAGTGAAGATCCAAGCGCGCGCGTCGTTTTCGATCTGGCGCGCGAACAGTTCGCCGGCATTCAGCGGTGTGGCGTGGAACAGCACGGAATGCGTGGTCGCCTCCAGCCAGCGCACGATGACGCCGTCCAGGTTTTCCGCCGTGGTGGCGGGCGGTGTCAGCCAGCGTTCGATGCGGCCCGCCGCTTCGTGGCAGCGGGCGTGCAGTTTCTCCAGTTCGTCGGCGCGCTCGGCCTGGCTTTCCAGCAACGCATCGAGCTTGGCCAGCGCGTGGGTCAGATCCTCTAGTGCGGTGCGAAAGTCGTCGCGTTCAAGGCCGCGCGCGGCCGGCATGCGTGCCTGTGCCGGTCCAAGGGCGAGGCGGACCTGACGCGCAGCGATTTCCAGTTCGCCGGCGGTGTTGGGCAGTTCGGCGAAGTCGGTGGCATTGATCGCGGCTTCCACGCGCACATCTCGGCACAGGTCGAGCAGCATGCCGGTGGTCACGGTTTCGCCGAAGAACAGGCTGGCGGTGGCGGGCAGTTGGTGCGCTTCGTCGAAGATCACCGCATTGCTCGCCGGTAGCAGTTCGCCGGCGCCTTCGTCCTTCAGCCAGACATCGGCAAAGAACAGATGATGGTTGACCACGACCAGATCGGCTTCCAGCGCGGCCTTGCGCGCTTTCAGTACAAAGCAGCCCTTGTGATGCGGACACTCGCTGCCCAGACAGTTGTCGCGCGTGGAAGTCGCCCAGGCCCAGGCCGGCGCATCTTCCGGCACTTCACCGCAAGCCATGCGGTCGCCCGAATCGGTCACCGCGGCGTAGCGTGCGATGGCATGCAGATGCAGCGCATCCTCGCGACTCTTGAAACGTCCTTCGGACAGTGCGCGTTCCAGATGATAGGGGCAGACGTAGTTGGCGCGGCCTTTCAACAGGGCGACGGTGATCGGTCGTGCCAGGGCCTGCCGCACAGCCGGGATGTCGCGGTGAAACAGCTGATCCTGCAGCGTTTTCGTGCCGGTCGAGACGATGACCTTGCCGCCGAACAGCAGCGTCGGCACCAGATAGGCCAGGGTTTTCCCGGTGCCGGTGCCGGCTTCCGCCACCAGGCGCGCACGCCGTTCCAGCGCCGAAAAAATGGTGCGGGTCATCTCAAGTTGCTGCGGGCGCGGTCGATAGTGGGGAAGAAAATTTGAAAACGGCCCACCATGCGAAAAAATTTCGTCCAGGTTCATGCGGCGAGTTTATCCGAGGGTCCGATTAATCGAGAGGTGGAGGTCGTGGTGCGCTGGATATTTCTTCTGTTCATGATGGTATTTGCGGTTCCGGCGTATGCCGAGACAGTCGAAGCCGTCATGCCGAACAAGCAAATGGCCAGGGCCGAGTTTCGCAAAGGCGATGCGGACAAGCCCACCGTATTGTTGATGCACGGATTTCTGCAGACGCATGAATTCCCGACCATTCATCGCCTGACCGAAGGGCTTTCCAGCGCGGGTTACAGCGTGCTCGCGCCGACGCTGACGCTGGGTGTGTCGCACCGCAAGCAAAGTCTGCCGTGCGAAGCCATTCATACCCACACGATGGGCGATGCCGGGAATGAGCTTGCGACCTGGCTGGATTGGCTGAAAGTCAGAAAAACCGGGCCGGTTGTGCTGGTCGGGCATAGTTTCGGCAGCATCGGGACGCTGGCTTTTCTCCTCTCGCACCGTGATGCATCGGTACGCAAGCTGATTGGCATCAGCGCCGTGGAAGGGCGCCTGAAAGTCGATGGAGCGGCGCGCGACCAATTGGTCAAGACGCTACGAGCCAAGGTGAAAGCGCACAACAAGTCGTTGGTCGCACAGCAATTTTCGTTTTGCCAAAAATATCGCGCTTCGCCCGAATCGATGTTGTCCTACCTGGAATGGACACCGGAACGCATCCTTGCCGACGCGGGACGGGTGTCGAGTCCCACCACCTTCATCATGGGCAGCCGCGATGACCGGCTGGGCGCGAATTGGATCGATCGACTCAAGCAAACAAAAGCGAAAGTGCGCGTCATCGACGGCGCCAATCACTTCATGGACGGCGATTTCGAATTCGATTTGCTCGATAGCGTATTGCTCGAACTCAAAGCCATCTGAGGCGGTAGATGCAGCAATTCGATAAACCTGAACTGGCCGCATGAAACCACTCAGCATCGGGCGTCTTTCCTTGGTGTTTGTCTTGGCTGCCAGCGTGCTGGTCATTGGCCTGGGCGGCTATTTCTGGCTGGAAATCCGTCATGCGACCGATACCCTGCGCGCCAGCGAGCAGAACAGTGCGCGGAGCGAAGTAGCACAAGCGCTGGTAACGGTCGAACAGCATGTGCGCGATACCGGCGAGGCTTTGGCGCAATGGGAGGAAACCCGACAGCAACTGGTTTTTCCCGAGTACTACCCGGTCTGGCGCGATAGTCGGGTGCGTGATACCGGTTTGATCACGCCAGTCGTGAAAGCGGTCGCGCTCTACGATAAAACCGGGGTGATTCTGGGCAAACAGAGCGGCGCGCTGGCGTTGCCGAATCGCATGCCCGGCAAACCGCCCTTGCTGCGCTATGTCTCCTTCGGCGAGCAGCATCTACTGGATTACTTCATGCCGATTTATGCCGATCCCGCCCGAGAAATTCTGCTCGGCTATCTCGGCATCAAATTCGATTTGCTGGCGGAGCTGAAGCGCGCGCATTCGTTTCGCTATGCCGACTTGTCCCGGCTGAAAATCGCCTTGCCCAGCGATAGCCGCATCGACGTCAAGAACAGCCTGATGCATCTGCAATTCGAAACCTTGCCGAATCCCAATCTGGCCGCCTTTCTCAACCTGTTTCAGGACGCGCAGATTCGCCTCACCTTCGCCGTACTGGCGTCTCTGATCTTTGCTGCCTGGCTGCTGAAGCGGTTGATGGTGCATCCATTGCGCAGCCTGTCCAGCGAGATCAATGCCATGCGGACGCTTGAGGACAATCTCCCGCGCGGGCTGATTTCCGATAAGCCGCTGCATATAGCCGAGCTTGAAAGCGTCCGCCGCGCTTTCAGCGATTACCAGGAACGGCTTGCCGTATTGCACGAAACGTTGGAGCAGAGCAGCCGCGATTTCTTCGATCAGGCGCACCACGACGCGCTCACCGGCGTGTTCAACCGGCGCGCCTATGACGAGGATTGGCATGGTCTGGGTGAAGACCGCAGGCTGGGCAAGGCGGCCTTGTTGCTGTTCGATTGCGATCACTTCAAAGCCATCAACGACACCTATGGCCATCATGTTGGCGATGCGGTTATCCAGGCCATCGCCAGTTGTCTGCAATCGGCCTTGCGTGCGGACGACAAGCTTTACCGCCTGGGCGGCGACGAGTTCGCCACCGTATTGCTCGATGCCGATCCATTGCATGCCGAGGCCATCGCCGAACGTTGTCTGGACCATGTCATGGCGCACGATTTCCGCCAGTACGGCATGAGCGAGCCGGCCACCATCAGTATTGGCGTCGCGCATTCGCATGCGGGCGAACTGCATCTGGGCGAACTGCAAAAATGCGCCGATCTGGCCATGTATGCGGCCAAGAGCCCGTCTAGCCCGAAAATTGTCTTTTATAGCGAGGGTATGGGCGAACTCAAGGCGCTGGTCGCCAACCAGTCGATCAATGCTGTTTTCCAGGCGATTCGCGACCACAACCTGATCGAGTTGACCTATCAGGCCGTGATGCGTTTGCCGATGGTGCAAAGGGAATACGTCGAAGCGTTGACCCGCATCCGGCTGAATGGCGAATTGATCCGGCCGGACGCGATCTTCCCCATCGTGCAGGCGCGCAAGCTCGACGCCGAGTTCGATTTGTCGGTGATCCGTGCGATTACGCGCGATCTGTCGAACGGACGTTTGCTGGCCGGACAGGGCGTTTCCATCAATCTGTCCGCGCCCAGCATCGTCAATGCCAAGGTGGTCGATTCCATGCTGGCACTTGTGCGGCAGCAAAGCGACCGCAAAATCGTCGTGGAAATCACCGAAACCGCATTGATTACCCAGATGGAAACCGCCTCCGCCAATATCGAACAACTGCGCCAGGCCGGCGCCCTGGTCGCACTGGATGATTTCGGCAGCGGCTATTCGTCGCTCCGCTATCTGGCAACGATGCCGGTCGACCTGGTCAAGTTCGACATCAGCATGGTGCGCTTGCTGGAAAACGGCGAGCCGCGTCAGAAGCTGATCCTGGAAGAGATTGCCGGCATGGTGCTGACCGCCGGCTACGAACTGGTCGCAGAAGGCATTGAAACCCGCACGCAACTGGACAAGATCATCGGCATGGGATTCACCCATGCGCAGGGTTTCTACTTCGGCAAACCCGGCGAAGAAGTCGAGCCGATGAATCCGGCCTGAAAATAAAAAACGCCCGGCAGGCCAGCGGCCCGCCGAGCGTCGAAGGAGCGCGGTTCAGTAATTAAGCGGCAGTTTGCAGGCTGGAAACCTGGGCCATCTGCTCTTGCGCAACCTTGATGCCTTCCTGGGCCAGGTTGCCGTATTCGGCGGACGACTCGGTCGCGAAAGTCACGCCGGTTTTCACTGCGGCAATGCCGCGCTCACCACATTCGCGCAGCAGGGCGGTCTGGCCGGCCAGCAGATCCTGGTAGCCTTTGGCCTTGGTCATCAGTTCCAGGCTACGTGCGCTGGCATCCATGAAGAACGCGGCCAATTCGGTTTGTTGCTGGAACATCTTGTCGAACGTGCGCTGGTTCAGTTCGCCGATCTTGCGGGCGGATTCCATCGCGGTTTCGGTGGATTTTTCGAACATTTCGATCATTTGCTTTTGCATGGTGAGACTCCTGAAGGACTGGTTAACGAGTTCGGTGTATTTGTGCGGTGCAGCAATGTTGCGATGCACAATAGCGAAAACGAAACAGTCCTGTCAACCGTCAGTGCAAAAAACTTTTAGATTAGCGTTTGCCGCCAGATTCTTCTGCCGAACCGGAGCGCTTGTAGAGGGCGTCCATGTCCTGCCAGAAGCCCATGTTCTGCTGACCCAGCTTCATCCAGAACTCCATCGGGTTACCGCCCCAGACGCCCTGCATCTGCTCGGTGAACATGCGCTGCTGTTTGACGAACAGATCCAGGCTCTGATCGAGGAATGTGGTGAAGGCTTCCTGCGCGGTGTCGCCGTAAAAACGAATGAAGCGTTCCAGCATCGCGGCGGTGAATAACGGGTTACCGCCGGCTTCCTGTTCCATGATGATCTGCAGCAGGATAGCGCGCGTGATGTCTGCTTCGGTCTGGGAGTCGACCACCCGGAAAGGGACCGCATTCATCACCAGATCCTTGACCTCGGCCAGGGTGATGTAACGGCTTTCCTCAGTGTCGTAGAGACGCCGATTCGGATACTTCTTGATCAGGCGTTCAGTGGTCATGCTCTTCTCCCGAAAAAAACGCCGACGCCCTTTTTGCCGGAGGGCCGTCGGCGCGTGGCATCAGCACATGTGCTGACCGCCGTTGGCGGCGATGTTGGCGCCGGTGATGAAAGCGCCGTCTTCAGAAGCCAGGAAGGTCACCAGGGCGGCGATTTCTTCCGGCTTGCCGAGGCGGCCGATGGGGATTTGCGCAACGATGCCGTTGCGCACTTCTTCGGCAATCGCCATCACCATTTCCGTGCCGATGTAACCGGGAGAAATGGAATTGACGGTGACGCCTTTTCTTGCCGTTTCCTGTGCCAGCGACATGCTGAAGCCATGCATGCCGGCC
Organism: Hydrogenophilaceae bacterium; assembly: GCA_031426815.1. Lineage (GTDB taxonomy): Bacteria > Pseudomonadota > Gammaproteobacteria > Burkholderiales > Thiobacillaceae > PFJX01. The sequence goes on from JASJPG010000124.1 coordinate 9,945, forward strand.
TTGGCGGCGGCGTAGTTGGTCTGGCCGAACTGGCCCTTCTGGCCGTTGATCGACGCGATGTTGATGACGCGGCCCCAGCCCTTGTTCATCATGCCGTCGACGAACTGCTTGGTGACGTTGAACACGGAAACCAGGTTGACGTTGAGCACGGCGTTCCATTGATCCGGCACCATCTTGCGGAAGGTGCCGTCCTTGGTGATGCCGGCGTTGTTGACCAGCACATCGACGCCGCCGAAATCGGCATTCAACTTGTCGCCCATCGCCTTGCAGTCGTCGAAACTGGAGACATCGCACTTGACGATGGCCATCTCGAAACCGGCCGCCGCCATCTTGGCTTGCCACTCGCTGGCTTGCGCTGCGTCGACATAGGTGGACACCACCTTGCAGCCGGCCTGCGCCAGTTTCACGCAGATCGCGCTACCGATGCCGCCGGTGCCGCCGGTTACCAAAGCCACTTTGCCATTCAAACCATTGCTCATTTTCAAATCCTTTCCACTGCGAGGGCGACGCCCTGACCGCCACCGATACACAGGGTAGCGAGACCTTTGTTGGCACCGGTGCGCTGCATGCCGTACAGCAGCGTGACCAGAATGCGGGCGCCGGATGCGCCAATCGGATGGCCGATGGAAATCGCGCCGCCGCTGACGTTGACATTGATCGGGTCGAAACCGAGTTCCTTGTTTACCGACATCGCTTGCGCGGCGAAGGCTTCGTTGGCCTCGATCATGTCCAGATCCTTGGCCGACCAGCCGGCCTGATCGAGACACTTGCGCACGGCCGGAATCGGGCCGGTTCCCATGATCGCGGGATCGACGCCGGCGCTGCCGAAACTGACAATCCGGGCGAGCGGTTTCAAGCCCAGCTGCAACGCCATCGCGCCACTCATCACCACGACACCGGCGGCGCCGTCGTTAATGCCGGAAGCGTTGCCGGCGGTCACCGTGCCGTCCTTCTTGAACGCCGGCCTGAGTTTGCCCAGACTTTCGGCGGTGCTGCCGGCGCGCGGGAATTCATCCCGGGCGAAGATCAGCGGATCGCCTTTGCGTTGCGGAATTTCGAGCGGGATGATTTCCGAATCGAAGTGGCCGGCGCCCTGCGCGGCTTCTGTGCGCTGCTGCGACGTGGCGGCGAACAGATCCTGATCGGCACGCGAGAAAGCGTACTTGTCTGCGATGTTTTCGGCCGTGATGCCCATGTGGCAGTTGTTGAACGCGCACCAGAGACCATCGTTGATCATCGTATCGACCAGTTCCCAGTTGCCCATGCGCTTGCCATCGCGCGATTTCGGCAGCACGTGCGGCGACAGACTCATATTTTCCTGACCGCCGGCGATGAGAATGCCGGAATCGCCGCATTGCACCGCTTGCGCCGCCAGATGCACAGCTTTCAAGCCGCTGCCGCACACTTTGTTGATGGTCAGTGCCGAAACCGTATCCGGCAAACCGCCGGCCAAGGCGGCCTGACGTGCCGGGTTCTGGCCGACCCCCGCCTGAAGAACCTGACCGAGAATGACCTCGTCGATCTGCCCCGGTTGCAAATTGGCCCGCGCAAGTAGACCCTTGATGACGCGCGCGCCCAGCTCGCTCGCTGGAATGCCCGCCAGGGCGCCGTTGAAGGCGCCGACAGCGGTCCGTCCCGCGGCCACAATTACTACATCGTTAAACATGGAAGTCTCCTGCAATGAAAGGAATGCTTCCTCCCCCGGGGTAAATTCTATCGGGGTTTTTGTGCATTGCACTTGACATAATTTGTTGCGGCGCACAAAAATCAGTTTGCCATCACATTTCAAGGAGGGGCAACGTGAGCAATGCGAACGACTGGACCGAAAGTTGGATGAATTCCCAGCAGAATTACTGGAAATCCTGGGCCGATTTGGCGCAGCGCGGCATGAAGGCACCGGAAGCTCCGAAGCACCCCTTGGCCGATGGTTTGACGCAATGGTGGCAAGCTGTTTCACCGATGGCGCCGCCGGCTGGACGCGAAGTGTTCGACAAGCTGATGGAAGTCAGCAAGGGTTACTACACGATGGCCGAGCGTTTCATGTCCGGCGCCCAGAACAAGCCTGAAGGCGGCATGGAAGCGATCAACGGCTGGCTCGATGGCATGCAGAAGATGTGGGGCGACTGGTCGCAGATGGGCAGCGCTTTCCGCCCCGAAGGCATGTTTCCGCATGAGCAGTTCAAAGGTCTGACCACGTTCTGGGATCTGCCGATGGATACCTGGAACCGCCTCGCCGCCAACGTGATGCCGATGCCGGGCGACTTCACCAAGGCTTTCCAGCAAAACGGCTCACAACCGATGCAGGACCAGTTCAACAAATTCCTGTCGGTGCCCGCCGTCGGCTATGCGCGCGAATCGCAAGAGCAATACCAGATTCTGGCCCAGCGCCAGATGGACTACTCGGCCGCCACGCAGGCCTATCAAATGGCCTTCGGCAAGCTCGGCATGGAAAGCGCCAAGGGCTTCCAGGCCGCGCTGCAGGAACGCGTCAAGGACGGCAAACCGATTCAAAGCCTGCGCGAGTTGTATGACCAGTGGGTGGAAATGAGCGAAGCGGCGTATGCCGAATTCGTCATGACGCAGGAATATCAGACTCTGTACGGTCGTCTGGTCAACACCTTGCTGGCGCTCAAGCAGCAAATGGCGCGCATGGTCGACCAGACCCTGGAAGCCATGAACATGCCGACCCACACCGAGATCAGCACGCTGCAAAGCCGGCAACAGGAATTGCGCCGCGACAACCTGAAACTGCACAAGGAACTCAAGTCGATGCAGGCGCAACTGGAAGCCATGCGTCAGTCCATGCTGCAGATGCAGGCCGCCCCCCAAGCCGCAGCGCCGGTCGCCGAAGCTCCGCTTGCCAAAGCGGCAGCACCCAAGGCGGCACCTGTCGCGCCTGCAGCCAAAGCCGCAGCGCCGAAAGCTGTCGCACCGAAAGCGGCTGCCAAGCCGGCCGCCGCCAAGCCCGCAGCCAAGACCAAATAAAGCAGGAGACTGAAAAATGATGCCCTTCGACATGCGTCCCGACGCCGTCATGCAGGAACTCACGGCCTATGGCCAGAAGCTTTCGCATGGCATGAAAAACCTGATGGAAGTCGGTGAAATCAGCACCGGCGTCACGCCGAAAACGGTGATCTATCAGGAAGACAAGCTGACTCTGTTCCGCTTCAACCCGTCCGCCGACAAAGTTCAGAGCAAGACGCCGCTGCTGATCGTCTACGCCCTGGTGAACCGCCCCTACATGGCCGACATCCAGGAAAACCGCTCCACCATCAAAGCACTGATGGAAGCCGGCCAGGACGTCTATCTGATCGACTGGGGCTACCCTGATCGGGCGGACCGATACCTCACCCTCGACGACTACATCAACGGCTACCTCGACCGCTGCGTCGACGTGATCTGCGAACGCCATCGCATCGACAAGATCAACATCCTCGGCATCTGCCAGGGCGGCACCTTCTCGCTGTGCTACTCGGCGCTGCACCCTGAAAAAGTGAAGAACCTGGTCACCATGGTGACCCCGGTCGACTTCCAGACCCCGGACAACATGCTGTCGCACTGGGTGCAGCAGGTCGATGCCGACCTCGTCGTCGACACCATGGGCAACGTCCCCGGCGAAATGCTGAACTGGACCTTCCTCAACCTGAAGCCGTACCAGTTGATGGGTCAGAAATACCTCGGCCTGCTTGATACGCTGGACGACCCGGAAGCGCTGAAGAACTTCCTGCGCATGGAAAAGTGGATTTTCGACAGCCCCGACCAGGCCGGCGAAGCCTTCCGCCAGTTCATCAAGGACTTCTATCAGCAGAACAAACTGCTCAACGGCGGTCTGGAAATCGGCGCACCGGTCAGTCTGAACAACGTCACCATGCCGGTGCTCAACGTGTTCGCCGAACAGGACCACCTGGTCCCGCCCGACGCCTCGCGTGCCATGCGTGGCAAGCTCGGCACCAAGGACTACACCGAACTGTCCTTCCCGGGCGGCCACATCGGCATCTACGTCAGCGGCAAGGCGCAGAAAACCGTACCGCCGGCGATCGGCAAATGGCTGGACGAACGCGGCTGATTCATGCGCTACCCCGGCGCAAGCCGGGGTAGCTCTGGCCGCTGCACTTTGCCCGGCCTACTGCCGCTGATCGGCGTTCATGGCGCAGTTGCTGTTCCACTTGCGGTAACAATTGGATACAAACTGATACGTTCGTACCGCCTGATTGGGCTTGAATGAAATCAGGAGAAAAAAGTCTGAAAGACGTTTTCTTCGATTCCCTCGACAACCCAATGGAGCGCATCATGAAATCGACCTATCCAAGTTTGACCCGCAAGCTATTGATCCTCGCGGCGCTGCTTGCCGCCACGTTGGGTACGGTAAGTGCAGAAGCCGGACCTGGCCGCTATCGCTTCAACCAGGACAATGCGCCGGGCTGGACGCTGATGACCCCGACCGAACGCATCGAATTCCGCAACAAGATGCGCAGTTCAACGACCTATGATGAATGCAAGGCGACCCAGACAGCGCATCACACCCTCATGCAGGCTCGCGCCGCAGAGAAAGGTGTCACGTTGCCAGGCCCGCGCAACAACGCGTGCGAGCAAATGAAAGCGCGCGGCTTTCTGAAATGATCGTCAGCCGCCCCCGGCCTTGCCGGGGGTAGCCCTTTAAGTTAAGTGAACGCGATATTCGCAATGGATCGTGCATCCGCTTTCGCCTCCGCCGCCGGCATCAACCGCCGCGCCTTCCTCAAGTTCTGCACGCTGGCGGCTTCGCTATTGGCGTTGCCGTCAGGCAGCGGGCCGATTCTGGCCGAGGCTTTGCGTCGGGCGGGGCGCTTGCCGGTGGTCTGGTTGTCGTTCCAGGAATGCACCGGCTGCACCGAAGCGCTGACCCGTTCCTCGGCGCCGTCCATCGAGCGCCTGCTGTTCGAGCTGATTTCGCTGGATTACCACCACACGCTGCAAGCCGCCGCCGGTGCGGCGGCGGAACAGGCGCGCGAGACAGTGCTGCGGGAAACCGCCGGCCGGCTCCTGCTGGTGGTGGACGGTTCTGTGCCGACCGCGCTGGCAGGCGCTTGTTCCACCATCGCCGGCGAGGACAACCTGAGCCTGTTGCGGCGCTGCCTGGGCGCCGCCGAAGCGGTGCTCGCGCTGGGCAGCTGCGCCAGTTTTGGCGGGCTGGCCGCCGCCGCGCCGAATCCCACCGGAGCGATGGGCATCGCCGAGTTGATGCAACGCGGCCTGGTGCCGCGCCGGCCGCTGGTGAACCTGCCCGGCTGCCCGCCGATTCCCGAGGTGATCGGCGCCGTGCTGGCGCATCGCGTCGCCTTCGGCGCCTTCCCCACGCTGGATGCGCAAGGTCGCCCGCTCGCCTTCTACGGCGAGACGGTGCATGACCGTTGCTCGCGGCGAGGCCATTACGAAGCCGGCCGCTTCGCCAAGACCTTCGACGATATCGGCGCGCGTAGCGGCTGGTGTCTGCTGGAACTGGGCTGCAAGGGGCCGGTGACGCATAACGCCTGCTCGACGCTACGCTGGAACGGGGTGAGCAACCCGGTCGAATCGGGCCATCCCTGCCTGGGTTGCGGCGAGGCGGGTTTCTGGGATCGCGCCAGCTTCTATCAGCCCATCGCGGCGAATCCGCTCGCGACACCAACCGCTACGTCGGAACGTGGCGCGGCGGTGTACGACAGTCACTGCGTCTATTGCCACGACGCCGATCCGGCCAGCCTGAAGACACCGCCCGACGACGTGCCGACCCTGCTGCGCGCCGGGAAAATCCGCTCGCACCGTTTCACGCTGGAGGACGCCGACATGCAAGCCCTAGTCGATTACCTGAAAGGGACCCATTGATGCGCACGCCGCTCCTGCTGTTTGCCCTGCTTGCCCTCTCCGCGCCGATGTCAGCGCAGGCGGTCAGACCGAGCCAGGCGACCCCGCCCGTCTTCTCGGTGCATGACCTGGACCGCGATGGCTACTTGAGCCACGCGGAATACGCCGCGCTGCGTGCCCATTGCCAGGAACGCAGCGAGGGCGCTGGCAGGCGACGCTGCAACCCGGCTCGCCTGCTCGACTTCGATGTACTCGACAGCGACCGCGATGGCCGCATCGGCGAGGACGAACTGGTGGAGGCGTTGGGACGGCGATATCGTGGCAGCGGTGCAGGCTGGCGTAACGAGAAGCGGCCTATCATCACGCAACCTCCGGCAACCCTCCCGTAATGAAAACGCTACAACCCCGAACCCTCTGGCTTCTTCTGGGTCTAGCCGCCGCCGTCCTGGTGGCGGCCAGCCTGATCCTCACCGTCTGGCTCGACCTGCATCCCTGTCATCTGTGCATCTTCCAGCGCTTGCTGTTCATCAAGCTTGCCGTGCTCGGCGTGCTTGCCTACTTCCTGCGCGGCGGCTGGCAACGGCTGACGGGGGGCTTGACGCTGCCCATCTCGGCGCTGGGCATCGGTGTGGCGAGTTACCAGAGCTGGCTGCAGGCGCAGCCGTCCGGCAGCATCTCCTGCGTCGGCGGCGAGCCGGGCCTGATTGAGCGTCTGGTGGAATGGCTGGGCCAGCAATCGCCGGAACTATTCCTCGCCACCGGTTTCTGTGAAGAGGCGGAACTCGGCATCCTCGGCCTCACGCTGGCCAACTGGGCGCTGCTGAGCTTCGCCGCGTTCTTCCTCGTTGCCCTCTGGGCGCTGCTCAACCAACCCGCCAGCCGACCATGATCCTCACCCGCCGCGATTTCAACCGCTTCCTGCTTGCCGGCCTGGCCGGCGCCGTTCTTCCCGTCGCCGCCGCGCCCTTGCAGTCGGGCCGCGACTACACGCCGATCCAGCCGCCGCAGCCGGGTGAATCCGGCAAGATCGAGGTGCTGGAGTTCTTCTCCTACGGCTGCCCGCATTGCAAGGACTTCCATCCCCTGGTCATGGCCTGGGCGGCGAAACTGCCCAAGGACGTCCGCTTCAAGCGCGTGCCGGTCACCTTCGGACGCGCCGCCTGGACCCATCTGGCACGGCTCTATCACAGCCTGGAAGCCAGCGGCGATCTGGCCCGCCTGGACGCCGCCGCGTTCCGTGCCATCCACCAACAGCGCATCAATCTGTACGCCCCCGACGTTATCCAGACCTGGGTGAAAGGGCAGGGCGTCGACGCGAAACGATTCGCCGCTGCGTTCGATTCCTTCGGCGTCAACGCGCAATTGGCGCGCGACGAGCAACTGGCCAAAAACTACAAGGTGCAAAGCGTGCCCCTGCTTACCGTGGCCGGCCGTTACGCCGTCATCGGCCAGGCGGTGAAGGGACTCCCCGATGTGCTGCCCATTGCGGACGGGCTGATCGCGCGGGTGCGCGGCGAACGCAAGGCGGGCTGAGCGAGCCTGCCTTATTGCTGCGCCGAATCGAACTGCTCAAGCAGGCTGTTCAGCACCCCCTGCTCGCCGCGGACGTGAAAGAACGCGCCCGCATCGTCGGCGCGTTCCGCCAGCACCTCGCAGCGCGCGAATATCGCGCCGCGCAATTGCTGCGCCGACCAGGGCAGAAACAGTTCGGTCTCGACCTGGTCGCGCTGGAAAAACGCCACGATGGCCTGGTGCAACTTGGCGATGTCGGAGGGGCGGCGCGCGCTCATCACGATGCAATCGGGATAGCGGGCACGTAGCGTGGTTTCGAGTTCGGCTTGCGCCTCGGCGTCGCCCACGTGATCGATCTTGTTGAAGACGCGAATGCGCGGCACCGCTTGCGCATCGATCTCGCGCAGCACCTCGTCGGTGGTTTCCAGTTGCCGTTCAAAGCCGGGATCGCTCGCGTCGATGACGTGGAGCAGCAGCGACGCATCAAGTGCTTCTTCCAGCGTCGACTTGAACGAGGCGACCAGCCCGTGCGGCAGATTCTTGATGAAGCCGA
>JASJPG010000125.1:0-10766 GCA_031426815.1 Hydrogenophilaceae bacterium
TGGCGCACGAACTCAGGAACCCGCTGGCGCCGATCCGCAACGCCGCCCACATCCTTGGCCGGCTCGGGCTGGCGGAGCCCCGGCTGGTCTGGGCGCAGCAGGTCATCGAGCGGCAGGTGGGCTACCTCGGCCATCTGGTGGACGACCTGCTGGACGTCTCGCGCATCGTGCGCGGCAAGATCGTCCTCGACCTGTCGGCGCTCGAACTCGCCGACGTGGTCGAACAGGCTCTGGAAATCGCCCAGCCATTGATCGAGGCCAAGGGGCATCACCTGGCGGTGCATCTGCCCGAGCAAGCGCTGCGCATCGAGGGCGACCCGGTGCGGCTGGCGCAGGTGCTGCTCAACCTGCTCGACAACGCCGCCAAGTACACGCCGGAAGGCGGCCACATCGAACTCGACGCGCGCCAGATCGGGGCGGAGGTGGAGATCGCAGTGCGCGACGACGGCATGGGCATCTCGGCCGAGTTGCTGCCGCGCGTGTTCGGGCTGTTCCAGCAGGGCGAGCGCGGCCTGGACCGCGCCCAGGGCGGCCTCGGTATCGGCCTCACCGTCGTGCAACGGCTGGTCCAGATGCTCGGCGGCCGGGTGACGGCGGACAGCGCCGGGCCCGGCCGCGGCGCCGCCTTCTTCGTTCACTTGCCGCTCCTCGGCGCGGTCGCGTCCGGCCCGGCGTCCGCGCCGCCGTTGCCGGGGCGGACCGGCGCGGGCCTGCGGGTGCTGGTGGTGGAAGACGAGCCCGACGTCGCGCAGAGCCTGCGCCTGCTGCTGGAGTTGGAAGGCCACGACGTGCGCATCGCCCTGGCCGGCAATGCCGCCCTGGAACTGGTCGCCGAGTTCCGGCCGCAGGCCGTGCTGCTCGACATCGGCCTGCCCGGCATGGATGGCTACCAGGTCGCGCGCCGCATCCGGCAAATGCCCGAAGGCGAGGGCGTGTTGCTGGTGGCGGTGAGCGGCTACGGCGATGAGGCGGCCCGGTCGCGCGCGCGGGAGGCGGGCTTCGACCACCACCTGGTCAAGCCGGTGGACCCCCAGGTGCTGTTCCGCCTGCTGGCCGGGGCGGCGGGGCAGGCGGTGGCGTTACATGCGACGTAGGCGCGAATTCACGCGGCGGCAAGCGCTACCCATGCTGTTTGGCATGCACCATGACGTCGCCGATCGAGTGCGCTTCCGGCGCGTATTGCGCCATGCCCCAACCCGCGGAGGAGACGATTGTGGCGGTAAACGCGAAGGGCCAGGCGGTGCGGCGTATGGCCGTTTCCAGCCAGTGGCGGGTTTCGAGTCCGCGCAGCTTGCGGTAAAGGCTGGCGGAAAGGACGCCGTCGACCAGCAGTTCGGCGAACAACATGGGGGCGGAATACACCATGTAGAAGGAGGACAGGAGCAAGGTGCCGGCCAGAATGATCACGACGAGCGGAATGGCGAACTCTTCCGCTTCGGAAACGGAAGCCAGCGCGTCGCCCACCGGTCCGCTGTCCGTGGCAATCGGGCTGGGTACGATCGGCCCGTCAAAGGAGCCGCTGGCGCCGCCTCCGCTGAACTCGCCGCCGCTCCCGCTATAGACGTTGGGGAAGGCGTCGGGCGCTGATGAGGGCGACGAATCAAAGTTCGCAACATCGGGGAAGTCGGCGTAGTCCTCGGCCCGCGTGCGTAACCAAAGCCACAACAGCAACAGAAAGCCCATGTAGGCTATGCCAAACGCGGCAAGGTATCTGAGCCACATTGCGGTGAGCCCGGCCTGCAGGAAAAGATACGACGCCGTAAAGCCGGTGGCGCCGGTCAGGCCGACCAGCAGAAACATCTGCAAGCGCGGAAAGCCGCCGCGCTCCAGGTGGTTTCGTATTCGTTCGATTTCGTGGACGCGATGAAAGCGAGGGAAGCGCATGATCGGGCGGCTGAGCGGGGGAACGATGCCGGCGACTATGGCAAAGCCCCCGATTACGGTCAATTCTTCGTGGGGACGAGTCGCCTACGAGCCTCCGCCCCCACTGGGAGCGCCGGCGTCCCGCCGGCCTTTTCTACCTGTTGAAATGCGCGCCAGAAGCCGGCGAGACGCCGGCGCTCCGGCATGCCGGTCAAACGAACAAAGGGGGGCGTGATGAAGAAAGCGGTTGTTCCGTTGCTGAGAGTGCTGTTTGCCGGACTGGTCCTGGGCCTGACCGCGGCTGGGCCGGCTTGTGCGGTCGAGGCGGTCGGCGTGCAGGTGGAAACCCTGGTGAAATCTGATGCCAGTTGGGACGGCAAAGCTTTGCCGGCGTACCCGGCGGAGCGGCCGAAAATCACCATTCTGCGCATCCGCATCCCGCCCGGCGCGCGCTTGCCGATGCACAAACACCCGGTCATCAACGCCGGTGTGCTGCTTGCCGGCGCGCTGACCGTCGTCGCCGAGAACGGCCAGACGCTGCACCTGAAAGCCGGCGACGCGCTGATCGAACTGGTCGACACCTGGCATTACGGTCGCAACGATGGCGAGGTGCCGGCCGAGATCGTCGTCTTCTACGCCGGCACGGAAACCACTCAGCTCAGCCTGCCGCGCCCGGCCGACTGAAGCGGCGCCAGCATGTAGGGCGGAAAAGCGTAGCGCCTTCCGCCGTATGAACCCCCATTCGGCGGATAACGCTGCGCTCATCCGCCCTACGCCGGCTGAACCAACTCCGGCTCAGTCTTCCCTCCGCAACTGCGGGAACAGAATCACGTCGCGGATGCTGGGCGAATCGGTCAGCAGCATGATCAGGCGGTCGATGCCGATGCCTTCGCCGGCGGTCGGCGGCAGGCCGTGTTCCAGGGCGCGGATGTAATCCTTGTCCTTGAACATGGCTTCCTCGTCGCCGGCTTCCTTCGCCTCGACCTGCGCGTCGAAACGGGCTTCCTGGTCTTCCGGATCGTTCAGCTCGGAGAAGCCGTTGGCGATCTCGCGGCCGACCATGAACAGCTCGAAGCGGTCGGTCAGGTTCGGGTCGAGGTCGTTGCGGCGCGCCAGCGGCGAGGTTTCCGCCGGGTAGTCGATGATGAAGGTGGGCTGGATCAGCAGGTGCTCGGTGGTCTCTTCAAACAGCGTCAGTTGCAGGCCGCCCAGGCCGTCCTTCGGGCGGAAGCCGATCTTGCGGCGCTTCAGTTCCTCGATCACGAAGTCCTTGTCGTCCAGCGGCGCTTCGCGCAGTTCCGGGTGATACAGGCGCACGGCGTCGAGCGCGGTGAGGCGGGCGAACGGCGCGCCGAGATCAATCGTGTGGCCCTGATACGGCACGGTCGTGGTGCCCAGCACCTTCTGCGCGATGTCGCGGAACATGCGCTCGGTGAAGTCCATCAGGTAGCGGTAATCGCGGTAGGCCTCGTAGAACTCGACCATGGTGAATTCCGGGTTGTGCCGGGTCGAGATGCCTTCGTTGCGGAAGTTGCGGTTGATCTCGAACACCTTCTCCAGACCGCCGACCACCAGCCGCTTCAGGTACAACTCCGGCGCGATGCGCAGGTACAACTGCATGTCGAGCGCGTTGTGGTGGGTGACGAACGGCTTCGCATTCGCGCCGCCGGGGATCGGATGCATCATCGGCGTTTCCACTTCCAGATAGCCGTGCGCGGTGAAGAACTCGCGCATCGCCGAGACCACTTTGGAACGGACGATGAAGGTGCGGCGGGAATCCTCGTTGGTGATCAGGTCGAGGTAGCGCTGGCGGTATTTCTGTTCCTGGTCGGTGAGGCCGTGGAATTTCTCCGGCAGCGGCCGCAACGCCTTGGTCAGCAGGCGCACCGAAGTGGCGTTGATGGTCAGTTCGTCGGTCTTGGTGCGAAACAGCGCGCCGCTGACGCCGAGGATGTCGCCCAGGTCCATGCGTTTGAACGCTTCGTAGGCTTCTTCGCCGACGGCTTCCTTCGACACGTAGATCTGCATGCGCCCGCTCATGTCCTGCAGCGTGGCGAAGCTGGCCTTGCCCATCACCCGTTTCAGCATCATGCGGCCGGCGAGTTGCACGGCAACCGGGGTCGCTTCCAGCGCTTCTTTTACCGTTGCGCCATGCGCCGAGTGCAGATCGGCGGCGTAGTCCTTGCGCTCGAAGTCGTTCGGGAAGGCGATGCCCTGAGCGCGGATGCCAGCGAGTTTTTCGCGGCGCTCGGCGATGATCTGGTTTTCGTCGTGTTGGGGTGGGGTGATTTCGGTCATGGTGCTTGCGGTTCAATAGAAAGTGAAAACGGTCAGGCCCAGCGCCTGGGCAGCCTCGGCCTGATTCTTGTCGGCGGTGGCGAATAGCTTGGCGCCATAGTGGCGGGCGTAAGCCAGGTGCAGGGCATCCAGAGCGCGGAGAGAGATTTCCGGCAGTGAGTCGATGAGATGGCGCGCCTCACTGAACAGCGAGACGATCTCCGGGTACACGTGCCAAGTCAGTCCCTGCATGTCGCGATCGAATTCGGCCAGTGCGCTGCGTTCCAACACCAGATCGATCTGTTTGGCACGCCGCCGCCGTGCCAGCAGGCAACGGAATTCGACCTGAGTCAAAGCACTGGTCGAGACCTCAAACTGGGCATCGGCCCAATCAAGGACGTCCAGTGAACGCGCTTCGCGGATATAGCATTTGGCCAGCGCGCTGGTGTCGATATACGTGCTCAACAGCGATCCTCGCGTTCTTCGGCCAGGATCACTTCACTGGGCACTGTTTGCATGGGTTGGCTGGACAGGAAAGCCTTGAGCGAACCCACCTTGCGCTTTGGCGTCACCGGCAGAATCCGCGCCACCGGCTCACCACGTCGCACGACCAGGATTTCCTCGTCGTCGGCGAACATGATTTCGGGATGCGAGAGCCCTTCTCGCGCTTCGCGGATGGTGAGTTCTTTCATGTCGGCGGCCGGTTGTTTGATGTGACACAAGTATAAGCGTTGTGTCACATGGCGGACAGGCTGGCCAAACCTGCTCCCTCCCTTTCAAGAGGGAGAGCCAGGATTCCAGACTGTTGGCGGTGGCGATGCCGCCACCGCGTAGGCCTGCCCGGACTCAGCGCTGTGGTTTGCCTTCCACCCAGGCCAGCATGTCCAGATAAGACTTCTGATTTCCCGCGACAAAGCCCTGGATACCGATTTCCTTGAGTAGGGCCTGGCCCTTGGGCGTGTTTTCCATGTTCAGGAGCGCAGCCTTCAATTTCGCCTCAGTGGCCTCGCCGACCTTGGACGAAACGAGGATGGACCAGAACGGGAGGCCCTCCTTGCTGTACAGAAAACGTCCGCCCTTGTTCAGCCAATCCTTGCCGACCTTGGAGTAGGAAATCACCACACCCGCATCCACCATGTTCTGCATGACCGCGTAGCCGACCGCTTCCTGCCGGTCCATGGCCTGGATCTTTTCCCCGGCCGGATCAATGCCCGCGTCGCGCATGACCGCGCGTCCCAGTTGGGTCGGATAGGACAGTTCGTCGGGAAAGGCGATGCGGTGTCCGCGCATGTCGCTCAGGTTTTTCAGCGGCGAATCGGCGCGCACGATGAAATGCAAGCGGCTTTCGCCCTTCGCCGCCGCCAGCAGCCGGTAGCCGTTGTCCCGTATGGCCCGGGCCGCGATGTGGCTGGGTCGCACCAACAGAATGTCGTATTTCGATTTGGCGAGATTGCGCACCAGGATCGGGAGGTTGTTGGAGGTCTCGGTCTTGATCTTCTTGCCGGAGGCCGCGCCGAGATACGCGGACATGTCGACATATTTCTCGTGGCGGAACATGGCATCCAGCGAACTGGAGCTGCCTTCGTTGACCCCGAACTGGAGATTTCCATCGGCCGCGCCGGCGAAGTCGGCGAGCAGGCCCAGTAAGAAGATCAGCCAGCCGAGGAAGGGGCGCATCGTGTCGTATCCGATTCAGGAATTTTGCCGAACGATGCTAGTGCATGCGGCAAGGGCTGTCCTGAGACATAAAGCCTAGCCGAACCGGTATAGACGCACCGGCCTCAGTCGCCTATGGCCCGACCTTCGCCCGCCTCCTCGTAGGTCCGTCCATCGCGGATGTGATAAATGCGCTTGAAGGTCGGGATGATCTTTTCGTCGTGCGTGACGACGATGATCGCGGTGCGGAACTGGCTGGCCATCTGGTTGAGGATGCGCATCACGGCCAGCGCCCGGTCGCTGTCGAGCGGCGCGGTCGGTTCGTCGGCGAGGATCACCGGCGGCTGGTTGGCCAGGGCGCGGGCGATGGAGACGCGCTGCTGTTCGCCGCCGGACAGTTGCGACGGTTGCGCGCCGGCGCGGTGCGCCACGTCCAGCGCCTGCAGCAATTCCAGCGCGCGCCGGCGCGACTCCGCATTGGGCCGGCCGGCCAGCATGGGCAGCAGGGCGACGTTGTCGGTCACGTCGAGGAACGGAATCAGGTAGGGCGCCTGGAACACGAAACCGATGCGGTCGCGCCGCAACGCGCGCAGGTCGCGGGTTTTCCAGGCGCCGTCGTAGATCACCTCGCCGCCCAGCGTCATGCGCCCGGCGGTCGGTTCGATCACTGCGCCGAGGCACTTCAACAGCGTGGTCTTGCCAGAGCCGCTGGGGCCGACCAGGCCGACGACCTCGCCCGGCGCGACGTGCATATTGACTTCCTTCAGCGCCTCCACTGCGGTGTCGCCGCTGCCGTAGCGTTTGCGCAGGCTTTCGATGCGGATGCCGTCGTCGGTTACGTTGACTGCTTCCATCTCAGCCCCCGATCGCGGTGGCCGGGTCGATCTTGATCGCGGCATGGATCGCCAGCGTGCTGGCGATGGCGCAGATCAGCATGACGGCGACGAAGCCGCGCAGGCTGTCTTCCGGTGTCAGCAGCACGTATTTGGGGAAGATCGGCACCCATAGCGTGGCGGCGATCTTGCCGACGGCGAAGCCGATGCAGCCGAGGCCCAGCGCTTGTTGCAGGATCATGCCGGCGATGCTGCGGTCGCGCGTGCCGATCAGTTTCAGCACGGCAATCTCGCGGATCTTGCCCAGCGTCATGGTGTAGATGATGAAGGCGACGATAGCGGCGCTGACGATGGCGAGAATGACCAGAAACATGGCGATCTGGCGGGCCGAAGTGAGGATCAGCTTGGACACCAGGATTTCTTCCATCTGCACGCGGGTGTAGGCCTGCAGATGCTGCCATCGGCGGATTTCCCGCGCCACCGTTTCCGGCGCATGCCCCGCCGCCACCCGCACCAGCACGGCGTTGACGTTGTGGTTGCTGGCCTGGGAAGCCTGGATGGCGTCGAGCAGGCCGGGCACGCCGGGGCGGTTCAGGGTCGGGTTGGCGGCGGTGCGCGCGCGCTCGTTGAGGATCGCCTCGTTGTCCTTGAGGAACTGCGCTTCCTGGCCGTCCTTCAGCGACACGAACACCATCGGGTCGCCGCCCGACGAGACCATGCGTCGGGTCAGTCCCACCACGGTGTAGTCGTGGCGGCGGATGCGGATCACCTCGCCGAGCGCGAAGCCGGTCTTCACGTCGGCCACCGCTTCGTAGTGGTCGCGCGTGATCTGGCGGCCGGCGACCAGATAACCGGGTTCGCCGGGTTGCCCGGGAACCACGCCGACCACCATCGCACGCACATCGGCACCGCCCTGGCGCACCTGCATGGATAAATAGGTGACGTTGGCGGCGCGCGCCACGCCGGACAGGCCGAGCAGGTCGCGGTAGACGTCGTCGCGCAGGCTGGACGATTCGGCGTAGGGACCGAGCGTGTCCTGCTGCACCACCCACAGATCGGCGCCGCTGTTGTCGAGCAGCGCCTTGGCGTCGTCGACCATGCCGCGATAGACGCCGGCCATGCTCAGTGTGACGCCGATCAGCAGGCCGAGGCCGAGGCCGGTGAAGACGAACTTGCTCCAGGCATGCAGGATGTCGCGCCCGGCCAGACTGATCACGGCCGCTTGCCCAACAGGGAATCCACCACCTTGAAGCGGCTGTTCGGGGCGAGTTCGCGCTCACTGTAGACCACCACCGTGGCGCCGTCTTTCAGGCCGTCGAGCACCTGGACGCGGCCGTCGAGTCCCATGACGCCGGGCTTGATCGGGGCGAAACGCAGCTGCTCGCCCTCGACCAGCCACACCCCGGTCTGCTCGCCCAGTCGCCGAATGGCGGCATTGGGCACGACCGGCGCATTCGCGGCGGCGGGCAGATCGAGGGTCACCTCGACGAGTTCGCCGATGGACAGCCCGGCCGGTGGCGCAGAGAACGCCACCTGGGCGATGCGTTCCTCGGTGACCGCATCGCCGACCAGTTCGACCCGCGCCACCTTGCCCGGCACGGGGGCTTGCGGGCTGGAACGGCGCACGATCCGCGCCGGCAGGCCGACCGCGAGGCCGTGCGAGCGGCCCTGGTCGAAGCGCACCCGCGCCCACAGGCTGGCCGGTTCGACCAGGCGCAGCACCGCCTGGCCGGCCACCAGCGTGGTGCCGGGCTCGGCTTCGCGTGCGGTGACCACGCCGTCGGCCGGCGCCAGCAGGCGCACGCTGGCGCGCTGCTGACGCCAGCCATTGCGTTCTTCCGCCAGGCGGTCGAGTTCCTGGCGCGCACCGGCCACGCCGGCGACGGCGGCATCCACGCCCGCCTGCGTGGATTTTTCTTCCTGCAGGCGGCTGTCGACGACGCTCTGGCTGACGAATTTCTGCGCGCCCAGATCGAGGTAACGGCGCGCATCGATGGCCGCGCGTTCGCGTTTTACGAGGGCATCCTGTTGCTGCGCCTGCGCCACGGCGACCGCGCTACGCGCCTTGGCCAGCGTGGCGTCCAGCGCCGCACCGCGCTGATCCAGATCGACCGGGTCCATTTCCGCCAGCAGTTGGCCGGCCTTTACCGGTGCGCCGACATCGACCAGCACCCGCAATACCCGCCCGGCCGTGGTCGGCCCGATCAGATAAGCGCGGCGCGCTTCCACGGTGCCGATGCCGAACAGCGCCGGCGCGACTTCGCCGCGATCCACCTTGGCCACGGTGACGCGGGTCGGCGCGAGCGGACCGCTGCGCGCGATGGCGAAGCCCAGTGCGGCCAGCAGCAGCACGCCGAGCGCGGATAACAGGAGTTTTTTCGACAGCGTCGACATGGCTTGTTTCCGAAAAAATTACTGCGGCAACGAATCCAGCAATTCGTTCATCTTCTTGAAGCGTGGTGCTTGCACGGTGAACGCCATGGCGCGTGCCTTGAAGTTGGAGCCGGCCATCAGCAGCGGGATGATTTCGTTGTCGCGGGTCTGCTTGAACGCTTCCCAGGTCGTCTTGAATTGCAGCAGCGTCGGCTGCGCAGCGCGCAGGGCGTCATTCTTCAAGGCGGCGGCGAGGCGGGCATCCAGATCCTTGCTCGACTTGAGCGCGTCGTCGTAACGCATTTCCAGTACCGCGCGGTCGTCTTCGCTCAGCATGGCCATGGTTTGCTGCCGCGTCGTGGTCAACGCGGACTTGATGTCGCCGACCGGGCCGGCGTGAACGGGGGCGGCCAGGAATAAGCAGGCCAGAGCAGCCAGCAATACGGCAAAGAGGTTTTTCATCGGGGTTCCTTAACGAGATCGGAATACTGCGGCAGTCTACCTGCCGGATGGATTTGATTCGGGTGGCTTCTTGAGCAAAAGCAAGAACGCAAGTTCAAGGACTCCAGGCGAATGCCACAATGTACGCCCCCCTTTGGTTTCGAGGAATTCACCGTGCGCTTAGGCATCCTGTTGTTGACCCTGCTGGCCGTCGTTCAGTCCGTCCACGCCTCCGACCTTGCCCGCGAACAACGCTGGGCGGACGAGATCTTGCCGGCCATCCTCGATGGCGATCCGATCCGGCTGGAACAGGCGGACGGCCACAAATTTCTCGGTCTGTACCTCGGCGCGGCCGCGGCGCGTGGCGCGGTGATCGTGGTGCATGGCATGGGGGTGCATCCGGATTGGGGCGTCAATAACGTGTTGCGCACCCGCTTGGCCGAACAAGGCTATGCGACGCTGTCGATCCAGATGCCGGTGCTGGATGCCAGCGCGTCCCCGGGCGATTACGTCGACAGCTTTCCTGAGGCGAGCGAACGCATCGGCAAGGCGGCGGCCTGGCTCAAGGCGAAGGGATTCGGCAAGATCGCCGTGGTTTCGCACAGCCTGGGCGGGCGCATGGCGCGCGCCTATTTCCTGGCCAACCCGAAGACGCCGATCCAGGCCTGGGCGGCGTTGTCGATGGGCTTCGACGATTTCAAGGACATCACCGTGCCGGTGCTGGATATTTACGCGGAACAGGACCACATGCCGGTGCTGCATCTTGTCGCCGCCCACAAACGGACGCTGGTTCATCCCGCCTCGGTACAACACATGCTGCCCGCTACCGGTCATTTCTACGATGGCAAGGAAGTCGAGGCGACCACGTTGGTGCGGGAGTGGCTGGACAAGAACCTGTAAATCACACCCCCTGTTTCAGGCTCGCCTCGATGAAGCCGTCCAGGTCGCCGTCGAGCACGCCCTGGGTGTTGCCGACCTCGTAGTTGGTGCGCAGATCCTTGATGCGCGACTGGTCCAG
The DNA here is from genome assembly GCA_031426815.1 of Hydrogenophilaceae bacterium. GTDB lineage: Bacteria > Pseudomonadota > Gammaproteobacteria > Burkholderiales > Thiobacillaceae > PFJX01. The sequence continues at coordinate 10,462 of JASJPG010000125.1, forward strand.
CACGTAGCTGCGGATCTGGTGGCCCCAGCCGATGTCGCTCTTGGTGTCTTCCAGTTTCTGCTGCTCGGCCTGGCGCTTGCGCAGTTCGGCTTCGTATAGACGCGCTTTCAGCATCGACATCGCTTCGGCGCGGTTCTTGTGTTGCGAGCGGTCGTTCTGGCACTGCACGACGATGTTGGTCGGTACGTGCGTGATGCGGACTGCCGAGTCGGTCTTGTTGATGTGCTGGCCACCGGCGCCGGACGCGCGGTAGGTGTCGATGCGCAGATCGGCCGGGTTGATTTCGATCTCGATCGAATCGTCGA
>JASJPG010000126.1:0-4933 GCA_031426815.1 Hydrogenophilaceae bacterium
GCATGCTCGACATGGGCTTCATCCGCGACATCAAGAAAGTCATCGCGCTGATCCCGAAACAGCGTCAGACCCTGCTGTTCTCGGCGACCTTCTCCGACGAGATCAAGCTGCTCGCCAACGGCCTGCTGAACAACCCCGGCACGGTGGAAGTGGCGCGCCGCAATACCGCTTCCGAACTGGTCGAACAGTCGGTCCACATGGTGGCGCAGGCGCACAAGAAAGATCTGCTGTCGCACCTGATCAAGCATCACAACTGGCAGCAGGTGCTGGTGTTCACTCGCACCAAGCACGGCGCCAACAAGCTGGCCGAGAAGCTGCTGAAGGACAACATTCCCGCCGCTGCGATCCACGGCAACAAGAGCCAGGCCGCGCGTACTCGTGCGCTGGCCGAGTTCAAGAGCAGCAAGCTGCAGGTGCTGGTGGCGACCGACATCGCCGCGCGCGGCATCGACATCGATCAGTTGCCGCAAGTGGTGAACTTCGAGCTGCCAAACGTGCCTGAAGACTATGTGCATCGCATTGGCCGCACCGGTCGCGCTGGCACATCAGGTTCCGCCGTGTCGCTGGTGGATCGCGAGGAAATGAATTACCTGAAGGACATCGAGCGCTTGATCAAACGTCAGATCGCGGTGGTTGTGGTGGAAGGCTTCGTGCCGCCGTCGCCGAGTGCTGCGGCACTCAGCGCACGCGAAGATGAACGTCCGCCGCGCCAGCCTGGTCGGGGCGGTCAGAATCGTGGTGGTCAGAGTCGCAGTCAGGCCGGCGCGGGTCGCAGCGATCAGAATCGCGGCCAGCCGCGTGCCGGCAACAAGCCCGCGAGTGGCCCGAAACCCGCAGCGGCGGGCGGCGCAAACCCGGCGCGCAATCCGCGTCCCGCCGCAGCCACCGGCGCACCGACGCCGAATCGGCGCGAGTCGCATAACAGCTCGCACAACACGTCGCGTAACACCGCACGCCCACAGGCTGCGCTGTTCAGCAGCAAGCCGAAATCGGATAGCTGATCGGTATTTTCGGTAACGTCGACGGGAGTTCCTCATGGAATCCGCCAAACAGCTTTTCTCCTACCGCCCCTATTGGGCCAAACGCTTCGGCGTTTCCACCTTCCTGCCGATGTCGAAGAAGGAAATGGACGCGCTCGGCTGGGACAGTTGCGATGTCATTCTGGTCACCGGCGATGCCTACATCGACCATCCCAGCTTCGGCATGGCGCTGATCGGGCGGCTGCTGGAAGCGCAGGGTTTTCGCGTCGGCATCATCGCGCAGCCGGACTGGAAGTCCGCCGACCCGTTCCGCGTGCTGGGACGGCCGAACCTGTATTTCGGCGTCACCGCCGGCAACATGGATTCGATGGTCAACCGCTACACCTCCGAGCGAAGAATCCGTTCCGACGATGCCTACACACCGGGCGCGGCGCCCGACAAACGCCCGGACCGCGCGCTGACCGTCTACGCCCAGCGTTGCCGCGAGGCGTACAAGGATGTGGCGGTGGTGATCGGCGGCATCGAAGGTTCATTGCGCCGCATCGCGCATTACGACTACTGGTCCGATACCGTGCGCCGCTCGGTGCTGCTCGATTCCAAGGCCGACATGCTGCTGTTCGGCAATGCCGAACGCGCGCTGGTCGACCTGACCCACCGCCTGGCGGCCGGCGAGACGATCAAGGAAATCCGCGACCTGCGCGGCTCGGCGTTCATGGTCGGCCATGGCTGGAAACCCGCCGACGACTGGCATGAACTGGATTCGCTGGCAATGGATACGCCGGGACGGGTCGACAAACATCCCGATCCCTATGCGATGACCGTTCCCCCCTTTGAAAAAGGGGGGGCAGGGGGGATTTCTGCAACCGTTGCGTCAGTGGATACGTCGATAAATCCCCCCCAGCCCCCCTTTTTCAAAGGGGGGGGCGAACACCCCATCCGTTTCCTCTCCAAAGAAGCCCGCCTCGAAGCCATCCACGCCGCCCGCGCGCATACCGTGGTGCGTCTGCCGGCCTACGAGCAGGTCGAGAAAAATCCGATCCTGTACGCCCACGCGTCGCGCGTGTTCCACCTCGAATCCAATCCCGGCAATGCCCGCGCCATGGTGCAGGCACATGGCGACGGCGCCGGTTTGCGCGACGTCTGGCTGAATCCGCCGCCGATTCCGCTGACCACGCCGGAAATGGATGCGGTGTTCGATGCGCCGTTCGCACGCGCGCCGCATCCAAGCTATGGCGAGGCAAAAATCCCGGCCTGGGAGATGATCCGCTTCAGCGTCAACATCATGCGCGGCTGCTTCGGCGGCTGTACTTTCTGCTCGATCACCGAGCACGAGGGCCGCATCATCCAGAGCCGTTCGGAAGAGTCGATCCTGCATGAGATCGAAGCCATCCGCGACCGCACACCTGGCTTCACCGGTGTCATTTCCGATCTGGGCGGCCCCACCGCCAACATGTACCGGCTGGCCTGCAAGGATCCGAAGATCGAATCCGCCTGCCGCCGCCTGAGCTGCGTGTTCCCGGACATCTGCGAAAACATGTCCACCGACCATGGCCCGCTGATCCAGGTTTACCGCAAGGCGCGCGCGCTGCCCGGCATCAAGAAGATCTTGATCGGCTCCGGCGTGCGTTACGACCTGGCAGTGAAATCGCCGGAATACGTCAAGGAACTGGTCACGCATCACGTCGGCGGCTACCTCAAGATCGCGCCGGAACACACCGAAGACGGTCCGCTGCAGCACATGATGAAGCCCGGCATGGGCGCTTACGACCGTTTCAAGCAGTTGTTTGAGAAGTACTCGGCGGAAGCAGGCAAAGAGCAGTACCTGATCCCGTATTTCATCGCCGCCCACCCCGGCACGACGAATCAGGACATGCTCAATCTGGCGCTCTGGCTGAAGCGCAACAAGTTCCGCCTCGACCAGGTGCAGACCTTCCTGCCGACGCCGATGGCGATTGCCACGACCATGTACCACACCGAGCTGAATCCGCTGAAGAAGGTGTTGCGCGGTGCCCACAGCGTCGCCGTCACCAAGCAGGGCCGCGTGCGCAAACTGCACAAAGCCTTCCTGCGCTACCACGACGCGGAAAACTGGCCGATGCTGCGCGAAGCTTTGAAGGAAATGGGCCGCGAAGACCTGATCGGCAACGGCAAACACCACCTGATCCCCAGCTTCCAGCCCGCCGGCACCGGCAGATGGTTCGAACCCAGCCCTGGCGCCAAGTCTGAAGGCGCGCGTAAGCCGGAGCGCGAGGAGCGCGCCTACATCCACGCGCCGCCGAGCGGACGCGCCCAGGAGAACCAACCCCGCAGCAAACCCAAGGGCAAGGACATCCCGCGCCAGAACACCCCGACGCGTGGCCCGCGCGCGACCGAAGCGGAAGCCCCGCCACCCCGGCGTGGCGCCAGACGCGGCGCGAAACCGGGAAGCCGACCGGGGTTTCCGCCCGCCAACAGCGGACGTCGGGGGCGGGGCGACGGGAAAACCAGGAAATAACGACGCGATACGAAGAATCGCGCCTTGGAAGTCGCTCCTATCGGGAAGGGATGTAGGAGCGCCTTCCAAGGCGCGATTGCTCGGCGCATCGCAACGCCGAGCCGTTTACGCGGCGTAGCGGTGCTCCACTTTGTGCGCGAATTCGCCTTCCGTGGCTTGTCCTTTGATCATCGCTTCAGGCACTTCCATGAGCCGGCCGGAGGTGACGTCGTAGATGTAGCCGTAGATCGGGATGTCCTTCGGCACCAGCGGATGATTACGGATGCGTTCGACATCTTCCAGCACGCTCGCCTTCTGGTCCTTGATGGTCAGCCAGGCCATCTTGGCGCCTTCCGGTGAACCCGGTCCCGGACCTACATCGCTCCAGCCATCGGGGCCGATGCGGGCGGTCTTCAGGCTCTTCGACAGCAGGTCGCCCATGATTTCGTCGGTGAAGGTTTCCATGCCGCAGTTGGTGTGGTGGACCACGAACCACTCGCGCGTGCCGAGCAGCTTGTAGGAAATCACCAGGGAGCGGATGGCGTCGTCGCTGGCGCGGCCGCCGGCGTTGCGGATGACATGCGCGTCACCTTCGACCAGTCCGGCGAATTTGGCCGGGTCAAGCCGGGCGTCCATGCAGGTGAGAACGGCGAAGCGGCGCGCCGGCGGCATGGCCAGTTTGCCCTTGTCGCCGAAGGCATCGACATAAGCCTCGTTGGCGCGCAGTACTTCTTTGAATACATTGCTCATAATTCCTCCTCGTAGCCTGTCTATTGCAGAAGGCCAACGGAACTCCGTCGACCGTCTCTTTAGATGGTGCTGGCGGGTGGTTCGTTCCCGTGCGGTCAGGGCCGACGCGCAGGGTTGATCGAGTGTTTGTTACGAATGACGAGACGATGAAATTTCAAATGCTTCCCCTGGGCGCCCGCTTTGAATTCGAGGGCAAGGTCTATGTGAAAACCGGTCCGCTGACGGCGACCACGGAGGCGGGCGGGCAGCGCATGATTCCGCGTTCCGCGCTACTCAAGCCACTCGATGCGCCGGTGGCGCCGCCTGCGAAGATCGGCCGCAAGCTGGATGCGAAGGCGGTAACGGCGGCGTTCGAATTGTTCTTTGCCGATTGCGCGCGGTTGTTGCAGACGGCGGAGACGGACCTGTTGCGGGCGCGGGCGTTGCGGGCGGAACTGGATGCTGCGCGGCAACGATTCCTGGCCGGGCTGGAATAAGGCCGTGCCTATACTGGACGCATGAGGAGCCGGTATGGGGGCTGCGATGCTGAACAGGGCTGGATCGATGCGAAAAATGGCGCTGGCCGCAGGCTTGGTGTTACTCGCGGCGATGTCGTTTTCGCCCGCATTGGCGGAATCCGGGACGGGTGACAAAGGCGCCGACATGCTGCTCGATCTGTTCATCATGCGGCCGCTGGGCTTGCTGGCCACGGGGGTCGGTTCGGTGGCTTTCGTGGTGGCGTTGCCGTTCA
>JASJPG010000127.1:0-13642 GCA_031426815.1 Hydrogenophilaceae bacterium
ACTTCCCATCAAAACAAAGGCTTATCAATTGTGTTTCTCATGAGGCGCTCCTACCAGCGGTGTTTCACGTCAAGCCGCGTGAAACGCGCGGCTCTTCTCGCGCACCGTATCCACCAGCACGGAGACATTCTCCGGCGGCGTGAACTGGGAGATGCCGTGGCCCAGATTGAAGATATGGCCGTTGCCTTGGCCATAACTGACCAGCACCCGCTCTGCTTCCTTCGCCACCGCTTCCGGTGTGGTGAGCAGGATGCTCGGGTCCATATTGCCTTGCAGCGCAACCTGGTCACCGACGCGACGGCGCGCATCGCCGATATCGATCGCCCAGTCCAGGCCGACCGCGTCGGCGCCGCAGGCCGCGATCTGTTCCAGCCACAAGCCGCCGCCCTTGGTGAACACGATGCGCGGCACAACGCGGCCGTCGCGTTCCCGCGTCAGCGCGGCCATGATGCGGGCCATGTAGGGCAGGGAAAATTCCAGATAGGCCGCCTGCGACAGCATGCCGCCCCAGGAATCGAACACCATGACCGCCTGCGCGCCGGCTTCGATCTGCGCGTTCAGGTAGTCGATCACGGCGCGCGTGGTGACTTCCAGGATGTGGTGCATCAGGTCGGGCCGGCCGTACATCATCTTCTTGACCTGGGTGTAGCTGTCGCTGCCCTGGCCTTCGATCATGTAGCAGGACAGCGTGAACGGGCTGCCGGAGAAGCCAATCAGCGGCACCGAGCCGTCCAGCGCCTTGCGGATTTCCGCGACCGCGTCGATCACGTAACGCAGATGATCATGCGGGTCCGGCGCCTGCAGATTGCGGATCGCCCATTCCTCGCGCAGCGGCCGTTCGAACTTGGGGCCTTCGCCTTCCGCGAAATACAGGCCGAGGCCCATCGCATCCGGCACGGTGAGGATGTCGGAGAACAGAATCGCCGCATCCAGGTTGTAGCGTGCCAGCGGCTGCAGGGTGACTTCCGTCGCCAGCGTCGGCGATTTGCACAGATTCAGGAAGCTGCCGGCACGGGCGCGGGTGGCGCAGTACTCGGGCAGATAGCGGCCGGCCTGGCGCATCAGCCAGGTCGGTGTGTATTCGGTGGGCTGACGCAGCAGCGCGCGAAGAAAGGTATCGTTCTTGAGGGTGGACATGATGGGCTCGAAAAATCAACCGCAGCATTCTACCGGAGGGGACTCGCTACGGTGACCCCGCAGTGACCCGCAGTGGACCTTAAGCCGGCGGCTTCAGCCTCGGATAGCGCACATCCTGGATCAGCGCGCGGGTCTGTGCATCCGGCGGGCGGGTGAGCAGACTGACCAGAACGATCGCGACGAAACCGGCCGCCAGGCCGAACACGCCGGCGGAGACATCGTTGATGCCGAACCACTTTTCCATGCCGTAGAACTTCACGCCGAGCAGGTAATACAGGGTCATGCCGAGGCCGGCCAGCATACCCGCGATGGCACCGCTACGGCTGGCGCGGCGCCAGAAGATGCCGAGCACCAGGGCCGGAAAGAAGCAGGCGCCGGCAATCGAAAACGCCCACGCCACCATCGAAAGAATGGTGTCCGGCCGCAGCGAAGCGACCCAGGCCGCCGCCACGGCGACGCCGAGCAGCAGCGATTTGGAAATGGCCAGGCGCCGGCTGGTGGACGCGGCCGGATTGATCATCTGGTAATAAACGTCGTGCGACAGTGCATTGGCGATGGTCAGCAGCAATCCGTCGGCGGTCGACAGTGCCGCCGCCAGGCCGCCCGCCGCGACCAGGCCGGCCACCACATAGGGCAAGCCGGCGATCTCCGGCGTCGCCAGCACGATCACATCCGGATTCAGCGTCAGTTCCGCCAGTTGCAGGATGCCGTCGGCGTTGATGTCCTCCACCGCCACCAGGCCCACCTTGGCCCACGACGCCACCCAGGTCGGCAATTCGGCGATGGCGGTGCCGATGACGTTGCTGTAAACCTCGTACTTGGCAAACACCGCATAGGCCGGCGCGGTGATGTACAGCAACGAGATGAAGAACAGCGACCAGAACACGGAATTGCGCGCCTCGCGCACCGAAGGCGTCGTGTAGAAGCGCATCAGGATGTGCGGCAGCGCGGCGGTGCCCACCATCAGGCACAAGGTCAGCGCCATGAAATTCAGCCGTGCCGTGTCGCGCTGGGCACTGTCCGTGCCGGGAAACGGTTCGGCATGTGGAAACGGTTCCTGCGCACTGTCCTGTGCAGCGCGCAACTCGCGCTGCCAGCGTTCGCGCTCACTGGCCGGCATGGCGGCCGACTGCCGCAATTTCTGTTCGAGGCCATGCGCCCGCTCGGCATACATCTCGCGCACGCGTTGCTGGGCCGGATCGGCCTGCAACTCGCGCTCGCGCTCCTCCAGCTTCTGCAACACCTCGCCGTAGACCAGCTGCGGCACCGGCACATTGGTCACCTTGTAGGAGAGGAACACCACCGGCACCAGGTAGGCGATGATCAGCACGATGTATTGCGCGACCTGGGTCCAGGTCACCGCGCGCATGCCGCCGAGGAAGGAGCACACCAGAATGCCGGCCAGGCCGACGAAGACGCCGGTTTCGAACGCGATGCCGAGGAAGCGGCTGGTGATGATGCCGACCCCGAAAATCTGCGCGGTGACGTAAGTGAACGACGCCAGGATCACGCCGAACACCGCGATGCCGCGCGCCAGGTTGCCGCGCCCGCTTTCGCCATAGCGCGCGGCGATGAAATCGGGGATGGTGAACTGGCCGAACTTGCGCAAGTAAGGCGCCAGAAACAGCGCCACCAGCACATAGCCGCCGGTCCAGCCCAGCACGAAGGCGAGGCCGTCGTAACCCTTCTGATACAACGTGCCGGCCAGGCCGATGAACGATGCCGCGCTCATCCAGTCGGCGCCAGTCGCCATGCCGTTGTATACCGCCGGCACGCGCCGCCCGGCGACGTAATACTCGTCGACATCCGAGGTACGGCTGAAAAAGCCGATGGCGGCATACAGCGCCACCGTCGCCGCCATGAAGATCCAGCCGATCCAGCGTTCCGGCGTGCCCATGAACTCGGCCACCGCCAGCGCGAACAGGAACAGCACGAAGCCGCCGGTATAGAAGCTGTAGTAGCGGAACAGCTTGTTCAGGTAGCCGGGTTTCATGGCCGGGGCAGAATTCCAGCCGCTGTCAATGCTTGCCGGTACTGCCGAAACCGCCCTCACCGCGATGGCTGGCGTCGAAATCGTCGACCAGATTGAACTGCGCCTGCACCACCGGCACGATCACCATCTGCGCGATGCGCTCGAACGGCTGCACGGTGAACGCCTCCTGGCCGCGGTTCCACAGCGACACCATCAACTGGCCCTGGTAATCGGAGTCGATCAGGCCGACCAGATTGCCCAGCACGACACCGTGTTTGTGGCCCAGGCCGGAGCGCGGCAGGATCATCGCGGCGTAACCGGCATCGGCCAGATGCAGGGCCAAGCCGGTCGGAATCAATTTCGTCTCGCCCGGATTCAGGCTCACCGCCGCATCCAGGCAGGCGCGCAGATCGAGGCCGGCGCTGCCGGCGGTGGCGTAGTGGGGAAGCTGCTCGCGGACACGTTCGTCCAGAATTTTCAGATCGACTTGCATAAGTTTTCCGAGGTTATTGGTAATGCGTGTTGTATAGCTGCGCGATATGCGCGATCAGGCGCCGCGCCTGGCTCAGCTTGTCGGCCTTCTCCAGCACATGGCGGCCGGCCTCGTCGAGCAGGATCAGTTGCACATCCTCCGCGCCGACCGCCTCCTTCACGTCGTTGGCGACGATCAGCGGCAGGTGTTTGCGGCGGCGTTTCAGCTCGGCGTATTCCTCAATGTTCTCGCTCTCGGCGGCAAAGCCGACGCAGAACGGCGGCTTCGGCCGGCTGCTGATATTGGCCAGGATGTCCGGGTTCGGTGCCAGTTCCAGCGTCAGGATATGGGCGTCCTTCTTGATCTTCTGCTCGCTTGGATTCAGCACGTAATAGTCGGCCACCGCCGCGACGCTGATGAAGATGTCGACGTGGTCGGCCGCCTGCTCCACCGCCGCCAGCATCTGCTGCGCGCCGAGCACGCTGACGACTTGTGCGTCACGCGGCGGCGTCAGGCAGGTCGGCCCGGACACCAGGGTGACTTCCGCTCCGGCTTCCAGCGCCGCGCGCGCCACCGCGTAGCCCATCTTGCCGGAACTGGAATTGGTGATGCCGCGCACCGCGTCGATCGCCTCGAAGGTCGGCCCGGCGGTGACCAGCACCTTCAAGCCGTTCAACAACTTGGGCTGGAAGCGCGCGACGATGGCCTCGACCAGTTCCTCCGCTTCCAGCATGCGGCCGAAACCGGTCTCGCCGCAGGCCTGCTCGCCGCTGTCCGGGCCCAGCACGGTGATGCCGTCGGCCAGCAACTGCACCAGATTGCGCTCGGTCGCCGGGTTTTCCCACATCTGCCGGTTCATCGCCGGCGCCACCAGCAACGGGCAATCGCGCGCCAGGCATAGCGTGGAGAGGAGATCGTCGGCGCGGCCCTGCGCCAGCTTGGCGAGAAAATCGGCGGAGGCCGGCGCCACCACGATGGCATCCGCATCGCGGCTGAGGTCGATATGCGCCATGCCGTTATCGACGCGTTCGTCCCACAGGTCGGTGAACACCGGATGCCCCGTCAGCGCCTGAAACGTCGCCGGCCCGACAAAATGCTGCGCCGCCTGCGTGCACACCACCTGCACGTCGATGCCGCTCTTCACCAGCAAGCGCGCCAGTTCGGCGGCCTTGTAGGCGGCGACGCCGCCGGTCACGCCCAACACGATCCGTTTCAGTTCCATATGCCTTGGCCCAGGTTGGTTTTCGACGCTGCCATCATCACTTCGACAAGCGCCGGAATTGTAGGCCAGCCAGCCCATCGCCCGCAGCCTGTATGGCATGCCAATGCCCCGACGGACTAGCGCTGCCCGATTCAGGCAAACTGGCCGCGACCCAACATGGAGACACCGACATGCCGCCAAACCATCCCGCCGTACATGCCATGCGCCGCCATCTGCTCAAGCTCATCGCCAGCGGCGCCTTGGCCGGCATCGGCTGCGGCGGCCTGATCCGCCAGGCGCTCGCCGCCGGCGGCGGGCCGCAACGCAAACAGGGCATCTACCGGCTCGACGGCACGGCAACGTTCAACGGCAAGGCGCTGCGGGTCGGTGAGGTGCCGACGCTGCCGCTGACCGTGGTGACCGGACCCGACACGCTGCTGGTGTTCGTAGTCGGCGCGGATGCCTATCTGGTGCGCTCGAACAGCCATCTCGTCCTGACCGGCGACGACGCGAAAGCGCCGTCCCGCGCCGACTCGATCAAGCTGCTCGCCGGCAAACTGTTGTCGGTATTCGAGAAGGGCAAACGCCGGCTGACCACGACCACCGCCGTCGCCGGCATCCGCGGCACCGGCATCTACCTGGAAAGCGAAGCGGAACGCTCCTACCTGTGCCTGTGCTACGGCAGCGCGAAACTGGGGCCGCTCGCCGCGCCGCACCTGCAGGAGACATTCACCACGACGCACCACGAAGCGCCGCGCTGGGTGTACGCCGACCGCATGGAGCCGGCCAAGGTGGTCAACCACAGCGACGAAGAATTGATCCTGCTGGAAAGCCTGACTGGCCGCCTGCCGCCGTTCTACTCGAAATGGGGCTACGGCGACGGCATCCTCAACGATCTGGCGAAGACGCGCTATTGAGCGGTTATCCGCCGTAGGAGCGCCTTCCAAGGCGCGAAGTCCGGAACAATCGCGCCTTGGAAGGCGCTCCTACGCGTGGTGTCGCCACTCACCGGTGGGTTTCCAGTGCGAATGAATTCGCGCCTACGAGGCCAAAAAAACAGGCGACCGAAGTCGCCTGGTGAAATGCTGCTATCGAATCTGGGCAGCGGTGTCCTGCTCAAGGGACGCTTTGGATTCTCGGCTGGTAAACGGCGAAAAACATTCGCGGATGCGCGTAAGGGGATTACGTACAAACGCGCATCTGGATGCGTTCAGCGACCGGGCGCCACCGGCGTCAGCTTCCAGATCTCCGCGTTGTATTCCATCATCGTGCGGTCGGTGGAGAACTTGCCGCTGGCGGCGGTGTTGCCGATGCTCATGCGCAGCCAGCGCTCGCGGTCGCGGTAGGCGGTGGCCACCTGCTCCTGGGCATCGACGAAGGCGCGGAAGTCAGCTGCGACCAGCCACGGATCACTGGCACTGCGAATGGCGTGGATGATCGGGTCGAACAGGCCGGGTTCGAAATGATTGAAGTGGCCTGATTCGAGCAGGTTCAGCACGCGTTTCAGATCCGGGTCGGCTTCGATCAGCGCATTCGGGTCGTAGTTGCCGCGCGTTTGTTCGACTTCGGCGGCGGTGAGCCCGAACAGGAAGAAGTCATCGGCGCTGCCGATCTTCATCACTTCTTCGCGAATCTCGATATTGGCGCCATCCAGCGTGCCAATGGTGGCCGCGCCGTTCATCATGAACTTCATGTTGCCGGTGCCGGACGCTTCCTTGCCGGCGGTGGAAATCTGCTCCGACAAGTCAGTGCCGGGGGCGATGATTTCCATCGCGGAAACCCGGTAATTGGGCAGGAAAGCAACCTTCAGGCGGTCGCCGACGGCGGGGTCGCCGTTGACCATTTCGGCCACCTTGCAGATCAGCGTGATGATCCGCTTGGCCATGAAATAGCCCGGCGCGGCCTTGCCTCCGATCAGCACGCAGCGCGGCGTCCAGTTGGCATCCTCGCCATTTTTCAGGCGCGCGTAGAGATGGATGACATGCAGGATGTTGAGCAGCTGGCGCTTGTATTCGTGGATGCGCTTGACCTGCACGTCGAACAGCGCGTCCGGGTTGAACACGACGCCGCAATCGCGCCGCACCAGTTCGGCCAGTCGCGCTTTGTTGGCGTGCTTGACCGCGTCCCAGCGGGCGCGGAAGTCGGCATCGTCGGCGTGCCTGGCGAGTCCTTCCAGCTGATCGAGTTGCGAAATCCAGCGCTCGCTGCCCAGGGTTTGGCTGATCAGTTTCGACAAACCCGGGTTGGCGGCGGCCATCCAGCGGCGCTGGGTGACGCCGTTGGTCTTGTTGTTGAATTTCTCCGGCCAGAGTTCGAAGAAGTCGCGAAACAGGCCTTCTTGCAGCAGATCGGAATGCAGTTGCGCGACGCCGTTGACCGAATAGCAGCCGACGATGGCCAGATAAGCCATGCGCACTTGCGGCTCGGCGCCTTCCTCGATCAACGACATGCGCGCCAGGCGATCCTTGTCGCCGGGCCAGCGCCGTGCCACTTCGGTCAGGAACCGCGCGTTGATTTCGTAGACGATTTCCATCAGGCGCGGCAACAACTGGCCGAACAGGCGCACCGACCATTTTTCCAGCGCTTCCGGCAAGAGCGTGTGGTTGGTGTAGGCCATGGTCTGGCGCGTGATTTCCCACGCGTCGATCCACTCCAGGCCGTACTCGTCCATCAACAGACGCATCAGTTCCGGCACCGCGCAGGTCGGGTGGGTATCGTTCAACTGGAAGCAGTTCTTCGCTGAGAACTGGCTGAAATCGCGGCCGTGGCGACGCTCCCAGCCTTCCATCACATCTTGCAGACTGGCCGAGGCGAGGAAGTATTGCTGGCGCAGGCGTAGCGCCTTGCCGTTCTCGCTGGCGTCGTTCGGATACAACACCATCGTGATGTTCTCGGCCGCGTTCTTCGAAGCCACCGATTCGGTGTAGGAACCGGCGTTGAATTCGCCCAGATCGAATTCGTCGGTTGCCGACGCGCTCCACAGGCGCAGCACGTTGACGGTGTCGTTCTTGTAGCCGGGAATCGGCGTGTCGTAGGGCACCGCCAGTACGTCGTGGCTATCGACCCAGCGCGCATGCTGACGGCCATTGGCATCGCGGAAATGTTCGATGCGGCCGTAGTACTGCACGCGCCGCGTGTGCTCCGGCCGTTCCACTTCCCACGGATTGCCGTCGCGCAGCCAGTGATCGGGCTCCTCGATCTGGCGGCAGTTCTCGACATGCTGGCGGAACATGCCGTACTCGTAGCGGATGCCGTAGCCCATCACCGGCAATTGCAGGCTGGCGCAGCTATCCAGGAAACAGGCGGCGAGACGACCGAGACCGCCGTTGCCGAGGCCGGCGTCGTGCTCGACGTCGATCATTTCTTCCAGATCGAGACCGAGCCGATGCAGTGTCGGCTCGATGTTTTCGCCGAGGCCCAGATTGAGCAGCGCGTTGCCCATCGTGCGCCCCATCAGGAATTCGAGCGACAGGTAATAGGCGTGCTTGGCGTCCTGCTCCTCGTAGGCGTAGCGGGTGCGTTTCCAGCGTTCCATCAGGCGGTCGCGCAGCGCCAGGGAAAGCGCCTGGTACGGATAGTGGGTGGAACGGCAATATTTGTCGCGGCCGAGAAAGTTGCCGAAGTAGCGGCGGATATCCAGCGTCAGCGATTCCGGGTCCATGCCCAGACGCGGCACTTCGTACAGCTCGGGCGTCGGCTTGCTGGACTGCAAAGGCTTCAGACCGCTGTTTTTCTGATTCATGGTTGCATCCAGTTATTTTTTTGGCAAACGGGGCCAAGCGTAATCGCTGGCCGCGCAAATGAAAACCTTACAAAAAACCGAGGGCTTTAGCGCGGCAATCCCTGAGGAGGACGCCGCCGCTACCGTAGGAGCGCCTTCCAAGGCGCGAAGTCCGCAACCATCGCGCCTTGGAAGGCGCTCCTACGCGTGGTATCGCCACGCACCCGGCTTCAGCACCGCGTCCGGTAAAACTTGAGCGGCTGCGCCTGGATTTCCTGCGCGCGCTGGCTCAGCACCGCGCGTTTGATCTTGCCGACCACGTGCATTTCGCAGGCCTTGCAGTCGAAGCGCAGGGTCAACTTTTCGCTGCCGTTGATCAGGCTGAGCGGCTCGGCGCGCACCGTGCCATGCACGCCAGTGACGCCAAGGGTCTGCTTCGGACACAGGCTGAGCGAATAACGCACGCAGTGCTTGGTGATCATCAGCGACACCTCGCCTTCCTCCTCGTGACTCTCATACGCGGCGGCGATCAGTTTGACGCCGTGCCGCGCGTAGAAATCACGCGCGCGGCTGTTGAACACGTTACCCAGATAACTGAGGCTGTCTTCCGGATAGGTTGCCGGCTTGGCGGCGGCGCGCGGCAAGCGTTCAAACGCCTGGTGGCGTACCGCTTCCAGCGCTGCCACCGCGTCGCGTCGCAAGGCGTTGATCGTCGACGCGGGTACGAACCAGGGTTGCGCCAGATTGAGACCGATGGCGAGCGGCTGGAAGATTGTCGTGCCCAACTTGGCCAGGTTTTCGTGCAAGCCGGCCTCGGCGCGTTCGGCGTCCTTGGCGACTTCTTTCGCGACCTCCGTTTCGGCGCGCGCGCTGTGACCGTCTTCATCGGTCAGCGTCAGCGCCAGGCCCGTCGCGGTTTCGTCCAGATTCAACCAGACGCCGATGCGGCGTTCGCTCGATTTCTTGTCCAGCGTGCGCAGCCAGCTCATGTCGCGGTTGCGATTGACCTCGACGCCGGCGCGCAGATCCTTCAATTCGGCGATGGGATCGTTCGGCTGCACGCGCCAGCGCTGCTTGCCGCCCTTCAGCTTGCCGACCGGCACCGCGGTATTGATCGCCAAGCCGACCAGTTCCTTGTGCAGATCGTAGTAACAGAGGCCATCGCCATTGTTGAGTTGCGCGTCGGTTTCGAGCTCGACCCAGTCCGGCCCCACGTTCAGTACGAAACCAATCGGCTGGCCCGGGTTCTTCGGGCTGTCGAAGGCGCCGATGTCGGGCTTGCGGCCCTGCACGAAGTAGTCGGTGGAACCGCGATTGAAGTTCAGATCCGGGTCCGGCGTGAAGGTGAACGTACATTCGCCGCTGGACGCGCGCGCCAGTTCGGGGCGTTGCTCCAGAATGTCGTCGAGCAGCCGGCGGTAATGGGCGGTGATGTTCTTCACGTAGCCCATGTCCTTGTAGCGGCCCTCGATCTTGAAACTGCGGATGCCGGCGTCGATCAGTGCTTCCAGGTTGTCGCTCTGGTTGTTGTCCTTCAGCGACAGCACATGCTTGTCGTGCGCCACGATGCGACCCTTGGCATCGGCCACCTGATACGGCAGCCGGCAGGCCTGGCTGCAATCGCCGCGATTCGCGCTGCGCCCGGTATGCGCGTGGCTGATGTAGCACTGGCCGCTATAGGCCACGCACAACGCGCCATGCACGAAGAACTCCAGCGTGGCGCTGGTCTCGGCGCGGATCGCCGCGATCTGCTCCAGCGTCAGTTCGCGCGCCAGCACCAGTTGCGACAGGCCGACATCCTGCAGAAAGCGCGCCTTCTGCGGCGTGCGGATATCGGTCTGCGTGCTGGCGTGCAGCTGGATGCGCGGCAAGTCGAGTTCCAGCAGCCCCATGTCCTGCACGATCAGCGCATCGACGCCGGCGTTGTACAACGCCCAGACCAGCTTGCGCGCCGCTTCCAGTTCGTCGTCGCGCAGGATGGTGTTGAGCGTCGCGAAGATGCGCGCATTGAAGCGGTGCGCATGCTTCACCAGCCGCGCGATATCGGCCACGCTGTTGTCCGCGCTGCTGCGCGCGCCGAACGACGGCCCGCCGATATACACCGCATCGGCGCCGTGATTGACGGCTTCAATGCCAATGTCGGCATCGCGCGCCGGCGCGAGAAGTTCAAGTTGATGATTTTGCATGGTGCGGATTATCGCCCTGGACACATCCCGAAAATCGACTCCACTTTGTTTTAACCCTTCGCGGTCGAAGCGAGGTCGGCTATGCAGGCACATAATTCGGCGTTCATCGCAACCACTGGACCCCGATCATGGTTTGGGAAGCCTGGCTTACGCTTGCCGTCGTCGCGCTGTGCATTGGCCTGCTGGCCAGCAATCGCTATCCAGCCGACATGGTGATGCTGGGCGGCCTGACGATTTTGCTGTTGAGCGGTGTGTTGAGTCCGGCGGAAGCGCTGTCCGGCTTGTCCAACGAAGGCATGGTGACCGTCGCAGTGTTGTATGTGGTGGTTTCCGGCTTGCAGGAAACCGGCGGCACGGCCTGGGTATCGCAGTCGCTTCTGGGGCGGCCGCGCTCGGTGGCACATGCCCAGTTGCGAATGATGGCGCCGGTCGCCGCGCTGAGCGCCTTCCTCAACAACACGCCGGTGGTAGCGATGTTCATCCCGGCGGTGCAGGACTGGGCCAAGCGACACGGCATCGCGGCCTCGAAGCTGATGTTGCCGCTGAGTTATGCCGCCATCGCCGGCGGCACCTGCACGCTGATCGGCACCAGCACCAATCTGGTGGTCAACGGCCTGCTGACCAAGCAGGCCGACCAGCCTGGCCTGGGTCTGTTCGAGATCGCCTGGGTCGGATTGCCGACCTTGCTGCTGACCATCGGAGTGACCATGCTGTTCGGCAGGAAGTTGTTGCCGGAGCGCAGTTCTTTGCTCAGCCAGATGCAGGATGCGCGCGAGTACACCGTGGAAATGCTGGTCGAGGCGCACAGCCCGCTGGAAGGCAAAACCATCGAAGAAGCCGGCCTGCGCCAGTTGCCCGGCATGTATCTGGTGGAACTGGACCGGGATGGCCAGATGATGCCGGCCGTATCGCCGCATCAAACCTTGCGCGGCGGCGACCGGCTGCTGTTCGCCGGCGTGGTCGATTCAGTGCTCGACCTGCAGAAGGTACGCGGCCTGAAACCTGCCACCGATCAAGTATTCAAGCTGCAATCACCGCGCCACCAGCGTTGCCTGGTCGAAGCGGTGGTATCGGAAAGCTTTCCGCTGCTCGGCAAAAGTATCCGCGAAGGGCGCTTCCGCACCCTGTACCAGGCCGCGATCATTGCCGTGGCGCGCAACGGCGAACGCATCCAGCGCAAGATCGGCGACATCGTGCCGCGTCCCGGCGACACGCTGCTGATGGAAACGCACCCGAGTTTTCTTGAGCGCTATCGCAACACACGCGACTTTCTGCTGGTCAGCCGGCTCGACAACTCGACGCCGCCGCGCCACGAACGCGCCGGCATCGCGGTTGCGATCATGGCCGGCATGGTTGCGCTGGCCGCATTCGGCTGGCTGAGCATGCTGCAGGCGGCGATGCTGGCCGCCGGACTGATGTTGCTCGGCCGCTGCACCTCGGCCGGCGCCGCGCGACGCGCTGTGGACTGGCAGGTATTGCTGGTAATCGCCGCGTCCTTTGGCATTGGCATCGCACTGGAAAAATCCGGCGCCGCAGGCTTTGTCGCCGGCGGCCTGGTCGACCTCGCCGGAGACAATCCTTGGGCGGCGCTGGCGCTGGTTTTTCTGACAACCTCGTTGTTCACCAACCTGATTACCAACAACGCCGCCGCGGTGCTGATGTTCCCCATCGCCCTGGCCGCAGCCGCGCGGCTGGATGCCAGCGTCATCCCGTTCGCCATCGTGATCATGAAAGCCGCCTCGGCCAGCTTCGCCACGCCGATCGGCTATCAGACCAATCTGATGGTCATGGGGCCCGGCGGCTACAGCTTCGGCGATTATCTGCGCATGGGCGTGCCGCTGACCTTGCTGACCGGCATCCTGACCGTACTGATCGCGCCGCTGGTGTGGCCGTTCTGAGGCCGCCGATCAGCGACGGAAACGTCGCGAATTCAGCACCAAATCCTATAAGCCGCAACCAACAGCAATATCGCCGACCCCGCGCTGTAATAACCGCGATTAACCGGACTGTAGGTGAGCATTTATTCGCACAATCAAGCACTTGTGTGCATATTTGATTTGAATGGTCCTGTTGTTCAAATTTCAAATCGAAGCTGACCCTTTATTGCTGCTGGCTTTGCGGGCATGGATTATTTCGGCTTGCCGTGCGAACAATCAACTTCCAGACGAAGTACGGCGTTTTGTTGCAGGGCGACGCGGTTGCTTTGTGGCAAGCGGCTCGGCCAGCCGGCCGGTAACGTACTTGTGGAGGACGCTGGCAATAAGCGTTTGGTACGGTATGCCTTCTTCAAGCGCCCTAACTTGAATGTCGCTGAGGTCGCCAGAGGACAAGCGGATGTTGACTCGCCGGTCTTTAATAGCCGTAGCGCGCGCTGCTGCTTTCAACTCCGCAAGCTCGGCTTTGGTAGCGACGGACTTTAATTTGCCTGTCTCAAAGGCGCTAAGGACTTCATGTTCGTAGGGGTCAATTTTCGGCATCTGCTTCACCTTGATTCAAATAGTCCCGGGTCGCCTTTCGGCTAGGGATTACGGTCTTGAGAAAGAAATAGTCTCCCTCTTCGACGAACGGCACCAAGTAGGCGTAGTTGTCACACACGACCACGAGAACACGCTGCCTAGGGTATTTCGCCTGGTTCGGGTGAGCCAGGATGTCTAGCAACCCACCGGCCTCGATTGAGACAACGATGCTCTCGAACGAGATACCCCGCTCTGCCTTGATGGTCTCGTTCTTCTCCGGGCTCCAGCGAAATGGCTTCATAGGGGCAGACTACGACGACGTGTGCCTTTTGTCACCACAGCGGATCGGCACGGCGCCCAAGACACCCATCGAAAGCTAAAGGACGGACGCAATAGCGACACCGCCCCGCTTTGAAGTTTCCTGTACGGCACGAGTGAAAACCGTGGTCTGTCCCTGAGGTTTCCCCGCATATTGTTTTTGTAATTCAATGGGTTGG
>JASJPG010000128.1:0-9891 GCA_031426815.1 Hydrogenophilaceae bacterium
ACGCGATCATTCCGAAGCAGTTCCTCAAGTCGATCAAGCGTTCCGGTTTCGGCCCCAACGCGTTCGACGAGTGGCGCTATCTCGATCGCGGTGAGCCCGGCATGGATTGCACGCATCGCCCGCTCAACCCGGATTTCGTGCTCAATCAGGCGCGTTACCAAGGGGCCTCGGTGCTGCTGGCGCGCGAGAATTTCGGCTGCGGTTCCAGCCGCGAACATGCGCCCTGGGCGCTGGAGGACTACGGTTTTCGCGCCATCATCGCGCCGTCCTTCGCCGATATCTTTTTCAATAATTGCTTCAAGAACGGCATCCTGCCCATTGTGTTGAGTGCCGATGTGGTCGACCGCCTGTTCCAGCAAGCCGAAGCGACGGCAGGCTATCGCCTCGGTATCGACCTCGCCGCTCAAACCGTGACCACCCCGACCGGCGAAGTGATCGCCTTCGAAGTCGATGGCGAGCGCAAACATCGTCTGTTGAACGGTCTCGACGACATCGGCCTGACCTTGCAGTACACGGACGAAATCAAGGCTTATGAAGCGCGCCGCCAGCAGGAAGCGGCGTGGTTGTTCCTCCAGGAGAAAACATGAAGATCGCAGTTTTGCCGGGTGACGGCATTGGTACGGAGATCGTCGCGCAGGCGGTCAAGGTTCTCGACGTGCTCAAGCGCGATGGCGCCAAGATCGAGATGGAGTACGGCAACATCGGCGGCGCCGGTTACGACGCCGAGGGCGACCCGCTGCCGGAATCGACCCTGCAGCTGTCCAAGGCGGCCGACGCGGTGCTGCTCGGCGCCGTCGGCGGTCCGCAGTACGACAAGCTGGATCGCCCGCTGCGCCCGGAGCGCGGTCTGCTGCGCATCCGCAAGGAACTCAATCTGTTCGCCAATCTGCGTCCGGCCCTGTTGTATCCGGAACTGGCCGGCGCGTCTTCGCTGAAACCCGAGGTGGTGGCCGGCCTCGACATCATGATCGTGCGCGAACTCACCGGCGACGTGTACTTCGGCCAGCCGCGCGGCATCGAAATCCGCAATGGGGAGCGGGTCGGCTTCAACACCATGATCTATTCCGAATCGGAAGTGCGCCGGGTCGCACATGTCGCTTTCGGCATCGCGATGAAGCGCGGCAAGAAGCTGTGCTCGGTGGAAAAGGCCAACGTGCTGGAGTGTTCCGAACTGTGGCGCGACGTGGTTGCGGAGGTGGCGAAGGAGTATCCCGAGGTGGCGCTGTCGACGCTGTATGTCGACAACGCCGCGATGCAACTGGTGCGCAATCCGAAGCAGTTCGACGTGATCGTCACCGGCAACATCTTCGGCGACATCCTGTCCGACCAGGCTTCCATGCTGTCCGGCTCCATCGGCATGCTGCCGTCGGCCTCGCTCGACGAGAACAACAAGGGCATGTACGAGCCGATCCACGGTTCCGCACCGGACATCGCCGGCCGCGATATCGCCAACCCGTTGGCGACGATTTTGTCGGTGGCGATGATGTATCGCTACACCTTCGCCGATCTGGCGACCGCCGACCGCATCGAGAACGCGGTCAAGAAGGTCATTGCGCAGGGCTTCCGCACCGGCGACATCTGGACCGAAGGCACGAACAAAGTGTCTTGTTCGGCGATGGGCGATGCCGTCGTGGCAGCGCTGTAACGAATTGAATGTGAGGCAGTTGAAATGAAACGAGTAGGTCTGATCGGTTGGCGCGGCATGGTGGGCTCGGTGTTGATGGGCCGCATGAAGGAAGAACGGGATTTCGACCATATCGATCCGGTTTTCTTTACTACCTCCAATGTCGGCGGCAAGGGGCCCGACATCGGCAAGGATGTGCCTGCGTTGAAGGACGCCATGTCCATCGACGAGTTGAAGGCGATGGACGTAATCATCACCGCCCAGGGCGGCGATTACACCAAAGCGGTGTATCCGCAACTGCGCGCGGCGGGCTGGAACGGCTACTGGATCGATGCCGCTTCGACGCTGCGCATGCAGGACGAAGCCATCATCATCCTCGACCCGGTCAACAAGGACGTGATCAAGCAGGGCCTCGCCAATGGCGTGAAGACCTATGTCGGCGGCAACTGCACGGTGTCGCTGATGCTGATGGCGATCGGCGGCCTGTTCGACGCCGGCCTGATCGAGTGGATTTCGCCGATGACCTACCAAGCCGCTTCCGGCGCCGGCGCGCGCAACATGCGCGAGCTGATCCAGCAGATGGGCGCGGTCAATGCGGAAGTCAAATCGCTGCTCGACGACCCCGCTTCCGCAATCCTGGAAATCGACCGGAAGGTTGCCGATTTCATTCGTTCCGACCGTTATCCGCTTGATGCCTGGCCGGTGCCGCTGGCCGGCAACCTGATTCCCTGGATCGACGTGGCGCTGGCTTCCGGCCAATCCAAGGAGGAATGGAAGGCACAGGTCGAAGCCAACAAGATTCTTGGCCGAGGTGGGCAAAATCAGGATCGCCAGATTCCGATCGACGGCCTCTGCGTGCGCGTCGGCGCGATGCGCTGCCACTCCCAGGCGCTGACCATCAAGATGACCCAGGATGTGCCGCTGGACGATATCCACAGCATCATCGCGGCGCATAACGACTGGGTGAAAGTGGTGCCCAACGACCGCGACATCACCATGCGCGAACTGACCCCGGCGGCCGTCACCGGCACGCTGACGGTTCCGGTCGGACGCATGCGCAAGCTCAACATGGGGCCGGAATACCTGACCGCCTTCACCGTCGGCGACCAGCTCCTGTGGGGTGCTGCCGAACCGTTGCGCCGCATGTTGCGCATCGTCCTGGAAGGTTGAACGCGTTGGCATCCCAGTTCATGGCATCTCAGTTCGACCTGGCGGTTCTCGGTGCGGACTCGCCTTTGGGCGAAGCGGTATTGACCATCCTGGAAGAACGCGAAGTCCCGGTTGGGCAGTTGTTCGCGCTGACCTTGACTGAGGCCGATGCCAGCGCCGAATTTAAAGGCATGTCGTGGCCTTATCAGACCGCGGCGGAGTTCGACTACAGCCAGGCGCAGGCGTTGGTCGTGTGCAGCCGGGGCGTGGCGACATCTCGCCTGCTCGAACGGATTCGCGCGGAGCGGCCGACCATGCCGATACTGGAAGCGGATGCGGTCGACCCCGCTGCTGCCGTGATCGCCGCCCGCGTGCTGAAACCCATCGTCGCTTTGGCCGGGTTGGTTTCGGCGGAAGCGTTCGTGACCCTGCCGGTTGCTCTTGCCGGCAAGGAAGGCGTGGATGAACTGCTGCAGCAAACGCGCGGTTTGTTCAATATGGAAAGTCCGGAACCGGAAGCCTTCCCGCTGCAGATCGCCTTCAATATCGTTCCGAAAATGCAGGACAAGGGGGGCGAGGATTACGAAAAGCTGTTGTCGCTAAGCACGGCCAGATTGGCCAACGGCGTCTCGGTGGGCTACACCGCCGTGACCGGACCGTTGTTCTTTGGCGCAGCCATGGCGCTGCATGTGCGTACTACGCAAACTCTGGATATCGAGAAGTTGCGCAATGCATTGCAACATCAGGATGGCATTACGCTGATGGAAACCGCCGAGCTTGCCAACACGCCGGCGGCGATGCCGACGCCAGCCACCGACGCGCAAGGCAGTCAGGATGTATTTGTCGGCAGAATCCGGCTCGACGGCGATGCCTGTCGGCTCTGGCTGGTATTCGACCCGATTACGTTGGAAGCCGCGCAGATGGCGGCAAGCGTGGAAAATTGGATTGATAAGCCGGCAACTTCAATGCTAACGTAAGATTTCCTTCAGATACCGCGTCTAACCCCATGAGATATTTCATAAAATCGGGTATCAGGGGTTACACAGGGAGTTAGAAATGGCGACTATCCAAAATGGTCTTGAAGACAGAGGATACAAGGCGAAGCGATGAACAAGACTAGAAAAATCAGTAGCTTATTGTGGGCGTTGTTGTTGGCTTGGGGGACTGCCGACGCGGCCGGATTGGGTAGGCTTACCGTGCAGTCTGCGTTGGGGCAGCCGCTCAAGGCCGAGATCGAGTTGCTTTCGGTCACCAAAGACGATCTCGCCGACATTACCGCCCGACTCGCCAGCCCTGAGGCTTTCCGACAGGCTCGCATCGACCGCCTGGAAGCGCTAGGCAGTCTGCGCTTCAGTGTCGAGCAACGTACCAACGGCCAACCGGTCATCCGCATCACCTCCACGACATCGGTGCCCGATCCTTTCCTCGACATGCTGATCGAACTCAACTGGAGTTCCGGTCGCCTGATTCGTGAATACACCATTCTGCTCGACCCGCCGGCATCGGCGAAGCCGGTCGAGGCCGTACGGCCGGCCGTGCTGCCGGAAGTTCCGCGCAATGGCGCCGCCAAGCCGGCTGCCCAACCCGTCCCCGCACCTGTTGCCGAAACGACCAAACCGGCGACGCCTGCTGCGCCCAGTCGTTACGGTCCGGTCAAATCCGGTGAGACCCTGCGCGGTATCGCGGCCAAGGTAAAGCCCGCCGAAGTCACGCTTGAGCAGATGATGGTCGGCCTGTATCAGGCCAACAAGGATGCTTTCCAGAACAACAACATGAACCGCCTCAACCGCGGTCGTGTGTTGAATGTGCCGACTTCGGATGTGGTGCATCGCAGCACTTCGCCGGCCGAAGCCAGACGGACGGTTCAGGGCCATGCCGTGGAGTGGCATACCTATCGTCGCAAGTTGGCCGATATGGCGGGCGAAGCCGAACAGCCCAGGATTGAAGAAAAAGCTGCCGGCAAGATCGTGCCGAAGCAGGAGGTCAAGCCGACTCCTGCACCGGCAGCGGCAAAGGACGTGCTCAAGCTTTCCAAGGGCGAACCTGGCGGTGTGGGCAAGCCGGATGCCAAGGCGCAGGAACGAATGAATGCGATGGAGGAGGAGTTGGCCGCCAAGGGCCGCGCTCTCCAGGAAGCTCAGGATCGTGTCAGTCAGCTCGAACGCACGGTTAAGGACATGCAGAAGTTGCTGGAAATGAAAGCGCAGGAAGCGGCAAAAGCGCCGCCCGCGCCGGCTCCAGCACCGGTCGCGCCACCCCCGGAGCCGGTGGCCGAAGCACCGGCGCCAGAAGCGCAACCTGCTCCGGCGCCCGCCCCCGTCGAACAACCCAAGCCCGCGCCGGTCATCGCGCCTTTGCCCATTGCAGAGCCGAGCACGAGCTGGATTTCCACCTTCATCGGCAACCCGATCTATATCGGCGGCATCGTCGCTGCCGTGCTGCTGTCGGCGCTGCTCTGGATGATGATGGTGGGCAGCAAGCGCCGTCAGGGTTTGACCAAGTTCGAAGACAGCATCATGACCGGCGGCGAGTTCAAGAATAACGCTGTGTTCAATGCCTCCGCCGGCAACGTCGCTTCCGGCGCCACCACCGAAGGCAGCATGTTGTTGACCGATTTCAGTCGTCTCGGTATGGGTGCCATCGACAGTCACGAAGTCGATCCGATCGCCGAGGCCGAGGTCTACATGGCTTATGGCCGCGATGCGCAGGCCGAAGAAATCTTGCGCGAAGCGCTCGGCAAAGATCCGAGCCGGCATGAGATCGCGCTCAAGTTGCTTGAGCTTTACGCTTCCCGCAAGGACACCACCGGCTTCGAGACCACGGCCAGCGAGCTGTATGCCGGATTGGGCGGCCAGAACACCCCGGTTTGGCAGCGTGCCGCCGAAATGGGCCGTTCCATCGATCCGCAGAATCCGCTCTATCGTGTGGCAGCGCCACAAGCTACCGCCATGGCAGCACCAGCGGCAGCTGCGGTCGTTGCCGCTGCGGCACCGGTTGCAGCCAAGCCGGAAGCGGCAGCTTTGGGCGATCTGGAACGCCTGGCCAGCATGGACGATTGGGGCGACGCGGCGAAAGCCGACAGTAACGACCTGGAGTTCTCCTCTTCGTTGGGGACGGATTGGGAAGCTTCGCAGCCCCGCTCCGAGTCGGCTCCGGCGGATGAAAACTTGATGGAATTCGATGCCGCAACCGCTTTTGCCGAACCTGCACAAGAAGCCCGCTTCCAGGTACCTGAAGCGGAATTCGAAGCTCCGCAACCGGGGCCTGCGATCATTGGTATGGATCTCAATCCGGTCGAAGATATCGACCTGACGCCTGCGCCACCTGCCGTGCCGGAAACAGCACCGGCTGCCGCCGAGGCACCAGATGAATTTGCGCTTGAATTCGTCGCTGAAATGCCTGAGCAGCAGGCTATCGATGTCGACCACCTGGACGAGTTGGCCGATCTGCGCGTGCCGGAAGATGAGTTGATAGTGGCAACCGAGGCCATGCCGGTCCTTGATCTTTCCGGCATAGATCTTGATCTGGATGTCGCTGACTTCGCCGCTGCCGAGACCGCAGCTACCTCTGCCATGGCCGAAGCTGAAGAAATCGTTGCGGGGCCTGTCGTCGAAGCCACCGACTTTGATCCGTTCGCCGAACTGTCAGCAGCAGCAGACCTGGAATTCGAGCCGGAACCTGAACTCCAACCTGAACCTGAGCTTGCAGCCGCCGCGCTGGCTGAAGTCGAAGCGGCGTTCGATCCGGAATTGCACGAAGAGGTGAATACCAAGCTGGATCTGGCGCGTGCTTACCTGGAAATGGGCGATCGTGAAGGCGCCCGCGAAATCCTTCAGGAAGTTCTGGGTGAAGGCGATACCCAGCAGAAGGCCGAGGCCGACAAACTGATGGCTGATGCTGGCTAAAGACGTTGCTATTGTCAGGGGCACGCCGGATTGATGCTGCCTGCATTGCACCCGACCAGCCGGATCTTGATTTACCTGTTGGCAGCCCTGGCGATCCCAGGGCTGCCTTTTTTCATGCTGCCGATTCTGTTTCTGCTTGCCGTGCTT
The DNA here is from genome assembly GCA_031426815.1 of Hydrogenophilaceae bacterium. Classification (GTDB taxonomy): domain Bacteria; phylum Pseudomonadota; class Gammaproteobacteria; order Burkholderiales; family Thiobacillaceae; genus PFJX01. The sequence continues at coordinate 6,826 of JASJPG010000128.1, forward strand.
GTCTTGATCCTGCGTCGGCGCGCGCCGCTGCGTCTGCTTTGGCGCACGCGCTGGCTCTTGCTCGTTCTGGTGTTCGGCTACGCCTACAGCGTGCCCGGCGAGCCGGTCTGGCTGGCTTTGGGCAACATGACGCCGAGTTGGGAAGGGCTGCGGCACGGTGCGGAACAGGCTGCGCGGCTGATCGTTTTGTTGCTTTGGCTGGATATGCTGGTATTGCGATTGCCTGCCAACGACTTGTTGGCGGGGTTGTATCAACTGATGCGCGCTTTTGCCTGGCTCGGCGTCGATCCGCGCCGTGCCGCCTTGCGTTTGGGACTGACGCTGCGCGCGATCGAGGCAATGGAGCGCGGCCGGGGCAATCTGCGTAGCCTGCTGAAACTGGATTTCGAGGTGGATCTGGCGCCATCGGTACCGCAACGTATCCAACTGCAGTTGCAGCCGCTGCGCCTGGTCGATGTGGTGCTTCCCGCACTGCTTTGCGCCGGTTTGCTTGTCATATGACGGAGCTTGGTGTGGATTTGAAGCGAGATATGAACGCAGACGCGCCTGGCACCGCATCGCCGTTGCCGACGCGAATCGCGTTGGGCATCGAATATGCCGGACACGATTTCTGCGGTTGGCAGACGCAGCCGAATGGGTGTGCTGTGCAAAATCATCTCGAACGCGCGCTGGCCCATGTCCACACCGCACCGGTGCAAACCGTGACGGCCGGACGTACCGATGCCGGGGTGCATGCGGTGGCGCAGGTCGTACATTTCGATATGCAGCATTACCGGCCGGAGCATGCCTGGGTGTTCGGCACCAATTCGCGTTTGCCGGCGGGGGTTTCCGTGCTCTGGGCGAAGTTCATGCCGCCTGATTTTCACGCCCGCTATGGCGCGCTGGAACGCACCTACCGTTACGTCCTGCTCAATCAGCCGGTACGCCCGGCTCTGCTGGCAGGGCGGGTTGGATGGATTCATGGCGAGCTGGATGTGGACGCGATGAACGAGGCAGCGCGCTGGTTTATCGGCGAACAGGATTTCTCCGCGTTCCGCGCGGCGGAGTGCCAGGCCAGAACGCCGGTGCGCGACTTGCGCGGCGTCCAGGTCTGGCGCCAGGGCGCCTGCGTGCAATTCGAGTTTCGCGCCAATGCCTTCCTGCACCATCAGGTGCGCAACATGGTCGGCGCCCTGGTCTGGGTGGGCTTGCATCGCCGGCCGCCTGAGTGGATCGGCGACGTCTTGCAAAGCCGCGACCGCACCCGCGCGGCGGCAACCTTTGCGGCGGATGGCCTCTACTTGGCCGATGTTCGCTACGATGCGCGCTTCGCAGTACCCGTGCGGCCCGATCTTGGACCGCTCGGATTTTTTCCGGCAAAACCTGACATTCGTTCGATATGACTCGCGTAAAGATCTGTGGAATTACCCGCCAACAAGATGGCCTGGCAGCAGCCCATGCCGGGGCCGATGCCATCGGTCTGGTGTTCTTTGCGAAGAGTCCGCGCAATGTCGAACTGGAGCAGGCCGCCGGCATCGTCCGCGCATTGCCGCCGTTCGTGACCAGCGTGGCGTTGTTCGTCAATCCGCAACCGGAACACGTCTTGGCGGTATTACAGCGTGTGCGGCCCGATGTCCTGCAATTTCACGGCGAAGAATCGCCTGAGTTCTGCCGCAGTTTCGGCGTGCCCTATCTGAAGGCAGTGCGCGTTCGGCCGGAAACCGATTTGCTACAATCCGCCGCCTTGTATGCGGATGCCCAAGGTTTGTTGCTGGATGCCTGGAGCGAGGCGGCGCATGGCGGTACCGGCGAACGCTTCGACTGGAATCTGATTCCGGCCGATTTGCCGAAGCCGCCGATACTTGCCGGCGGTTTGACTTCCGCCAATGTCCGCCGCGCCATCGAAACGGTGAAACCCTGGGCGGTGGACGTCTCCAGCGGCGTCGAGAGTTCGAAGGGCATCAAGGACGCGGCGCTGATCGCCGCCTTCATGAAGGAAGTAAAAAATGCAGATGTATGAATTACCGGATGCGCAAGGCCACTTCGGTCCCTATGGCGGCGTTTTCGTTGCCGAAACCCTGATGGCCGCGCTCGACGAACTCAAACGCGAATACGAAGCGGCGCGCCAGGATCCGGATTTCCTGGCCGAGTTCCATCACGAACTACGCCATTACGTCGGCCGCCCCAGCCCGATCTATCACGCCAAGCGCTGGTCGCAGCTCCTCGGCGGCGCGCAGATCTATCTGAAACGCGAAGACCTCAACCACACCGGCGCGCACAAGATCAACAACACCATCGGCCAGGCCTTGCTGGCGCGGCGCATGGGCAAGAAACGGGTGATCGCGGAAACCGGCGCCGGCCAGCATGGCGTCGCCTCGGCCACCGTCGCCGCCCGTTACGGCATGGAATGCGTGGTGTACATGGGCGCCGAAGACATCAAGCGGCAGTCGCCCAACGTGTTCCGCATGAAGCTGCTCGGCGCCACCGTGGTCGGCGTCGAATCCGGTTCCAAGACCCTGAAGGACGCGCTCAACGAAGCCATGCGCGACTGGGTCACCAACGTCGAATCCACCTTCTACATCCTCGGCACTGCCGCCGGCCCGCACCCTTACCCGATGCTGGTGCGCGACTTCCAGTGCGTCATCGGCAACGAATGCAAAGTGCAGATGGCCGAACAACTCGGTCGCCAGCCTGATGCCGTGATCGCCTGCGTCGGCGGCGGCTCCAACGCCATCGGCATTTTCCATCCCTATATCGCAGTCGATGGCGTCCGCCTGATCGGCGTCGAAGCCGGCGGTCACGGCATCGCCAGCGGCCAGCATGCGGCGCCGCTGTCGGCCGGAACACCGGGCGTGCTGCACGGCTTCCGTTCCTACCTGATGCAGGATGCCAACGGCCAGATCATCGAAACCCACTCGGTTTCCGCCGGTCTCGACTATCCCGGCGTTGGTCCAGAACACAGCTGGCTGAAGGACATCGGCCGCGCCGAATACGTGAGCATCAACGACGACGAAGCGCTCGCCGCCTTCCACAACCTGTGCCGCTTCGAGGGCATCATCCCGGCGCTGGAATCCAGCCATGCGCTGG
>JASJPG010000129.1:0-21888 GCA_031426815.1 Hydrogenophilaceae bacterium
CCGCCTCTTCAAGCATCGCCCGGCCTCACGGCCGGGCGCGGATTGAAACAATCAGCACTTCGACCTTGCCGACATCGGTGACATGCATCGCCCGGCCTCACGGCCGGGCGCGGATTGAAACTACAAGCCTTCCGGCCAGGTCAAGGAACTGCCCTACGCATCGCCCGGCCTCACGGCCGGGCGCGGATTGAAACTGCCCGGAATGCGGCAAGGCGGGCGCGGAAATCAAGGCATCGCCCGGCCTCACGGCCGGGCGCGGATTGAAACAGTGCGCGCAGGGTTGCGAACGAAGCCATACGCGCGCATCGCCCGGCCTCACGGCCGGGCGCGGATTGAAACATAAAACGCCTTCCCACCGCACACATCACACAATGCATCGCCCGGCCTCACGGCCGGGCGCGGATTGAAACACAGCAATGCAGCGCACCAGCAAGGAGGTCATTGTGCATCGCCCGGCCTCACGGCCGGGCGCGGATTGAAACACGCCATCGGCGCTCGGTACTTCCGTCGCCGCATAGGCATCGCCCGGCCTCACGGCCGGGCGCGGATTGAAACGTCAACTTCCGCGGCTGCCCGTTCATTCCCGGCCGCATCGCCCGGCCTCACGGCCGGGCGCGGATTGAAACCATTCCCGGCCCCGACGCCGTACTGGCCTATCCCGCATCGCCCGGCCTCACGGCCGGGCGCGGATTGAAACGTCTGCCAATAGCTCCATGTTCGCATGGTGATAACGGCATCGCCCGGCCTCACGGCCGGGCGCGGATTGAAACAATCAAGCCCTTGCGGTGCCCTTCCATCGCCTCGGCATCGCCCGGCCTCACGGCCGGGCGCGGATTGAAACGCGATGCACTCGCAGCCAGCCAGGCCCGCGAGAAGGGCATCGCCCGGCCCCACGGCCGGGCGCGGATTGAAACACCTACAGCGGCGGCCTGTTGCTGGCCTTCCTCGGCATCGCCCGGCCTCACGGCCGGGCGCGGATTGAAACAGTTCGATACAGCTCGACCGCCTGCTGGAGCGTATGCATCGCCCGGCCTCACGGCCGGGCGCGGATTGAAACACCTTGTACAGCACGGCAGCGCTGAACATGACCACGCATCGCCCGGCCTCACGGCCGGGCGCGGATTGAAACGACATGCAACCGCGCCGCATGGCCGATCTATTGCAGCATCGCCCGGCCTCACGGCCGGGCGCGGATTGAAACATCGTAGAACTTAGGGGCGGCGCATGACCACATCGCATCGCCCGGCCTCACGGCCGGGCGCGGATTGAAACTCTTGATCGGGCAAACAACGTCCCCAACGCAATATCGCATCGCCCGGCCTCACGGCCGGGCGCGGATTGAAACTGCGCGAACCTGGACGGCGCGAACCTGGACGGCGGCATCGCCCGGCCTCACGGCCGGGCGCGGATTGAAACTACAAGATTCTGTATCGTTACGCGCCGCCGAGTGGCATCGCCCGGCCTCACGGCCGGGCGCGGATTGAAACGCCAGCACGCCGCCGGCCTTGAAACCGACGCCTTGCATCGCCCGGCCTCACGGCCGGGCGCGGATTGAAACGGCATGACCGAGATCAATGGTTACCACCGAATCCGGCATCGCCCGGCCTCACGGCCGGGCGCGGATTGAAACAGGAATACGGCAACGCCTACAACCGTTTCCAGAGGCATCGCCCGGCCTCACGGCCGGGCGCGGATTGAAACAGCACCGTATCGGCTTTTGCCTTGGCGGCACGGGCGCATCGCCCGGCCTCACGGCCGGGCGCGGATTGAAACGATCGTTCACAACTATGCAAACAATTGCGGCCGGTGCATCGCCCGGCCTCACGGCCGGGCGCGGATTGAAACCCGACCGCGCGGCGCGGGTGGTTCATGTGCCTATGCATCGCCCGGCCTCACGGCCGGGCGCGGATTGAAACACCACGACGCAGTACATCAAGCTGCTCTCGCAGGAGCATCGCCCGGCCTCACGGCCGGGCGCGGATTGAAACCAATACCCAGCGCACAACCTCCCCGAAGTCATCAAGCATCGCCCGGCCTCACGGCCGGGCGCGGATTGAAACTGGTCTCGGACATACTGCAAGGCGTCGCCGTTGCGGCATCGCCCGGCCTCACGGCCGGGCGCGGATTGAAACGGCATCAAAGCGGCAGAAACCACCGCCATTGCCGGGCATCGCCCGGCCTCACGGCCGGGCGCGGATTGAAACCCCATGCGGCCTGTCCCAATGTGCCGGCAAAGGCCTCGCATCGCCCGGCCTCACGGCCGGGCGCGGATTGAAACGATCCGGGCCATGCGCGAATACATCGCCAGCAAGCCGCATCGCCCGGCCTCACGGCCGGGCGCGGATTGAAACTCGGTGATGCGCGCCACTACCGAGCAGGGCCTGGAAGCATCGCCCGGCCTCACGGCCGGGCGCGGATTGAAACGATGTGGTCGCCCAGCATCATGATTGGACCGCGCCAGCATCGCCCGGCCTCACGGCCGGGCGCGGATTGAAACCCCGTCCAAATCGCCTTATTGCCTTTGATCGGTTGCATCGCCCGGCCTCACGGCCGGACTCGGATTGAAACAGTGCCGACAAGGCCGGCGGGACGCCGGCGCTCCAGGCACCGCTTCACGGTCGGGCAGGGATTGAAACCCTCTTTCTGCCACTCGTTGTGGCACTTCCTGTTTCCGCCGCTTATTGCGCCAGCGCCCGCGCGGTCTGATAGAAGGCGAAGCTGATCAGCCAGGCGATGCCGAGCGACCAGACCAGCGAGGCCCACATGTAGCGGCTGCCGCCGGCTTCGCGGCGGAGCGTGGCGAGGGCGGAGAGGCAGGGGGTGTAGATCAGGGTGAACAGCATGAAGCTGTAGGCCTGGATCCAGTCCAGGCGCTGGGCGAGGATGCCGGAGAGTTCTTCGTTGCCGGCGCCGTAGATGACGGCGAGCGCGCCGATGACGACTTCCTTGGCGACGAAGCCGAACAGCAGGGCGATGGAGAGGAGTTGGTCGATGCCGAGCGGGCTGAAGATCGGTTCCATCCAGCCGGCGAGCTGGCCGGCCAGGGTGGTACTGCTGGCGGGGACGGCATCGAGCGGGTAGTGGGTGAGGAACCAGACCAGGGCGACGCCGAGAATGATGAAGCCGCCGGCTTGGCGCAGGAAGTGGCTCGATTCGCGCAACGATTGGCGGGCCAGGACGGGTAGGGTCGGCAGGCGGTAGGGTGGCAGTTCCATCAGCAGCGGGTCGGCGCCGTGGCGGGCGCGGCCGCGCCAGAGCCAGGCGGTGAGGAAGGTGATGGCGAAGCTGATGACGTAGAGACTGAACAGCACCCAGGGCGCGGCGCGCGGCGAGAACACGGCGGTGGTGAAGAACAGGAAGACCTGCAGCCGCGCCGAGCAGAGCGAGAACGGGATGGTCATCATGGTCAGGATGCGTTGGGCGCGGCTGCGGATGACGCGGGCGCCCATCATGGCCGGGACGTTGCAGCCGAACCCCATCAATTGCAGGACGAAGGCGCGGCCGTCGAGGCCCATGCGCGACATCAGTGCGTCCATCAGGAAGGCGGCGCGTGCCAGGTAGCCGCTGTCTTCGACCACGGCCATGGCGAGGAAGAACACGACGATGATCGGCAGGAAGGTCATCACGGTGCCGATGCCGTCGTAGAGCCCTTCCAGGATGAAGCTGATCGCCCAGGCGGGCAGGCCGGCAATGGCCGGGGCGATCCAGCGCGTCCTGGTTTCGTCGAGCAGCCAGCCGAGTCCGTCCTGCAGCGGCGTGCCGAGGCCATAGACGATCTGGAAGACGGCCAGCATGATCAGGAAAAACAGCGGCAATCCGAGCCAGGGATGCAGCAGGAAGTGGTCGAGTCGGTCGGTATGCGAAGTGGACAGAACTGGCGGTACATGCACGGTTTGCGCCAGCAGCGCGTCGAGGATTTGTTCGATGTTGTCGTCTTCGGCCAGCACGCGTGCTTGTGCGGTGGCGGATTCGGGGTGTTGGCGCAGCCAGGCGGTCAGCGCTTGGCGCAATTCGGCAATGCCCTGGCCGTGTTTGGCGCTGATCAGGCAGATGGGCAGGCCGAGTTTTTCGGACAGGATGTCGAGCTGGATGCGGATGCCGCGGCTGGCGGCTTCGTCGGCCATGTTCAGCGCCAGCAAAATGGGCAGGCCGAGGGCTTTGAGTTGCAGCACCAGAGCGAGTTGGCGTTCGAGTTGGGTGGCGTTGAGCAGGACCAGCAGGCCGTTGAGCGGCTGGGTTTCGATGAAATGGCGCGCGACGCGCTCGTCTTCGGAAAAGCCGTGCAGGTTGTGCAGGCCGGGCAGGTCGACCAGTTCGACCATGCTGTCGCCGAGCAGCAGTTTTGCCGAGAGCAGTTCGACGGTCAGCCCGGGCCAGTTGCCGACGCGCGCGCCGGCGCCGGTGAGGCGGTTGAACAGGGTGGATTTGCCGGTGTTGGGCATGCCCACCAGGGCGATGCGTTTGCTCATTTCAGTTGCTCCACCCGCATCGCGCGACCTGCGATGCATGAAACGTGTGACGACAGGACGCTTGCGGGTTGGCGCCCTGCATGGAGCGCCGGCCTCCGGCCGGCTTGCCGGCGGGACGCCGGCGCTCCCAGAGGAGTGTTGGGGGTTTCATGTCAGGTGCACTCGGATTCGTTGGATATGGCGGGGTCGGCGGTCAGCGTTTCGCAGGGGCGCACGTGAATGCTGGCGGCGTCGGCCCGGCGGATGATGATGTCGGTCTGGCCGGAACGCAGCTGGATCGGGCCTTTGAACGGCGAGCGGCGCATGACCTGAATGCGCCGGCCGGGCTGCAGGCCGAGCGCGCGCATGCGGGCGGTCAGATCGGCATCGGCGTCGATGCGCACGATGATGCAGCAGCGGCCGGCGGGGACGGTGTGCAGGGAACAGGTTTTGGTCATGGCTTGGATTCTGTACGGAGTGCCGCGCGTAATTGTGAGATGGCCTCTGCGGCCGTCCAGCCGCTGTCCAGGCGGAGGACGTGGGCCGCTTCTTGCGCGGTGAACGGTTCCAGATTGGCGAGTTGCGCGGCGAGCACTTCCTGGTCTGCCTCGGACGCATCGTTGCCGCTTTGCCGACGTTGGGCGATGCGGGCTTGCAGGACTTCGGAGGGCGCTTCGACGCTGACGATTTGCCAGGTGATGCCCATTTCTTCGGCCAGTGCCTGGAACGGCGCGCGCCAGCTGCGATGGATGAAGGTGGCGTCGACGAGCGTGAGGAAGCCGGCCGCGAGCAGGCTGCGTGCGGCGTCGAGCAACGCGGCGAGAGTGCGTGCGCTGGCGTCCGGCGTGTAGATGCCGCCGGGAATGGCGCTGCTGTCTTGCAGGGGTTGCAGGCCGAACAGGCGTTTGCGCGTGACATCGGAACGCAGGCGGATGGCGCCGAGTTGTTCGAGCAGATGCTGCGACAGCCAGGTTTTGCCGGCGCCGGAAACGCCGTGCATCAACACCAGCGCGGGACGGCGGGCGTGTGCAAGGCGGTCGGCGAGGGCAAGATAGGTCAGGCACTCGTTGAAATTTGTACTTGCCTGGCTGGCCTGAATCGCCGCGACCTTGGCGCGCACCATGGCGCGGTAGACCTGGTAGTAGGGCAGGGCGGCGAGGCCGGCGATGTCGCCGGTCTGTTCCAGATAACGGTTGAGCAGCCGCCAGGCCAGGTCGTCGCGGCCGCGATGGTGCAAGTCCATGGCCAGGAAGGCAATTTCGCTGGTGACGTCGATGTGGTTCAGGGCGGGGTTGAATTCGAGCGCGTCGAAGATGAGTGGTACTCCCCCCTTTGAAAAAGGGGGGCTGGGGGGGGGTTCTGCAGGTGGTGGCGATGTGCGCGTCGCCAAATCCCCCTTACTCCCCCTTTTGCAAAGGGGGAAGGCGGGTGAGGAAAGTGGGATTCCCGAGTCGACCCAGGCGATGTTGCCGAGGTGCAGATCGCCGTGGCATTCGCGGATGCAGCCGCCGGCTTTGCGGGCGGCGAAGTGGCCGGCGAGGCGCACGCCTTCAGCCTGGCTCCAGCTTTGCAGGCGGTCGAGCAAAGATGCGAGGGCTGCGTCACCCGGCAACGGCAACAACTTGTGCAACTGGAGGAAATTCATGGCGATCGGCTCGATCACCTTTTCCGGCGTGCCGTAGTCGCTGTCGGCCGGGGCGATGGCGATGCCGGCGTGGAATTCGGCGATGCGGTCGGCGATCGCATCGATCTGTTCGGTGCTGATTTCCGGTTCCCGGTCGAGCGTGGCCTCGGCCGGGAAGGCGCGCATCTTGACCGCCCATTCCAGCACTGGCCCGCTGCATTCCATGCGCGGACTTTCCGAGCTGCCGCCGATAGGCACGACCGCCAGGTAGATGTCCGGTGCGAGGCGGCGGTTGAGACGGATTTCTTCGGCACAGTAGTGCTGTCGTTTGTCCAAGCTGGAGAAGTCGAGAAAGCCGAGTTCGAGCGGTTTCTTGATCTTGTAGGCGAATTCGCCGGCCAGGATGACCCAGGAGATGTGGGTTTCGATAAGCCGCGGCGCGGCGGCCGGGTGCGCATAGGCTGCGGGTTGGAGCAGCCCGGCGATCAGCGGCGTCATGCGCGGGCCGTCATTTCCGAAACGCGACGACGTGGTCGATGCCGAGGCGGATGCCGATTCTTTCGCCGATGGCGTGGTTATGGTGCGAATCGACCTGCGCCAGCACGCGGCTGCCGCCGGGCAGTTTCAGCGTGTAGAGAAAGTCGGCGCCGCGAAATGCTTTGCGTTCGACTTCGGCCATCAGCAGGCTGCTGTCGTCGTGGATGATGTCGTCGGGACGGACCAGAACATCGACCTGGCAACCCTTCTCGCACTTGACGCAGCCGCCTTCTTCGCTGCATTCGCCATCGACCTTGCCTTCGAGCACGCCGAGTTCGATTTCAACCTGGCGGCTGTTGAGTACATTGCCTCGCAGCAGGACACCCTGGCCGATGAAGTCGGCGACGAAGCGGTTGGCGGGCTGGTGATAGAGGTTGTAGGGCGTGTCCCATTGCTGGATGACGCCTTTGTTCATGACGCCGATCACATCGGCCATGGCGAACGCTTCGTGCTGGTCGTGCGTGACCAGCAGGGCGGTGATGGCTTCCTGTTTGATGATGTCGCGCACTTCCAGCGAGAGCTTTTCGCGCAATTCCACGTCCAGGTTGGAGAACGGTTCGTCCAGCAAGAGCAGGCGCGGGCGTGGCGCCAGCGCGCGGGCCAGGGCGACGCGTTGTTGCTGGCCGCCGGAAAGCTGGTGCGGATAGGCGTCGGCCTCGTGCGCGAGGCCGACCAGATCGAGCATGTCGGCGATGCGTACGCGCCGATCCGGGGTCGGCAGCGCCTTGATGCCGAAGGCGATGTTCTGTTCGACGGTGAGATGCGGAAACAGCGCGTAATCCTGGAATACCAGGCCGACGCGGCGCAGTTCCGGCGCCAGATTGCGGGAGGCGGTGGCCACCGCGGCGACGATCTCGGCATCGATGCGGATCTCGCCGGCAGTCAGTTTTTCGAAGCCGGCGATCAGGCGCAGCGCGGTGGTCTTGCCGCAGCCGGAGGGGCCGAGCAGGCAACCGATCTGGCCATGCGAGAGCATGAAGGAGACATCCGACAGGACCGGCTTCGCGCCGTAGGACTGGGCCACGTGATCAACAACGAGCATCGCTGTGCTTTACCAGATAAAAGATGGGAAGGAGTCCGACCACGCAAATCGCGACGGCGGGCAGCGCGGCGCGCTCCCATTCGCCTTCGGAAGTCATTTCGAAGACGCGGGTGGCCAGGGTATCCCAGCCGAACGGGCGGGTCATCAGCGTGATCGGCAGTTCCTTCATGATGTCGACGAAGGCGAGTGCCGTGGCGGCCAGCAGCGGTGCGCGCAGCATCGGCAGGTGCACGCGTAACAGCCGTTTCAGGCCGGTCGTGCCGAGCGCTTGGGCGGCTTCGTCCATGGTGCGGGTGATGCGGGCGAGGCCGCTTTCCACCGGGCCGAAGCCGACGGCGAGAAAGCGGGCGCAGTAGGCCAGCAGCATCACGGCCAGGGTGCCGCCGAGAATCTGGCCGATTTCCTGGCCGGTACTGTTGCGCCAGGCGTCGATGATCAGGTTGTCGAGGCCGGCGACCGGAATGTAGAACCCCACCGCCAGCACCGCGCCGGGCAGGGCGTAACCGATGGTGGCCAGACGCGCGGTAAATTGCATGCCCGGGCTCGGTTGCAGGCGTTGCGCGTAAGCGAGGGTCATTGCCAGGCCGATCACCAGCGTCGCGCCGAAGCTGGCGAGTAACAGCGAGTGCCCGGCGAATGCGAGGTAACGCAGGTCCAGATCGGTGGCCATGCTGGCGTTGGCCCACACCAGCAATTGCGCCATCGGGATGGCGAAGGCGAGCAGGAAAACCAGGCCGGCGCAGGTCGTCGCCAGCACGGCATCGGCGCCGCTCAGCCGGATGCGCCGCGCGTCGCCGCCGCCACGCGCCGAGGTGGCGTAGTTGCGGCTGTTGCGCGAGAGTTGTTCCAGCGTCACCAGCGCCAGCACGAAGCAGACCAGGATGGTGGCAAGCTGGCTGGCGGCGGGCAGCGAGAACATCGAGAACCAGGCTTTGTAGATCGCGGTGGTGAACGTGTTGTAGTTGAACACCGCGACGGTGCCGAAGTCGGCCAGGGTTTCCATCAAGGCGAGGCTGACGCCGGCGACGATGCCCGGACGCGCCATCGGCAGGGCGATGCGGAAGAACGCGCGGCGGCGGCTGACGCCCAGCGTCTGTGCGGCTTCCAGCAAGCGCCGGCCTTGTCCCTGAAAGGCGCTGCGGGCGGTCAGATAGACGTAGGGGTAGAGCGCCAGCACCATGACCAGAATGACGCCGCCGCGCGAACGGATCGGCGGAATCCAGGCGATGCCCCAGGTTTCGCGCAGCCAGGTTGGGAAGACGCCGGTGAAATCGAGCAGGCCGATCCAGACGAAGGCGGTGACATAGGCGGGCAGGGCGAGCGGCAACAGCAACGCCCAGGCAAAGAACTTGCGGCCGGGAAATTCGCAGGCGGCGGTAAGCCAGGCCATGCCGGTGCCCAGCACGCTGACACCCAGCCCGACGCCTAGCGCCAGCCACAGCGTGTTGAGCAGCAGTTCGGGCAGAACGTGATGCCAGAGATGGTCCCAGATGACTTGATCCGGGTTGAGCATGGCGGACGCCACCACGGCCACCGGAACCAGCGTGAGCAAGGCGAGGCCGATAGCCGCGGCCCAAGGGCCGATGCGGCCGGACGCGTCGGAGGAAATGGAGAAAGCGCCCGCAACAGGCGCTTTCTCGGTGGCGAGCATGCGGTGATTAATTTACGGGAGGGCGGTAGTCCGCATTTTAGCCGCGCTCACTTGTATCCCGCCCGATCCATCAGCATGACGGCCTTGGCCTGCAGGGCGCCGGCTTGGGCGACGTTGATCAGGTTGGGCTTGAAATTGCCCCAGGCGGCGACAGTTGTATCGGCCTTCACCTTGGGATTGGCCGGGTACTCCAGGTTGACGTCGGCGTACAGGTTTTGCGCTTTCTCGGACGAGAGCCATCCCAGCAACTTGACGGCGGCGGCTTCGTGCTTGGCATACCGCGTGACGCCGGCGCCCGAAATGTTGACGTGCACGCCGGCGGCGATGTTCTTCAGATTCTGGTTGGGCCAGAAAATGGCCAGCGGCAGGTTGGGTTTCTTCTCGATCAGGCGGCCGAAGTAATAGGTGTTGACCACGGTGGCATCGCACAGGCCGGCGGCGACGGCTTCCATCGCCTTGGTGTCGTCGGGGAACGGATCGGTCGCCAGGTTGGCCACCCAGCCGCGCACGATCTGCTCGGTTTTATCTTCGCCGTGTTCGTACATCATCATGCCGACCAGAGACTGGTTGTAGACCTTCTTTGACGTGCGCAGACACAGACGGTTTTTCCACTTCGGGCCGGCCAGGTCTTCGTAAGTGGAGAGTTCTCCGGCCTTGACCTTGTTGCGGTTGTAAACCACGGTGCGGGCGCGCACCGACAGGCCGAACCACTCTTTGCCGGGATCGCGCAGGTGTGTCGGGATGTTGGCGGCAAGTACTTTCGAATCGACCGGCTTGAGCAAATCTTCCTGCGCGGCTTGCCAGAGGTTGCCGGCATCGACGGTCATGAATACGTCGGCCGGGGTATTGCGGCCTTCGGCTTTCAGGCGCGCCATCAGCGGGCCTTCCTTGTCGGTGACGAACTTGACCTGAACGCCGGTTTCCTTCGTGTACGCATCGAACAACGGCTTGATCAGTTGCTCGTTACGGGCGGAATACACCACGACTTCTTCGGCTTGTGCGGCTTGTCCGGCCAGCACGATCAGCGCAGCGAACAACGCAGACTTCAGGGACTTCATCACGCTTTCTCCTAGGCAGGATTAAAGATTCAATGCCGCAGATTCTTGCACTAATGAGAATGGTTATCAACCTTTGGCTATGTCGCAGGGGAAAATACGTCCAGCAAGAGATTAATTTGGCGCCAGCGAAAACCGGATGGTTGTGCGTAATTCGCCTTCAAAGAGGGCTTCGTAGGCGACTTCCTGGTCTGTCGACGTGAACCCGAAGCCGGTTTGCGCAGCTGGTGTAATGCCATCGAAACGCAGGCCGGGCGCCTCCAGCAAGACGCGCATGCTGACCCGCATTGGGTAATAGCCGTCCAGGAAGCGGCGCATGTAGGGGCCGTTGGTCAGGCTGAAGTGGTTGCCGCCATCGATCTGCAGCGCGCGTGTTTCGGCGGTGATGCAAATGCTGGCATTGCGGGCGACCTGATCAATCTGCACGCTGTTTTCGTGCACCCAGGCACGGCCGATGTTTTCGCTGCTGACGATGGCCAGGTTGCGGATGCGATACTGGCTGTAGACGATCTGCATATCCGGCACCGGATCGAGGTGGTGATGGCACTGCGCCAGCTTGGCCCAGCCGGTGGCGAGGCTGTCGGCACTCAAGGAGATCTGGTTTTGATGGTGATGCACCGGGGTCGGTGGCGCTTCGGATAAAAAACGCAAGTCGCCGTTGTTGACGTCCGCAACCCCTTTGAAAAACATTTCTTCTTCGCTCAACGCCGCGCAGGCCAGGCCTGGCAACAGCGCGGCCAGCAGGAATGCCTTAATCGGCCGGCAACACACGACGTGCGCCGTTGAAACGTTTCGCCCAGTATTTTTCGGCGATATTCGAGACGGTGACTTCCTTCGTGCTGCTGCTGCTGGCATGGATGAAAGCGCCGTCGCCGGCATAGATGCCGACATGCGAATTGGGTTTTTTACGCGTGTTGAAGAACACCAGATCGCCGGGTTTCAGTTCTGTTTTGGCGACTTGTTCGCCTTGCTTGCTCATTTCCGCTGCGCTGCGCGGCAGGCTGATGTCGGCGGATTCTTTGTAAACATGCTTGACCAGGCCGCTGCAATCAAGGCCCTTGTCGGGATTGCTGCTGCCGAATTTGTATGGTGTGCCGATCAGACTCAAGGCTTTCAGCAGGGGCTGCGCTTTCGCTTTGACGCCATCGGCAAGCGTCTGCGGGGCGGTTTCCTCGGCAGGCGCGGGACTGACTATAGCCAGGGCGGCGAGCAGAACTACAACGAGCGGCAGAGTTCGCATGGGCAATATTTGTCGAAAAATTTGACACCGAATTGGCGCGATTAGGCCATCAAGAGGCGATTTAGTCGATAGCTTTGTCTACTATGGAAGCTGCACTGTTAATAATCAGCATTAAGGAGAATCGCTATGTCCATTGAATTAAATGAAAAAGTTATTTCCGATGTTCAGACTGCGGCTTCCGAAGATGAAGGCTTGCGCGAGCGGGTTCGCGTCCTGGTCATGCAAGCGCTGGTGGAACGGCGGGCCGATCCGGCTGCCGTCAAAAGCGTGCTGCGCTCGGCGCTTGCCGGCATCGACGGTGGTCTGGCGCGACGTGGCGTGCAGACGGGCAATGCGTTGCGCGAGGCGGTAAGCGGCGTCGACGAGGCCGTTGCGCGTTCGGTCTATGCCGTGCAGATGGCGCTGGAAGAAGCGTGGGGACAAGGCCGCGAATTCGCCGAAGGCGATGTTCAGGAAGCGGTGTCGTCGTTGCAGGATCTGGAGGATGACCTGCTGTTGACGCTGAAAAATGCGGCGGACGATGCGAAGGGCTGGTTGAAGAGCGAATTCACCGATCTGGCCGCACACCTCGCCCGCACCGGCACCGATACGGGCGGCCAGGTGCGCACTGTGGTGGAACGCTTGAACAGTCGGTTAGCCGCGGCTGCAGCGGGCTCCGGCGCGGATGCCGTAACGGCGGTAAAAATAACCCGGACGCGCCTGAACGAAGTCGCTTCTGGCATATTGCGCGGTCTTGCCGATGCGCTCGAAGCCCGCGCGAACCACGCCAAAACCAACCAATAAGCGTCCCCCATGCTGCGTGAAACCCTTTCAATGGTGCGCGACTTGCCGCGCCTGCATGACATTACCTCGGTCCTGATTCGCTATGGTTGGGGCGACGTGGTGCGCATGCTCGGCCTTTCGCATCTGCTTGAACGCGCCGGGCGATTGCTGCATTGGAAAACCACCAACGAGATCACCCAGCTCGATCTGCCGGTGCGCATCCGATTGGCGTTGACCGAACTCGGACCGAGTTTCGTCAAGCTGGGCCAGATTCTCGCGACCCGCGTCGATGTGTTTCCGCAGTCCTGGATCGCCGAGTTCGAGAAATTGCACAGCCATGTGCCACCGGTGCCATTCGAGCAATTGCAGCCCGATCTTGAGCTGATCTGGGGCGGTTCCATCGACAGCGTGTTTGCGTATTTCGAGCGCGAGCCGTTTGCCGCCGCCTCGATCGCACAGGTTCACCGTGCGCGTTTGCTCGATGGCGTCGCGGTGGTTGTCAAGATCAGACGTCCCGATATCCAGGCCAAGATCGACGCCGATCTGCGCATCCTCACGCACCTGGCCCGGCTGATGGAACTGGAAATGCCGGATATGCGGCGTTACCGCGTGGTTCAGATCGTCGGCCAGTTGCAGCGTTCGTTGCTGCGCGAACTTGATCTGGTCAAGGAAGCACGCAACCTGGACACCTTTGCGCAGCATTTCGCGGACGACGACACCGTGCACATTCCCAGGGTGTATTGGGAATACTGCGCCGAATCGGTCAACGTGCAGGAAGAGCTGGTCGGCATCCCGGGTTCGCAAGTCGCGCGTGCCGCCGCCGAAGGTTACGACCTGCGACTGCTGGCCACGCGTGGCGCCAATGCGGTGCTCAAGATGATTCTGCTGGATGGTTATTTTCACGCCGATCCGCATCCTGGCAATGTGATCTACATGCCCGGCAACCGGATCGGTTTGCTCGACTTCGGCATGGTCGGCCGCGTCACCGACGGCCGCCGCGAGCAACTCATCGATTTTTTGCAGGCGCTGATCCAGAAAAACGAAACCGGCATGCTCAACGTGTTGACCGCATGGGCCGGCGATGTCGAAATCGACGAGGAGCGGCTGGCCTACGACATCTCCGAACTGATCTTCGGCTATGACAACCTGAGCCTGAAAGACATCCGGCTCGGCGCATTGCTGAGCGATGTCACCGCCTTGATGCGCGACAACCAGCTGGCCATGCCGCCCGATCTGACCTTGCTGTTCAAGGCCTTGATCACGCTGGAAGGCCTTGGCCATCAGCTCGACCCGGATTTCCACATGGTCGATCATCTGACGCCGTTCGTGCGGCGCGTCATGGAAGCGCGCTATTCGCCGGATGCGTTGCTCAAACGCGCCCGCCATGGCATGGGCGAGATGGCCGAAATCCTGTTTGGTCTGCCGCGCGATGTGGCACGCCTGTTCCGCCGTGCGCGTAGCGGGCGCTTGCGCATCGACCTCGATCTCAAGCGTCTCGATCATTTCGGCCAGCAGCTCAACAGTGCCGCCAATCGACTGACCATGGGGGTGCTGACCGCTTCGCTGGTGGTCGGCTCCAGCATTATCATGACCGTGGAAGGCGGGCCGGAATTGTTCGGCTTGCCGTTTTTCGGCTTGCTCGGGTTTATCGTCGCGTTTTTCAACAGCGTCTGGATCGTCATGTCGATCTGGCGTTCGGGCAAGGTGTGAGGTGCGCCCCGCACAGCGACACCAGCTGAAGTTTCCGCTTGCTTGACCGATATCGGGCAACGCCGGGTTAAACTTTTTCCATAAGGGGTGATAGATGAAACGTTCCGTTGGCTTGATTTTGTTCGCTTTGCTGTTTTCCGTGGCCGCGCGCGCGGCCGATGTGCCGGCGATGAGCGAGGTGGAGAAGGAGCGCATCCGCGTCATCGTCAAGGAAGCCATTCGCGAATACGCCGCCAGCCTGAACGACAAGCAGCAGGCCAGCAGCGGCGCGAAAGACATCCTGCGCGAAATCACCCAGAGCAACCGCAACTTCATGCGTAAGAATGGTCCGGCGCATTTCGGGCATTTCGCCGAGAGCCAGCATCCGCGCGCTACCGTCGTTACTTGCTCCGATTCGCGCGTGCATACCCACGCGCTCGATGCCACGCCGGACGGCGACCTGTTCATGGTGCGCAATATCGGCAACCAGATTGCGACTTCCGAAGGCTCGGTCGAATACGGCGTGCATCATTTGCACACGCCGCTGCTGCTGATCGTCGGCCACGTCGCCTGCGGCGCGATCAAGGCGGCTTCCGGCGACTACGGCAAGGAATCGGCGCCGATCCAGCGCGAGCTGGATAGCATCCAGATTCCGAAGGGCGATGCCAGCTTGAACAGCGTCAAGCTCAACGTCAACAATCAGGTGCGTCTGGCCATGGGCAAGTTCGAGCAAGAAGTCGTCAGCGGACATCTCACCGTGATCGGCGCGGTGTACGACTTCAAGAACGAAATGCGGCAAGGCATGGGCAAACTCAACATCGTCAATGTGAACGGCGAGACGAATGGCGCGAAAATAGCCAAACTTGATCTGATGCAGGGCCTGGATGCGCCGGAAGCCAAAAAGCCCGTCCGCCATGCGCGCAGAGCGCCGCCGAAGGCCGCTGAAGAAGATGCCGCCGAACCGGAAAAATCCCACTGATCCCAAGGAAGGACACTGAACACCATGGAACGTCTTTACAACTTCAGCGCCGGCCCCGCCGTCTTACCCCGCGAAGTCCTCGAACAGGCGCGCGACGAACTCGTCAACTGGCAGGGCTGCGGCATGTCGGTCATGGAAATGTCGCACCGCGGCAAGGAATACATGGGCATCCAGGCTCAGGCCGAGTCCGACCTGCGCGAGTTGATGGGCATTCCCGCCAACTACAAGGTGCTGTTCCTGCAGGGCGGCGCATCCGCCCAGTTCGCGATGGTGCCGATGAATCTCTTTCGTGAAAAAGGCGGCAAAGTTTCGGCCGACTATCTGAATACCGGCGAGTGGTCGAAGAAAGCCATCAGCGAAGCCAAGAAATACGGCGCGGTCAATGTGGTGGCGAGTTCCGCCGACAAGAATTTCACCTACGCGCCGACGCAGGACACCTGGCAACTCGACCCGAACGCGGCCTACGTGCACTACACGCCGAATGAAACCATCGGCGGCGTCGAAATTTTCTGGACTCCGGAAACCGGCGACGTGCCGCTGGTGGCCGACATGTCCTCCACCATCCTGTCGCGTCCGATCGACGTGTCCAAGTTCGGCCTGATCTATGCCGGCGCGCAGAAGAACATCGGCCCGGCCGGCGTCACCCTGGTGATCGTGCGCGAAGACCTGATCGGTCAGGTCGTGCCCGGCACGCCGACCATGTTCGACTACAAGACGCACAGCGAAAACGACTCCATGTACAACACGCCGCCGACCTACGGCATCTACATCGCCGGCCTGGTGTTCAAGCTGTTGAAGGCGCGGGGCGGCCTGGTCGAGATGGAGAAAACCAATCGGCTGAAAGCCGGGTTGTTGTACGACTATCTCGATGCCACCGATTTCTACCATTCGCCGGTTGCGCGCGAAAACCGCTCGCTGATGAACATCCCGTTCACGCTGCAGGACGCCGCGCTGGATGAAGCTTTCCTCAAGGGTGCCAAGGCGCGCAATCTGGTGCAATTGAAGGGGCACCGTTCCGTCGGCGGCATGCGCGCTTCCATCTACAACGCGATGCCGGTCGAAGGCGTGCAGGCGCTGGTCGATTACATGAAGGAATTCGAAAAAACGCGGGCTTGAATCGCGTAGTCCAGCATACGGCGGCCGGCGCGGGTCACTGTGCCGGCCGGTCTTTTTCCCCCACGACAGAAAGGCGACGCATGGCCAAAGTCCAGAAGATCCTCACGCTGAACGCCATCTCCAGACGCGGTCTTGCGCGCCTGCCGGAGTGCTATGTGGTGGGCAACGACATTGTCGAGCCCGATGCGATTCTGGTGCGTTCGCAGGACATGCATGCGCTGCCGATTGCCACCAGCGTCATGGCCATTGGCCGTGCCGGCGCCGGCACCAACAACATTCCGGTCAAGGCGATGAGCGAGCGTGGCGTGCCGGTGTT
Organism: Hydrogenophilaceae bacterium; assembly: GCA_031426815.1. Taxonomy (GTDB): domain Bacteria; phylum Pseudomonadota; class Gammaproteobacteria; order Burkholderiales; family Thiobacillaceae; genus PFJX01. The sequence goes on from JASJPG010000129.1 coordinate 16,460, forward strand.
TACTGCGCCCGGCGCCAATGCCAACGCGGTCAAGGAACTGGTCATCGCCGGCATGTTGCTGGGCGCGCGCAATCTGGGCCAGGCAATCTGCTTCGTGCACGGATTGACGGGTGACGACGAAGCGCTGCGCAAGCAGGTGGAAGCCGGCAAGAAGGCCTTCGTCGGTCATGAGTTGCCCGGCCGCACGCTGGGCGTGGTCGGTCTGGGTGCAATCGGTTCGATGGTGGCGGATACGGCGATACGTCTGGGCATGAACGTCATCGGCTACGACCCGGAAATCACCGTCGACGCCGCCTGGCGCTTGCCGGCGCAAGTGAAGAAAGCCGCTTCGGTGGAGGACCTGATCAAGCATTCCGATTTCATCAGCCTGCATACGCCGCTGCTGCCGGCGACGCAGGATCTGATCAATGCGGAGCGCGTCAAACTGATGCGCAAGGGCTGCGTGCTGCTGAATTTCGCGCGCGACGGCATCGTCAACGAAGAGGCCGTACTGGATGGTCTCAACGACAACAAACTGCATGCCTACATCTGCGATTTTCCGAGCAATCTGCTGAAGCAACATCCGCATTTCGTCGCTTTGCCGCATCTCGGCGCCTCGACCGAGGAAGCCGAAGAAAACTGCGCCATCATGGTGGCGGACCAGTTGGTCGATTACTTGGAAAACGGCAACATTCAGAATGCCGTCAACTTCCCCAATATCGCTCTGGCGCGTGAATCCGCCTATCGTCTTGCCATCGCCAACGCCAATGTACCGAACATGCTGGGCCAGATTTCCACCATGCTGGCCGCGGCCGGCCTCAACATTCACAACATGGTGAACAAATCCCGGGGCGAGATGGCCTTCACCCTGGTCGATGTCGATGCCGTCGTGCCTGCCGCCGTCATTGCTCACCTCGCCGCTATCGAGGGCGTGTTGCGCGTGCGTTACCTTCCTTCCGAATGACTTTCCGACTTTTATGAGCGACGAACTCCTTTCCCTGCGCAACCAGATCGACGCCGTCGACGATCAGATGCTGTGCCTGCTCAACGAGCGCGCACGTCTGGCCCAGACCATCGGCCATCTCAAGAACGGCATCGTCTACAAGCCCGAGCGCGAAGCTCAGGTGGTGCGGCGCATGCAGGTGGACAACCCCGGCCCGCTGCCGGCCGAATCAATTTCCGTGCTGTACAAGGAAATCATGTCGGCTTGCCGCGCTCTGGAGCAGCCACTCAACATCGCCTATCTGGGGCCGCAAGGCACCTTCTCGGAAGCCGCTGCGATCAAGCATTTCGGCCATGCCACGCAAGGTTTGGCCTGCGCCAGCATCGACGATGTGTTCCGCGCGGTCGAACGCGGCGAGGCCAACTACGGTATCGCGCCGGTGGAAAACTCCACCGAAGGCGCGGTCAATCGCACGCTCGATCTGCTGCTGACCAGTCCGTTGAAAATCTGCGGCGAAGTGATGCTGCGTGTACGCCAGTATCTGATGCGGCGGGGTGAAGGCATGGATGGCATCGAAGTGATCTATTCGCATGCCCAGTCGCTCGGTCAGTGTCACGAATGGCTCAGCCAGAATCTGCGCGGCATACAGACCATTCAGGCGACCAGCAACGGCGAAGCCGCGCGCCTGGCCTCGGAAAACCCGGCTGCCGCCGCCATCGCCGGCGAACTCGCGGCCGAACGGTTCGGCCTGAATATCATCGCCCGCGACATCGAGGACGAACCCAACAACACCACACGTTTCCTGGTGTTGGGGCGGGAGGAAACGGCCCCGTCCGGGCGCGACAAGACCTCGCTCGTGCTCTCCGCGCGCAATCGCCCCGGTGCCTTGCTGGAACTTCTGGCGCCGCTGGCCGGTCACGACATCGGTTTGTCGAAACTGGAATCCCGTCCGGCGCGTAGTGGCGCCTGGGAATATATTTTTTATGTCGATATCGACGGCCACTGTGGCGACCGCAATATCCAGGCCGCGCTGCAGGCGGTCGAAGAACACTGCTCCTTCTTGAAAATTCTGGGCGCCTACCCGGTCGCCGTTTGATGCAAGTTCCCATGCACCCTTGTGATTTAGCTCCAGCCTATGTTCGCGCCATCGCGCCCTATCAACCCGGCAAGCCGATTTCGGAACTGGCGCGCGAGATGGGGCTCGACGAAGCCGCCATCGTCAAACTCGCTTCCAACGAAAACCCGCTTGGCGTCAGTCCGCAGGCGCGCGCCGCAATAACCGGCGCGCTCGATGAACTGGCCCTGTATCCGGACGGCAACGGGTTCGAACTGAAATCCGCCATCGCCGCCAAACTCGGTGTCGATCTGGCCGGCATCGTGTTGGGCAACGGCTCCAACGATGTGCTGGAACTGGTCGCGCGGGCGTTCCTGGCGCCGGGTACTTCCGCCGTGTATTCGCAGCACGCCTTTGCCGTTTATCCATTGGCCACGCAGGCTATCGGCGCGGTCGGCATCGAAGCCCCGGCGCTGAATTTCGGCCATGACCTGATCGCCATGCGTGCGGCAATCCGTGCCGATACACGCGTCGTGTTCATCGCCAATCCGAACAATCCCACCGGCACCTTGCTGGATACGGCGGCGTTGCATGCCTTCATCAAGTCCGTGCCGGAATCGGTCGTGGTGGTGCTCGACGAGGCCTATGGCGAATTTCTCGATGCGGATCGGCAGGCGCCGACGGTGGCCTGGCTGGCGGAGTTTCCCAATCTGGTGCTGACGCGGACCTTCTCGAAAGCCTATGGCCTGGCCGGCTTGCGGGTCGGCTATGCGCTGGCCCGGGCCGATGTGGCGGGCATGCTCAACCGCGTGCGGCAACCGTTCAACGTCAACTCGCTGGCCTTGCTGGCGGCGGCGGCGGCATTGAACGACAGCGAATTCATCGTCGCGTCGAAGCGGGTCAACGACGCCGGCATGGCGCAACTGACGCAAGGCGTGCGGGCGCTGGGCCTCGACTACATTCCGTCGTTCGGCAATTTCGTCTGCGTCAAGGTCGCGGTTGCCGGCCACACGGCCACCGATGTCTTCCAGCAACTGCTCAGGCGCGGCGTCATCGTGCGCCCGGTCGGCAACTACGGCATGCCGGAATACCTGCGCGTGAGCATCGGATTGCCGGAGCAGAACGCCCGTTTCCTGGCGGTCTTGGGTGAAACTCTGAGCGCGACCGAGGAGCCGGCATGATCAGACATCTGGTCCTCGTCGGCGCCGGCCTGATCGGCGGCTCGTTTGCGCTCGATCTGAAACGGCATGGCCTGGTCGAGCGGATCACCGGCATCGGCCGCAGTCGGGCCAACCTGGAAACCGCGCGGCACCTGGGCATCGTCGACGCCATCGGCGCTGATCTCGCCAGCGCCGCCGCCAGCGCCGATCTGATCATGCTGGCCGTGCCGGTCGGCGCCATGCCGGCCTTGTTCGCCGAACTGGTCAAGACCTTGCCGCCGAACTGTGTCGTCACCGACGCCGGCAGCACCAAGCAGGACGTCATTGCCGCCGCGCGGGCCACGCTGGGCGAGCGCATCGCGCAGTTCGTGCCGGGCCATCCCATCGCCGGCGCCGAAACGAATGGCGCGACCGCCGCGCGTCCGGGCCTGTATGTCGGCAAGCCGCTGATCCTGACTCCCTTGCCGGAAAATCGCGCCGCCGATGTGCAGTTGGTCGAATCGCTCTGGCTGGCTTGCGGCGCCCGCGTCGCCCGCATGGAAGCGCATTTGCACGACCAGGTGTTCGCGGCGGTCAGCCACTTGCCGCATCTGCTGTCTTTCGCGCTGATGGACGAACTGGCCAGCCGGCCGCTCGCCGAGATCTATTTCCGCTATGCCGGCGCCGGTCTGCGCGACGCCACCCGCATTGCCGGCAGCCATCCTGAAATGTGGCGCGATATCACGCTGGCCAACCGCGACGCCCTGCTGAACGAGCTGGATGTGTTGGGCGAAAAGCTCAAGTCGGTGCGCGCGCTGATCGCGGACAAGAATGGCGCGGAACTGGAAGCGGTGTTTTCGCGCGCCCGCCAGGCCCGCAGCAACTGGCTGCAAGGCAAATACAACGATTGACGTAACGACTGATTCAACTGAAGCAACAGGTCTCCCACATGGAATTTCTCGATCTCCCCGCGCTTTCCGGCGCTCGCGGCAAAGTGCGCCTGCCCGGCTCGAAAAGCATCTCCAACCGCATGCTGCTGCTTGCCGCGCTGGCCGAAGGCACGACCCTGGTCAAGGGCCTGCTCGATTCCGACGACACCCAGGTCATGCTCGAATCGCTCAGTCGCCTGGGCGTGGCTTGGCAACGCCTCGATGGCGGCGACGACTATCGCGTGCACGGCATCGGCGGCGCCTTTCCGGTCAAGCAAGCCGAGCTGTTCCTCGGCAACGCCGGCACTGCGTTCCGTTCGTTGACCGCGGCCACCGCGCTGGCGGGCGGAAACTACATGTTGAGCGGCGTCCCCCGCATGCATGAGCGCCCCATCGGCGATCTGGTCGTCGCCCTGCGCCAGCTCGGCGCGCAAATCACTTACCTGGGACAGGACGGTTTTCCGCCGCTGGCAGTCGCACCGGCGCAACCCGGTCCGGTGTCCGTCGCCAGCGTGAAGGGCAATGTTTCCAGCCAATACCTCACCGGCCTGTTGCTGTCGGCGCCGTTGCTCGGGCGCGAAGTCACCATCCGGGTCGAGGGCGAACTGATCTCGAAGCCTTACGTCGAAATCACGCTCAACCTGATGCAGCGCTTTGGCGTCGAGGTGAAACGGGACGGCTGGCAAAGTTTCACCGTGCCGGCCACGATCTACCGCAGCCCGGGTGAGATCGAGGTCGAGGGCGATGCCTCGTCCGCTTCCTACTTCCTCGCCGCCGGTGCCCTTGGGCATGGCCCGGTGCGGGTGGAAGGGGTCGGCCGCAACAGCATCCAGGGCGACGTCCACTTCGCCGAAGCGCTGGCGCGGATGGGCGCCGAGATCGGCTTCGGACCCAACTGGATCGAAAGCCGCCTCGGTTGCGGCAGCAAACTGCACGCCATCGACCTCGATTGCAACCACATCCCGGATGCCGCCATGACCCTGGCCGTGCTGGCGCTGTTCGCCGACGGCGACACCACACTGCGCAATATCGCGTCGTGGCGCGTCAAGGAAACCGACCGCATCGCCGCGATGGCGACGGAATTGCGCAAGGTCGGTGCGACGGTGGAGGAGGGCGCCGACTACATCCGCGTCACGCCGCCGGCCAAGCTGATTGCCAATGCCGTCATCGACACCTACGACGACCACCGCATGGCGATGTGTTTCTCCTTGGTCAGTCTGGGCGGCGTGCCGATCCGCATCAACGAGCCGAAATGCGTGGCGAAGACTTTTCCGACCTACTTCGAGGTATTCAAGGGCATCGTCCAGCCGGCGACCTGCTTCGACTAGCCCTCGAAAAGTTCGATTCCTGCGTCGCGGCAAGCCAAGTTAGAATGCCGCCCCTTG
>JASJPG010000130.1:0-7152 GCA_031426815.1 Hydrogenophilaceae bacterium
AAATCCATGAAGTTGGCACCAATGCCAAGCAACGTATAGCGTGATGTCGTAGCCATTTTCTACCTTCTAATGCAAGCGGTTTGTTGAAGTCGTATCGATCAAGTTGCCGGGAAAGTATCTGATCAGCCGTAAAGAATCGGTTCGTAGCTGATTTGCAGCAGCATCTGAAGGGCGATTGTGTCGACAAAGGAACTCGTCGACCCCTCCAAAGTGACATCGAACTGCCCTCCGTTCTGACCTGTGGCAGTGGTGCTGGGAAAAGTAATGATCTGGGTTGGGGCTACCCCAAAAACATCTAGCACCTCGCCTGCGTTGAAATCGGCCTGGCCCTCAAGCGAGTTGTCACCATGATTGTCGACGTAGATCAGATCCCCCACGCCAAAGTTGTTGACGGCGATGTAGAAGTCGTTGGTGTGCATGCCGGGTATCGATAACAGGTCGTTCGCTGCGATCGCTTTGTTCCCCTCGCCGAAATCTCTCGCGACAATTGCGCCGCCAGGAGCGCCGTTACCTTCCGCATCCCACCAGTCATGCCCGGCGACCATGGCATCCGTACCGCTGTTCATGGCTTGCGAAGCGACGGCCGTGGCTGAAGCCGAGGGATTCACCGTGCCGAAATTGATCGCCAGGGCATCGGCCGTTGCAACGCTAGCCAGACCACTTGCGACACCGAGGAAAGCGCCGGCATCCACCATGATGTGGTAGTCGTTATTGAAATCCAGATCGAACTGCGGGTTGATGGTAATGATGTTGTTGACGATGGAGACCTTGTCGGCATCGGTGACCAGGATGTCCAGGGTGTTGACGGTGCTCTCGTCATGAAAACCGGTACCGCCATCGTTAATGATGTGGATGTACTTGTTGGCTACTGCGGTCACGTTCTCCGAGGCGGTCAAGACGATGTTGCTGGTAACTTCAAAGTTCGTCACGTTGTCGAGCGTGCTTGTCAACGACGGCGCATTAACGACCGTGACGGCAACCGCCTGGCTTGTGCTGTTGCCGGCCTGATCGGTGGCGACAGCATTGAAGTTGTAGACGTTGTCGGCGCCGACGTCGGTCGGTGCGGCCGTGCTGGGAACCGTCTTGAAAGTGACTGCTCCGCTGTTGGCGTCGATATTGAACACAGCAGCATCGGTACCAGCGAGGCTGTAGCTGACCGCGCTCGCATCGCTGGCGGCCGCGGTGTAGACCGTGCCAGTGCCCTGATCGGCGAAGATGGCGCTGACGCCGCTGCTGAAGCTGGGCGCGCTGGTGTCGACGGTATAGGCCTGCGCGCCGGTGGTCGCGCCGGTATTGCCCGCGCTATCCGTGACCTTGAATCCAATCGTGTCGCTGCCCGCCGTGAGCGTGGCGCCGTCCCAGGCGATGGCGGTACCGCTCACCTTGGCGGTGATGTCGGTCCAGCTTGCGCCGTTATTAACCGAGCCATACAACGTATCTCCGGACGAGAGCGGGTTGCTGAGCGTGCCGGAGATAGTCTGCGCTGCGCTGCTGGTATAGAAGTCGGTCGCGTTCGAACCCGTGTCGGCGCTGATATCGACGCTGCTTACCGTCAAGGTCGGCGCTGTAGTGTCGCGCGTGAAGGTGAGGCTGGCAGTGGCCGTGTTGCCCGCCGTGTCGCTGTCGGTGACCACAACCGTGTGGCTGCCGTCTGCAATCGGTGCGGTGTAGTTGACCGCGGCCACTCCGCCATCCAGCGTGAACGTCCGGGTGACATCGACTGCCGTGTTGGAAGTGCTCAAGCTGCCGGCATCGCTGGTGATGCGGTCGCTGGGGCTGGCGCCGGTGTCGTTGGTCAGTGCCACGGTCGGCGTGGCAAGCGTCATGTCCAGGGTAAAGGTGACGCTGGCATTGGCCGTGTTGCCTGCCGTGTCGGTGTCGGTGACCACCACCGTGTGGCTGCCGTCGGCCGTCGGCATTGTGTAGGTTGCGGAAGCTGCCGCGCCATCCACTGCGTAGGTGCGGCCCACATCGCCGGCTACCGCACTCAGGCTCAGGCTGGCATCGTTGGTCAGACCGTCGCTGTTGCTGGTGCCGTTGTCGTTGGCCAGCGCCACGGTAGGGGTGGCAATGAGGGTATCCACCGTGAGCGTGCGGGTGGCCTGCTGGCCAGGATTGCCGGTGCTGTCGGAGACATCGGCGGTGACGGAGTAGCCGCCTTCGGCCAGGGCGCCGATGGTGGCGCCGTCAACCGACACGCTCCAGCTGCCGTTGGTCACCGTGCTGGTGTAAGGCTGACCATTCAGATGCACCGTGAGGGTCTGCCCATCAGCACCGGAAACCGTGCCGCTGATGACCACCGCACTGCCGTGCTCGGCCGCATTGATGAAGTCGTCGCCGGCGATCGCAGCAATGCCGATGACCGGACCGGAGGAAGCGATCAGGACGTTCTGGCTGGACTGGGTCGCGGGATTGCCGGCAGAGTCGGACACATCGGCGGTCACCGGATAGGTGGCGTGATCGGCCAAACCACCCACATCGACAGCGGGAACCGACACGCTCCAGGCGCCACTGCTCACGAACGCGGTATAGGTCTGGCTATTCAGATGCACGGTTACGATCTGGCCATCCTCGACGCCCGAAGTGGTGCCGTTGATGACGACGGCGTTGGTGTACTCGCTGACATTGATGAGGTTATCGCCGGTAATGGCGTTCAGCGTGATGGTCGGGGCCAGGGTGTCAATACTGATGGCGGGGGTAGCGCCGGCGCCGCCGCTGTTGCCGGCCGCGTCGGTATAGGCTGCCGAGACGACAGTGATGCTGGCATTGCCGGAAGCGGTGCCGGGCGTCGGCGTGAAGGTGGCGGTATAGACCTTCGGATCGCCGGTCACGGCCAGACCGCTCAACGTGCCGCCGACGGTGGTCACGTCGCCCGCCGCGAAGTCGGTCGGAACTTCGCTGAAGGTGAAGGTGATGGTAGCGGTCTCGCCGATCTTGACGGCGGCGACGTTGCTGGTGATGGTCAGGGTCGGCGTCAGAGTGTCGATGCTGATCGCAGGAGTCGTACCCACGCCGCCGTTGTTGCCGGCTGCGTCGGTGTAGGCACCCGCGGCGACGGTGATGCTGGCATTGCCTGAAGCGGTGCCGGGCGTCGGTGTGAAAGTGGCGGTATACACCGTAGCGTCACCGGTCACGGCCAGACCACTCAACGTGCCACCAGTGGTGGTGACATCGCCCGCCGCGAAGGCGGTTGGGACTTCGCTGAAGGTGAAGGTGATGGTGGCGGTCTCGCCGCTCTTCACGGCAGCGACGTTGCTGGTGATGGCCAGGGTCGGCGCCAGGGTGTCGATGCTGATGGCTGGCGTGGCGCCGGCGCCGCCGCTGTTGCCGGCCGCGTCGGCATAGGCGGCGGAGGCGACGGTGATGCTGGCATTGCCAGAAGCGGTGCCGGGCGTCGGGGTGAAGGTGGCGGTATAGACCTTCGGATCACTGGTCACGGCCAGGCCGCTCAGTGCGCCGCCGGTGGTGGTCACGTCGCCTGCCGCGAAGCCGCTCGGAGCCTCGCTGAAAGTGAAGGAGACGGTGGCGGTTTCACCGCTCTTCAAGGCGGCATCATTGCTGGAGATGGTCAGACTCGGGGCCAGCGTGTCGACGGTGATGCTGCGGGTGGCCGTGGCCGTGGTGGTGGTTACGGTGGTGGTGCCGGTAGTCAGGGTTGAGGTCGCGGTGATGGTTTCGCCGCCCTCGCCCATGGCGGTGTAGTCATCCGCCACCAACGTGTAGCTCCAGGTGGTGCCGGTCACGGTTGCGTCACGGGTATTGCCGCCGATGCTTAGCGCAACCGTCGCGCCCGCCACGTTGCTGCCGGTGATGGCTACGCCGGCGCCCGATTCCGATGCATTGATGGCATTGTCAGCGGCGATGGTGTTGATACCGATCGAAGCGCTGCTCTGGGCGAGGACGTCGGAGATGCTGCCGATCAGGCTGCCCGCGGAGTTGCTGTCGGCAGCGGCGGCGCCGGCGAACAGATCTGATATGCCGGCGGCGTTCAGCGTGCCGGTTGAACCGGTTACCGACAGGTTGGCAGCCAGCGTATCGATGGTGGTCTGAGCTCCACCGAGGTTGCTGTCCATGCCGGACAACGCTGCGAGGACGGCGCCATATTTCTCGGCATTGGTAAGCCCGTCAGCGGGGTTGTAAGCACTATTGGCGCTGCCGCTATCGGAAACGGTAGTGACTACCGTGGTGCCGGTCAGATCGCTCAGGCCGAAAGCCTGGGCGACAGCGGTGTTGGTTTGATTGACCGCGTCTGCTGTCGGCGTGCCTGTAGAGGCGCCGGCAAAATTGGCACCCGCTTTCAGAGCAGCCACCGTGGTCAGCGGGTTGATGTTGAGGGTGACGGTACCGCCACCGGCAACGCCGACGGCCATCAGATTGGCCATCAAGTCGACGGCCTGGCCGGAGGCTTCGTCAACGTAGTCCGTGCCGGTATTCGCATCCACCACCTTGGCGATGACCACACCGGCATAGCTGCCGACATTGATGCTGAATTGACCATTTTCATCAAGCACACCCGTACCCAACAGCGATGTGCCGTCGGCCTTGTACAGGTTGACGGTCAAACCATTGCCGGTAACGACTGGGCCGCCGACGATGGAACCGGAAACGATGTTTGACGCGGGCGCTGCTGCATCAGCGTCGCCACCACTTCCCGATGCCGCAAGAATGAGACCCCCACCAACCAGCAACCCAATTCCAAGCCCTCCCATAGCGGCCGAACCCGCCGCCGCGCCAGCCGCTCCACTACCGGCGGCCGACCCCGTCGGCACGCTGCCCGCCGCCGCAGGCGAGGCATCGGAGGCCACTACTGCGGCTTCAGCCAAATGGATCGCGCTGCCAGGTTCGCCGCTGCTGTCATCAGCGTCGGCCAAAACGGCAACCTCGGAATCGTCCCCGGCCTGGGCGGCCTGATCGAGTTCATCCTCGTTCGGCGACTTCTGCCGCTTGACTTGAATCGCGCTTTGTTCATGAGTTTTGGCCAGTTGCTTTGCCAGGACAGCGGGATTCACGGCTTCGGGTTTGGCAGCTTGAACGGGGGAGGATTTCCGGGTCATTTTGGTCTCCAGCAAAGTCAAAAATTAGGTTGGATATGGGGTGGTATGACACTTATACCAGGGTTTTAATCATATGGAATCAAGTGGAAGTTTCGGGTTTACCGACTTTTCAGACAGCTAAATTTGAGTGGAGAACATGCCTGCCGAATATTGCCGATCTCGCATATCCTGCGGCGGATGGCAGATATCCAAAGCATCCAGGGCTTGTTCATAAATCCATCTTCAGACTAGGGGAAAACGTTCAGCCTTTTACAAAGGCATGATCGGCTGCACGCCACAAATCTTGAGTAATAAATCAAATTCAACCCAGACCGGTTCGTCTTGCCCGCACTCAGAAAAATTTCGCTGCCGTACGGCTCACCATGCGCCAGCGTTACCATGCGCCGAACCAGATCGTGAAGGTCGACTTTTTCGTACTTTTCCCAAAGATTGACAACCATCCCGAGCACTCGAATTCGGGTGCTCGCCTCGCCTGGCAGGGGTTGTCGCATTCGATGACGGGTCAATCCAGACAACATTGGCCGCGACACTCAATGGTTTTCCATCTTTAGCACAGTCGAGAAAAGCAGCACGACTTCCCTGCCAGACGCCGGATCAGTGAACAGCAGACTGCCCTGAATCGGATTGCCGGCCCTGTCGGCGACCGGCGCGGTAAAGGTGATTCGCCCAGCGCTGAATTCGCAGACATCGCGGGGAGCAACCCGCCGCAAACAGACTCGAATAGCCGCCTTGACCTGCCTTTCACCCCGCAACACCCGTAACCAGTCGCCACCATGTAGCGTGGTCCATACGGTTTTGTCGGCCGCTGCCCAGTCCAGCTGAATTCGCAGTACCGGTGCGCCACCTGGATCAGTTTTCAGCATGGCCTCCGTTTCGGATTGGTCGACTCGCGACGCTTCACCCACAGTATTGGCAACGCATGTTTTTCGAACGCACCGCGAGGCTTGCGGATTCACTTCGCAAGGGACGATCTCGATGGCGCAACTCCAACCACGTGGGCAATCAAGGTGGCTCGCGCACGCACCGGGGGAGGTGGCGGATACCGGCAAACTGATCAAAGAGAACTGCATAAAAAGCAGCGCAAAAACAGGATGGATCGTCATATCGACGGAACGCTCTGAATTTGAAAAAACATCGTATGGATCAAAAGAAATTTCATAAGGTTTGCTACACCATTTTTTTTAGTTTACATATCCGATAAATTTACTAGGATTCGGCAACCCGGACTTAGTCTAAGTACGCGGTACATGGTCAGAATCCTTGACGACAATACTTAGCTTAATAGTAGGGCAAGTACCAGCACTTGCCCGTTAATGGTTGTTCGTAGCCGTTGAGTTACACCGGCGTTCGCGTCTCTGTGGCTGCCGCCACTTGAGCGCCGCATCCCGATTAGGCAGCATCTGCAGCCCAGTGAAGACATGATTGAGGAGATAATAATGACGCGTAAATCTGAGCATTGCGTGCGCCGAATCGGGCGTCTTCTGGTATGGATGTTGCACCGTGCCGGGCTGTGGTATGCCAACCTTGCCAGCAACGGTATCGCTCGAAAGAGTTCGCCGTCGCCGCGCAAATCCATGGTTTTCGAAAACCTGGAACCCAGGCTGCTGCTCAGTGCGGATCTGATGCCCGTCAGTATCCATGCCAGCGCGATCAGCGGACTCCACTCGGACAGCGACGGCGCGCATGTGTCGGTGATCGTGCGCAATATCGGCGACGAGGTTCCGGACAAGCAGGTTGTCGTCAATCTCTACGCCTCCAGCGCCTCAACTGGCGGCGCGGAGGTCCAAGTCGGCAGCACCACACTGAATGCCGCGGCCTTGCCACCCGGTGGCGTGGAGGCAAACGCAGGTATCGACCTGGACCTGTCGCAACTGAGTATGCCCGGCGAATACAACCTGCGCGCGGAGGTTGATCCCGCCGGACTGATCGCCGAATCCGACGAAAGCAACAATCAGATCACGCTGACTTCGGCGCTGACACTGGCCGCTGGCGATGCTGGACTGGCTTACGACGACACTGTCACCAGCAGCCCAGCCGAGATCCTGGCTACGACATCACGCTATACGTTGCTTGGCATTGGTGCCAACTTCATGGATTT
>JASJPG010000131.1:0-25274 GCA_031426815.1 Hydrogenophilaceae bacterium
AACCACCCGCTGACGCCGGATCGGAGTAACAACTACCGCGCGAGCGGTTTAGTCCCCAGCGCATGAGCGGACGGATGCAAGGCGCGGCGCGTGGGCAATGGTTGTTCCATTGCCAAGCGTCGCAACGCCGCAGACGCCGCTCATGCGCTCAACCCTCCGGGCCGGGGGTGCTTTTGGCGCAGGGCGGCGTTGCGGCTCGCTCATTTGGAATGACCAAACCTCACTTCGCCGCGCCTTGCCCTGCGCCAAAATCACCCACGGCGCGCTCACGGGGAAAGTCCGACAGACTGCTCGCGCCTGCAATCGCGCTGAAACGAATGCGCGCCGGCGACTACGCACTGCACGCGTCAAATGCGGAATTGCCCGACCATGGTTTCCAGTTCTTCCGCCAGATTGGCCAGTTGCCGGCTGGCATCCTGGGTGTCTTGCGCGTGACCGGCGGCATCGCGGGCGACCGAGCTGATGTCGCCGATCTTGCGGCTGATGCTCTCGGCCACTTTGCTTTGTTCGCCGGAGCCGCTGGCGATCTGGTTATTCATCCTGGTGATGACGCTGACCGAACCGGATATGGTGGCGAGCGCCTCGGCGCTGTCTTCCACGCTCTGTACGCTGGTTTCGGTTTTCTGCTCGGCAGTCTGGATCGCGCCGACGGCCTCATTGGCGCGGTCCTGCACCTTGACGATGATGGTCTCGATTTCCTCGGTGGCGGACTGGGTGCGTTGCGCCAGCGTGCGGACCTCGTCCGCGACCACCGCGAAACCGCGGCCCTGCTCGCCGGCACGGGCGGCTTCGATGGCGGCGTTGAGCGCCAGCAAATTGGTTTGTTCGGCAATTTCGCGGATCAGCCCGATCACGCGGCCGATATCGCGGCTATCGGTGTCCAGGCGCAGGATGACCTTCACTGCCTGCTCCAGTTGTTCGGACATCGCCGAAATTGCGCCGAGCGCGTTGGTCGCGGTATAGGCGCCTTCCTTGGCCTGAGTGTCGGCTCTTGCCGCCTCGCTGGCGGCTTCGTGCGTATTGCGCGCCACTTCCTGCACGGTGGCGGCGAGCTGGTGCAGGGCGGCGGCGAGTGTTTCGGTATCGGCCAGCTGGCGTTTGACGCCGTTTTGCGTGCGCGAGGAAACCTCCACCAGTTGGCCGGCGACGTGGGCCAGGTTGTGGGTGGCGCCGCTGACTTGCGAAAGAATGCCGCTGAAGCGTTCCAGCATGGTGTTGAAGGCGATGCCGGCACAGGAGATTTCGTCCTTGCCGGTGACCTGGACGCGCAACGACAGATCGGATTGCTCCTCGACGCGGCTCATGGTGTCGGTGAGCCGATTGATCGGCACCGAAATCACCCGTTTCAGCGCGGCGGCGATCAGCAGCATGCCGATCACGAACAGGGTCAGGTGGATACCCAGACTCTCCAGGCCGGAGTTGCGAATGCGCGCATCCACCGGGGTCAGGTCGTAGTCGATGCGAATCGCGCCCAGCACGCTGCCGGGCGGTACGCTGTGGCAGCCCATACAGTTGACGCCGCGCGTGTGTTCCGTTGCCTTGAAGGTGCGAATCACGGTCAGGCGGCGACCTTTGTCGGTGTCCTCGATGCGAACGGTTTCCTGGCCTTTGAGCGCGGCCCTATCCAGGTCGTCCCGCGCTTTTTCGTCTTCGTTGCCCGGGCCGTATTGGCCGTTGACGCCGTCGCCGCGAATGACGCGGGCTGCGAGCACGTTTTTCTGGCTGGCGATCTGCTGTTGTACTTCGGCCCGATTCGGCATGCCGCCGGTGAGCATCAACTTGTTGAGGCCGTCGAAGTAGCTGTCGGCGATTGCCTTGGCCTCATCCGCCGTGAATTCCTCAGCCAGTTTCTTTTCGCTGAAAAATGAATGGACCAGTGAAGCCGTGAGCAACACTAGAAAGAGCATCGCAGTGAAGCCGAGAATCTTCGAGGTAACCGTGCCGGAGCAGATTTTCATACCCACTTGAGTCTCCATCCATTGATTTGTACTTGGCCCTATCGGCGATAGGCGCGAAAACTTGAGGCGGAGGTCCGGTTAATCAGGCTGGCGAAGGATCGGCGCGCCCGGCAGTCGTTCTTTGCCGCGACTACAGACCGGCGATTTCCGCCCAGCGTTTCTCCAGTCGCTTCACCGAGACCGGTTCGGGTGTCTTCAACTCCTGCGCGAACAGGCTGACGCGGAGTTCTTCCAGGCGCCAGCGGAAGTCTTCCATTTCCGGTTCGATGTTGCCGCCGATACGGCCTTGCGCGGCGAGGCGTTCGCGGCGCTGGCGCCAGGCCGCCAGCAGCTTCGCCATCTCGTTCATCGCGGCGAGATCGCGCGCGGGCTGGTTGGTGAATTTGCCGAGGCGCAGTTCCATCGCTTTCAGATAGCGTGGCAGATGGGTCAGCCGATGGGCCGGGTGGCGCGCCATGAAGCCGGGGAAGACCAGTTCGGCGAGTTGGCAGCGCAGATCGAGCATGACGGGTTTCCAGGTGGCCGGGGATTTGCTCAGGGTTTGTTCGATTTTCGTCGCGGCGGCGAGAACTTCCTGGGCGATCAGTGCCATGCGCGTGACCGTCTCCGGCAAGCGCGGCCGCGCGGCTTTGGCGGCGGTTTCGAACGCGTTCTGGTTGCGTGGCACGTCGAGTCCGAGCAGATTCAGTGCGGCGGCGTTGAGCACATCGCGAATCAGCGACTCGCTCGGGCTGGCGAAGCCGGGCACGGCCTTGAACAGCAAGCCGTATTGCAGGCTCGCTGCTTTCAGTTTGTTGGCCAGGTCGCGTTCGCTTTGCCGCAGCAAATCCGGGAAGCCCAGCCAGAGCAGGCGGGCGACGCCTTCGCGCTGCGCGGTTTCGGCGCCCTCGGCGCTGTCGAACAAGGCCAGGCGTACCTGGCCGGCGACGTGTTCGAGGGCGGGGAAGGCGGCCACGTTGGCTTTGCCGTGCATGCCGACTTGCATGCTTTCCGGCAGCTCGCCGAAATCCCATTGGGTCACGCTTCGGTTGCCATATTCGCGCTCGAACTGCCCGGCCGAGCGCGCCAGTTCCTGCCGCGCTTCGGCACCGAGTTGCTGCCGCAAGGTGCCCAGATCGCGCCCCTCGGCCAGCGTTTTGCCGCGTTCGTCCTGCACGCGGAAATGCATGTTGAGATGCACCGGCAACGCTTCCGGCCGCCAGGCGTCGCGCGGAATCAGCGTGCCGGTGGTCTTGCTCAGGAAGGCGGCGAGGGCGTCGGTGAGGGCTGCGGTTTTTTTGCCGTCGAGCAGCGCCTGCGTCGCCGCGCGGGCATAGTCCGGCACCGGCACGAAGGCGCGGCGGATGGATTGCGGCAGGCTTTTGATCAGCGCGGTGATTTTTTCTTCGAGCAGGCCGGGCACTAGCCATTCGCAGGCCAGCACCGGAATCTGGTTGAGCGCGGCGAGCGGCGCTTCCAGCGTGACGCCGTCGTCCGGCGCGCCGGGGTCGAAGCGGTAGGTCAGCGCAAACCGCACGCCGTTGAATTCGATGCCGGGCGGGAAATCGCGCGCGCTCGCCTGTTTGTCGCCGGACAGCAGGTCCTCGCGCTGCAGAAACAGCAGCTTGGGATTGTTCCGCTCGGCTTCGCGTCGCCATTTCTCGAACGCGGCGCCGTTGTGCATGCCGGCCGGGATGCGATAGTCGAAGAACTGATACAGCGCTTGTTCGTCCACCGCGATCCGCGCGTTGCGCGAGCGATGCGCCAGGTCGTCGATTTCTTCCAGCAGGCGCTGGTTGTGCACGAACCAGGGCGCGCGCGTTTCGAAGTCGCCGTTGACCAGCGCGCCGCGGATGAACAATTCGCGGCACAACTCGGGTTCGAGCGGGCCGTAATGCACCTTGCGGCCGTTGACGATGGGCAGGCCGTACAGCGTGGCGCGCAGGCTGGCGGCGACATGCGCCGGCTTCTTCGCCCAGTGCGGATCGGTGTAGGACAGCTTGAGCAGATGTTTGGCGGCGTGTTCCACCCATTCCGACTCGATCTTCGCCACGGTGCGGGCATACACCCGCTTGGTCTCGACGATCTCGGCGCCCATCAGCCACTTGGGCTTCTTCTTGACGCCGGAGCCGGGGAAGATCAGGAATTTCACCTCGCGCGCGCCAAGATAAACGCCGTCCTCGGTGAGAAAGCCGAGATTGCCGAGCAGGCCGGGCAGCAGGGCCTGGTGGATGACGGCGTAGCGGGCGGCGAGTTGGGTGTTGAAGGCCTCGTCGGCGGTCTGGTTTTGCACTTCGGCGGCAGTCGGGTGCGGCTCATCCGCCACTTTCCAGCCCAGCTCCTTCACCTGCGTCGTCAACTGCGCATAGACATCGCGCCATTCGCGTACGCGCAGCGGCGACAGATATTCGGCTTTCAGTCCCTCGCGCAATTTGCGTTGCGATTTGCGGTGCGCGTTCTGTTCGTCGAGGTAATGCCAGAGTTTGAGCAGCGAAATGAAGTCGGAATTCGGATCGGCGAAGCGGCGATGTTTTTGATCGGCGGCTTCCTGATGTTCCAGCGGCCGTTCGCGCGGGTCCTGGCTGGTCAGGGCGGCGGCAATGACCAGCACTTCATGCAGACAGGCCTTGTCGCGCGCGGCGATCAGCATGCGGCCGATGCGCGGATCGACCGGCAGATGCGCCAGTTGTTTGCCGATACCGGTGAGGCGGCCGTGTTCGTCGAGCGCGCCCAGTTCGGTGAGCAATTGCTGGCCGTCGCGGATGCGCTTGGGCTCGGGCGCGTCGAGGAACGGAAAATCCTCGATTTCCGGCAGGCGCAGCGACTTCATGCGCAGGATCACGCCAGCCAGCGACGAACGCAGCAATTCCGGTGTGGTGTATTTCGGCCGCGCCAGAAAGTCCTGCTCGTCGTACAGGCGGATGCAGATGCCTTCCGCCACCCGGCCGCAGCGCCCGGCGCGCTGATTGGCGGAGGCCTGCGACACCTTCTCTATCTTGAGTTGCTCGATCTTGTTGCGGATCGAATAGCGTTTCACCCGTGCCACGCCGGCATCGACCACATAGCGGATGCCCGGCACGGTGAGCGAGGTTTCCGCCACGTTGGTGGCCAGCACGATGCGGCGGCCGCTGTGCGACTTGAACACCTGCTCCTGCTCGCTGACGGAAAGACGGGCGAACAGCGGCAGGATCTCGGTATGCGCCGGGTGATGCTTGCGCAAGGATTCCTGTGCGTCGCGAATCTCCCGCTCGCCGGGCAGAAACACCAGGATGTCGCCCGGCCCTTCGGCGGCGAGTTCGTCTACGGCATGCAGCAGCGCGGCATCAAGGTCGGGTTCGTCGTCAGGGTCGCGCTTCCCCTCACCCCGGCCCTCTGATAAAGCCTCTACCCTTCGGTATCCCCGCAGGGGCGAGGGAGCAAACCGCCCGTCTTCCTGGAGAGAGGAGGGTTTCGATCCCCTCTCCCCCCCGGGGAGAGGGTTAGGGTGAGGGGCAGCCGCCGTCCGATACCGCATCTCCACCGGATAAGTCCGCCCCGACACTTCGACCACCGGCGCGCCATTGAAGTAGGCCGAGAAGCGATCCGCTTCCAGCGTCGCCGAGGAAATGATCAGCTTCAGCTCGGGCCGGCGCGGCAGCAGCGTTTTCAGATAGCCGAGCAGGAAATCGATGTTCAGGCTGCGCTCGTGCGCCTCGTCGAGGATCAGCGTGTCGTAGGCGCGGAATTCCGGGTCGGATTGCGTCTCCGCCAGCAGAATGCCGTCGGTCATTACCTTGATTCGCGTATCCGGCCCGACCTGATCAGTAAAGCGCACCTGCCAGCCGATGAAGCCGCCGAGCCGGGTCTTGGTCTCTTCCGCCAGCCGGTTCGCCACGCTCTTGGCGGCGATCCGGCGCGGCTGCGTCATGCCGACCTTGCCATGTTTGCCACCGCGGCCGCGTCCTGCCGTCAGCACGATCTTGGGCAACTGCGTGGTCTTGCCGGAACCGGTTTCGCCGCACACGATGACGACCTGATGCGCGTTCAGCGCCGCCGCGATGTCGGCGCGGCGGGCCGAGACCGGCAGGTTTTCGGGGAACGTCAGTTCGGGGGTGAAGGGCGCATCGGGTAAGGTTGCGGCAACGGGGGGAGCGGGCATGGCGGACATGGAGCGGCGTTTTAGCATGAAATTTCTGGAAATGAAGGCGTGGTCGCTGCAGGCGGCGAAGCTGGCGCTGCTGGCGCTATTCACGTTGGGCGCCGAGGCGGCGGCGTTGCAGGTGGAGGCGCTGTCCTTGCCTTACGCCAGCCCTTGGCAACGCGCGACGCCGCAACAGGAAAACGAGGACGATGCCTTGCTGCTGGCGGCGGACAGCAGTTTGCGCCTGGCGCTGCCGCGCCGCACGCGCCTGCTGAAAATCGATGCCGACAGCTATTACGACAGGCTGCGCGCGAGTTGGCGGAAGCTGTATGGCGACAGCGCCAAAATTTCCTGGTTCGAAGCCGGCGGCGTCGACGGCAAGCAGAAATGGTTGCTGTGCCGCCGCCCCTCGCGCGATGACGCGGTCAGCGTGTTTCATCTTTCCACGGTATTCGCTGGGCGCGCCTACAGCGTGCTGCTGTTCGCGCCCTCGGCGGCGTTGCCGCCAGCGGCGCTGGCGTTGTTGGCGGCGGTTCGTTTCGAAGGCGAGGCGACACCGGTTTTGGTCAGGCCCGACTGGGTCAAGACCCGCAAGATCTACCCGCAAGCCAATGCCGATGTGCTGGAAGCTCTGGTGCAGGACGATGTCGCGCGTCTCGGCGACGATGGCCTGGTGACAGGTTACGGCCTCGATTTCGGCGCATCTTCGCTGGCCTGGTTTATCGAGGGCTATCAATGGAAAACCATCGCTACGCGGGTCACCCGTGTCGACTGGAAGCAGGGCGGTCGCCTTGCTGTGCTGGTTGACGCCGCATCCACCGTCTGGCCGGTGCAATTGACGCTGACGCAAGACGAAGCGGAGGTGCGCGCCAGCCTGCGCGTCATCGAACTCTGCGCGCCTGCGCAACGCATCGCGGCGGTGCTCGATCAACTGCAACGCGGTGCGCGCCAACCGCTGCAGCGTCTGCTGCTGGAGCCCGCCGCCGGTTGCCCGACGAGGAGCTTGCCGGAGCAGGCCGCGCCCAGCCTGCAGGGCGCCAGCGGCAAAACCGTGCAAGCGGATCTCGCGCTGGCGCTGCCGCCCAGGCTCGACAATGCGGCTCTCGCCGCATTGCGCCAGGCCGGATTGAGCCGCATCGGCCTGGTCGAAATCGCGCTTGAGGCCGCTCCGCGCCGCATCGGTTTTGGCGACCGTCTGATCGAGCGCGCGCGCTGGTATGTCGTGTTCGAGCCGGCGGAAAGTGGGGCTGCACGCTGAAACCGGGCCGGGGTCTTGAACTTACCGCCCTCCCGCAACTCAGTACGCTCACCCCACTCGGCTGGAAAGCCATGAAGGACCGCACATGATCAAAAGTAGAACCGGACTCGGTGTTTTTCTCGCGCTCTGCATGAGCTTTCTGGTCAGCGCTTGCGCCGAGGAGAGTTCTGCCACGCAAGCCAAGAAGAAGCTCGATCCCAACACCCAACTCGATAGCATCGTGCTGGGTATGGGCTGCTTCTGGGGCGCGGAAAAACGCATGTCGGAAGTCCCCGGCGTGGTCGATGTCGAAAGCGGCTATGCCAATGGCGACATCGCCGGCAACTACGAAGCGGTGCTCGCGCATGAGCGGAGCGTGCGGCTGGGCATGAGCGGCAAACGCAATCATGCGGAAGTCGTCAAGGTCAGCTTCGACCCGGCGCAAACCAGCCTGGAAACCGTGCTGATCAAGTTCTGGGAAAGCCATGATCCGACTCAGGGCGACCGCCAGGGCAACGATGTCGGCAGCAACTATCGCAGCGCCATCTACACGCACTCCGCTGCACAACTGGAAGTCGCCGAGAAAACCCGCGCGGCCTACCAAACTGCGCTGACGCAGGACGGTCTCGGCAAGATCACCACCGACATCGCCCCGCTGAAAAGCTATTTCTCGGCCGAGGATTATCACCAGGATTACCTGAAGAAAAATCCGAAAGGCTATTGCGGCCTGGGCGGAACCGGGGTGAAGTATCCGGGATCGAAATCCATGCAGAAGTCGAAGGCGCCGCAGCTGGATGGCAAGGCGCTGACTTTCGCGCGACAGCTGGTCGTGTTCGAAGCTGAGGAATGCGCCTTCTGCAAACAGTTCAAGGCCGAAGTGCTCGACCACTGGAAGTCCGATGTGGCCGTGGTCAGCACGCTGAATGCGAACGCGCCGAGCGGCTGGAAACTGGAGAAATCCTTGTTCGCCACGCCCACCATCGTGTTGTTCGAGCAGGGCAAAGAGATTTCCCGCTTTACCGGCTACAGCGGCGACAAAGCGCGTTTCTGGAAATGGCTGGGCTTCCAGCTGCTCACGCCGGAACAACAGCGCATCGCCTTCGAGGAAGGCACCGAACGGCCCGGCAGCGGCTCGCATCTGGACGAAAAACGGCCCGGCACCTTTGTCGATCCGATCACCGGCGCGGCGCTGTTCCGCAGCGACGGCAAGTTCGAAAGCGGCACCGGCTGGCCGAGTTTCTTTGCGCCGGTGGCCGGCGCCGTGACGCTGCACGAGGACGCCACGCTGGGCATGAAACGCGTCGAAGTGCGCAGCGCCAGTTCCGGCATTCACCTAGGCCACGTCTTCGACGACGGCCCGGCGCCGACGTACAAGCGCTATTGCATCAACGGCAACGTGCTCAAGTTCGTGCCCGACGCGAAGCATTGAACCCATTTCGCGCAGTTGCAGGTGTCGTAGTAGCGCCTTCCAAGGTGCGATTGTTCCGGACTTCGCGCCTTGGAAGGCGCTACTACGCGTGGTGTCGCCACCCTATTTGCCCTGCAGATAGCGTCTGTCGTCGAAAGTGGCGACCCATTCCGGCTTGTAGATGACCATCATCGTGATCAGCATGCCGGTGATGAACGCCTCGCTGAACGACATCAGCACGAAGTAGGGCAGATATTCCTCCAGCAGATAGCTGAGCGAATAGAGGCCGGACAGCGCGACAAAGCCGGTTGAGGCTAGGCCGACCGCGACGATGGCCAGCGCGGCGCCGAAGAAGGCGTTGAGGAAAATGTAGATGAACAGGTGGTTGGGCAACTTGCGGTCGGTCAGCGTGTAAATGGCCCAGGACACGCCTACCGGCACCGCTCCCATGATCATCCAATTGGCCGGATAGGCGGCGTATTCGCCGTGCCAGAGCGAGAGCGCGGCGGTCACCAGGGCAATCGAGAACAACGCGAACAGCGGGCGGAACATCAGCGTCAACACGGTCGCGCCGACCAGATGGAAGTTTAGGCCCGGTCTGATCCCGGTCTTGATCAACCAGAGCCCGAGCACCGCAACTGTCGCGGCCAGAAAGATATTGAGATTGGCCTGGTCGCTCAACATGCGCCAACCGGCGTGCCGCACGATCAGCCACGCCGCCACCGCGACCAGCAGCCAGAGGCTCCATAGCCAGTGTGGGGGAATGTTGGCGGCAACCAGGTTCATGTCAGGGGGCGAGCGAATGAGCGGGAATTCTATTAGAAAACGCTGATGAACTTGGACAGTTGGACCGCGCCGCCGAAGCAGGGTTTCCTTGCTGGGCATGCGTAATCTATTCCGTCACCCCGGCGTAGGCCGGGGTCCAGGCGCCGGCTTGATTCGGTGAGTCGTTTCAGTCCGTTATGCCTCGGATAAAATTCGCGCCTTCCCGACCAATCCGATGGACCCCGCCATGCGCCTTGCCCTGTTCGACCTCGACAACACCCTGCTCGCCGGCGATTCCGATTTCGAATGGGCGCAATACCTGATCGAACAGGGCGTGCTCGACCGCGAAGTGTATGAAGCGCGCAATCAGGCTTTCTACGACCAGTACAAGGCCGGCACGCTGGATATTTACGCGTTTCTCGACTTTCAGTTGAAACCGCTGTCGCGCCACCCGCGCGTGCAACTCGACGCCTGGCACGCCGATTTCATGGCGCGCAAGATCATCCCGATCGTCGCCGCCGGCACGCCCGCGCTGCTGGGAAAACACCGCGCCGATGTCTGCGTCATCGTCACCGCCACCAACAGCTTCGTCACCGCCCCCATCGCCGCGCATCTGGGCGTGCCGCACCTGATCGCCACCGAACCGGAACAGTCCAACGGCGAATTCACCGGCCGCCCGCATGGCGTGCCCTCGTTCAAGGAAGGCAAGGTGCGCCGCCTCAACGAATGGCTCGCCGCGCGCGGGCAAAGCTGGGAAGACGTCGAGGAAAGCTGGTTTTACAGCGATTCGTTGAACGATTTGCCGCTGCTGGAAGTGGTGAAAAATCCGGTCGCCGTCGATCCGGATGCGACGCTGAAGGCGTGCGCGGAAGGGCGGGGATGGCCGGTGATCAGCTTGCGGTAGGGGCGCGCAACGGTGTTCGTCACCCCGGCGAAGGCCGGGGTCCAGGTCGTTGGTTGCAGTTGGGTTTGTTGCCGGGCTGGGGTTTGAAGTAGATTGTTAATTTTCCATGAAAATCATGGATTTATGTCTTTTGGCATATTGTCTGGGGTGGTGATGGCGGGATAGGATTTTCTGTGCCGCCGGAATGCTGCGCGGGTATCCATTTCAGGATCAATATAAATTGCTAGGGAGATAAGCATGAAAAACGGGATGAGTTCGTGCGTGGAATTGGCACGAAGTGAGGGTCTATTTAACTTTTCCACACGCATATTTGGTCTGCGGATTGTATTGGCTCTTGCCACATTGATGTCAATTCCATGTTCCGCATCAGGAATATGGCAATACTCATTTGCTAATTTCAGTGGATACAATTGTTTTGGTTATCCTGGCCCTACCTATTGGGGTTCGTCAGACTCGCTCTCTGGAATTCTTGGGGATGTTTTAGAGCATGGTCACAATGGTTATTTAAGGAATCCTTATATGTGTTGTGACTTTGCATCGGTTACTTCTGGTAGCGGAGTTGCGCCATATGGGGCGTCATATTTGGTCCCAGTAACAATCAATTTAAGCACTGGTTGCAATAGGTCGGATAATGACTGGGTTAGTGTTGTTCCGGTAAATGTTGTTGGCAGCGATCCAAAGAATCTCGGGCTTGGCTCATGCGAGCAGAGCGTTGGAAATCCTGTTAATGCTGGTTCGGGAAATAAAATTCAGTTAGAAAGAGATTATGGCGATGGGGTGTCGGTTCTAGAGTTTTCAATAACGTACAACAGCAGGGCAATGCCAGTAAGGTCCAGTATGGGCCATCTGTGGGCGCACAAGTATTCTTCACAAATAGTAGCATCAAAGAGCAATGCATTAGTCGCCGCCAATAGAAATGATGGTCGAATATATCAATTTAAATTATTTGCGGGGTATTGGTCTGCGGATAAGGATGTTCCTGATCGTCTGATTGAATTTAAAGATGGTTCAGGACAACGAATAGCATGGGAGCTGTTTGTTGCAATTGACGACTCTGTAGAATCTTACGACCCCACCGGCAAACTCCTATCAATCACCGACCGCGTCGGCCACGTCCAAACCCTCAGCTACACCACCACCGGCCAACTCACCGCCGTCACCGACACCTTCGGCCGCAGCCTCACTTTCAGCCACGACACCGCCGGCCGCATCGCCACCGTCACCGACCCCGCCAACCAACCCATCACCTACGCCTACGACACCAACAACAACCTCGCCAGCGTCACCTACCCCGACGCCACCACTAAAACCTACCACTACGAGAACGCCACCTTCCCCAACGCCCTCACCGGCATCAGCGACGCCAACGGCGCCCGCTACGCCACCTACGCCTACGACAGCGAAGGCCGCGCCATCCTCTCCGAACACGCCGACGGCGCCGAGCGGGTCGCGCTCACCTACAACGAAGACGGCACGACCACCGTCACCGACGCCCTCGGCACCGCCCGCAGCTACGCCTTCCAGACCGTCCTTGGCGTCGTAAAAAGCACCGGCATCTCCCAGCCCGGCGGCTCAGGTTGCAGCGCCGCCTCCAGCAAGATGACCTACGACGCCAACGGCAACGTTGCCAGCCGCGACGACTTCAACGGCCACCGCACCCGCTACTGGCATGATCTCGCCCGCAACCTGGAAACCACCCGAATCGAAGGGCTAGCGATCAAAAACGGCAACGAAACGATCCAACCTGAAACCCGCACCACCTACACGGAATGGCACCCCGACTGGCGCCTGCCCACCGTCGAAAAAACCTACACCGGCGGCGCCGACGCCCAAGGCAACCCCCTGGGCAGCCTGGTCAAGGAAATCGACACCACCTACGACGCCAGCGGCAACCCCCTCCAACGCACCGAAAAAGACAGCCAGCGCAACGAAACCCGCACCTGGACCTACACCTGGCACAGCCTGGGCCGCCTCGCCCGCATCGACGGACCGCGCAGTGACGTCCAGGACATCACCACCTACGCCTACTACCCCGACGACGACCCTGACCCGGCCCGCCGCGGCCAACTCAGGCAAATCACCAACGCCCTCGGCCACATCACCGAAATCCAGGCCTACGACCTGCACGGCCACCCCACCCAGATCCAAGACCCCAACGGCCTCATCACCCAATACACCTACACCGCCCGCGGCTGGCTCGCCACCCGCCTGACGGGCGACCGCCTCACCACCTACACCTACGACCCGGCGGGACAACTCACCCGGATCGACCTCCCCGACGGCCAACAACTGGCCTATACCTACGACGCCGCCCACCGCCTCACCGACCTCCGCGACGCCCAGGGCGGCCACCGCCACGTCAGCCTCGACGCCCAAGGCAACATCCTCACCGAAACCATCCTCGACGCCCAAGGCAACCAAGCCAGCCACCTGAACCGGCAATACGACGCCCTCGGCCGTCTATGGAAAGAAACGCAGCGCATCAACGGCCAGGACGCCGTCACCGAATACGGCTACGACGCCGAAGGCAACCCCATCCAGCGGACCGACCCCCTGGCCCACGCCACCCACTGGCGCCACGACGCCCTCGACCGCCTGGCCCAGACCGAAGACGCCCTGCAAGGACTCAGCGACCTCACCCGCGACAGCCTCGACCAGATCACCCGCCAGCAAGACCCCAAGGGCAACGCCACCGCCTACGAAATCGACGCCTACGGCCAAGTCCGCCAAGAAACCAGCCCCGACCGCGGCCTCACCACCTACAGCTACGACCCCGCCGGCAACCTCAAAACCCGCACCGACGCCCGCGGCAAAACCACCACCTACATTTACGACAGCCTCAACCGGCCCACCAGCATCCGCTTCACCGCCGGCATGAACCGCTACTACACCTACGACCAAGGCCCCAACGGCCGCGGCCGGCTGACCGGCATGACCGACGAAAGCGGCAGCACCGCCTGGACCTACACCGCCCACGGCGAAGTCGCTAGCAAAACCCACACCCCCAGCGACGGCCCCGCCCGCCGAGTCGGCTACACCTTCAGCCACGGCCACCTCAACCGCCTCACCTACCCCAGCGGCGCCTACATCGACTACACCTGGCAGCAAGGCAGCATCAGCGAAATCCGCCTCAACGGCGCCCCCCTACTGACCGGCATCCAAAACGCCCCCCTCGGCGGTCCCAAATCCTGGACCTGGAGCAACGGCCAGCAATACAGCCCCGGCCACGACCCCGAAACCGGCTGGCCGCAGAGCTACCCCCTGGGCGACCGCAACCGCAGCCTCAGCTACGACACCGCCGGCCGCATCACCGCCTACCGCCACAGCGGCCAACCCAACCTCGACCACGACTTCGCCTACGACGCCCTCGACCGCCTCACCGACCAGAACACCTACCCAGGCCACACCGGCTGGACCCTCGACGCCAACGGCAACCGCACCCAACAACAAAGCGGCAGCGCCACCTACCCCTACACCTACGCCCCCGCCAGCAACCGCCTACAAAGCGTTGCCGGCCCCGCAAGCAAAATCTACCAATACGACGCCGCCGGCAACATCACCCACGACGGCACCTACGCCTACACCTACAACGACGCCGGCCGCCTCAAGCAACTCACCTGGAACGGCCAGACCACCACCTACCTCTACAACGGCCTCGGCGAACGCACCCGAAAAACCGGCCGCGGTGCCGCCAGCGGACAGGAACGCTACATCCACGACGAAAGTGGCCACCGCCTCGGCGAATACACCGCCAGCGGCACACGATTGCAGGAAACCGTCTGGCTAGACGACCGCCCCGTAGCCGTACTCACCGACGCCGGCCCCCTCTACGTCTACACCGACTACCTGAACGCCCCACGCACGCCGACAGCATAGGCGGACTGCGAGAAGTCGAATTCGGCGGCTTGCTTCGCGAAGCCGCGCTACGCGTGACGCCATGCGCGCGGAACAATGCACTCGGCCAGTTTCCGGCCTGCGCCAATAAGAAGATTTACGGGTCCGCCTGGCTTGTCTTTGGATATAGGCGGGCCTACCATCTTTTACGTTTCCTTCGTCCACACACATGAGGGCTGTCATGAAACTTGCCACGCTGTTTTCCGCTCTTGCCTTGAGCTTTGCCACTTTCGCCGTTCAGGCTGCCGAGCCTGTCGTCATCAAGTTCTCTCACGTGGTTGCGCCGGATACGCCGAAAGGCCGTGCCGCCGAGTATTTCAAGAAACTGGCCGAGGAGCGCAGCAAGGGCCGCGTCAAGGTCGAGGTCTACCCGAACAGCCAGCTTTACAAGGATCGCGAGGAAATGGAGGCGCTGCAGATCGGCGCCGTGCAGATGCTGGCGCCTTCGCTGGCCAAGTTCGGACCGCTTGGCGTGCGCTCGTTCGAGTTGTTCGATCTGCCTTATATCTTCCCCAACAAGGAAACACTGTATCGCGTGATGGATGGCGATATCGGCAAGAAACTGTTCGGCATGCTCGATGCCAAGGGCATTGCCGGCCTCGGCTTCTGGGATAACGGCTTCAAGCAGATGAGTGCGAACAAGCCGCTGCATTCGGTGGATGATTTCAAAGGCCTGAAGTTGCGCATCCAGTCTTCCAAGGTGCTGGAAGCGCAGATGAAAGCGCTCGGCGCCAACCCGCAGGTGATGGCGTTCTCCGAGGTGTATTCGGCGCTGCAGCAGGGCGTGGTGGACGGCACCGAGAACCCGATGTCGAACCTGTACACGCAGAAGATGCATGAGGTGCAGAAGCATCTGACCCTGTCCGACCACGGTTATCTGGGCTATGCGGTGATCGTCAACAAGAAGTTCTGGGACGACCTGCCGACCGACCTGCGCGCTACGCTCGACACGGCGATGAAGGACACCACGGTGTTCGAACGCAAGATCGCGCAAGAGGAAAACGACGAGGCCCTGGCCAAGGTGAAAGCGGCCGGCACCACGCAGATTTACACGCTGCCCTACAAGGATCGCGTGGTCTGGCAACAGGCGCTGCTGCCGGTGCATAAAGAGTTCGAGGAAAAAATCGGCCGCGACTTCATCCAGGCTGCTTACCAGACTGCCGCCCAGGTGGAGAAGGAAAAGGCCGCCAAGGCCACCGCTCCGGCCAAGAAAGACAAGCCCGCTCCGATGAAGGC
Organism: Hydrogenophilaceae bacterium; assembly: GCA_031426815.1. Classification (GTDB taxonomy): domain Bacteria; phylum Pseudomonadota; class Gammaproteobacteria; order Burkholderiales; family Thiobacillaceae; genus PFJX01. The sequence continues at coordinate 15,502 of JASJPG010000131.1, forward strand.
CGACAAGCCGGCCAAGACCGAGAAAAAGTAAGCACTACCCATTGACCCCGGCCTGGTGCCGGGGTTTGTTTCCCGGTGTTTCGCCAAACCTGCAGGGGAAGCAACATGTTTCACCGCATGCTGGATCGACTGGAGGAGTGGATCATCCTCTCCTTCATGGCCGTCGCCACGCTGGTCACCTTCGTCTCCGTGACGATGCGTTACACCATGGGCACCGGCTTCACCTGGTCCACCGAACTCACCATTTACCTGTTCATCTGGATGGCCAAATTCGGCGCCGCCTATGGCGTGCGCACCGGCATACACGTCGGCGTCGACTACGTGGTGAACAAGGTGGAAGGCGCTAAACGGCGCTTCCTGATCATCGCCGGCATGGTTCTTGGCATTAGCTTCACCGGCATCATTTCCTTCTTCGGCGCGCGCTGGGTGATCTTCATCTACGGCACAGGGCAGATTTCGCCCGATCTGGAATGGCCGATGTGGATCATCTATCTGGCGATTCCGTTCGGCTCCGGCCTGATGTGCTATCGCTTCATCCAGAGCCTGGTGAAGTTCCTCAAGCATGGCCAGACCACCTCGGCCGGCCCGGTTTCCGATCTGCGTGAAGGCGCGCTCGATAGCGCGAAGGAGCATGTGAAATGACCGCCGCGCTCATCATGAGCATCCTCACGCTGCTGCTGATCACCGGCACGCCGATTTCGATCGCGCTGGGCATGACGGTGATGACTTTCCTGGTGTTCTTCTCGTCGTTCGACATGACCACGGTGAACATCATTTCGCAGCGCCTGTTCACCGGCTTGGAAAGCTTTTCGATCATGGCGGTGCCGTTCTTCGTGCTGGCCGGGGCATTCCTGACTGACGGCGGCGTCGCCAAACGCATCATCGCCTTCGCGGTCACGTTGGTCGGTTGGATGCCCGGCGGCCTGGCCATGGCCAGCGTCGTTGCCTGCGCGTTCTTTGCCACGCTGTCCGGTTCGAGTCCGGCTACGGTGATGGCGATCGGCTCATTGATGCTGCCGGCGATGATCCAGCAAGGCTATCCGAAAGGCTTCTCCACCGGCTTGATCGCCTGTTCCGGTTCGCTCGGCATCCTGATTCCGCCGTCCATCGTGATGATCATCTATGCCGTGGCAACGTCCGAATCGGCCGGCAAGCTGTTCGTCGCCGGCATCGTGCCCGGTGCCCTGCTGGCGCTGGTGCTGATGGGCGTGACTTTTCTCTATGCCAAGAAACACAATTTCCCGACCATTCCGCGCGCCACGCTGAAGGAAGTGGTGAAGTCGTTCGTGGATGCCTTCTGGGGGTTGATGTTGGTGGTCATCGTCATGGGCGGCATCTATGGCGGCATTTTCACGCCGACCGAAGCGGCCGCGGTGTCGGCGGTGTACGCCTTTGTTTGCGCCAGTTTCATCTATCGCAGCCTGCCTTTCCGCGACATCGGCAAGGTGCTGCTGCATGCCGCCAATACCTCGTCGATGCTGCTGTACATCATTACCAACGCAATCCTGTTCAACTTTCTGCTCACCTCGGAACAGATCCCGCAAGGCCTCGCCGCCTGGGTCATCGCGCAAGATCTGGAAGCCTGGCAGTTCCTGATATTCGTCAACGTTGTGTTGTTGCTGGCCGGCCAGTTCATGGAACCCAGTTCCATCGTGCTGATCCTGGCGCCGCTGTTCCTGCCCATCGCCGTCGCGCTCGGCATCGACCCGATCCATCTCGGCATCATCATGGTGGTGAACATGGAGATCGGCATGATCACGCCGCCGGTCGGGCTCAACCTGTATGTGGCGAGCCATTTGTCGCATATGGGATTGACCGAGGTGTCCAAGGCCGCCTTGCCGTTCGTCGGCGTCATGCTGGTTTATCTGATGCTGATCACCTATGTGCCGGAAATCTCGATGTTCCTGGTCGATATCCTGTATCCACCGAATCCGGCCGCGCTGGTCTCGCCGGAAGCGGGGCAAGTGTTCGATTGACGGCGCCAAAATTAGTGGTTGCGGTAATAAAACAAAATAACTAATAATGTAGTCATGAAAAAGGACTACAGCCGATCTCTGCCGCTTGAATGGCAACCGATGTCCAAGGTGTTCGCCGCGTTGGGCGACGACCATCGCCAGCGCATGCTGTTGCTGTTCGAGCGCGGCGAACGGCTCAATGTCGGGCAGATCGTCGAGGCTTCGCCGTTGTCGCGTTCGGCGGTGTCGCATCATCTGAAGGTCTTGCACGACGCCGGTGTGCTGCATTCCGAGAAGGTCGGCAAGGAAGTGTTTTTCTGGATCGATGTCGAATTCGTCAGCCGGATGCTGGGCAATGTGCTCGACTATGTCCGCGAGAATTTGTAATTTTTTTTGCGCTTACAAAACCAAGTAACCAGTTATATCGATTCGACGGGAGATAACGATGTTGAAAACTTTGATCCGGTTTCTATTGCGCGGCCTGTTCAAGCTGCTGTTCCGGTTGCGTGTGGAAGGCGATCTGCGCGGACTGGATTCGAAACGCTTGCTGATCATCGCCAACCACGAATCCTTTCTCGATGGTCTGCTGCTGGGCGTGGCGTTGCCGCTGAACCCGGTGTTCGTGGTACATACCGGCGTCACCAAGAGTCCCTTTTTCCGTCTGGTGCTGTCGCTGGTCGATTATCTGGCGGTGGACCCGACCAACCCGATGGCGATGAAGAGCATCGTCAAACTGGTCGAATCCGGCCGCCCGGTGGTGATCTTCCCGGAAGGGCGCATCACCACCACCGGCAGCCTGATGAAGGTGTACGACGGCCCCGCCTTCGTCGCCGCCAAGACCGGTGCCGATGTGCTGCCGGTGCGGCTGGACGGCCCGGCGCGCTCGTATTTCGGGCGCACTTCCGGGCGCTATCCGAAGCAGTTCCTGCCGCGCATCCATCTCGCCATCCTGCCGGCCACCCGCATTGAAATGCCTGAAACCGGCTCGGCCAAGCAGCGCCGTCGCCAGGCCGGCGAGGCGATGCGCCGGATCATGCAGGACATGGTGTTCAGCGCGCGGCCGAAGCAATCGTTGTACGAAGCGTTCGTCGATTCCGTCGAAATCCACGGCCGCCGCCGGCCGGTGATGGAGGACATGAAGCAGATCGAACTGAGCTACGGCGAGTTGCTACGCATGACGCTTGCGCTGGGCCGCGTCGCGGCGCGGCGGACCGACGAAGGCGAGACAGTCGGCCTGCTGTTGCCGAATCTGTCCGCCACCGTGGCGTTGCTGCTCGGTCTGGCATCGCGCCGGCGCATTCCGGCCATGCTCAACTACACGGCGGGCGCGGAAGGCCTGGCCAATGCCTGCGCTGCGGCGCGGGTGAAACGTGTCATCACGTCGCGCCGCTTTGTCACGATGGCGAAACTGGAACCGGCGCTGAACGAGTTGGTTGGCAACGGCGCCAGCATCGAACTGATCTGGCTGGAAGACCTTGCCGAATCCGTCGGCCTGTTCGACAAGGCCTGGGTATTGCTGGCGCAATATTTCCCGCGCTGGGCGGCGACGCCGGTCTCGCCCGATGCGCCCGCCGTGGTGCTGTTCACCTCCGGCTCGGAGGGCAAGCCGAAGGGCGTCGTGCTGTCGCATCGCGCCTTGCTGGCCAACATCGCGCAGATTCGTGCGGTGATCGACCTGTCGCCGGCGGACAAATTCCTCAACGCGCTGCCGGTGTTCCATTCCTTTGGCCTGACCGGCGGCACGCTGCTGCCGCTGCTGTCCGGCGCCAGCCTGTTCCTCTACCCGTCGCCGCTGCATTACCGGGTCATCCCGGAACTGGCCTACGACCGCAACTGCACGGTGCTGCTCGGTACCGGCACCTTCCTCGCCAACTACGCGCGCTTCGCGCATCCCTACGATTTCTACCGTCTGCGCCACGTCATCGCCGGCGCCGAAAAGCTGTCCGACGCCGTGCGTAACACCTGGTTCGAGAAATTCGGCGTGCGCATCATGGAAGGCTATGGTGCCACCGAAACCGCGCCGGTTATCGCGGTCAACACGCCGATGGCTTACAAGAGCGGCAGCGTCGGCCAGTTGCTGCCGGGCATCGCGGCGCATCTGGTGCCGGTGCCGGGTATCGCTTACGGCGGTCTGCTGCATGTGTGTGGGCCGAACGTGATGAGCGGCTACTACCGTTACGAAAAGCCCGGCGAACTGGAGCCGCCGGCATCGGAAGTCGGCGCCGGCTGGTACAACACCGGCGACATCGTCGAGATCGACGCCGAGGGTTTCCTGCACATCCGCGGCCGGGTCAAACGCTTTGCCAAGATCGCCGGCGAGATGGTCTCGCTGGAAGTGGTCGAGAAACTCGCTGCCACCGCCTCGCCCGCCGCGCAGCACGCCGCCACCACGCGCAGCGACCCGCAACGCGGTGAGGCGATCATTCTGTACACCACCGATGCGGCACTGAACCGCGAACGCCTGCTCGAAGCCGCGCGTGCCGGCGGCGCGCCGGAAATCGCGGTGCCGCGCGAAATCCGCGTGGTCGATGCGCTGCCCTTGCTCGGTACCGGCAAGATCGATCATGTGACGTTGAAGAAGATGGCGGAGGCGGTATGAACGTGAGTATTGACTTGAATCCTGCTGTAGGAGGTCCGCTTGCGGGCCGAATGGGCAATTCGGCCCGCAAGCGGACCTCCTACGCGGTGGTGCATCGCGGCCAACCGATGTACTCAGCATGAACCGCCGCCAATTTCTGAAACGTGCCGGCATCGTCGGTGGCCTCGGTCTGGCTGGCTGGAGCCTGTGGCCGCAGGCGGGCGTGCTGAATCCGTGCCGCGCAGGCTTGCCATCGGAACTCTCCGGGCATCCGTTGATGCGGCAGGTCTGGTCCGGCCTCGATCCGGCCAAGGTATGGGATATGCATGCGCATCTGGTCGGCGTTGGTGACCAAAGCGGTGACAGCAACAGCGGCGCCTGGGCCAACCCGAAGATGGACAGCCTGTGGAACCCGCTGCAATACATCCAGAAAATCTTCTACATGAACGCCGGCTGCGTGCACGACGCGCCCGGCCAGGTCGATGCCAGCTTTGTCGCACGCCTGGAAAACCTGATGGATGGCTTCCCGGCCGGCGCGCAGGTTCTGCTGCTCGCGTTCGACTGGGCGCATGACGAACAGGGCCGGCCGCAGCGCGAAGCCAGTGCCTTCCATGTGCCCAATGCCTATGCCGCCCGCGTCGCTCGCGCACATCCGGCTCGCATGCAATGGGCGGCGTCGATCCATCCGTATCGCGCCGATGCGCTGGCGGCGCTGGAACAGGCTGCGGCAGATGGCGCGCGCGCAATGAAATGGTTGCCGGCGGCGATGGGCATCGACCCTGCATCAAGCCGTTGCGACGCTTTTTATCGTCTGCTGGCAAAGCACGATCTGCCGCTGATCACGCACGCCGGGCACGAAGCCGCGGTGGCGGGCACGGCGCGGCAGGATTACGGCAATCCGCTGAAACTGCGCCGCGCGCTCGATCTCGGTGTGCGCGTCGTGGTGGCGCATTGCGCCTCGCATGGCGACGATGTCGACGCCAACGGCCAGCGCCGCCCCAGCTTCGAGATATTCACCGAGATGATGGACCGCAACCTTGCTGGTTTTTATGCCGACATCTCCGCAGTCACCCAGTTCAACCGCGCCGAAGTGCTGCAAAACTTGCTGGCGCGGCCGGACTGGCACGGACGTCTGCTCAACGGCTCGGATTACCCGCTGCCCGGCATCCTGCCGCTGACTTCGCTGAGCAAGCTGGTCAAGTTGAAGCTGCTCGACGTGGAGGCAAAACCCTTCCTGAGTGGCCTGCGCGAACACAATCCACTGCTGTTCGATTTCGCGCTGAAGCGGCTGCTGCGCCGCGACGGCATCGGCTTCGCCAATTCGGTATTCGAGACGCGGGACTTCTTCAATCGGATACGCGCATGAACCTACTTCGCGCAGCTGCCGGTGTCGTAGGAGCGCCTTCCAAGGCGCGAAGTCCGGAACAATCGCGCCTTGGAAGGCGCTCCTACGGGTGGTGTCGCACCCACGCGGCTTTCGAGCGATTTACACATGACCAATGAGGTTTCCAGGATGAAACCCTTACCCGACGACCTGCCTTTGTTTTCCTTGCCGATGGGCGCGGTGCTGCTGGCGCAGTTCTTCTCCGCCTTCGGCGACAACGCCTTGCTGATTACCGCCATCGCTCTGGTGAAAGCCGACGGCCATGCCGGCTGGATTCCGCTGCTGCAGGCGTTTTTCGTGATTCCGTTCATCCTGCTCGCGCCCTTCGTCGGCGCGCTGGCCGATGCGTTTCCGAAAGGCCGCGTCATGCTGTTCGCCAACGGCCTCAAGCTGCTCGGCGCCTCGTCGATGGCGGCAGGCTTGCCGCCGCTGGTGTGCTACGGCATGGCCGGGGTGGGGGCGGCGGCCTACAGCCCGGCCAAGTACGGCATCCTCAGCCAGTTGTTCGACCCGGACAAACTGGTCAAGGCCAACGGCATGCTGGAAGGCTCCACCATCGTCGCGATCCTGCTCGGCGTCGTGGTCGGCGGCTGGCTGGCCGACCATTCGCTGACCTGGGCCTTCACCGGCGTGATCGGCGTCTACGCGCTGGCCGCCGCGATCAACCTGCTGATTCCGCGCCTGCCGCCGGAACATGCGCTGGATCGCTTCGACGCCGCCGGCCTGCTGCGCCAGTTCCGCGATTCGCTGCGCGTGATGTGGCGCGACGCCGACAGCCGCTTCAGCCTGATCGGCACCAGTCTGTTCTGGGGCACCGGCTCGACCCTGCGCCTGCTGTTGTTCGCCTGGGTGCCGGTGGCCCTGGGCATCGCCAGCAACCAGATGCCGGCCAACCTGATGGGCGTGGTTTCCATCGGCATCGTCGTCGGCGCGGCGCTGGCCGGCATGCTGATCAAGCTGGACAACGTCAATCGCGCCTTGATCGGCGGGGTGTTGCTGGGGCCGCTGGTGATCGCCATGTCGCAGCAGAGCAGCCTGATCCCGACCGCGCTGCTGCTGGCCGGAATCGGCGTTGCCGGCGGCTTTTTCGTGGTGCCGCTCAACGCCTTGCTGCAAGAGCGCGGCCATCAAAGCGTCGGCGCAGGTCATGCGCTGGCGGTGCAGAACCTGTGGGAAAACCTGGTCATGCTGCTGTTCGTCGGGGCTTACAGCCTGCTCGTCGGCTTGCCGGTGGCGCAGGTGGTGATGGGATTCGGCAGCGTGGTGTTGCTGGGTATGGTGGCGTTGGCGCTGGTCCGGTTCAAGCGGCGCTAATGTAGAGCTGCACTTTGCTTGTGTAGGACTGCCAGGAATCGAAGTGAACACACAAGGAGAAAGCAATATGACCAAGTACGTCGTCTGTTTCGCGTCCCTGATTTTGCTGCTGTCAGGCTGCGCTTCCTGGTTGCCGCATGGACAGCAAAAGCAGTCCGGCAGCGTGGTGGATTATCTCTATGGCAACAAAGCCGCTCCGGTCGCCATGCAGCCGGAAGTCGCCACGCTGAAATTGCCGGTGCGGGTCGGTATCGCCTTCGTGCCGTCCCCCGCCTGGGGGCTGCATGTCCCGGAAAGCGAGCAGTTGCGCATGTTGAACAAGGTGAAGGAATCCTTCGTGAAGCATGAGTTCATCGGCGCCATCGAGGTCATACCCAACGCCTACCTGCTCCCGAACGGCGGTTTCGCCAACCTGGAACAGGCGGCGCGCATGTTCAACGTGGACGTGATCGCGCTGCTCTCCTACGACCAGATCCAGTTCAACGACAGCAATGCGTTGTCGGTGCTGTACTGGACCATCATCGGCGCCTATCTGGTGCATGGCGACCAGTACGACATCCACACCATGCTGGAAGCGACGGTGTTCGATGTCGCCAGCCGCAAGTTGCTGTTCCGCGCGCCCGGCGTCTCCAACGTGAAAGGCAGCGCGGCGCTGGCGACGTTCAGCGAGCGCGCCCGCAGCGCCCGTCTGGACGGCTACAACCAGGCGCTGGAACAGCTCATCCCCAATCTGCAGAAGGAACTGGACGGCTTCAAGGTGCGGGTCAAAACGGACGCCAGCGTACGCGTCGAACATCGTCCCGGATATCGTGGCGGCGGCGACCTGGCCTGGCCGGGATTGCTGGCGGTGCTGCTTCTGGCCGGCGCGGCGCGGCGAGTGCGACTTGCCTGACTGGCGCGCGAAGTGGTCAGCGCGGTGGCCGGCGCAGTGGCCGGGATGGGCACTGTTCGCGCTTTGTCTGTTGCCTTTGTTGTTGCCCGTGACTGCGATTTCCTGGCTGGAATATCGGCGCGAAGCCGTTCTGGCGGGCGAGATCTGGCGGCTCTGGAGCGGACATTTCGTGCATTACTCGACCAACCATGCGGCGATGGATGGCCTGGCCTGCTTGATTCTGGCCTTCGCGCTGTGCCGCATGGGTGCCGGCCATCATTTGCTGCCGCGCATGGCGCTGATTGCGCCGTTGATATCCCTGGCCCTATTTTTCGCGTTACCCGACATGACACGCTATCGCGGTGCCTCGGCGTTGGCCATGGCGCTGACCGCCGGACTCGGCGTGACACTCTGGCAGGCGCGGCCCGCCTGGCGGATCGGTCTGTTCCTGCTGGCTGTGGCGTTGGCGCTGAAGATTGCCGCCGACGCGCTGTCCATCGCGCCGCTTCTCTCCAGTCTGCCAGCCGGGGTGCGGGTGGCCTGGCAGGCGCATGTCGCCGGTCTGGTGAGCGGACTCTTGGCCTGGCATCTGGCCGCAAAGCGGCCTTGATACCTTATCCGGCCGACGTGGCCTTGTCGCGAGGTGGGCGTCGAGCCGCCTTCAGAGGGGAAACGGACACGGGCGCGCGAGTTCGATTCAGGTTCAAGCCGGTGCTAAAGCGTCAATTCCCACGCATGCTTCCGGCAATGGCAGAGAAAGACAGTCAGGTCGCGTTCAGTGCGGCGTATCCGGGCTTGTGTCGGTTTCGTCGTGCAACCAGGCAGGGATGTCACGCTGACCATGCAGTACACGCCAGATGTCGATGTGGTTGGGCCGTTCGACGTAGAAGATGAGGTAGGGATAGCGTTGCAAGGGCCAGGATCGCAGGCCGGGCAGATTCAGTTCGTGGGCATAGCGCGGTGACCCACTGGCCGGTTGGCTGGAGATGTGGAGATAGGCCTGCTCCAGCGCCTCGATGAAGCCGAGCGCAATCTGCTCGCCCGCCTCGTTCAAGTAGTAATCGACCACATCCTCGACGTCCCGGCTGGCTGACTCGCGCGGAAGGATGGGCTTGGACTTCACCCTGCAGCGCGTCGGTGGACGCGATTTCGAAGGTCGTCAAAGTACGTCTTGTCCACCGGTTTTCCTGGAGCAGACTCAGCGCCCTGCAGCAACAGTCCGCGCAGTCGAGTGCGGTCCTGATCCTTGCGGATCAGTTCGCGCACATACTCGCTGCTGGTGCCATAGCCGCGCTGGGTGACCTGTTCGTCCACGAAGGACTTGAGGGCGTCGGGGAGGGAGATATTCATCGTGGTCATGGCGTCAGATTAGGATGTTTGCCAAAATTTGGCAAACCATTCGAGTTGAACTGGGTGCCACTAATTTCCAACGCCTTCCGGCCCCGTAGCCATGCCTTTGTGCGGTCGCTGCTTCCCAACGCTGACTTTCAAATGATCTGACAGCATTTCCACGACCATCTCTTGAGGTCGACGTGCCGGCCATGATTGGTTGTGCCGTGCGACTGCCCCACTTGGTTACCTGCCGTTGATCCGGCGAGGTAGTGAATGACGGCAACGGGTGTGCGCCGTGAAAAGGCGGCGCTTTCCAGTGGGTGCAAATCCCACCCGGCG
>JASJPG010000132.1:0-34968 GCA_031426815.1 Hydrogenophilaceae bacterium
ACGGCCATCACCTCGAAGTGGCGCGCCACGACTCGCGCCTGTTGACGCGCCTGAGTACGACAGCGCCGATCGACCGCTTCCGCCCTTCCGGCACCGCGTTGTTCCATTCCCTGGCGCGCTGCTGCGGCAGCGCCGCGATCGGCGGCATCTTCACCGGCATGGGCGCCGACGGCTGCGCCGGTCTGATCGCGCTGAATCAGGCCGGCGGCCATGTCTTCGCGCAGGACGAGGACAGCGCCGTGGTCTACGGCATGCCCGGCGCCGCCCGCGCCGCCGGCTGCGTCGATCAAGTGGTACCGTTGGCGCGTATTCCCACCCATCTCATCGAACTGGCAAGGAGCTGATCATGTTGCCCGAAGACACAATGCTGTCGCGCGAGGCCTTGCTGGATGTGTTCTGCAAGGAAACGCGTGAACGCCTGACGCGGTCGCTGGCCTGCCTGAACCAGGGGCCGCAGGACTGCGACTACGACGCCGTGCACCAGGAATTCGACAGTCTGCATGGCGGCGCACGCGCGGTCGATCTGCCCTGGCTGGAACACTACAGCCGCGTCGTGGCGGGCTATGCGCGTTTTCTGCGTCATCTGAAACGCGACGGCCAGCATGAGGAAAGCCACACCCTGCTGCTGCAGGCGGTCAAAGCGCTGGAAGAGCAGTGCAGCAAGACGCCGCTGGCCGATCTGCTGGTCGCGCAAGCGCCGGAACTGCCCATGCGCGAACTGCTCTACAGCATGCAAAACCTGATGCAACGCGCCGATCCGAGCGAACTCTCGCCGTGCTTGAATCTGCCAGTCGAACGTCCGCTGGTGCTGCTAGTGGTGGACGATTCCTCTACTTCGCGCCTGCTCTTCCGCATCCATATGCCACCGGACGGCGGCAATGCCGTACATGAGGCGGAAGATGCGACAAGCGCCTTGCGCGTCGCGCAGGAAGTCAAACCGGATGTGGTGTTCCTCGACTACAACATGCCGGATCGCGACGGCGTCCGCATCGCCGGCGACCTGCGCGCAGCCGGCCTGGATGCCTGCTTCATCCTGCTCACCGCCAACGTGCAGCAGGCGGTGCTCGACGAGGCGCGTGCGGCGGGCTTTGCCGGAGTGCTGGAAAAACCGGTGAACCGCGACAAGATCGCGTCGGTATTACGCATGACCACACGTAGTTGAAACCGATGCATCTGTCGGACGCACAACGCGACGTACTCACCGAGCTGGGCAACATCGGCATCAGCCGGGCTGCGCGCCAGCTTTCCGCGTTGCTGAACGAGCCGATCCGCATCACGGTGCCGAGCGTGGAGTTGTGCACGACAGTCGAAGCGATCCAGCTTCTCGAAGGCAACAACGGCGAGAAAGGCGGCGAACTGGCCTGCGTCTACCAGCGCATGTCCGGCGATCTGGCCGGCCGCATCGCTCTGCTGCTGCCCGCGCGCGACAGCCACCTCCTGTTCCAGGATCTGCTCGGTCGCTACGCACCGCTGCAAGGGCTGGATCTGCGCACCTATGAACACGAGGCGATGACCGAAATCGGCAACATCCTGATTTCGTCCTGCGTCAGCGCCATGGCCGACATGCTGGGATTGCGCATCGACGTATCGGTGCCGCGCTTCGCCGAAGCCTCCGCGCAGGATCTGTTCAACGACAGCGCAGCCGATGGCGCGGATCAGCCTGCGCTGCTGATTCGTGCCCGTCTGAACGCCGATCAGCGCGAAATCGAAGGCTCGATTCTGCTCATGCTGTCGGCAGCGGCTGCGGAAAAAGTCATGTTCGCGGTGCAAGCGCTGATTCTGGCGGCAGACTGAACGGAGCGATGATGTACCTGAAACCCTACGACCCGTTGCCCATCGGCGTCCTCGTGCTGGATGACCAGATGCATATCCGCGACTGGAACCGCTGGCTCGCCGAACATACCGGCATCCCCGCCCGCCGCGCCATTTCACAGCGACTGGAAGATCTCTTTCCCGGCTTTCACAACCCCCGTTTCGCGATGGCGGTGGAACAGGTTCTGCACAATGGCGGGCCGCAGATCCTGTCGCAGGCGCTGCACCGCTACCTGATTCCGATCGATCTGCCGCACCTGGCGCGGCACGGCTTCGGCCTGATGCGCCAGCATGTGCATATCGAAGCCTATGAACTCGGCGAAGAACGTGTGGCCCTGGTCAGCGTGATCGACGTGACCGGCAGCGTATTGCGCACCGAGGCACTCAACGACGTGGCGCAGCGCCTGGAACACGACGTCAACCGCGATCCGCTCACCGGCCTGTTCAACCGCCGTTTCATGTGGGAATGGCTGGAGCATCAGCAACGCCAGGCGCAGCGCCACCACTATCCGATCGCCGCCATGATGCTGGATGTCGATCACTTCAAACACATCAACGACAGCCACGGCCATCCGGTCGGCGACCGCGTCCTGCAGGACATGGCGCGGCAACTGACCGCCTGGGTGCGCGAGTCGGACATCGTCGTGCGCTACGGCGGCGAGGAGTTCCTGATTCTGATGCCCTGTTGCGAGCAGGCCTTGAGCCACGAGGTGGCCGAGCGCATCGTGCGGCAGACGCGCGAAAGCAGTCTCGGCGGCCTGCCGGTCGGCGCGCTGACCTGCAGCATCGGAGTCGCCCAGTTCGGGGCCGATTCTCCGCTGCCCCCCAGCGACCTGCTCAACCTCGCCGACCGCCGCCTGTATCTGGCCAAGCAGACCGGACGCGATCGCGTCGTGGCGAACAGCTGATCAGCTGCATGGTCAGGCGGCATCCCGGTAAAATCGCAGCCCGTTCGCCAGCCAGCCATTCCCATGAGCGATTCCCCTGCCCTCCGCCTGGGCGACCAGGTCACCTTGCATTACCGCCTGACCTGCAATGGCGAAGAAATCGTCAATACGTTCGCGGCACAACCGGAGACTTTCCGGTTCGGCCAGGGCGACATCGACATGCGCCTGGAAGCGTTGCTCGGCGGCCTCCACGCAGGCGATCGACGCAGCTACGACCTTCCCGCCGGCGCTGCCTTCGGCGACCATGAAGCGAATATGGTGCACGACCTGCCGCGCAGCGATTTCGCCGCCGACATGGTGCTGATTCCCGGCCACGAGGTGGAATTCACGCTACCCAACGGACAAAGCCTGCATGGCATCGTCCGCCGCATTTCAGCGGATACCGTCGAGGTCGATTTCAATCATCCGCTGGCCGGATTGCCGGTCGTGTTCGAAGTCGAAATACTCGCCATCGCAACGCATGCACAGGCGCAATAACCCCATGCCACAGACCATCCTGCTCGCCAATCCACGCGGTTTCTGTGCCGGCGTCGACCGCGCCATCGCCATCGTCGAACAGGCATTGAAGAAGTTCGGCGCGCCGATCTACGTGCGCCATGAAGTCGTGCACAACAAGTTCGTGGTCGACAACCTGAAAGCCAAAGGCGCGATCTTCATCGAAGACCTGAAGGAAGCGCCGATGGGTGCGACGTTGATCTACAGCGCGCACGGCGTACCGCTTTCAGTGCGCAAGGAAGCGGAATTGCGTGGCCTGACGGTGTTCGACGCAACCTGCCCGCTGGTCACCAAAGTGCATGTGGAAGTGAAGAAGATGCGCGAGGGCGGACTGGAAATCATCATGATCGGCCACAAGGGCCACCCGGAAGTGGAGGGCACCATGGGCCAGTCGCCGGATGGCATGTACCTGGTCGATGACGCCTCGGAGGTGGTGAGCTTGCAGGTGCGCGACCCGGACAATCTGGCCTACGTCACGCAGACCACGCTTTCGGTCGACGACGCTGCGCGCGTGGTGGAAGCGCTGAAAATTCGCTTCCCGAACATTCGCGGCCCGAAAAAGGACGACATCTGCTACGCCACGCAAAACCGCCAGGACGCGGTCAAGAAACTGGCCGCCGAGTGCGATCTGGTCATCGTGGTGGGGTCGCCGAATTCTTCCAACTCGAATCGTTTGCGCGAAGTGGCGGCAAACGCCGGCATCGCGTCCTACATGGTCGATAACGCGGACGAATTGCAGCCGGACTGGCTGGCCGGCAAGCATCGGGTCGGCGTCACCGCCGGCGCATCGGCGCCGGATGTCCTGGTGCAAGGCGTCATCGCGCGTTTGCAGGCCTTGGGCGCGGCCAGCGTGACGCCGCTGGAAGGGATCGAGGAAACGGTTAACTTTCCGTTGCCGAAGGCGCTGCAGGACTGAATCGCAGGTGCGAATTCATCGTTGTAGGTGCGAATTTATTCGCACAAGCCGCAGTGAATTACAGCAGCGCCAAATTATCGCGGTGGATCAATTCCGGTTCGTCGACGTAACCGAGCATGGCTTCGATCTCGCTGCTGGGCTTGCGCATCACCCGGCGCGCTTCGTCTGAACTGTAATTGACCAGCCCGCGCGCGATGTCGCGGCCCTTTTCGTCGAGGCAGGCGACGATGGCGCCGCGCTGGAAATCGCCATTCACTGCCACCACGCCGATCGGCAACAGGCTCTTTCCCTGCACTTTCAGGGCATGCGCCGCACCGGCATCGAGCACCAGTTTGCCGACCACCTGCAGGTGATCCGCCAGCCACTGCCGCCGTGCCGCCAGCGGCGCCTGGGTGGCGATCAGGTGCGTACCCAGGGCTTCGCCCTGCGCCAGACGCGCCAGCACATCCGGCTCGCGCCCGCTGACGATGACGGTATGCGCGCCGCTGCGGGCCGCGCGCTTGGCCGCCAGGATTTTGGTGAGCATGCCGCCGGTGCCGACGCTGGAACCGGCACCGCCGGCCATTTCTTCCAGCTTCGGATCGCCCGCCACCGCTTCATGCACGAACGCGGCATCGGGATGCTTGCGCGGGTCGGCGGTGTAGAGGCCGGGCTGGTCGGTCAGAATGATCAGGGCATCGGCTTCGATCAGATTGGCCACCAGCGCACCCAGCGTGTCGTTGTCGCCGACCTTGATTTCTTCGGTGGTGACGGTGTCGTTCTCGTTGATGATCGGGATGACCTTCAACGCCAACAATGTGCGCAGCGTCGAGCGCGCGTTGAGGTAACGCTCGCGGTCGGCGAGATCGGCATGCGTCAGCAGAATCTGCGCGGTAGCCAGTTTGTGCTGGCGAAAGCTGCGTTCGTAGGCTTCGATCAGGCCCATCTGACCGACTGCCGCCGCCGCCTGCAGTTCGTTCAGGGCATGCGGCCGCTTGCTCCAGCCCAGGCGCTTGATGCCCTCGGCAATGGCGCCGCTGGAAACCAGCACGATTTCCTTGTTCAGCGCGGTCAGTTTGGCGATCTGTTCCGACCACAGCGCCAGACGGGCGTGATCGAGGCCGCGGCCATCGTTGGTTACCAGACTGCTGCCCACCTTCACGACCAGACGCCGGGCGCTGGCAATGACCGCTGCGCTCATTCCGCGTCATCCTCCGATGCATCGAACGATGCCGGTTCTGCCGCGGTTTCCTCGTCAGCCGCCAGCTTGTTCAACTTGGCAGGCTCTTGATGCGGCTCGGCCGCACGGGTCGCATCGACATGATCCATGATCGCAAAAACCAGCGGCTTGCAGCCTTCGCCGCTGATCGCGGAGATGGCATAGACTGGTCCGGTCCAACCGAAATCGCGCACGAAAGCGGCAATGCGTTCGGCGCGCGCATTTGGGTCAGCTGATTCGTCGATCAGATCGGTCTTGTTGAGCAGCAACCAGCGCGGTTTCTCCGCCAGCGGATCGACCGGTTGATCGATTTCATCGTATTTACGTAGTTCTTCGACGATGGCATGCGCTTCCCGCACCGGATCGACCTCCGGCGAGAACGGCGCCAGATCGACGATATGCAGCAACAAACGGGTGCGCGCCAGGTGCCGCAGAAACTGATGGCCTAGACCGGCGCCTTCAGCCGCGCCTTCGATCAGACCGGGAATATCGGCCACAACGAAGCTGCGATCGTGATCGACACGGACGACGCCCAGATTCGGATGCAGGGTCGTGAACGGGTAATCGGCCACTTTCGGTCGAGCCGCGGAGATCGAACGGATGAAGGTCGATTTGCCGGCATTGGGCATGCCCAGCAGGCCGACATCGGCGAGCACTTTCAATTCCATGTGCAAACGGCGCGCCTCACCTTCCTCGCCGGGGGTCGCTTGGCGCGGAGCACGGTTGGTGCTGGTCTTGAAATGCAGATTGCCGAGGCCGCCATTGCCGCCCTTGGCGACCAGTGCCCGCTGACCATCTTCGGCGAGGTCGGCTAGCAAGTCGCCGCTTTCGTCCTCGCGCACGACGGTGCCGACCGGCACGCGCAGCAGAATGTCGTCGGCACCGCGCCCATAACAGTCGGCGCCGCGTCCGCCTTCACCATTGCGGGCGCGATAGTGGCGGGTGAAGCGGTATTCCACCAGCGTATTGATGTTGCGGTCGGCCACCACCCAGATGCTGCCGCCACGTCCGCCATCGCCGCCGTCCGGGCCACCTTTGGGGATGAATTTCTCACGACGGAACGAGACGGCGCCATTGCCGCCATCACCGGCGGTTACGTCGATACGGACTTCGTCAATAAATTTCATAAGGGACCAGGTTCACGGGGGAGGCACAGGGCCAAAACAAAAAAGCCCTATCCGCGGATAGGGCTCCTTACCGAACTGACGCGGAAATTACGCGGCAGCCGGAGTTTCCACAACAGGCACCACGCTGACCGTGCGACGTTTGTGCGGGCCTTTGACAGCGAACTGCACAACACCGTCTTTCAGCGCAAACAAGGTGTAGTCCTTGCCGACGCCGACATTGGGGCCGGGATGGAACTGGGTACCGCGCTGACGCACCAGGATGTTGCCGGCGGGGACGAACTGACCGCCGTAACGCTTGACGCCAAGGCGCTTTGATTCTGAGTCGCGGCCGTTACGTGAACTACCGCCTGCTTTCTTGTGTGCCATGTTTATCTGCCTCTATCAAGCAACGGAAATGCCGTCGATGCGGATTTCCGTGTAGTTCTGACGATGCCCTTGTGTCTTGCGGTAGTGCTTACGGCGACGCATCTTGAAGATCATCACTTTCTCGCCACGACCATGCGACAGCACGGTACAACGCACCGAAGCACCGGCAAGCATCGGCGCACCGATCTTGATATCGGCGCCGTCGGCTACCATGAGCACATCCTTGATTTCTACCTCGCCGCCAACTTCCACGGGCAAGGTCTCAACTTTCAATTTGCCGCCTGCGGCAACTTTGTACTGCTTGCCACCGGTCTTGATCACCGCGTACATGCCTGTCTCCAAAACTGGTTCGATCCGGAAAACGCAGCACTCTATCGGAATCTTCTTCCCATTGCAAATCAAAGGCGTATCCGCGGCCATTGGTAAGCAGGTATATTGGCCCGGCTTTCACTTCATCTGGTCACGTGGCTTCTTCCCAAGAGATCGATATGTTTCTTGCCGGCGTCGAACGGAGGGCCTACAAGCAGGCTCTGTTCACCGTACAAGATCACCATGTGGCGATGGACGTCGTGCAGAACGCCATGCTGAAACTGGTCGAACGCTATCGCGACAAACCTACCGAAGAACTGCCGCTTCTGTTCCAGCGCATTTTGCAGAACGCGATACACGATCACTTTCGACGCAGCAAGGTACGCGATTTCTGGGTCCGTCTGGTTTCGCCGCTGCGCGACAAGGACGCGGAAAACGGCGAGACTCTGGAGTCGCTTGCCGCCGCTTCGGAAGCGACGCACCAACCCAGTCCGGAGAAGGAAGCCACCTCGAATCAACAACTGGCCGCCATCGAGCAGGCGCTTTCGGAACTCCCGCTGCGTCAACGCGAGGCCTTCCTGTTACGTTATTGGGAGGAACTCGATGTATCCGAAACGGCCAAAGTGATGGGCTGCAGTGAGGGGAGCGTTAAAACTCACTGCTTTCGCGCAAACAGTGCGCTCGCGGCAAAACTGAGAGGCAAGGGTATTTCGCTGTGACACAAGATGACGATTTCGCACGCTGTCTGACCAGCAACCTCGACCGGGGGCTGGCGGAAATCGACACGTCGACGAAGCATCGTCTTGCCCTGCTGCGACAACAGGCGCTCAGCGGCGAAAGCCAGATGCAGCGCGGTCACGGCGTCATGGTCTGGGTGTTCGGACACACGCAGATCGTCCTGTTCCTGGCATTGGTGCTGCTGTTGGCGGGTGGGTGGTTTATGCGCAGCGCTCCGCGCACTTATTCACCGGAAACGGATATTCTTTTGCTGACCGGCGATCTCCCACCCCACGCATACGCAGACAAGACTTTTTCGCAATGGCTCGAAGCACACGCAACTTTTTGATCGGATTGTTTTCTTTGTTCTTTTCCGCTCTGGCTTGTGCCGGGAGCGACGTTGAGAGTGCACCGTTGTGGATCGAACTCAGCATTCCTCAACGCACGGCGCTGGCCCCCATCGCCTATGACTGGGACCATTTACCCGCGCAGCAAAGACAAAAACTGCTCAAGGTCGTCAAGCAATTCGCCAAGCTATCCCCCAGGCAGCAAGAGATTTTTTATTCCCGGCTGCAACCCTGGACGCGTATGACGCAGCGTCAGCGCGACGCAGCGCGCGACAACTTCAAGCGATTGCAGGAATTGCCCAAGCCGGAGCAAAAGCAGATCAAACGTCTGTGGACTCAAACGGTCGGCGCCGAGTCCACGCATGCAGCCCCCGCCGGCCAATGATCGCGTGAACCCGCCCTCGCTGCGGCGGCGTCTGGCCTGCAATCTCTACGATGGGTTACTCCTGGGCGCGGTCCTGTTTGTCGCGGCATTCCCCTTCGCCGCTGTCATGCCGCAGCTTCCGGCCGACCTCGGCATCGCGCTGATGCGGGCCTATCTTCTTGTCGTTGCCGGCCTCTATTTCACCGTGTTCTGGCGCAAGGGCCAGACCCTGGCCATGAAAACCTGGGGGATCGTATTGGTGGACCGGCGTGGCGGCGCGCCCAGCCTGGCCCAGGTCTGGCTGCGCTATGTGCTGGCGTGCCTGAACCTGGCGTTACTGGGCATCGGGTGGTGGGCGGCGTTGCTGCGTGAGGATCGCCAGTTTCTGCAAGACCACTACGCTGGCACACGTCTGCTGCGGCAATCGACGCACAAGGCATCGGGCAATCTCAACGTCGCTCGTTCCACCATAAGGCCGCGAACGCAGCCAGGCCGAAAACCAGAATCGGAATGAGCGCCGGAGCGGCAGCCGGCCAATCCTGCAGCAAAGCGAACTGGCCAGCGATGCGGCTGCTCAGGTAGAAGCCGAGACCGAGCAGGATTCCAGTCAGTAGACGTCCACCGGTACCGCCTTGGCGCGGCGGATGAAAGGCAAACACCAGCGCCAGGATCAACATCACCGGCGCCGCCAGCGGGTAGGCCAACTTTCCCCAGTAGGCGATGCGATAACGCTTCGAATCCTGCAGATTTTCATCCAGATGCTGGATATAGGCGTCGAGTGCCGACAGCGCCATGCGTTCCGGCACCACCATCAGCACCGCCAGCAAGTCCGGCGTCACCGCCGAAATCCAGGGTGTGTCCGGCTGGCTGGTCGTGTACGTGCGGTTGTCCTCGACCAGGGTCTGCGTCACCCGATACAGCATCCATTGACCGTTCTGCCACTGCGCACGCTCGGCCCGCCGCATCACGCTGAGATTGAAATTTTCGTTGAACTCGTACAGACGCACATCGACCAGACTGGCATCCGGCCGCAATTCGCGAATATTGATGAAGGTACGCCCGTCTTTCGCCCACAGGCCGGTCTGGAACTCCTGCGCGACGACGCCGCTGGTGGCGCGCACTTTCAATTGCTGAGCGGCGCGTTCGGCATAGGGCGTGACATATTCGCCGAACAGCAGAGTGGCCGCGCCGACCAGCAGGCCCAGAATCGCCATCCAGGCGACAAGACGCGCTGTCGCCAGTCCGGCGCTGCGCATGACGCTGAATTCCGAAGCCAATGCCAGCCGGTTCCAGGCGAACATGCCGCCGATCAGGACGGCCAGCGGCATCAATTCATAGAGCCTGCCGGGAATGTTCATCGCCACGAACAGGCTGGCAACCAGCGGCGTATAGGTTTCTCCATGCGCGTCCGACAATTCCGCGACGAAATCGAAGAAGGAAAACAGCCCGGTCAGCGCGAGCAAGGCGAGCAGCGATGCCGCCAGCACTTCGCGCGAGATATAACGAAACAGGATGCTCATGAGGTCCACGGCCCACGGAAGCGCCGCCAGTAATAAGCCAGCACGAGCATGAACATGCCGCCATGCACCAGCACCAAGCCCTGGTACGCCCCCATCTGGCCGCGCTCGACCCAGCCCTGGGAAAGGCCGACGAAGTTGTTGTAAGCCGCGTAAATCAGGATGGTGTACAGCACATTCAGTGAGCGACCGGCGCGCGGATTGGTGTAGCTCAACGGCACGGCCATCAAGCACAACATCAACGCCGACAGCGGATAGCCCAGACGCCAGACCCACTCGCCCATGTTCAACGGGCTGGGATTGCGCAACAACTCGGCAACCTTCATGGAATGTACGTTGGCGGTGCGCGCCTCGACCACCTGCGCGGAAATTCTGACCGAATAGCGCTGGAACACCGCCATCCAGAAATCCGCCGCGCCGGGTATGCCTTCGTAGCGTTTACCCGTTTCCAGCACGAGGAAAGTGTCGCCGTTGTCCATCCGCGTCAACAAACCCTGCCTGGCCACAGTCACCCCCATGCGGCCGCGCTCCAGCGACTGTACGAAGACGTTGTCGACATGGCGGCCATCGCGCGAGATGTTCTCGACGAACACCACCCGCTTGCCCTGCTGGTCTTCCGAGAAAACCCCCGGTGCCAGACTGGACATCTGATCCCTGGCGGTGGCGAGGACATCCTCGTACTCGGCCTGCTTGCGCGCGCCCCAGGCAATCCCCTCGATACTGACGAAAGCGATGATCAACACCACCGGCGTGACGAACAGCATAACCGGGCGCGCCCATCCCAAGGGACCAACGCCGGCATTCATCCAGATCACCGCCTCGCTATCGCGCCACAGACGCGACAGGCTCATGAACACACCGACGAACAGCGCCAACGACAGCAATACCGGCAAAAATCGCAACAGGCCGAATCCCAGCATGGGCAGCACCGCCTCGACGGCAAGATCGCCGATCGCCGCCTTGCCCAGGGTCCGCACCAGCAAAACCACCGCGAAAATGGCCGCCAACGCGGCAAACGCCACACCGGCGCCAGCTGCCATTTCTCGGGTCAGGGCACGTTCGAAACGACGCATTTTTTGACTAAGAGCACGTTAATGAATAACTTGGACATAGGTTGCCATTACAGGCTCGTCTCACTCGGACCCAACATCACTTCAGGAGAATCGTATGGAAATCAGCATCAAAAGCGGCAGCCCGGAAAAGCAGCGTGGTGCCTGCGTCGTTGTCGGCGTGTTCGATCACCGCAAGCCCAGCCTCGCGGCTGAACAGATCGACCAGGCCGCCAACGGCTATCTGGCCGACATTCTCCGGCGTGGCGACATGGACGGCAAGCAAGGCACCAGCCTGATGCTGCATAACGTACCCGGCGTGCCATGCGAGCGTGTCCTGCTGGTCGGCCTGGGCAAGGAACGGGAATTCCGCGACAAGGCCTATCTCGATGCCATCCGCAGCGCGATCAAAGCCTTGTCGAACATCGGCGCCGGCGAAGCCACGCTCTACCTCACCGAAATCCCGGTCAAAAAACGCGATCTGGCCTGGAACGTCGAACAAGCCGTGCTGGTCGCGCAGGACACGCTGTATCGCTTCGACCAGATGAAGAGCAAGCCGGAAGAGAACAAGAAACCGTTGCGCAAACTGACCCTGGGCGTGCAACGGCGCGGCGACCTGGCGCTGGGCGAAGCCGCCGCCGCACGCGGCCAGGCCATCGCCAAGGGCGTCAAGCTGGCGAAGGATCTCGGCAATCTGCCCGGAAATATCTGCACGCCGACCTATCTGGCCGACCAAGCCAAGGCGCTGGCGAAGGAGTTCGGCCTTGGCATCGAAGTCATGGAACGCGGTGAAATCGAAAAACTCGGCATGGGATCGTTCCTCTCCGTCGCCAAGGGCAGCGACGAGCCGCCGCGCTTCATCGTGTTGAATCACAAGGGCGGCGACAAGAAACAGAAACCGGTGGTCCTGGTCGGCAAGGGCATCACCTTCGATTCCGGCGGCATTTCACTGAAACCCGGCGCCGAAATGGACGAGATGAAATACGACATGTGCGGCGCCGCATCCGTCCTCGGCGCCCTGCGCGCGGCGGCTGAACTGAAACTGCCGCTCAACGTCACCGGCCTCATCGCCACCTGCGAAAACATGCCGAGCGGCCGCGCCAACAAGCCGGGCGACGTGGTCACCTCAATGTCCGGCCAGACCATCGAAATCCTCAACACCGATGCCGAAGGCCGCTTGATCCTGTGCGACGCGCTGACCTACGCGGAAAAGCTCGATCCGGCCTGCGTGGTCGACATCGCCACGCTGACCGGCGCCTGCGTCATCGCATTGGGCCACGTTGCCACCGGCCTGCTCGCCAACGACGACAGCCTGGCACGCGAACTGCTGCATGCCGGAGATGCCGCCTCGGACCGTTGCTGGCAACTGCCGTTATGGGACGACTATCAGGAGCTGCTGAAGAGCAACTTCGCCGACATGGCCAACATCGGCGGCCGCGCCGGCGGCACCATCACGGCGGCCTGCTTCCTGTCCAAGTTCGCCGAAAAGTACGACTGGGCGCACCTGGATATCGCCGGCACCGCCTGGAAATCCGGCAAGGAAAAAGGCGGCACCGGCCGCCCGGTCGGGCTGCTGGTGCACTTCCTGGAGAAACGGGCGGCCGGGTAAGGCCGGCCCGCCTAAGACGGGCTCAGCACCGTATCGCGCGCCTCAGGCAGCAGCCCGGGGTAATCGCGCGAGGCATGCAGGCCGCGGCTTTCGTGGCGTAGACGCGCCGAGTTGACGATCAATTCGGCGGTCAACACCAGGTTGCGCAATTCGATCAGATCGTTGCCGACGCGGAAATTGCGGTAGTACTCGTCGATTTCGTCGTTGAGCAGCTTGATGCGATGGCTGGCACGCTCCAGCCGCTTGCTGGTGCGCACGATGCCGACGTAATCCCACATGAAGCGACGCAGTTCGTGCCAGTTGTGCGCGATGACGATTTCTTCGTCGGCGTCGGTCACCCGGCTTTCATCCCACGAAGGCAAAGGCATTTCGGGGCATGCTTCGGCTTGCGCGATATCCGCCGCCGCGGCGCGGCCATAGACCAGACATTCGAGCAGCGAATTGCTGGCCAGCCGGTTGGCGCCATGCAGGCCGGTGCAACTGGTCTCGCCGATGGCATAGAGATGCGCCGCGTCGGCGCGCCCGGCCGCATCCACCAGGATGCCGCCGCAGGTGTAATGCGCCGCCGGCGCGATCGGAATCCATTCGCGCGTGATGTCGATGCCGAGTTCGCGGCAACGCGCATGGATGTTCGGAAAGTGGCTGACGATGAATTTGGCCGGCTTGTGGGTGATGTCCAGGTAAACACAATCGAGACCGCGTTTCTTCATCTCCAGGTCGATGGCGCGCGCCACCACATCGCGCGGCGCCAGTTCCGCGCGCTCGTCATGTTCCGGCATGAAGCGGCTGCCGTCCGGCAAACGCAGCAGCGCGCCCTCGCCGCGCATCGCTTCGGTGATCAAAAAGGATTTGGCATGCGGGTGATACAGGCAGGTCGGATGAAACTGCACGAATTCCAGGTTGGCGACGCGACAACCGGCGCGCCAGGCCATGGCGACGCCATCGCCGGTGGCCGTATCCGGATTGGTGGTGTAGAGGAACACCTTGCCGGCACCGCCGGTCGCCAGCACGGTAAAGCCGGCGGAAACCGTTTCCACCTTGCCGCTGGCGGTATTCAGCACATAGGCGCCATGCACGCTGTTGCGACTGGCGTCGCCGTCGCCGCCCAACTGGCGGTCGGTAATCAGATCGACGGCGATGTGCTGGCTGAGCAGGGTGACATTGTCGAGAGCCTGCAAACGCGCCAGCAGAATGTCCTGCACGGCACGGCCGGTCGCGTCGCGCGCATGCAGAATGCGCCGGCGCGAATGGCCGCCCTCGCGGGTCAAGTGATATTCGCCGCCCTCCAGATCGAACGGCGCGCCCTGGTCGATCAACCAGTGCAAGGCCGCCGGTGCGGCTTCGACCACGCGCCGCACCACGCTTTCGTTGCACAGGCCGGCGCCTGCCACCAGCGTATCGCGGACATGGTCGTCGAAGCTGTCGTCCTGCCCCATCACGGCGGCAATGCCACCTTGCGCCCAATAACTCGAACTGTCCTCGGGCGCCTTTTTGGTGACCATCAGGATCTTCATGCTTGCCGGCAGCGATAGCGCCAGCGTGGCGGCCGCAAGGCCGGAGCCGATAATGAGTACGTCGTAGCGATGCATAAGGGGGGAAACTGTGGCAAGCGAAGGCGGCAAATAGACCACTCGGTCTTTGCCCCGGAGACGGGCGGTTATACTCGCCCGCTGAACGAATCATAGGGTATGTCAGGGCGATTTATGCTGGTCAGTGAATTCCCCCATCGTGCGGGCGGCAGGCGAACGAAGTCACCGCCGCATTCAACCAGGGATACAAATGAGCGACCGTGAAATAGACCTCCAGTTGGTCGAGCGGGTGCGTCAAGGCGACCAGCGCGCTTTCGGCATTCTGGTGGAGAAATATCAGCGCAAGCTGATCCGCCTGTTGTCGCGCATGGTGCGCGACCAACATGAAATCGAAGACATCGCGCAGGAAGCCTTCATCAAGGCGTATCGGGCACTGCCGCAGTTTCGCGGCGAGGCCGCTTTCTACACCTGGCTCTATCGCATCGCCGTCAACACCGCCAAAAACTACCTGTCCTCGCGTGGGCGGGCGATGCAGACGATCTCCGATCAGGCCATGAACGACGAAGACGAACCGGACGAACGTCTGGTCGCGCATGACATCGGCAATCCGGAAACGGAACTCTTGTCCAAACAAGTAGCCATAGCCATCAATCAAGCAGTGGATGATTTGCCTGAGGAGCTCCGTCAAGCGATCACCCTGCGCGAGATCGAAGGTCTGACTTACGAAGAAATTGCCGAAACCATGGCATGTCCGATCGGCACCGTTCGCTCCCGGATATTTCGGGCGCGCGAGGCCATTTCGGCCAAGTTGCGGCCGATTCTGGGTACACCGGAAGATAGAAGGTGGTAACGAAATGATGAAGCAAACGATGCACACGCAAACCGAACCTGAAAACCTGCAGGCACAAACGCTGTCAGCCCTGATCGACGGCGAACTTTCCGACGACGTGGCGCAGCAGGCCATCAAGCGACTCGGCGACAGCGCTGCCGAACGCGCAAGACTCTCCGACTACCTGGCCATTGGCGACGCGATGCGCGGCCTCAACGCACCGAACAGCGAGTTCACTCGCCGCGTCATGGCAGCGCTGGAAAACGAACCCGTGATCCTGGCGCCCGTGCGCAAGCCCGCCAACCGCCGTCCCACCCTCTGGCTGGCCGCCGCCACCGTTGCCGCGATCACCTGGGGTTTGTGGCAAAGCGGTCCGCGCGAAGAGTTGAACGTGCCGCTGGCCTCCCTGCAGCAACCGGCCGCCGAACTGGCGACGCCGATGACTGCCGCATTGACCGCCCAATCGGCCGAAGCATTGCCTTACCTGGCTGCGCATCAAGACTTTGCGCAGGCCGTGATCTCGGCGCCGGAAATGCGCTTCAGCAAGGCTGCGCTGGAGGTTCGCCAATGATGCGCCGTCGCGTCGGCATGCTCGCTGCCGCACTGCTGACACTGCCCGCACAAGCTTCCGACCCACTCGCCGCCAACGACGCCGCCGCCTGGCTGCAGCGCATGTCCGATGCGGCCCGCCGCGTTGCCTACGAAGGTGTTTTTGTCGTCCAGCACGGCTCCGCCATGCAAACCCTGTCCATCGTCAACCGCCCCACCGGCGCATCCAAGGAAAGCCGCATCGCCGCGATGGACGGCATCCAGCGCGAAGTCCGCTGCACCGATAGCGGTTCCGTCAGCCGGGTCATGGAAGGCGGTCAGGTCAAAATGGAAAAACGGCTGAACAGCCGCCATTTTCCCGATCTGCTGCCGCCGAATGCCGCCGCGCTGGCCAGCTGGTATGGCGTCAGGTTGGGCGAACTGGCGCGCGTCGCCGGACTCGAATGCCGGCAGGTCGAAATCCTGCCGAAAGATCCCTACCGTTGGGGTTACGTGCTGTGCGCCGACAAGGACAGCGGCCTGCCGCTGAAGGCGGTCATGGTCAATGAAGCCGGCCTGCCGTTGATGCAATACGCCTTTGCCGAAATCCGCATCGGCGGCACCGCGCGGGTTGCCGCGCAAACCCGGCCGGCCGACTGGTTGATGCCGGCACTGCCCGCCACCATGCGCCCGATCGGCGTCGAAGCGGTCAGCGTCAAAAACCTGCCGCCCGGGTTCAGTCGCATCACCGCAGTCAAACGCACCCTGCCCAACAAACCGGGCGAAGTCGAACACTGGGTATTCAGCGACGGCCTCACCCACATTTCCCTGTTTCTCGAACCCGCCACTCACCCGACCGGCAGCGTTCGCGGCCAGAGCAAACAAGGCATGATCAACATGGTCACGCGTCAGGTCGGCCCGATGCAGGCGACCATCCTCGGCGATGCGCCCTGGGCCGCCATCGAATCGATCGCCATGGGGCTGGAAGCGCGCACCGACGCGGGAGACGCGCGTTGATCGAATCGCCCGCCCGTATTCGGCGCACCGAAGGCGATATCGCCTGGGTGGTCAGCGAAGCGCCCTCGTCGTGCGGCGCCTGTGGTGGCAAGGGTTGCGGCTCCTCGCTGTTCGCGCGCTTCTGGCATGCCGATGCAGCCGAATATCAGGTCGCCAATCCGATCGGCGCCGAGGCGGGCGAAGCCGTCGTCATCGGCCTGCCCGACGGCGCCGTGCTGCATGCCGCGCTGGCAAGTTACGGCGTCGGGTTGCTGTTACTGCTGACGGGTGCCGGAGTGGGCACCTATCTTTTCGGGGAACCTGGCGCCATCGCCGGCGGTCTTTCCGGCCTGGCACTGACTGCGCTATGGCTCAGGCGGCGTTCCGGCGCCACGTCCAGCCCGAAACACGACCCCGTGATCCTGCGGCGGGGAGCCGCAAGCAGCTGCCATAGATCCTGATTCCCTGCGTTTCATTTTGCGAGGTGTGACATGAAGAAATGGTTCGCCCTGTTGGGCATGACCCTGAGCTTTGCCGCTGGCAGCGTCGGCGCGCAATTACCCGATTTCACCGACATGGTGGAAAAACAATCCTCCGCCGTGGTGAACATCGCCACCACCCAGGATGCGCGCCAGCGCTCGCGCGGCCGCAAGATGCCGGAACCGGACGAGATGTTCGATTTTTTCCGCCGCATGATTCCGCCCGAAGGCCACGGCATGCTGCCACCCAAACGCGGCCAGGGCTCCGGCTTCCTGATCACGGCGGATGGCTACATCCTGACCAACACGCATGTAATCGACGACGTCGACGAAGTCGTGGTCAAGCTCAACGACAAGCGCGAATTCCGCGCCAAGGTGATCGGCACCGACGCCCGCACCGATGTCGCGCTGATCAAGATCAATGCCGACCACCTGCCCTCGGTCCGTATCGGCGACCCCGGCAAACTGCGCGTCGGCGAATGGGTGCTCGCCATCGGCGCGCCGTTCGGTTTTGAAAACTCCGCCACCGCCGGCATCGTTTCGGCCAAAGGGCGCAGCCTGCCGCAGGAAAACTACGTGCCGTTCATCCAGACCGACGTCGCCGTCAACCCCGGCAACTCCGGCGGTCCGTTGTTCAATCTGCACGGCGAAGTGGTCGGCATGAACTCGCAAATCATTTCCCGCTCCGGCGGCTACATGGGCCTGTCCTTCGCGATTCCCATCGACGTCGCCATGGATGTGGCCGAACAACTGAAGACGCGCGGCAAAGTGAACCGTGGCCGCCTCGGCGTCGTCATCCAGGAAGTCACCGCCGACCTCGCCGAATCGTTCGGCCTGAGTTCCGCACAAGGCGCCCTGGTCGCCGACGTGGAAACCGGCAGCCCGGCCGACAAAGCCGGCCTGCAAGTCTCCGACATCATCCTCAAGTTCGACGGCAAAACGATCAATTCCTCCATCGATCTGCCGCGACTGGTCGGCGCCACCAAACCCGGCGTGCGTTCTACACTGACCATCTGGCGCAAGGGTGCGCAACGCGAACTCGGTGTCAACATCGGCGAAATGGCCGATGAGAAAATCGTCGCCAAACCCGCCGAAGCCAAGAAAAGCAATCGCGCCGGACTGGCGGTCAGCGAACTGAGTTCCGAGCAAAAGAGCATCCTGAAAATCAGCAACGGCGTGCTAGTGGATGAAGTCAGCGGCCCCGCCGCTCGTGCCGGCATCCAGACCGGCGACATCATCGTCGCAGTCAACAACCAGGAAGTGAACAGCGCGGATGAACTCGCCCGCCTGGTCAACGACACCACGCGCAAGAGCGCCGCGCTGCTGGTGAAACGTGGCGAAGACGCGCATTACGTCTCGCTGCGTCTGGAAAAATAGAGTCGCTCCCATCCCAGAAATAGGCGGGCTTGCCCGCCTATTTTTTGGTTCGGAATATAGCGAAGGCGCACAGAGCGCACTCACGATAAGCGCCGGTGCTAGGATGCACACAGCCAAGTACACATATGAGGCAATCAATGCCAACCCAAATCAGTCGAGTCTTCATGAACGGCAACAGCCAAGCAGTTCGGATACCCCAGGAATTCCGGCTTGGCGTCAATCGTGTTGAAATCTCGCGCAACGATGCGGGCGATCTGGTCATCCATCCGCTCCCATCCGATCGCGGTCAAGCATTGCTGGAGGCGCTTGAAGGTTTCGACGATGAATTCATCGGCATTCTAGAAGAGGACCGCCAAACGCAAGCGCCCGTGCAAGAACGGGAGCCGCTATGAAATACATGCTCGACACCAACATCGTCATCTACTTCATCAAAAACAAACCGCCTGCTGTGGCTGCTCGCATCAACGCCCTCAGTGCCGATGTCACTCTATGCATGTCTTTCTTTACCTACGCCGAATTGCTGAAAGGCGCGGAGCGCAGCACGCGCAAGGCCGACGTACTTCGTCGCCTTGAGCGGCTGACCCATCAAATTCCGGTGGTTTATGAAACGCCGCCGGCCATCTGTACTCACTATGCACACCACGCTACCGAGTTGCGCTTGGCGGGGACGCCCATCGGCGGCAATGACTTGTGGATCGCCTGCCATGCTTTGGCCGAAGGGATGGTTCTGGTGACGAACAACACCAGCGAATTTGATCGGATTACTGGATTACGCGTTGAGAATTGGGCGAACTGAGCGCCTGGCCCCCATGCCCGAACTGACCCTGTACCACCGCCCCGGTTGCCATCTGTGCGACGACATGCGCGATGCGCTGCTTGAATTCCAGCCCGAGTACGCGTTTCAACTGTGCGAAATCGACATCGACGCCAGTCCCGAGCTGCGCGCCCGCTATGGCGTCCTGATCCCGGTGCTTTGCCTCGGCACACGAGAAATCTGCCATTACCATCTCAACCCAGAGGCCTTGGCGGAGGCGCTGGCAGACTTGCCCGAAATGGGCTAAGTCTCTGTCGTTTCAGGTAAAATCCGCGCCCGTTCTCCGTCAAGAGGCACGTTTGCGTGCCTCAAATTTTTTCATGCGCAACACCCTGATTCGCAACTTCTCCATCATCGCCCATATCGACCACGGCAAATCCACGCTGGCGGATCGGCTCATCCATAGCTGCGGCGGCCTCGCCGACCGCGAAATGGAAGCGCAGGTGCTTGATTCGATGGACCTGGAACGCGAGCGCGGCATCACCATCAAGGCACAGACCGCCGCCCTGCTGTACACGGCGAAGGACGGCCAGGAATACCAACTCAATTTGATCGACACTCCCGGTCACGTCGACTTTTCCTACGAAGTCTCGCGTTCGTTGTCCGCCTGCGAAGGCGCGCTGCTGGTGGTGGATGCCTCGCAAGGCGTCGAAGCGCAGACCGTGGCGAACTGCTATACGGCGATCGAACTCGGCGTCGAAGTCTTTCCTGTACTGAACAAGATCGACCTGCCTTCGGCCGACCCGGAGCGCGTCGTCAAGGAAATCGAGGAAATCGTCGGCATTCCGGCCGATCACGCAGTGCACTGTTCAGCAAAAAACGGCATCGGCATTCAGGATGTGCTGGAAGCCGTCATCCAATACATTCCGCCGCCGCGCGGCGACGAGGACGCGCCGCTGAAAGCGCTGGTGATCGACTCCTGGTTCGACAACTACGTCGGCGTCGTCATGCTGGTGCGTGTCGTGGACGGCGTCCTCAAGTTGAAAGACAAGATTCGCCTGATGGCGGCCAATGTCGATTACCTGGTCGAAAGCGTCGGCGTGTTCACGCCCAAATCGCTGCCGCGCACGCAGCTTTCCGCCGGCCAGGTCGGTTTCGTCATTGCCGGCATCAAGGAACTCAAGCACGCCAAGATGGGCGACACGCTGACCCTGGCGAATCGTCCGGCGGCGGAAATGCTGCCCGGCTTCAAGGAAATCAAGTCGCAGGTGTTTGCCGGCCTGTATCCGGTCGAATCGCACGAATACGACAGCCTGCGCGATGCGCTGAACAAGTTGCAACTGAACGACGCCGCGCTGCAATTCGAGCCGGAAACCTCGCAGGCGCTGGGCTTCGGCTTCCGTTGCGGCTTCCTCGGCCTGCTCCACATGGACATCGTGCAGGAACGTCTGGAACGCGAATACAACCAGAGTCTGATCACCACTGCGCCGTCGGTCGAATACCAGGTATTCATGAAGGACGGCACCACGCTGGTGGTGGAAAACCCGTCGCGCCTGCCCGACCTGTCCAAGATCGAGGAAATCCGCGAACCGATCATCACTGCAACCATCCTGGTGCCGGAGGAATATCTCGGCAACGTGATGACGCTGTGCAACCTGAAGCGCGGCGCCCAGGTCGACATGAAATACATGGGGCGCCAGGTCATGCTGAAGTACGACCTGCCGCTGAACGAAGTCGTGCTCGACTTCTTCGACCGACTGAAATCGACCTCGCGCGGCTATGCCTCGCTGGATTACGACTTCAAGGAATTCCGCGCCGACGACCTGATCAAGCTTGACGTTCTGGTCAACAGCGAGAAGGTCGATGCGCTGGCGTTGATCGTGCACCGTTCCACCTCGCAATACCGCGGCCGCGAACTGGTTTCAAAAATGCGGGAACTGATTCCGCGCCAGATGTTCGATGTTGCCGTGCAGGCCGCCATCGGCTCGCACATCATCGCGCGGGAGACGGTGAAGGCGCTGCGCAAGAACGTGCTGGCCAAGTGTTACGGCGGCGACATCACGCGCAAGAAGAAGCTGTTGGAGAAACAGAAGGAAGGTAAAAAGCGCATGAAGCAGGTCGGCAACGTCGAGATTCCGCAGGAAGCGTTCCTGGCCATCCTGCAGGTCAGCGACAAGTAATCCGGCTCAAATTTTTATAGAACGCACAACAATGAACTTCGCTCTCATCCTTTTCATCGCCCTCGCCGTCACCGGCAGCATCTGGCTGCTCGACCATCTGTTCTTCGCCAAGGCGCGCGCCGATCAAGCCAAGCTGCCGATGCTGGTGGATTACTCCAAGAGCTTTTTCCCGGTCATCCTGATCGTGTTCGTGCTGCGCTCGTTCCTGGTCGAGCCGTTCAAGATTCCGTCCGGTTCGATGTTGCCGACGCTGCTGATCGGCGACTTCATCCTGGTCAACAAGTTCGAGTACGGCATCCGCCTGCCGGTGATCAACAAGAAGGTGATCGAACTCGGCGCACCGAAGAATGGCGACGTCATGGTGTTCCGCTATCCCAACGATCCTTCGCTCGATTACATCAAGCGCGTGGTCGGCATCCCCGGCGATGTCGTCGAATACATCGACAAACGCCTGACCATCAATGGCAAACCGGTCCAGACCGTGCGCGAGGGCAAGTACGAGTACACCGCGCAAGGCCTCAATTTCGTCCAGGGTGCAACCTGGCGCGAGCAACTCGGCGCACACAGCCATATCGCGATGACCCAGTCCGACATGCCGCCGGTGATCGTGCATCAGGTCGAAGGTAATTTCGCCAACCGCGACAACTGCAGCTACAACGACAACGGTTTCAAGTGCGTCGTACCCGCCGGCCACTACTTCATGCTCGGCGACAACCGCGACGCTTCCAACGATTCGCGTTACTGGGGTTTTGTGCCGGACCAGAACATCGTCGGCCGCGCCTTTTTCATCTGGTGGAATTTCGATGACTTCCTGCACATGGTGAAGTCTTTTTCCAGACCGGCCCGCATCGGGCACAGCATCGAGTGAGGTAGCTATGAATCCGGCAAACCCGACACAGGCAAGCATGAAACGGCAACGCGGCATCACGCTGGGCGGCATCTTCATTTTCATGATGGTGATGGGCTTCTTCGCCTATATCGCCGCACGCGTGCTGCCGGGTTACTTCGACTATTGGACCTTGCAGCGCATCATGCAAAACGTCTTGGCGCTACCCGATATCAAGGACGCCAAGGAAAGCGCAATCCGGGCGAAATTCGTCAAGGAACTGCAAATCAACAACATGAAGACGGTCAACAGCGAAGACCTGCTGATCGAATGGGTGCCGAACGGCGTCCGCCTGAGCGCCTCGTTTTCGATGAAACAACCGTTCATGGGACCGGTCAGCCTGTGTCTGGATTTCCAGGCCGAGGCCACCTCCAAATAAGTCGGGCTAAGCGAACATGTCTGCCACCGCCCATCTCGAAGCCCGCCTGGGCCACACCTGGCAGCGGCGAGAACTGTTGACGCAGGCGTTGACGCACCGCAGCTACGGCGCGCACAACAACGAGCGACTCGAATTCCTCGGCGATGGCGTGCTCAACTGCGTCATCGGTCTGATGCTCTACCAACGCTTTCCAGATCAACCCGAAGGCCGCTTGTCTCGCCTGCGCGCCAACCTGGTCAACCAGGATTCGCTGCATGAAATCGCACACGAACTGGAAATCGGCTGTCAGCTGCGTCTGGGCGAAGGCGAACTGAAAAGCGGTGGCGCGCAACGGCCGTCGATCCTTGCCGATGCAGTCGAATCGCTACTCGGTGCAGCGCTGCTCGATGCCGGCTTCGATGCCGCCAAAGGCATCGTCGAGCGACTGTTCGACGCCAAGGTGAATGCGATCAATCCGGCGCATCAGGGCAAGGACGCCAAGACCCGCCTGCAGGAATGGCTGCAACCGCGCCGCCTGGGCTTGCCCGATTACGTCC
Organism: Hydrogenophilaceae bacterium; assembly: GCA_031426815.1. Taxonomy (GTDB): domain Bacteria; phylum Pseudomonadota; class Gammaproteobacteria; order Burkholderiales; family Thiobacillaceae; genus PFJX01. The sequence continues at coordinate 23,247 of JASJPG010000132.1, forward strand.
TGACCCAGACCGCCGGCCAGGCGCATGCCCAGATCTTCCATGTCGAATGCCGCGTTGCGGCAGCGGCCATGGCCCGCAAGGTAGTCACCGTTGGCCACGGCCCCAACCGCAAGGCGGCGGAGCAAATGGCGGCGGAAGCAGCATTGATCGAACTGGAAAAAATTTGAACCCCAATAGCGATGCAACGAACTTCAAAACCGGGGTTATCGCGGTCGTCGGCCGGCCCAATGTCGGCAAATCCACACTGGTCAACGCGCTGGTCGGCGCCAAAGTCAGCATCGTCTCGTCGAAACCGCAGACCACGCGCCACCGCATACTCGGCGTGCGCACCGAAGCCGATGCGCAATACATTTTCGCCGACACACCCGGCTTTCAGACCCAGTACAAGAGCGCGCTGAATTCGGCGATGAATCGCACCGTCACGCAGGCGCTGGCGGAAGTCGATGTCGTGCTCTGGCTGGTCGAGGCGCGCAAGTTCACCGCTGCCGATCAGCGCATCCTGCCGCTGCTGCCGCGGGGTAAAAGCAATGACAAACCGGTCGTGCTGGTGGTCAACAAGATCGATCTGGTCGATGACAAGACCAAACTGCTGCCGTTTCTGGAAAGCATGGCCAAGCAATTCAACTTCGCCGAAATCGTGCCGCTGAGCGCCGAGAAGGAAAAGGATGCGCTGCGCCTGCCGGCGATCCTGAAGCCGTATCTGCCGACCGGCGAAGCCTGGTTCAGCGAGGACGACATCACCGACCGCAGTTCGCGTTTTCTTGCCGCTGAAATCGTGCGTGAAAAGGTGTTCCGCCTGACCGGCGACGAGATTCCCTATGTCGTCGCGGTGACCATCGAGCAGTTCGAGGAAGACGGCGCGATGTTCCGCATCGGCGCGGTCATCTGGGTCGATCGCGACGGCCACAAGCCGATCGTGCTCGGCCGCGGCGGCGAACACATCAAGCGCATCGCCAGCGAAGCACGCGTCGACATGGAAAAACTGTTCGGCCGCAAGGTGTTCCTGCAGGTCTGGGTCAAGGTCAAGGGCGGCTGGGCGGACGACTCGCGCCTGATCAAGCAATTCGGCTACGAGTAACCGGTGAGTGAAAAAATCGACGGCGACCCCGCCTTCGTCCTGCATTCCCGGCCCTGGCGCGAAACCAGTCTGATCGTCGACGTGATCTCGCGCCATCACGGCCGCCTCGGCCTGGTCGCGCGCGGCGCGCGGCGGCAGACTTCCAGCCTGAAAACCCGATTGATCCCGTTCCAGCCGCTCGCCCTGTCGTGGTTCGGCAAGAGCCAGTTGCGCACGCTGCACGATGCCGAATGGCAAGGCGGCAGCCTCATGTTGCGCGGACACGCCCTGATGTGCGGCTTCTATCTCAATGAACTGCTGCTGCGTCTGCTGCCTGAAGGCGACGCGCATACGGGGTTGTTCGACCTCTATGCTGCCACGCTGACCGCGCTCAACGAAGCCGGCGACGTGGAACCCGTGCTGCGCCGGTTCGAACTCGATCTGCTGTCCGAACTCGGCTACGCGCAGCCGCTTGGCCACCTGGCCGACGGTGCCGAACTGGCGCCGGCGCAGCGTTACAGCTACGAGATGAGCCACGACGGCGGCCATGGCGTGGTCGCGCTGCGGCGCGACGAATCCGGTTACCGCGGCAAAACCCTGCTCGATCTGGCCAGCGGCGACCTGTCCGACCCCGCCACGTTGCTCGAGGGCAAAATACTGATGCGCGCGCTGCTGGCGCACTATCTCGGCGACAAACCGCTGGCCACCCGACAACTTCTCCTTCACCTGCAACAACTCGATCTGCAAAAGCCATGAACAAACTCGACCTCAAGCTGGGCGTCAACATCGACCACGTCGCCACCCTGCGCCAGGCGCGCGGCACCCGCTATCCCAGCCCGGTGCAGGCGGCGCTGTTGGCGGAAGCGGCCGGCGCGGATTCGATCACGCTGCATCTGCGCGAAGACCGCCGCCACATCCAGGATGCCGACGTGCACATCCTGCGTGAGTTGCTGCAGACCAAGATGAACCTGGAAATGGCGGTGACCGACGAAATGCTCGCCATCGCGCTGCAGGTGCGGCCGCAGGATGTCTGCCTGGTGCCGGAACGGCGGCAGGAACTGACCACCGAAGGCGGTCTCGATGTCGCCGGCCAGTTTGTCGCTGTGCAGGCCGCCTGCCGCACGCTGGCCGAAGCCGGCATCCGCGTCTCGCTGTTCATCGACGCCGATGCGCAGCAACTCGAAGCGGCCCAAGCCGCCGGCGCACCGGTGGTGGAAATTCACACCGGCCGCTATGCCGATGCGACGACGCCGCAGGAAACGCAACACGAGCTGCAACGCATCATCCAGGCGGTCGACAAAGGCGTCTCACTCGGCCTGGTGGTGAACGCCGGCCACGGCCTGCACTATCACAACGTACAAGCCATCGCCGCGCTGCCCGGCGTGGAAGAACTCAACATCGGCCATGCCATCGTCGCGCAGGCGATCTTTGTCGGCTGGGAAAATGCCGTGCGCGAGATGAAGCGGTTGATGACCGAGGCGCGCCGGCTGTAAAGCCGTATCTACGATAACCCCACCGGATGCGTGGCGAGACCACGCTTAGGGGCGCCTTCAAGGCGCGATCATTCCTGATTTCGCGCCTTGGAAGGCGCTCCTACGACACCGGCTACTGCGCGAAATAGGATACCTATTCCGCCACCTGCACCAATTCGAAACAGACGTAGCCTTCCCGGTTCTCGCGCAGGTGCAGCCGGAAGCCGAGTTCGGCGGCCTGCTTGGCGGCCTGGTAGAGGCCGATGCCGAGACCGTCGTAGGTCGACACCGGCGCATGAAACAGCTTTTCGCTCACTTCATGCGGTGCCATTTCGCCGGTATCGCAGACGGTCAGGCTGAGGAGCGGCGAAGTCGTCAAATCCACTCGAATATGCAACGCGGGCTCGCGCAAGCGTTTCCGCAACGCGTTCTGCATCAGGTTGTCGGCCACGCTATCGAACAACTCCTGCGGCAGCCAGGCCGAGGCATTGGCGTCGTCGGCATGGAAGTTGACCGCGTCGCGGCCATAGCGATTGTTCAGATTGCGCCACCATTCGCGCGCCATGATTTCCTTGCGGTCGGCGGCGCTGGTCGGCGACTTCAATTTGTCCAGCGTGATTTCCAGCCGCTTCGCCATCTGCGGCAATTGCCGCTGCATCAATGCCTGCAGCGACATGGCCTGATCCGGCCGGCTATGTTCGGCGGCGGAGCACAACGTCTTCAGCGACTGCAGCAGATTCTTCACGTCGTGCGTCAGACGCGAGCCGGTTTCGTAGATCGCTTGCGTATAGGCATTGGCCTGCATCAAGCGTTCGCGCGTCTTGGCGGCATGGAAGTAGCCGATGATTTCGGTCAGCAAACGCAGGTGCAAGGCGAATGCCGGGTTGACCGGCGCGTCGGTGTAAAAGCGCACTTCCACGCCCTGGTGCGAGAAGGCCACCGAATGCCGGCTCGCTTCGCCCAATTCGCCCTGGCTTTGTGCGGTCGACCAGGTCACACCGGTCGACCAGGGCAGATGCGTGAAGCCGGCCATCGCTTCGCGCAGAAACACCTCCGGATCGGGCTCGCTGTCGGCCGAATCGGACAACTGTTTCAGCCATTCCTCCAGCGGCAAGCCGAGCGACAAGACGTAACGCGAGAACAGATTGCGCAGGCCGGAAGCTTCGCCGCGCGGCTGCCAGAGCCAGGCGATGACCAGCAGGGACAGCGTCAGCGTGGTCAGGCTGATCAGCACGCCGCGGCCGTAGTCGGTATGCGTCAATTGCATGGCGGCGTAGCTGCCCAGCGCCAGCACGCCGATCACCAGCACGAACAACAAGGTGTAGAGCAGATCGACGACGCCGGTCTGGCGCTGCAGGCCCGGCGACGGGAACAGCAACATCAAGGCCGGCAATGCCAGCAGGCTATCGCGCAACAGTAGCGTGTAGGCGTCCTGCCGCACCGGCAAACCGAAGCCCTGCGGCAGCAGCCAGAGGAACAACAACAGCAACAGATACATCACGGCCAGCCAGAGGCCCATGCGTTCCTTCACCGGCTTCAGACTGACCGTCACACCGCCCAGCAAACCGGCCAGCAACACTGCCCACAAGGCCGCTGCCCAGATGCTGTCGAGCACCGCCAGCGCCGCGCCGACCGCCAGGACGCCGAGCGCGCGCGGCCAGGGCAGATGCTGCTGGCCGCTGAAAAACGGTTGCCAGAGCAGGAAGACGCCGTAATGCGCCAACACCATCGCCTGCCCCCACGCCTCGCCACGCCCCCAGACGAAAGCCGCGTGCAGCAGCAACAACATCAGCGCAAGGATGCGATTGCCGTAGCGCTGCAAGCCGACGCGCTGGGCGACGGCATGCGACAGGTTGGACGCTACCGGTTGCGCGGGAAGGGAAGGATCGAACGCCTCGGACATGGGGCCAGTATCGGCGCAAGCAGAGCGAAATTGAGCGCAGCGGCGTTATAAAATCGCCCGCTCCGCCCAGCACGCGCCCGCGATGACCGAAGACGTCTGCATCCCATTCGAAATCAAGCCCGGCAATACCTACAGCAACGGCGCCTATGGCCGTTCCTGGGGCGTGCGCCAGGTCATCGAATTGTCGCTGGATGCCGCAAGCGGCGAGGCAACCGTCGCGTTCAAAGGCATCGCCGGCGCCTGCCGCCGCAAAACCGGCCTCTGCACCCTGGCCGAGTTTCAGCGCTGGGCGCGCTACGAAGTAGCCCTCAACGAAAACAGTTGGCAGCGAATCCGTTAGCGCTTCAGCGCTTAGGGATTCGGCGTCCTCCTTGCGAGGGCAGCGAATCCATTAGCGCTTCAGCGCTTAAACCGACAGATGAGTAGCGACACTGCGCGTAGGAGCGCCTTCCAAGGCGCAATGCATTTCAAGCCGGGCAATCGCGCCTTGGAAGGCGCTCCTACAACACCGGCAATGTGATTAACGCTTCAGCACTGCGAAAAACTGAACCGTACCGGCAACCAGCACCAGGGCCAGGACAATCGCCGCCCCGGAAGGCAGGTCGAACAGGCCGGAAGCGATCAGACCGAGTGCATAGCCGAGCGCGCCGATGACATAGCCGCGCAGCAGTCGATTCGACGCCACCAGCGCCGGCACGATCAGGCTGGCAAAGACCAGATAGATGCCGACCACCTGCACCGAGGCGGTGATGGTGACCGCGAACAGCGCATAAAAACCGAGCGGCGAATCCTGCCAGCGCAGCGCAAACCACGCCGCCAGACCGAATAGCGTGACGCCGGCCAATGGCAGTAATCCGCTCCAGCTGGTCCAGAGTATCTGTCCCACCAGCAGATCCTGCAGATGTTCCGCACCGTGCGGGTCGTGGCTCATCAGGATCAGGGCGAGGCAGGCGGCGGCCACGAAGGTGACGCCGATCACCGCCTCCTGACGGGCCGCCGCATGTTTCTCCATGCGATGCAGGAACAACGCGCCCAACAAGGCGGCGCCGACGGCACCAAGCTGGACCAGCCACGGCATCTCTTCGCCGCCCAGGCTATGCACCAGCACGACACCGAGACCGGCGATCTGCGCGATGGCGAGATCAAGGAAGACGATGCCGCGCCGCAGCACTGCCTGCCCGAGCGGCACATGGCTGGCCAGCACCAGCAAGCCGGCGGCAAATGCGGGCAGCAGGATGCCCGGTTCGAGCGTGGCAAGGTTCATCCCGCGCCCCCCCGTAGGTGCGAATTCATTCGCACAACTACGCTATACACAGCCACGTCGACCGGCACGATCATTTCAGCGCCCCTTTCAGCTTGGCCACGGTATCGTCGAACAGGCCGAACAGATCTTTCGCCGCCGCCGAACCACCCACGGTGTAGGGCAACTCGACGGCGGCAATGGCCGCGCGTTCGGCCAGCCACTCGCTCGGTTTCGGCGACTGGTAGGCGGTGCGCAGGACCATCCGCGCCGGCTGCGCGCGCAGGCGTTGCAGTAGACCAGCCAAGGAAGAGACGGATGGTTCGATGCCCGGTTTGGGCTCCAGGTCCGCCACCACTTTCAGGCCCAGCCAGTCAGCCAGATAGCTCCAACTCTTGTGATGCACCACCACCGGCACGCCGCGCAGTACGGCGGCGTCCTGCTCCCAGCGGGCAATGGCGGCGCGCATGCGGCGCTGGAAATCCTGGTTGCGCGCGGCATACACGGCGGCATTGGCAGGATCGAGTTCGGCCAGACGCGGCGCCAACGCACTCGCCACTTTCAACAGATTGCGTGGATCGGCCTGCAGATGCGGATTGCCGCCGGCATGCACGTCACCCTGGCTGCGGTCGGCGTTGAGCATCTTTTCGAGCAGGCGGACCTGCGCCGCCGCTTCGAAATAACCGACGCGCCCCGACTGGATGCGGGCATTGCCGGATTCGCGCTGCAACAGCGGCAGCCAGCCGACTTCCAGCTCGGCGCCGGTACAAACCAACAGATCGGCATTGCGCGCCCGCGCAATCAACGACGGCCGCGCCTCGATGTGGTGCGGATCCTGCCTTGCCGTGGTGGCTGAACTGACGCGCGCCAGATCGCCGGCCAGTTCCTGGGTGAGCGCAGCCCATTCAGGTTCGCAAGCAAGCACATTGAGCGCGGCTTGAGCGGAGTTGGCCGCCAGCAGCAGGAAGGAAAATACGATTCGAATAAACATGATGTCGGTTCCTGATGGGTGAGTTCGCAGGGATCAGAACTTGTGCGCGCCGTGCGGCCCCAGGCTGTAGATGTACTGCAGGCTGATCTGGCTGTTGTCCGGATCGCCCTGCGCCGAGTGATCACGCGCGAATTGCAATCGGAACAAGGAGAATTCGCTGGGCGCGAAGTCGGTCATCAGGCTCCATTTCGACGGGCTGTAGTCGGTTGGCAGCAATGCGGCGTTATTGGCACCGAAATCGACACCACCGCCGTTCAGGCGGTCGTAGCGCAGACCGACGCGCCAATGCGGCATGAATTGATACACGCCTTGCGCATACCACCCGCTCTGACGGGCGCGGTAGGCATCGGTCGAATTGACACCACTCGGGTCGTAAGTCAGCTCGCCATCCTCGTCACGCTGGAAATATTCGGTCTGGAACTTGAAATTTCTCGCTCGCGGGTTGCCGTCCGGCGCCCACTTCCAGATGAAATCTGCGATCCACGTCTTCGATTTTCCGCTGAACAACGTGCTGGCATCGGCACCGCCGCTATCGATCAGCAGGCTTTCGCGATCCTTCGGTCGCGCGCCCAGATATGACAAGCCGGCACGCCAGGCGGAGGATTCGCCGACATCGCCGCCGATGTGGCCGAACACGGCCCAGGCGCCGGCGCCGTTCTTGTCCCCGCCCGCCTCGGAACCGGGGAAAGCGCTGCCACGTCCGCCCTCCATGCCGAGTTCGACGAAGGTGTCTGTCGGTGCCAGCCATTTGAGTTGCACGCCGTCCTGCACCAGATGCTCGCCGAACAAGGTCTGATACATCAGGTTGTTGTCGGCGAAATCCCAGGCATGCGGATGCTGTTCGTTCTGGTAACCGATACCGGAAATGTATCGGCCGCCCTTCAGCGTCAAGCCGTGGTCGAGCGTAGTGGTCTGGAACCAGGCCTCCTCGACCTCGGCGGCGCCGTCGGCCAGGACAACGGTGGCGAGACCACGAAAATATGGGTCGATGTTGGCGGCCAGGATCAGCTCGCTATCGCCCAGCGAAAATCCGCGTGACGGCGCGCCGATGGCCGCATCGCGCAGGTAGCCGGTTGGCCGCCGCTCGCCGGGTCTGAGTTTGGCGTAACTGCCCTGCAAGACCAGCGACAGTTCGGGATTGGCGGATGCCTGATCGGTCTTGGTCGCGTGCGTCTGTGCGGCGGTGGCAATGCTTGCCGCAGTTTGTTTTTCCAGGCGCGCTTCCATGTCTTTCAGGCGCTTTTCATACGCGGTCTGGACTTCTTTCAGTTTCTGATCGAGTTGTTGCTGGAATTCGGCGCGCAATGCGGCCAGGTCAGCTTCGCTGACGGCCAGCGCCGGCAATGGAAAAGCGCACGCCAGAGCGGCGGCGAGCAGGTTACGTGGGAACATGGTGAGTCCTTTGGATCTGGGCAACGGAATGGAGCGCCTCGGTCGCATATGCGACCCGACAGCGCGGCATTTCGGATCGCGGCTGGCCGCACCCGATGGAACGGAGCACGCTCAGCGCGGGGGTGCGCGGCTCCGGTAGCTGGCCAGAAAACGTGCTGGCGATACCGCCGGAACGGTAACTTCGCAAGCAACAGCCTGTGTCGGCGCGGACCACGCCGGTGGCGAACTGACAGCGCCCGCGCCCATCGGCGCAAAAGCGAGGCACTGCTCGCAGACGTGCCGGTCACCGATATCGCCATCCAGGGCATGCTCGAAGCCATGCGCTACCGCTCCTATCTGGGCAAACAACAGGAGCAAGCCGAACAGCCCGTGTCTAAGCGCGCGCAACATCACGACCCGGGCTTCAGTCCAGCAGCGGCTGGCGCAACGACGCAGCGGCGGCAGACGCTAACAACGGTAAAACCGGATTCATTGCGACGAGTTCCTCAGGTATCGCGCCATTGCCGCCGCAATAGCGCGAACGGCTACAAGCCGGCCGAATCATACGACGCACATGCAACCCTGTTGCGCATTTTTTCTGCGCCGCGAAAAAGCCGCCCGCAGGCGGCTTCGGCAGAGGATCGATCCAGGCTTACTTGCCCTTGGCGATAATCTCGATTTCAACGCGGCGGTTGGGTGCGTGGCACTCTATCAGGGCCTCTTTGGCAAAAGAGCGCTCGCATTGCACCACCGGTTGCGTATCGCCCATACCGCTGCTGACGATCACGCTGGGTTTCACGCCCTTGGCGATCAGATAGGACTTGACCGACTTGGCGCGCGCTTCGGACAACCTGCGGTTGGACTTGGCGTTGCCGGTCGGATCGGCATGACCGACGACCTTGATCTGCTCGATTTCACCCATCGCCTTGAGCTTGGCAATCACCTCGTCCAGACGCGCCCTGCCGTCCTTGGACAGGTCGCGGATACCCGACTTGCCCGACTTGAACAACGCATCTCCAGCCAGAACGACCTTGTTCGCGACCGGCGCGACCACGACCGGCTTGGCTTCGACAGCCGGAGCGGCAACAACCTTGGGCGCCTCGACAACCTGCGGAACGACAACCGTTTTAGGCGCTTCCACTGCTTTCGGCGCTTCGACCGCTTTCGGCGCCTCAGGCACTACCGCCGGAGCCTGAACGGCAGGTTCCGAGGCGGGCTGTACAACCGGTGCCGGTGCGGGTGCAACCGGTTCCGGCGCAGGTGCGGCCGGCTGCATCGGAACGGAGAAGTTCGGCGCAGTCAGGTTCGGCATGGCAGGCATTGCGGGCAAGGTCGGCAGCGTCGGCATCGACAGCTGATTCAGGCCGGGAATCCAGCCCGACAGGTTACCCAGCATGGCGACCGGATCCCACATGGCAAAACTGCCGGCGCCTTGCACGGCGGGCGCCGGCGCCCAGGTCAGCCAGCTATTGGTACCCTGACCATACGCATTCGGGTTGACGATCGCGCCGGCCATGCCGGTGTAAAGCGCCGGGTTGGCCATGGTGCCCATCAGGTTCCAGGCACGCGGGTCCAGCGCAGACATCGGCCAGCGGATGTAGGTATTCGGGTTGAAAGTACTGCCAATGACGTTCCATAGCTTGGAGTCCAGCGGCATCATGCCCCAACGCATCAGCTTGCCGGGATCGGACAACTGGGTCAGCAGCGCGGTATAGAAATTGGGATCGAGGCCGGCGGCGGACCACTTCAGATAAACGTTGGGGTCGGCGAAGGCGAGCAGATTACGCACTGCATCCGGATGCGCGGCGCTGTTCATCATGTTGAGCCAGCCGCCCGGATCCATCATGCCGTTGGCCATGGCGATATAGAAACTCGGCTCGGTGACGGCATTGGTCCAGGGCACGAAAGTCTTCGGATCCTTGAATGCGGACAGGTTGCGCGAAAAGTCGGTCATCCGCGCTACCCACGCTTCAGGCGTCTTCGGCGTCTCGGTCTTGGCGGCAGCCTGAGCCGCAGCCTGGCCGGCGAAGGTCGGGATATCGGTGGTGCCCATTGCGGCATAGGCCGGCACAGAGGCGAAAGCGATCGCGAGAGTGACAAGTTTCAGTTTCATCATGGCTCCTTTGTTAAATACTTGAAAAATCAGCATATTTGAATTTCGTGACATTCTAGCAACCGTGCCTTTTGCGGGTAAACCAAGACTATCCGCACGGGCGAATTGAGTTTTTGGGTTGTTGCGATGGGAGGGTTGGCGATGGCGGCTTGAAGCCGTTCTTTGATATCGCACAGGTTTACCTTGCAAGTACCTACTTCATGGTTCCACTACACGTCATGAACACCCTAAACAAAACGGGCCGGCAAAAAGCCGGCCCGTTTCAATTGCTGCTGAAGTTCAGAATCAAACGATCAACGGCACGATCATCAGAGCGACGATGTTGATGATCTTGATCAGCGGGTTGACGGCGGGGCCGGCGGTGTCCTTGTAGGGATCGCCGACGGTGTCGCCGGTCACCGCGGCTTTGTGCGCCTCGGAACCCTTGCCGCCGAAGTTGCCTTCTTCGATGTACTTCTTGGCGTTATCCCAGGCGCCGCCGCCGGTGGTCATCGAAATGGCCACGAAGATGCCGGTGACGATGGTGCCGACCAGCACGCCGCCGAGCGCTTGTGCGCCGAGGGTGAGACCGACGATGACGGGAACGGCGACCGGCAGCAGCGACGGGATGATCATTTCCTTGATCGCGGCCTTGGTCAGCATGTCGACGCAGGTGCCGTATTCCGGCTTGGCCGTGCCTGCCATGATGCCGGGGATTTCCTTGAACTGACGGCGCACTTCGACCACCACGGAACCGGCGGCGCGACCGACGGCTTCCATACCCATCGCGGCGAACAGGTAGGGCACCATGCCGCCGATGAACAGGCCGATAATGACCATGTGGTTGGACAGGTCGAAGGTCATTGCGGTGGCAAGCGGGTCGGCCAGCAGCGCCTTGGCATTGATCGCGTGGGTGTAATCGGCGAACAGGACCAGTGCGGCAAGACCGGCGGAACCGATGGCATAACCCTTGGTCACGGCCTTGGTGGTGTTGCCCACCGCGTCGAGCGGGTCGGTGATGTTGCGGATGCTGTCCGGCAGACCGGCCATTTCGGCGATGCCGCCGGCGTTGTCGGTGATCGGGCCGTAGGCGTCGAGGGCAACGATGATGCCGGCCATCGACAACATGGAAGTCGCGGCGATGGCGATCCCGTACAGGCCGCCCAGATTGTAGGCGCCCCAGATGGCGGCGCAGACGACCAGCACCGGCAGCGCGGTGGAACGCATCGACACGCCGATACCGGCGATCACGTTGGTGCCGTGGCCGGTGGTGGAGGCTTGCGCGATGTGGCGCACCGGGCCGTATTCCGTCGCTGTGTAGTACTCGGTGATGACAACCATGGCGGCGGTCAGCGCGAGGCCGATCAGGGTGGCGTAATACAGATTCAGCGAAGAAACCAGATTACCGTCGATCATCACGCCTTCGCCCAGCATCATGGTGGTGATGGGGTAGAACGCGACTGCGGCGAGGCCGCCGGAGACGATCAGGCCGCGATACAGCGCGTTCATGATCTTGCCGCCGTCGCGCGCCTTGACGAAGTAGGTACCGACGATGGAAGCGATGATCGAGAAACCGCCCAGCACCAGCGGATAGAT
>JASJPG010000133.1:0-16646 GCA_031426815.1 Hydrogenophilaceae bacterium
AAATGCTTCCAAGGCGCGAAGTCCGCAACAATCGCGCCTTGGAAGGCGCTCCTACGCGTGGTGTCGCCTCTTCGGAGGCTGAAGTTCCCAGGCTGATTCGTCTCGCCAGCGGGCCTCCTACCCGGCTTCGTGAAACTGCAGTCGATGCAGGCGTGCATAGGCGCCTGACTTGACGATCAGTTCGGCATGGCTGCCGATTTCGACGATGCGGCCGTGTTCCATGACCACGATGCGGTCGGCGTTTTCGATGGTGGACAGCCGGTGCGCGATCACCAGCGTGGTGCGTCCCTGCATCAGGTTTTCCAGCGCGGCCTGGACGTAGCGTTCCGACTCGGTATCCAGCGCGGAAGTGGCCTCGTCAAGAATCAGGATCGGCGCGTCTTTCAGCAACGCGCGGGCGATGGCCAGACGCTGGCGCTGGCCGCCGGACAGCTTGACCCCGTTTTCTCCCACCAACGTATCGAACCCCTGCGGCATCGCCTCGATGAATTCCAGCGCGTGCGCCGCTGCCGCGGCACGGCGGATCGCGGCAGGGTCCGCGCTGGCCAGCCGGCCGTAGGCGATATTGGCGGCGACGCTGTCGTTGAACAGCGTGACGTCCTGTGACACCAGCGCGATATTGGCGCGCAGATCGGCCAGCTTGATGTCGTCGAGCGGAATGCCGTCGAGCAGAATGCGGCCGGCAGTCGGCCGGTAGAAGCGCGGCAACAGATTGACCAGACTGGTTTTGCCGCTGCCCGACGCGCCCACCAGCGCTACCGTTTCGCCGGCGGCAACGACCAGATCGACTGCGGCCACCGCCGGCTTGGTCTTGCCCTGGTAAGCCAGCGTGACCTGTTCGAAGCGGAGTTCACCCCACGCCCGGTCGAGCCGCACCTGGCCGAGATCCGGCTCGCTGTCCTTGTCGAGCAGATCGAACACGGCTTCGGCCGCCGCCAGGCCGCGCTGGATCTGCGGCAGCACGCTGGACAGGCGCTTCATCGGCGCCGACAGCATCAGCATGGCAACCATGTAGGAAACGAAGCCGCCCACCGTGGTTTCGTTCGACGAGGCCTGCTGCGTGGCGATGTAGACGATGGTCGCCAGCGCCAGCGCGGCGAGCAGTTGCAGGATGGGCCCGTGCGCGCTGGCGGCGACGGTCTGCTTCATGGCGAACTGGCGCGCGCGCTGGATGGCCTGGCCGAAGCGCGCCTGTTCGTACTGGCTGCCGTCGAACACCTTGACCAGCTTGTGGGCGCCGACACTTTCTTCCAGCACATGGGTGATGTCGCCGACGTTTTTCTGCATCTCGCGGCTGGTGTAGCGCAGGCGTTTGCCGGCGATCCGGAAGATCCAGACCGAGACCGGCACGATGGCCAGCGTAACCAGCGTCAGTTTCCAGTTCAGCCAGAGCAGCCAGCCCATCAGGCCGACGATGGAGAGCGAGTCGCGCACCAGCGAAGTCACCACGCTGGTGGCCGATTCGGTGACCTGGGTGACGTTGAACGCGACCGTGGCGACCAGACGGCCTTTCGCCTGATCGTCGAAGAAGGCGGTCGGTTGCGTCAGCAGTTTGCCGAACATGGCGGCGCGCAAATCCTGTACCAGACGCTGGCCGACATAAGCCATGGCGTAGCCGGAGGCGAACATGAAAATGCCGCGCACCACGAACAGGCCGACCAACGCGAGCGGCACCCAGCGAATCACCGTCGCATCCTTGTCGACGAAGCTGCCGTCGAGCATCGGTTTCATCAACGCCGGCAGAATCGGTTCGGTCGCCGCCAGCAATATCATCGTCACGATGGCGATGGCGAACATGCGCCAGTGCGGGCGTACGTAGGATAAAAGGCGAAGATAAAGGGTTCGACTATCCATGATGTGCGCTCATTCTGGGGGCTGGCAGCCGAATGCCGTGTTGACTCGGGAAAATGCCGGCAATTATAGTGCGGCCATGCAAGCCGAACTTGACGCTCTGGAAACCAAGCTCGCTCTGATGTTGGAGCGCTATCAATCAATGCGCGATGAAACGCTCAAACTACGACAACAGGTCGTCGCGCTGGAAAGCAACAACAAGCAACTGAGCGACAAGCTCGAAGAAGCGCGTGTCCGTACTGAAGCGCTGTTCAACAAGATTCCAGACTGATCATCCTGATTCATTTTTTGCCCCGAGGTTGAACGCATGGCCAATAACGTAAGCCTTGATGTCGCCATCATGGGCAGGGAGTTCCGGGTGGCTTGCCCGGAAGATGAACGGGAAGGTCTGCTGCAGGCGGTGTCTTACCTCGATCGCAAGATGCGCGAGATTCGCGACAGCGGCAAGGTGATCGGCCTGGAGCGCATCGCCATCATGGCGGCCATCAACATCACGCACGATTACCTGAGTTCCAAGCCGATCGAGCCGGATACGCGCGAGCATCGCCAGCGCATCGAGCAGATGACCAAACTGCTTGATCAAGCCCTCTCATCTCAAGATAATCTGTTCTGACACCGTCATTTGCGGCGTCATCAATCTCCCTGCTGCGTTCGCGAGGTCTGTCAATTCTTTGAACCGATAAGCTTTTGCTTAAGGTCGCGGGTGTCGCCCGCTGGTGTGCGCGTGGCTTCATTGTCCATGTACCCGAGGCGGACGTGCCGTGGCCGAACTTGGACCCCTGGGTTCAAGATCGCGGTCCGGACGGCGTAAGCGGGGAGACCCCCTCTGCATGTCCCCAATTTCCGATCCTGTCGATAAAGCCGCGCTGCGCAAGCAGTTGCGCGCGCGCCGCGCCGCCGTAACGGCGGCCGAACGGCATGCCGCCGGCCGCCAGTTGGCGCGTCTGGCCCTGCGCCATCGCTTGTTGGCACGGCATCGCCGCATCGGCTTCTACATGCCGGCGAAGAACGAAATCGACGTCTTGCCGTTGCTGCGCGCCGCTTTGCGCATGGGGGCGACCTGTTACCTGCCGGTGGTGCCGGCACGCGGTCTGGTCGACGTGGGGCGGCACAAACTGTGGTTCACCCGTCTGCTCGGCCAGGCCCGGCGTCTGCTGCGACCGCACGCCGCCTGGGTGAACAATCGTTACGGCATTCCGGAATACCAACCGCGCGGCGCCCGCCGGGTGCGTGCGCAGCAACTTGATCTGCTGTTCATGCCGCTGCTCGGGTTCGACCGCCAGGGTTGGCGCATCGGCATGGGCGGCGGTTATTACGATGCCAGCCTGGCGCATCTCAAGCGCTTCCGGCACTGGCGTCGCCCGCATCTGATCGGCGTCGCGTTTGCCGTGCAGGAGATTGACCGCGCGCCCTTTGACCCCTGGGATGTGCGCCTGGATGCCATGCTGACCGAGCGGGCATACCGCAAGGCCGGCGCGGCCTGAGCCGACAGGCTCCTAGAATACGGCCATCGGCATCCTGGATCGGGTAAATCATGACACTGCAAGAACTGCGCTATCTGGTCGCGCTGGCCGACAGCGGCCACTTCGGGCAAGCCGCCGAAGCCTGTTTCGTCAGCCAGTCGACGCTGTCGACCGGGCTGAAGAAGCTGGAGGATTTTCTCGGCGTGATCGTGTTCGACCGCTCGTTGAAGCGGGTCACGCCGACGCCGATCGGCCGCGAAATCGTCGAATCGGCGCGCCGCATCGTCGACGAAACCGCGCGCATCCGGGAATTGGCCAGTTATGCCAAAGACCCGATGGAGCGCACCCTGCATCTCGGCGTGATTCCCACGCTGGGGCCGTATTACCTGCCGCATGTGCTGACCCGGGTGCGTGAGGCGCATCCGAAACTGCGTCTGCTGCTGCGCGAAGAGATGACGCCGCACATGCTGGCGCATCTGGCCGAAGGCAAGCTCGATGCCGGCCTGCTTGCGCTGCCGATCGACGACCCGGGCCTGGAAGTCGCGCCGCTGTTCGTGGAGCCCTTCCTGGCCGCCGTGCCCGCCGGGCATGCGCTGGCCAGGTCGAAAACGATCGACATCGACAAACTTGCCGCTGCCGGCCTGATGTTGCTGGAGGAAGGCCACTGCCTGCGCGACCAGGCGCTGGCTGCCTGCCACCTGCAAAGCCTCAAGAGCGAAGAGATCCGCGCCACCAGCCTGGAAACCCTGCGCCAGATGGTTGCGATGGGGCTGGGCGTGACGCTGATCCCCGTGCTGGCCGGTGCCGGCGGCAACCTGGGCGGCGATCAGGTCGTGCTGAAGCCGGTCGCCAAACCGGGTGCCGCGCGCACCATCGGCCTGGTCTGGCGTCGCCGTTCGGCGCTGGCGCCCAGCATCGAGCGCCTGGCCGAAACGCTGGCGACAAAACTGCCGCCGGGCGTGTCGCCGGTCAAGTAGCGGGGTCGTAGAGCAGGAATCCTTCCCGTCGCGAGTGGATGGCCGCCCACTTCGGTTCAGCCGTCGACGCCTCGCACGAGGTAGGAGCGCCTTCCAAGGCGCGATTGTTCATGCGTCAAATGCATCGTTCCGACGATCAGGTGCGCTCTACCGCTATACCTGAGGACAATATTCAAGTAATTCGCTGGCGGGACGATAACTGACGGAGTTCATCGCTGCCCTCTTCCACCCTGCCCACCATGCCCGCCGCATCCGCCTTGCAACGCCTTGCTCCCCGCAACGGTTTGACCGCCGGCCGCTGAGACACGTATGAAAATCGCGCTTGGGCTCCGCGCCCGCCTGGCGTTGCCGCTGGTTGCGGCGGCCGGCGTGCTGCTTGGCGCAATCGTCTGGCAATCGCTTGCCGAGCGCGGCCAGTTGCGGCGCGATGCGGCGGAAACCCTGCTGCAGAAGGCAAAGCTGATCGCCGCGCGACAGCAGTCGCTGCTCGCGCGCGCCGACGCGACCATCAGCAACATGATGTTGCGTCCGGAATTGCATCCCGGCGCCGACGCCACGACGTGCGCGCGTGAATTGCGCGAGCTCGTCGAGATGGAGCCGGAGTTCAATCAGATCGGGCTGGCTCGCCCCGACGGTGACATTGTTTGCGCGGCGACGCCGCCGGCCGGCCGCGTCAACGTCGCCAACCGCGCCTGGTTTCGCCAAGCCCTGCAAAGCCGCGCGCTGGTGGTCAGCGATGTCGTGCTCGGGCGCATACTCGGCAAACCCGTCGTCTTGCTCGCCAAGTCGATCCGCGACCCGGCCGGGCGGGTTGGCGGGGTGGTCTATGTGTCGATCGATCTGACCTGGCTGCACGACGAATTAGGCCAATCCGGCTTGCCGGCCGGCGCCCGCCTGTGGGTGATCGACCGCCAGGGCGGCATCGCTGTGCGCTATCCCGACCCGGAGGGCTGGGTCGGCCGGAATGTGGCGGCGATGCCGTCGATGCAGCATTTCCTGGCGCCCGGCAACGAAGGCGTGCTGCATGCGAATGGGCTGGACGGGACGCCCCGTCTGTTCGGCTACGCCCCTTTGCTGAACACGCAGTCCGGCCAGTTGCGGCTGTTCCTGACCGTGCCGAAGGCGATGGTCGAAGCGCCGGCCGATCAGAACTTTCTGAAAAATCTGGTCGTCATGCTCGGCGTGCTCGCGGTCGTGGCGGTGCTGCTGGCCGGCAGCGTCTACCGCTTGCTGGTGCGTCCGCTGGCCATTCTGGCGCGCACGGCGGCGAGTCTGGGTGCCGGCAATCTCGATGCGCGCAGCGGCCTGCGCCATTGCGACGACGAGATCGGACAACTGGCGAAGACGCTGGACGACGCCATCACCGAACGCAAACGCGCCGAGGCGGAACAGCTGGCGGCGCGCACCATGTTGCAGACCGTGATCGACACGGTGCCGCTGTGCATCTTCTGGAAAGACCGCCAATCGCGCTACCTGGGTTGCAACCGGACCTTCGCGCGCCTGGCCGGCACGGACAACCCGCGCGACCTGGACGGCAAGGACGATTACGCCTTCGATTGGCGCGCCTTTGCCCACCTGTACCAGCAAGACGATGCGCAGGTGATGGAAACCGGCGTGGCCAAGTACAACATCGTCGAGCCGATGGACCTGGGCGGCGGCACCCCGGTCTGGCTGGAAACCAGCAAGGTGCCGCTACGCGACGCACAGAGCCGCGTGTACGGGGTGCTCGGCGTGTTCCAGGACATCACCGAAAGGAAGCGCGCCGTCGAGGTGCTGGCGGAGCACGAGCGGGAATACCACACGCTGGCCGACAACGTGCCGGACAACGTGGTCCGCTTCGACGCCGATGCCCGCGCGCTTTATGTGAACCCCGCCCTGGAGAAACTGCTCGGTCGTACGGCCGCCGAACTGTGCGGCCTCACCCCGCGCGAAATGGTGCCCGGGGAGGCCTTCGCCGCCTTCGAGCAGGCGATCCGTCAGGTCGCCGGCGGCGGCGAGAACCGCATCCTCGATCAGATCATTCCGGGCGCGGACGGCACGCTCCGCCCGCATTCGGTCCGCATCGTCGCCGAGACCGATGCGGCCGGCCGGACCGTCAGCGTGCTGACCATCGGGCGCGACATCTCCGAGCACAAGCGGATCGAGGAAGAACTGCGCCTGGGCGCCAGCGTGTTCCAAAACACGCAGGAAGGCATCATCGTCACCGACGCGGCGGCGATCATCCTGTCGGTCAATCCCGCGTTCAGCGAAATCACCGGTTATGCGCCGGAGGAGGCGCTGTGCAGGAAGACCAGCCTGCTCCGCTCGGCGCACCACCCGGCCGAGTTTTACCTGGACATGTGGGAGACGCTGCTGCGCGCGGGCCGTTGGCAGGGCGAAGTGTGGAATCGGCGCAAGAGCGGCGAGATCTATCCGCAATGGATGACCATCAGCGCGGTGCCCGGCGACGACGGCAAGCCGGTGCGCTACGTCTCGGTGTTCCACGACATCACCGAGATGCGGCGCAAGGACGAGCACATCCGCTACCTGGCCTTTCACGACGTGCTCACCGGCCTGCCCAATCGGGCCTTGTTCCAGGAGCGCCTGGAGCACGCCATCGAGCGTTCGCGGCGGGAAGGCAGCCGCCTGTCGGTGACATTCCTCGACCTCGACGGCTTCAAGCGCGTCAACGACAGCCACGGCCACGACGTCGGCGACCTGTTGTTGCAGGGCATCGCCGAACGTATCCGCGCCCGCCTGCGGCGTGGCGTGGATACCGTGGCGCGCCTCGGCGGCGATGAATTCGTGGTGCTGATGGAAGATCTCAAGGGGGCGGAACAGTGTGCCTGTCTGGCCGGCGAAATCATTGCCGACATTGCGCGGCCGCTGGAATTGCGCGGTCAGCCGATGCAGGTGGGCGCGTCGATGGGCATCGCGTTCTTCCCTGAGGATGGCGGCAATGTCCTGGAATTGATGCAGCGGGCCGACATCGCCATGTACGCGGCCAAGCTGGCGGGCAAGGGCACCTACCGCGTGTTCCACGCCGACATGCTCGACGCAGTCGGCACACGCCAACCCGCTGACGCGGACAAAAAAGCCCGCCAAGTGGCGGGCTCGGGCAACGGCGGTGACTCTGCCGATCAGTACTTGTAGGCGTTGCCCTTGTAGAACTTCTTGAAGGTATTGGTGGTCATGCCGTCGTCCTTCACGCGCTGATACTCGCCGTTCTCGGACGAGATGACGCGGGTGCAGCGTTCCGGCTCGGTCGGGAACTGAGTACAGAAATGGCCGTCGTCGGTGATTTTCCAGGTGCCGACACGACGTTTCTTGTTGTCCAGCACTTGCGTCAGTTTGCTATCGGGCGAGTAGTAGGCGGTGTAGTTCTTGCCCAGCGCGTCGGCGAAGCCCGAGGCGGAGTTGCCGGCAATCAGGCTTTTGACCTGGTCGGCGCTGAGCGGGCCGCCGGCGTTGGCGGTGGCGGAAGCAAACAACAGGCAAAGCAGGGCTAAATGTTTCATGGGTATCTCCTCGTGGTGGTGCGGCAAAAAACGAAAGAATGAAAAACCGGCGGGCGTTGGCCGTACTCAGGCCGCCTGCATACTCGGCATGCGTTCCTGTGCGGGGGTCAGTTGCAGCCGGCGCAGCAGGGTCAGCAGCACTTGCAGCGTCTTCAGTTGCAGCAGCAGGAAGGGCAGCAGGAATAAATACATCGCCGGCGTCCACATCATCACCAGCATGTTGCCGAGCAGGCCGAACTTGACCACGAACAGGCCGAATACCGGGAAGGCGACGCCGGGACAGACCAGCGCGTAGGTGGTGGCATGCACCTTGTCGCCGTAGATGAAGTCGTTGAAGTAGTTGAGCCGTTTCATGACCACGAATCCGATCATGCCGAAGATCAGCTGGACGGCGAACAGGGTCATCAGCACGATGTACGTTTCCGCCGAGCTGATATGGCCGCCGAGCGCTTCGCCCATGCCGTGCGAAGTACGCATGAAGGTGATGCCGAGCAGCGTCGTGATCGGGATCATCAACCACAGGCTGGGCGCGGCTTCGGGGCGGATGCCGTGGGTGAGCATGGTATGGAAGCCGATCACCAGCATGACGATCATCAGCAGCGCGGCCGAGGTGGCGAAGAAGGCCGACAGGGCGATGGCGAGCGCGACGATTTCGCGCACGTGGCTCATCGCGGCGGGGGCGGCGAGGCCGACCGAGATCATCGACAGGGCGAAGATGGAGACCATCGGCGCCAGGCTGTTGTTCTGCTCGAAGCTGTAACCCTTGTGCAGCAACATGCGCACGAAGTAGTCGCCGAGGATGCGCAAGGCGTATATGCCGATGGACACGAAGGTGAGCATCGCCAGCGGGAAGATGTATTCGATCACATCCCACAGACCGGGAATCAGCAGCGAGGACGACACGAACAGCACGTTGACCGTCATCGCCATGGTCAGCGGCACCACCATCAGGCTGATTTCGGCGCTGGAATTACGCAGATTGGCGTAGGCCTCGGTCTTCTTGTACAGGCTGAATTCGCGCGTGTTCCAGTACATCAAGGAGAAGTGAATGATCGCCAGACCAAACACGATGGCCAGACACAAGCCGATCCACAGGGCTTTCAGGCTCGGTTCCCCGGTCAATATCGGCCAGAGCTGGTCGAACGAGATGATGCCGGTCTCGTGCGGCAGCAGAAAGTTGAGATACAGAAAGAACGAAATGGCCAGGCCACCGGAACCGAGCGCGCCCAGGTGATAGGCCGGGATGTATTTCTCTTGCAGGTTTTTGCGGAACATTTTTTCTCTCCTCACAACAGGGTGAATGTCGCCGAGCCGGGTTGCCCGGTCGGCATACCTCGACAGAGCGGGATGCCGCGAGGCACCCCGCCGTGGCTTATCCGAGCGTGTCCGCCCAGATGTTTTCGAACCAGGATTTGTTGTATTCGAAGTTGATTTCGTCGCTGTCCAGCGCCGCGCCGCCGCCGGGCTGGCGGATATAGGCTTCTTTGTCCGGGTCGTAGCGCATGACCACGGCGATCGGGCCGGAGGTCTGGTCGGAGGTCGCCGAGTAGCTGGTACTGCCGATCACCGGGTAGGGGTTCGGCTCGCGCTCGTTGAACATCTCGACCAGCGCGGCGGCGCAGATCTTGGCCTGGTTGTTGGAGACATGCGCCGACTTGGGCATGTTGGAGGCGACCGAGTCGCCCAGTACATGCACGAACGGCACGTTCGGCGATTCGTAGGTGGCGCCGTTGACCGGGCACCAGACGCCGGCGCTGTCGGCGCGCACCCCAGCCTGGCCGCAAATCGCGTTGGCGCGTTGCTTCGGAACGATGTTGATGACGTCGGCCTTGACGTCGTCGAACTCGCTGGTGACCACCATGCTGGTGTGATCGACCTTGGTGACCAGGTTATACGGCCGGTGCTCGATCATGCCGGGGTAGAACTTCTTCCAGGCGGCCTTGAACATCGGGCCTTTCGAGACCACGTCGAAATGGCCGTCGAGCATGATGATTTTGGACTTCGGTTTGTGTTGCTTGAAGTAGTGGGCGACCAGGCTGGCGCGCTCGTAGGGGCCGGACACGCAACGTCCGGGCGGCGGCGGGCTGGCGATGACGAAGACGCCGCCATCCGGCATCGCTTCCAGCTGTTTGCGCAGCGCGATGGTCTGCGGCCCGGCTTTCCAGGCATGCAGCACTTTGCCGGCGGCTTCGCCCGCGGCATAGCCTTCGATCTGGTCTGTCATGAACTCGACCCCCGGCGCCAGCACCAGGCGGTCGTAGGCGATCTTCTTGCCACCCTGGGTGGTGACCACGCGCTTGTCGGGATCCACGCCGATAGCGCTGTCCTTCACCATATCGATGCCGTAGCCGGGCAGGTGCTCGTAGCTCTTGATGATGTCGTCCATGCTGCGCAGGCCGCCCAGCACCCAGTTCGACATCGGGCAGGAATAGAACTTGTCGCTCGGCTCGATCAGCGTCACTTTGATGCTGGAGTCCCACAGGCGCAGGTATTTGGCGCAGGTGGCGCCACCGAAACCGGCGCCGACCACCACGACATGCGGTTTGGCGCTCTTGCCGAAGGCCAATTTCGGTGCGAGCGCGGCGGCGATGCCGGCGCCGGTCAGTTTCAGAAAATCACGGCGGTGCAGAGTCATTTTGGTCTCCTCGGGCCTGGTTATTTGATCGCGGCGAAGTACGCGGCGAGGTCTTCGTATTCCGTGTCGGAATAGCCCAGCGCGTATTTCTTCATCACGCTGGCTTCGCGCCTGCCGGCCTTGAAATCCTGCATGGCCGTGACGAGATAAGCCTTGTCCTGGCCAGCCAGGCTGGGGATGGCGTTGTTGCTCTTGCCGTTCGGGCCGTGGCAGATGAAGCAGGTCGCGGCGATGGTTTTGGTATGGGCGACGCAGACGCTGGCGGGGTTTTCCCAGCCGGCGATCAAACAAGGCGGCGGCTCGGCCTTGCTTTGGGCGCCGCTTTCAGCGGCTTGGGTGGGGACGGACAACATCAATGTGGCGCTGGCCACTCCGAATAACACGTGCTTCTTGCTCATGGTTTCCTCGCTTTCCAGGTCGGTGGACTTGTTCGCTACGTGCCGGCTGGCTTGCCATGCACGCGGCATTTTTTCGAACGGCGCAGGTTAATCACCTAGTCGAATGCACTATTGATAACCCCTAAATTTCTTGATCACGATCAAAAAGCCATTTCAGGAACAGGTTCTTTCGGGTCGCGCATGGTGGTGATTTCGGCCAGCTTGCTGCCGTCCTCGACGCTGATCTGGGCGCCATCCATCCGGATCAAGCCCTGTTTGTCGAGGAAGCTGAGTACGCGCGACAAGGTTTCCTGGGTCAGGCCCAGCTTGGCCGCGATATCCTGTTTGCGGGCGGGCAGTTGGAACTTGAAGGCGGCGGCGTGCGGCGCGGGTTGTTGCTTCATCAAATAGCAGGCAACGCGCTGTACGCTGGAGCGTTGCGCGCAAATCTCGGTATCGCGCAAGGTTTCCATCAAGCGCCGGGACACACGTTCCAGGGTTTTGCCGGCCAGCACGGAATCTCGGCCCAATTCCTGGCGATAGACCATCGCGTCAATGGCGAGCAGGTGGCTGTCTTTGCACGCCACCGCGTGAAACGGGCAGGCTTCCTGCAGGACCAGACAGGATTCGCCCAAGCCGTCGCCTTGATGCACCAGCGCGACGACGCGTTCCATGTTGTTGGGCAGCGGGATGTACAGGCGCACCAGCCCGCTGACCAATACGTAGAGATGATCCAGCGGCAGACCTTTGTGGACGAGCACGCCGTTTTTCGGCACGCCGATCAACTTGGCGCCGAGCGAAAGACGATCGAGAACGTCTCGCGGCCATGCATCGAAATAGGCCAATCGGCCCATGGTTTCCGGTATCAGTGCGGACGACAGCGGTAATCTGGTCATGGCGATGCCTTCCATGAATTACACGATGGGAAATACAGCGGCGGAATCAGCGTCCGGCGCGCGGTGCAGGCAATGCAGGGGGAAAGATCAGCCGCCGGGCGGCGCTGTGATGTGCATCAGGCTGTGGTAGCCAGCAGGCTGCGTAGATGCAGACTGAAGATCAGACAAAGCGGGGAGCGATTTATTGCATACCAATGTATTGCAATCCATTTGAATCTCCATCCATCCGTTTTAGGGGATTTTTGTCGTCTTTATTGTCGATCTGAAGACGTGGATGTCTTTATATCAGAATATAAGAATATGGCAATATGGTTACCCATTTAATGACTATGGTGATTTCTTTATGTCGCCATGAAATGTTGGTCGATGTGTTGTCAGGATTTGCAGAAGAACTGTGTTTTCAATCTATGAACTAGATCGCTCTGATTAAATCTATTCATTGGAGCTGGATGATCTGCATCGGTAGGATGCACTCCGTCACTTAGTGCAACACCCCAACCGACCAGGAGATCGACATGCAAAACAGCCCATCCGTCACCATCAAGAACCTTGAAGCCGCCTTCGCCGGCGAGTCGATGGCGCATATCAAATACATGTGGTTCGCCAAGCAATGCCGCGCCGCCGGCGACGAAGCGACCGCTCGCGTATTCGAGGAAACCGCTGCACAGGAAGTGCAGCACGCTTTCGGCCACGCCGAGTTGCTCTTCTCCAGCGAAACCATGACTCCGGCCAAGTGCCTGCAATACGCGATCGACGGCGAGACCTACGAGTACACCGAGATGTACCCCAAGTTCCGCCACGAAGCCGAGCAGGAAGGCCATACCGACGCGGTCAAGGAAATCGATACGCAGATCGCCGAATCGAAGGAGCACGCCGCCATGTTCCAGGCCGTGCTGGCCAAGGCGGCCAAGCGCTTCGCCGCGCTCGCCAAGGTGGAAGAGAAGCACGCCAACCATTACCGTGCTCAGCTCGACAAAGTCGGCGCCTGAGCTTGAATAACCCCTCACCCATTGCACACCAAGGAGAAATCATGAAAGTCTATGAATGCATCGTATGCGGTTATGTTTATGACGAAAGCAAAGGCGACCCGGAGCATGGCGTTGCCGCCGGCACCCGCTGGGAAGATGTGCCGGCAGACTGGGCGTGCCCGGACTGCGGCGTCGCCAAGGCCGATTTCGAGATGCGAGTGATCTGAAGCACCTCAGCCTGGATGGCCTCCAGGCTGAACATGACCCCATTCACACAGGAGCACGCCATGAATCCCCTCGTCATCCTCGGTAGCGGCATGGCCGGCTATGGCCTGTTGCGCGAATTTCGCAAGCGCGACGCGAATACGCCGGTCACGCTGATTACTGCCGACGACGGCCGCGTCTACAGCAAGCCGAATCTGTCCAATGCCCTGGCACAAGGCCGCACGCCGGAGCAACTGGCAACGGAAACGGCAGCGCAGGCGGCGACGAAATTCAACGCGCGCATCCTGACCCATACCCGCGTCGGCGCCATCGACCCTGCCGCGAAAACGGTGCAGACCGAAGCCGGCCCGATCGCCTACGACCGACTCGTGCTGGCACTCGGTGCCGATCCGTTCGCGCATGGTCTGGCCGGTGACGCGGCCGCAGACGTGATCAGCGTCAACGATCTGGACGACTACAGCCGGTTTCGCACTGCGCTGGCGGATAAACACCATGTCGCCATCCTTGGCGGCGGTCTGATTGGCTGCGAATTCGCCAACGACCTGGCCAGCAGCGGCCATCGCGTCAGCGTGGTGCATCTCGGCGCGTGGCCGCTGGAGCGCCTGGTGCCGCAACAGGTCGGCGATGCGCTGACGCAAGCGCTGGAGCAGCAGGGCGTCACCTGGCATTTCGGCCATACCGCGAAACAGATCGACGCCACCGCCGCGGGATATCGGCTGACCCTGGACGACGGCAACCAGCTCGAAGCCGATCTGGTCATGGCGGCCATCGGCCTGCGCCCGCGCACGCAACTTGCGCAAGCCGCCGGCATCGCCACCAAGCGCGGCATCGTGGTCAATCGACGTCTGGAAACGGATGCGCCGGGTGTTTACGCCATCGGCGATTGCGCCGAAGTTGAAGGCCATGTGCTGCCCTACGTGCTGCCGTTGTTGACCCAGGTGCGTGCACTGGCCGCAATCCTGGCCGGAGAAACGGCGTCGGTAAGTTATCCGGCCATGCCGGTGATGGTGAAAACCACCGCTTACCCGCTCGCTGTGCTGCCGCCCGCCATCGGCGCGCCGGGCGAATGGCTGATCGAACTGGCCGAGGCCGGCATGCGCGCGCTGCACAACGCGCCGGCCGGCGTACTCAACGGCTTTGCCCTGGGCGGCGGCGAGACCGGCAAACGGGCGGAGCTGGCCAAGCGGGTTGCCGCGCTGTTGCCGTAGCCTGGGCTACAGCGGGTTCAGCACTGCTCCCACGGCAATCCGTCAAAACGCCAGCCAGTGTGCGTGGAACGCCGATGGTTGTCGTCGAGCTCGCCCTCGAAGCCGTGCAGTACGTTGTAAACGTCGGTAAAGCCGTTTTGTTCCAGATATTCGCCGGCTTCCTTGGAGCGATTGCCCGAGCGACAGATCAGAATCACCGGGCGATGGTGCGAGGCGGCCATGCGGACTTGCCCGAGGAAATGCGGGTTCAAATCCCAATTGATGCCTTCGTACCAGGCAATCAGGATGGCGCCGACCGGGTGGCCGACGAAGAGGAATTCGAACTCCGAGCGGCAGTCGATCAGGACTGCATCCGCTTGTTTTTGAACGAACTCGAAAGCCTCTTTCGGGGTCAGGTGTTTCACTGCGGTCTCCTCGCGTAAGTGACTGATTTTTCTTGGGGAATTTTCGTATAATAGCCGCCCTTTTTGCCGGCCGCTCAGCAATGTCAGACCCTACTCCCGACCGTACTTCAGAACTTCGCGCCATTGCCGCTCGCCGCATCCTGATCCTGGACGGGGCCATGGGCACCATGATCCAGCGTTACGAATTGACCGAGGCCGATTATCGCGGCGCGCGCTTCGCCGACTGGCCGAGCGATCTGAAGGGCAATAACGACCTGCTGCTGCTGACCAAACCGGACGTAATTCGCGAGATCCACAGCCAGTATCTCGCCGCCGGCGCGGACATTCTGGAAACCTGCACGTTCAACGCCAACAGCATTTCGATGGCCGATTACGGCATGGAAGCGCTGGTCTGGGAGATCAATCACGCCGGCGCGACGCTGGCGCGCGCGGCGGCGGACGTCTATTCGACGCCGGACAAACCACGCTTCGTCGCCGGCGTGCTCGGCCCGACCTCGCGTACCGCGACGCTGTCGCCCGACGTCAACGATCCGGGATTCCGCAATGTCAGCTTCGATCAACTGGTCACCACCTATTACGAAGCCACCGACGGCCTGGTCAAGGGCGGCGCCGATCTGCTGCTGATCGAAACCGTGTTCGACACGCTGAACGCCAAAGCGGCGGTGTTCGCGGTGAAGAAGTACTTCGACGATGTCGGGCGCACTTGGCCGATCATGATTTCCGGCACCATCACCGACGCCTCTGGCCGCACGCTGTCCGGCCAGACGGTGGAAGCGTTCTGGAATTCGTTGCGCCATGCCGACTGTTTCTCGTTCGGTTTCAACTGCGCGCTGGGCGCCGCCGAACTGCGTCAGCACATCGACGAGATTTCGCAGAAGGCCGATTGCTTCACTTCCGCCCACCCCAACGCCGGCCTGCCGAACGCATTCGGCGGCTATGACGAAACCGGTGCGCAAATGGCCGCACAGATCGGCGAATGGGCGCGCGCCGGCCTACTCAACATCGTCGGTGGCTGCTGCGGCACCTCGCCGGAACACATCAAGGCGATTGCCGACGCGGTGGCCGATTGCGCCCCGCGCGTGCCGCCCGTGATCGTGCCGTCCTTGCGTCTGTCCGGCCTGGAGCCGTTCAACGTCGGCCGCGACAGTCTGTTCGTCAACGTCGGCGAGCGTACCAACGTCACCGGCTCGGCCAAGTTCAAACGATTGATCATCGACGGCAACTATGACGAAGCGCTGGTCATCGCGCGCCAGCAGGTCGAAGCCGGCGCCCAGATCATCGACATCAACATGGATGAGGGCATGCTCGACGGTGAGGCGGCGATGGTGCGCTTCCTCAATCTGGTCGCCAGCGAGCCGGACATCGCGCGCGTGCCGATCATGCTCGACTCGTCGAAGTGGGCGATCATCGAAGCCGGCCTCAAGTGCGTGCAGGGCAAGGCGGTAATCAACTCGATCTCGATGAAGGAAGGCGAGGCCGAATTCCTCGAACGCGCCAACCTCGCGCGCCGCTATGGCGCGGCGGTCATCGTCATGGCGTTCGACGAAGCCGGCCAGGCCGACACCTACGCGCGCAAGGTCGAGATCAGCGCCCGCGCCTACAAGTTGCTGACCGAACAGGTCGGCTTCCCGGCGGAAGACATCATCTTCGATCCGAACATCTTCGCGGTCGCCACCGGCATTGAGGAACACGCCAACTACGCCGTCGATTTCATCGAAGCGACGCGCTGGCTGCGCCAGAACCTGCCGCACACGCATATTTCCGGCGGCGTCTCCAACGTGTCGTTCTCGTTTCGCGGCAACGAGCCGGTGCGCGAGGCGATCCACACCGTGTTCCTCTATCACGCGATCCAGGCCGGCATGGACATGGGCATCGTCAACGCCGGGCAGTTGGGCGTCTACGACGAGATCCCGGCCGAGTTGCGCACGCTGGTGGAAGACGTCGTGCTCAACCGCAACCCGGATGCCGCCGACCGTCTGGTCAGCTTCGCCGAAACGGTGAAGGGCAAGGTCAAGGATGCGGTCGAAGAACAGGCCTGGCGCAGCGAGCCGGTGCTGGCGCGGCTGACCCATGCGCTGGTGAAAGGCATCACCAGCCATATCGTGGAAGACACCGAAGAAGCGCGCCTGCTGTTCGACCATCCGG
>JASJPG010000134.1:0-11722 GCA_031426815.1 Hydrogenophilaceae bacterium
CGGATGCGCGCCTTGTCTTCCTCGGTGGATTTGTTGGTGCCGGTGGCGACCACGTCCATGCCGAGGTCTTGCAACGCGGAGACGATGGACCACGATTTGACGCCGCCGGTATAGAGCAGCACGCGCTTGCCGCGCAGGCGCTGGCGCCAGGGTTCCAGCGCGGCGTGGATTTTGGCTTCTTCGCGCGCGATCAGGGCTTCGGTACGCTCGCTCAAAGCAGGGTCGCCGATGACGCGGGCGAAATCGCGGAAGGCCTGCGAGGTGTCGGTGACGCCGTAGAAACTGCCTTCGAAGAACGGCACCTTGTGCTGGGTTTCCAGCTTGCGCGCCACGTTCAATAACGCCTTGGCGCACACCACCATGCTGACTTCGGCGCGGTGCATGGTCTGCACTTCGTGGAAACGCGCGTCGCCGGACAGCGATCCGAGGATACGCAGGCCGAGTTCGTCGAACAGCGGCAGCACATGCCAGAACTCGCCGGCAATGTTGTATTCGCCGATCAGGTTGACGTCATGCACTTCGATGCCGGGACGTTCGGACTCGGGCGGAACCGGGTCGGGTTCGCGGGTGCCGATGACGTACTTGAACATGGCCTCGCCGGCGATGCGGTTACCCAGGTTCTTGGTGCCGTAGAAACCGGCGCAATCGACCGGTACCACCGGCGTGCCCCAGCGTTCGGCGGCGGATCTGCACACCGCTTCGACATCGTCGCCGGTCAGCGCCGGCACGCAGGTGTTGTAGACGAACACGGCGGCCGGCGCGTGGCTGTCGATGGCCTGCTTGATGGCGTGGAACAGACGTTTTTCGCCGCGCCCCATGATCACGTCCTGCTCGGTCAGATCGGTGGTCATGCCGATCTTGTACAGCGTCGGGCCGCTGGAGCGGGTGCCGCGGTTGTCCCACGAAGAACCGGCGCAGGCGATCGGGCCGTGCACGATATGGGCGACATCGGCGATCGGCAGCAGCGCAATCTGGGCGCCGTCGAAGGAACAGCCGCCCGCCGTGGCGCCGGGCTTGGGCCGGGCGCAGCCGGATTTCGACTTGGCGTTATGGGTGCAGGCGGGCTCGTTGAGCAGTTCGGCAATTTGCTTGGCTTGCATGGCGCGGCTTCCAGGTGACTGTGATGGAAGTAGTGCAAGCGCTATGCCAGCGGTAACGCGTTGATTTTACGGGGCGCGAAGCCCGCCTTGTCGCAAAGCCGACAGGTGGGATGTCGCAGGGGCGTCACAAGTGGGCGTCATGTAGGCAGCTACGGGAGCGGCGGGTCATCACACCGAATACGGCGTGCGCAGCCAACCCATCAGCAAGGCGGTTTCCACGTCGCCCAGATAGCCGAAGCCGGACTCGATATCCTGCATCGCTGCGAATGCCATGGCGCGCGGGGTGAGGCCGCCGGCGACGAGGTGGAAATACCAGGCGCCGGGATAGCCGGCGGCGCGGTCGAAGGCCTGCAGTTGCTTGGCGGCGTCGAGGCCGCGCAATGC
Organism: Hydrogenophilaceae bacterium; assembly: GCA_031426815.1. Taxonomy (GTDB): domain Bacteria; phylum Pseudomonadota; class Gammaproteobacteria; order Burkholderiales; family Thiobacillaceae; genus PFJX01. The sequence goes on from JASJPG010000134.1 coordinate 1,485, forward strand.
CGTGTCCCAGTGGAACGGCTTCAGTTGGCGCGCATGACGAGAGGTCGGCGTGGCGGTGAGCACCATGTTGTTGTAGCGGTCGTGGTGCTCGCGCAGCGCGACGATCCAGTGTTCGCTGAAATGCGCGCCGGCGCGGCTGCCGGCCCATTCCTGCATCAAGCGGGTGAGTCCGGGCAGGCTGCCGACCGGTGCGTGCAGGCGGGCGACCACCTGGCGCATGTCGGTCAGCCGGCGGAAGCGGTAATAGGGCGCCCCAACGGCTTGTGCCGGCACGCTGGCGGGTTTGATCGGGTCGGCCAGTTCCTGCGCGTCGCTCGGTGGCGAGTCGGCATCCCACAAGCGGCGATCGAGCACTTCCTGCATTTCTTCCACTTCCATTTGCAGGAATTCCGCCGGGGCCGGGCCGTAGGGCGCGACGAAGTAGTGGGTGCGGCCGGTATGGCGCGTCGCGATCAAGTCGCTGTCGGCGTGGCGGTCGAGGAATTCGCCGACATCGTCGTCGCACGCGGCCAGTTCCTGCATGACCCAGTCTTCCAGCTTGTCGGCGACGCGTTCGCCGCCAGAACCGATCAGGCCGCCGGCGCGATACCAGCCGCCGCGCGTCAACGCGAAACGGCAGGGGCAATCCGGGATCAGCCGCTCCGTCGCGGCCAGCAGGCTGGCATGGTGCGGACGCGGCGTGCTGGCTTCGATTTCGGCGATCAGCCGCTGCACGGTGGATTCGTCTGGGACGCAGCTATTCATGGCGATTCCTTGGTAGGTGCGAATTCATTCGCACGGGCACGACGGTGTGCGAATGAATTCGCACCTACGCGGGTTCATGGCGTTTCTTCCTGTTTCAAATACGCTTCCAGGCGGGCGCGTACCAGCGATTGCACATCCGGTTCGGGATCGTCCACCAGTTCGGCGATGGCTTCCACCGGTGCGCGCCGGGCGGCTTCCAGGCGCACCAGCCAATCCGGGTCGGCCAGCAGCGTGGCGGCGTCCTCCGGCAAGGCGCGGGCGGCGACGATGCGGCGGACTTCGGCTTCCGCGTCGGCTGCCATGCGCTTCAGCGCGAAGGCCGGCAGGCGGCGCGCCACCGCCTTGCGCACTTCGCGGTCGGGGTCGTCGACCATGCGCGGCAGGCGGCCATGCGGCACGCGCTCGGCGACATGCTGGCGCACCAGATAGTCGGCGTCGGCCATCATGCCGGCAAGCTGCTCGACCGGCAGGCGGGCGGCCACGGTGATGCGCACCTCGCGGTCCGGGTCGTGGCACAACGCGGCGAGTTCGGCCTCCGGCAGGCGAATGGCCACGGCGCGGCGGACGACTTCGTCGGCGTCATGCGCCAATTCGGCGACGCGCTCCAGCGCCACATAGCGCACCGCGATGGCGCGCCGTTCCCAGAACGCATCGCTCAGGCAGCCCTCGGCGTACTCCGGGTTGTGGCGCAGAAAACGGTCGATCTGGCGGCCGCTATGCGCAATCAGGCAGATGTCGCCCGGCACGCAACGGCCCGCCGCCAGCAAGGTGTCGCGGTGCGGGCAGGTGGCGCAATCGGGCGGCGCGGCATCGCGCTCGACCAGATGCAGATTCGCGCGGCGGCCCTGTTCAGGCATGGCGCGACAGCTTGATGCCGAGCAACCTTGCTGGGTTCCGGCCTGGGGTTAAGTTTTGCATGGCTCCTGTTCCGTGCGCCCGGGGGAGATGCCTGGCGCGGTCCTGCTGGGATACAGCAACCGCCATGCCAGCTTGTTCGATGTCCAAGCTATTGATATTTAAGGCGGCATGGTCTGCGCGAGGCGATGGCCTACAGGCGGGACGGGGCGTTTGTCGCGTTTGCTACAAACTTTGCGCGGGCGGCTGCCGCTTTGAATCTGGACGCCACGCGTAGGAGCGCCTTCCAAGGCGCGATTGTTGCGGACTTCGCGCCTTGGAAAGCGCTCCTACGAAAGAACATCGGTGAAGCCGAGACGGCTCAGGTCGCGCATGCGCATCGGGTAGAGCACGCCGATCAGATGGTCGCACTCGTGCTGGACGACGCGGGCGTGGAAGCCTTCGACGGTCCGGTCGATGGGGTGGCCTTGCGGGTCGAAGCCCTGATAGCGGATGTGCCGGAAGCGCGGCACCTCGCCGCGCAGGCCGGGCACCGACAGACAGCCTTCAAAGCCCAGTTCTTCGTCGTCGGATAGCGGCGTGACGACCGGGTTGATCAGGATCGTCATGGGCACCGCTTCGGCATCCGGGTAACGCTCGCTTTGCTCGAAGCCGAAAATCGCCACCTGCAGCCCGACCCCGATCTGCGGCGCCGCCAGGCCCACCCCGCCGGCATCGGCCATGGTCTCGAACATGTCCCGGATCAGCGCATCCAGTTCGGCCGTGCCGAATTCGGCCACCGGCCGGGCGGTTTCGAGCAGGCGCGGATCGCCCATGCGGAGGAGGGTTCTGACGGTCATTTTTTTCCTGAAATCGGCTGGTTGGATGGTTGTTCGGGATGGTACTTTGTCGGCCTCCCAGCCCGCCATGCGCCAGTCGCCTGGATTCCGAACATGAACAACCTGAACGGTGTCGGCCCCCAGGACCTGCTCCTGCTGCTCAGCCGGGAAATGCCCTTCGGCAAATACCAGGGCCGTTTCATCGCCGACCTGCCGGGCTACTATCTCAACTGGTTCGCACGAGTAGGCTTTCCGCCCGGCGAGATCGGCCGCCTGCTGGCGTTGATGCATGAAATCGATCACAACGGGTTGAAGGAAATTCTTGAGCCGTTGCGACGGCGAGTTGGGTGATCGGCCGGCGGCCAGAAGCGGTCTGTGGGCAAGGCGAGGCGACTAACGCCAGTCGTTCCCCGGCATGATCCGCTGCATGAACTCATCGAACATTGGCACGGTGAAAGCCGTGTGCCAGATTCACCCGATCAGCGCCACCGCCTTGATCTGGGCATAAACGATCTGGCCCGGCGCCAGGCCGAGGTCGTGCGCCGAGCGCCGGGTCAGGCGCGCTACCAGCACCGCGCCACCGACATTGATGCGCACCAGCGCCAGCGCCGGATGGGTGTCGTCGGCGAGCAGTTCGACCACGCCGGGCAGGATGTTCTGAATGCTGGTGCCGCTGTGGCGGGTGGTCGCCAGGCTGACGTCGCGCGCCAGGATACGCACGCGGACACGATGGCCGATGGCATGCCCGCCATCGCGTACCCAGACGCCGGCGGCGGGATTGTCGGCAAAGTTCGCGCGCGCCAACTGCCATTGCGTGTCGCGTTCGCTGACTACCGCGTCGAGCACGACGCCAGCGTCTTCGCCCAGATGGATCGGCAGATCAAGCCGCGCCAGCGTTTCGGTCAGCGGCCCGGCGGCGACGGCGCGGCCGGCTTGCATGACGACGATATGGTCGGCCAGACGGGCGACTTCATCCGGGGCGTGGCTGACGTAAAGCAGCGGGATATCCAGTTCTTCGTGCAGACGTTCCAAGTAGGGCAGGATTTCCTGCTTGCGCGCCAGATCGAGCGCGGCGAGCGGTTCGTCCATCAGCAACAAGCGCGGCTTCACCGCCAGGGCGCGGGCGATGGCGACGCGTTGGCGCTCGCCGCCGGAGAGTTGCTCCGGGCGACGGTCCAGCAGCGGGCCGATGCCGAGCAGGTCGATGACATGGTCGAGCGCGGCGCGGTCCATCCGGGTTGCGGCGCGCTTCATCCCGTATTCCAGGTTGCCGCGTGCCGAGAGATGCGGAAACAGGCTGGCTTCCTGGAAGACATAGCCGATCGGGCGTTGATGCGTGGGCAGGAAGGTGTCGGCGTCCTGCCAGACTTCCCCAGAGAAACTCAGTTGTCCGCCCGGCGCCCGTTCCAGCCCGGCGATGCAGCGCAGCAGCGTGGTCTTGCCGGAACCGGAATGGCCGAACAGCGCGGTGACGCCGCGTGCCGGCAGGTCGAGATCGACATCGAGGGAAAAGTCCGGCCGGTCGAGTTTGAAGCGGGCGTGGAGGGCGTTCATTTTCGCCTCCCGCTCGGGTTCAGCGTGTACAGCGCCAGCAGCACGACAAACGCAAACGCCAGCATGCCGGCGGACAGCCAGTGTGCCTGGGCGTATGCCATTGCCTCGACGTGGTCGTAGATCTGTACCGAGATCACCCGCGTCTCGCCTTCGATGTTGCCGCCGATCATCAACACCACGCCGAACTCGCCCACGGTATGGGCGAAGCCGAGCACGCTGGCGGTGAGGTAGCCGGGTTTTGCCAGCGGCAGGACGACGCTTAAAAACGTATCCAGCGGCGAGGCGCGCAGCGTGGCAGCGGCCTCCAGCGGACGTTCGCCGATGGCCTCGAAGGCGTTCTGCAAGGGCTGCACGACGAAGGGCAGCGAGTAGAACACCGAAGCGACCACCAGGCCGGCGAAGGTAAACGGCAACACACCCAGCCCGAGCGACTGGGTGAACTGCCCGACCGGGCCGTTCGGTCCCATCGTCACCAGCAGATAGAAACCGATCACCGTCGGCGGCAGCACCAGCGGCAGCGCCACCACCGCGCCGACCGGCCCTTTCCACCACGACCGGGTGCGCGCCAGCCACCAGGCGATGGGCGTGCCGAGCAACAACAACAGCGCGGTAGTGACGCCGGCCAGTTTGAGCGTGAGCCAGATGGCGGCGAGGTCGGCGGAGGTGAAGTCCATTCAGTCCAAAGTTTCAGAGGTCATAGCCATAGGACTGGATGATGGCCTGCGCTTTGGGACTCTTCAAATACTTCGTCAGCGCCAGGGCGGCGGCGTTGCCCTGGCCGGCCGTCAGAATCACCGCGTCCTGGCGGATCGGGGTGTGCAATTTGCCCGGCACGATCCAGGCCGATCCGCTGCCGATTTTGCCGTCCTTCATTACCTGCGACAGCGCGACGAAGCCGAGTTCGGCGTTGCCGGTGCTGGCGAACTGCCAGGTCTGCGCGATGTTTTCGCCCTGCACGAACTTGGGCGTGAGGGCGTCGAGCAGGCCCATGCCGGTCAGCACTTCGACGGCGGCCTTACCGTAGGGCGCGAGTTTGGGATTGGCCAGCGCGAGTTTGTTGAACTGGTTTTTCTTCAGCACTTCGGCTTTCGCATCGACATAGCCGGGTTTCGCCGACCACAGCACAAGCGTGCCGATGGCGTAGGTGAAGCGGCTGCCGGGCTGGCTGAAGCCTTCCTTTTCCAGCCGGGCGGGGGTTTCGTCGTCGGCCGACAGGAAGACCTGGAACGGCGCGCCGTTCCTGATCTGGGCGTAGAACTTGCCGGACGAGCCGAACGCCAGCTTGGCCTGATGGCCGGTGTCTCTGGCGAATTCGGCGGCGATGGCGTTCATCGGCGCGGTGAAGTTGGCGGCGACGGCGACCTGCGTCGTGTCGGCATGCGCGGGTAGAACCAGCGCGGTCAATAACGTGAATAAACGCAGGGTAAACATAAACACACTCCAATCCGAAGCGACGATTGTCCACGACCGTAGGTCGGAAAAGCGTAGCGTCTTCCGACATTTCCACCGTACATACGTCGGAAGGCGCTACGCTTTTCCGACCTACGCGGGCTGGTGCCCCGGATGATGAAGGATGGGTTGGTTAGGTAGGATGGGCAAAGCGCAGTGTGCCCATCAACCGGCAGCGTCTGGTGCAGCGTGCCCATCTGTCGTCGCGCGTTGATGGGCCCGCTGCGCTTGGCCCATCCTACAAAATCATGGTCAATCGCGGTGGGTATCCTTCCGCATCCCTCAGTCTTCGGAAACCGTGGCCAGCACGATGCCGGTGGCGGCTTCGAGTTGGCTGGTGAAGGCGACGCAGTGTTCCGCGTTGCTGACCAGATAGAGGTTGAAACCCTGGCCTTCCAGCACCGGGTTCAGGCGGGCAGGGACGTCGTCTTCGCCGCAGAAGGTGAAGTGGACGCCGGGCCATTCCAGGCGCAGGTGGCCGATGCTGGCCTCGCTGAGATCCAGCTCGCCGGCGCGGGCGGCGACTGCGGTGAGGAGGTCGGTATCGATGGCGGAGCGCGTTGCAGTCATGGCGTCAGGCCTCTTCCGCTTCTTCGTCGAGCTCGAACTGAGCCAACGATTTGGCTTTCACGCCCATGATCCGCGCCAGCCAGGGCGGCGGCGATTCCAGCGTGCCTTGCAGGCGGGCCAGGGCTTCGCGCGCCGGGGCGGGTTGCGGGAACTTGATCGGATGCACGTTGGCGCGCACGACCTTGGCCGCGGCCGGGCCGCCGATCGATTGCACATAGACGATCTGGCAGTCGTCGATCAGTTCGGAGCGGGCGACGTTCTTGTCCTCGGCGTCGTCGGCGAGCAGCGTCGGGCGCACGTCGATCAGCTTGATGGTGTCTTTGCCGACCTGATAGACCAGGAAACGCGGCGCCGAGCCGAAATGGCCGTCGAGGTTGTCGGCGCTGTTGGAAGCGACCGCGACGCGCAGGCTGCCGGGCATCTCGCCGTCGACGTAGGCTTCCGGTTTCGGCACGCTGTCGTCGTCGCCGTTCTCCCCCCAGAGAAAGCGCACGGCGAGCTTGATGCTGGCGGTATCGACATCTGGTTCGACGGTTTCTTCACCGCCGAGGATCAGTTTGAGATCGGCCACGGTGATCGTGGCGAGTTTTTCTTCAGTCAGCGGCAGGCCCAGTTTTTCGGCCAGCTTGATCGTGAACGCAGCAAGATTCACCTCGGCCAATGCTTTGGCGGCGAGGGTGATGCGGAACGCGGCGGCTTTGGTGATGGTGGACATGGTGTGCCTCTCGATCAGTTGATTCACATACATTGGTACGCGCTGGCCCGTAGGTGCGAATGAATTCGCACCTACGGGGACGCTGCGTCAGGCCGCCAGCGGGATGATGCAGTTGTCGATCGGACAGAGTTGCACGCACTTGGGCTTGTCGTAATCGCCTTCGCATTCGGTGCAGGTGTCCGGGTTGATGATGTAGACGCCTTTCTTTCTCCGGATGGAGGCGGTCGGGCAATCTTCTTCGCAATCCGCGCAAGCGGTGCACAAGTCAGCAACGATTTGCAGTGCCATGATGTTTTTCCTTTCGCTTATTCCGCCGCATCGAGGCGCTTGGCGCGCACCGAGTAGGGCAGGCGTTCCGGGGCAGTCTGGGGCTCGATGAAATACGCGCCACCGTTGTTCAGCTTGATCTCGCCGCCCCATTTTTCCGGGGTGTCGAACTCCATCGAAACGATGGTGTCTTCGAGATCGCGCTTCGGCAGGTAGAACACGTAATCGCCCTTGTCGCTGCGCCGGATCATGATGTTGGCCATGGAAGGCTCCTAGGATTTCTCCCTCTCCCGCCCGCGGGAGAGGGAGAAGAGCGTTAACGAACCAGATCGTAGTTGTAGTCCGTCGTGCCCATGCCGCGGGTCTCTTCGTCCAGACGCTCCAGCACCGCGTTGACCAGGGTGGTCAGCATGTACATGGCGCCTTCGTAACCGAGGGTGGTCATGCGATGCAGGTGATGACGGTCGAAGATCGGGAAGCCCAGGCGGATCAGCGGCACTTCGAACGCCTTGCCCTTGTGCAGGGTGTCGCGCTGGATGAACTTGCCGTAGCTGTTGCCGATCAGGAAGTCGGGCTTCTCGGTGAAGCACAGGCTGCGCATGTGCCACAGGTCGGCGCCGGGGTAGGTCTTGCAGTTGACGCCGTAGGGCGAGTCGGCCAGCACCTTCTGCATCGACTTGTTCCACTTCTTGCTGCCGTTGTTGCACAGCACGTGGATCGGCTCGGCACCCAGTTCCATCAGGAACTTGCTCATGCCCATGACGAAGTCCGGGTCGCCGTAGAGGGCGAACTTCTTGCCGTGCAGCCAGGTGTGGCTGTCGGTCATCATGTCGACCAGGCGGCCGCGTTCCTTCGCCAGGCTGGCGGGGATCGGCTTGCCGGTGACTTCGGACACCTTCATCAGCCACTCGTCGGTCCATTCCAGGCCCATCGGAATATTCAGCTTGGGCACTTCATGGGTCCAGGTGGTTTCGACCAGTTTCTTGGTCTTTTCCAGTTGCATCGGCTGCAGCAGGAAGGTGGTGATGGCGTTCGGCGCATCCTTCACTTCGGCCATGCTGGTGCCGCCCGCGTACATGCGGAATTCGCCGTCGGCCGGGGTGTCGAGCACTTCGGTCGGGTCGGACATCAGCGTGTGGGCGACGCCCATTTCGTCCAGCATGCGATGGATCACGCGGAAGTTGCCGAGGTAGGTCTCGAAGCCGGGCACGACGTTGATCTTGCCGTTGCTGCCGACCTTCTTGTCCGCCATGTAGTTCAGCGTGAAGTAGCGGGCGATGCCTTCGAACATGTTGTCCCAGCCGGTGACATGGCTGCCGACGAAAGACGGCGTGTGGGCGTAGGGGACCGGGTAGTCCTGGGCGATGTGACCTTCCTTCTTCGTGTTGTTGATGAAGGCATTCAGGTCGTCGCCGATGACTTCGGCCATACAGGTGGTGGACACCGCGATCATGTCGGGCTTGTACAGCGCGAGGGCGTTTTCCAGGCCGTCGTACATGTTCTTCTGGCCACCGAACACGGCTGCGTCTTCGGTCATCGAGTCGGACACGCAGGCGACCGGCTCTTTGAAGTGGCGGTTGAAGTAGGTGCGGAAGTAGGCCACGCAACCTTGCGAACCGTGCACGTAGGGCAGGGTCTTCTCGAAGCCGAGGGCGCACAGCACAGCGCCGAGCGGCTGGCAGGCCTTGGCCGGGTTGATGGTCAGCGCTTCGCGCTTGAAGTTGAGTTCCTGGTATTCCACCGAGGTGGTCCACTGAAAGGTTTCCGCCAGTTTGGTCTCGTCGATGCGCTCTTCGAAGGCTTGCTGCTTGTTGTGCAGCATGTCCTTGTAGTAGTCATCGCGGAACAAGGGGTAGGACGGCTTGATGTCTTCAACGACTTGCATGTTCATCTCCTGGCCCGAGCCGCCAATCTGCGGACACGGGCATAGGTTGATCTGAGTTTGTCACCCCGGCGCGGCCGGGGTTGACCAGTTCCTTACGCGGCTTTCGCCATTTCCACTTCGGCTTCCGGCTTCTTCAACCAGGGCGCGACCATCTTCTTCCAGCACGGGTTGTTGATGGTCATGTCCATATCGCGGGCGAAGATGGCGAAACCGTCGTAGCCGTGGTACGGGCCGGAGTAGTCCCAGGAGTGCATCTGGCGGAAGGGAACGCCCATCTTCTGGAAGATGTACTTTTCCTTGATGCCGGAGCCGATCAGGTCGGGCTTGACGCGTTTGACGAACTCTTCGAACTCGAAGCCGGTGACGTCGTCGTACAGCAGCGTGGCGTTGCCCATCTCTTTGATGGTGCGGTCGTAGTCGTCGCCGTGGCCGAATTCGTAGCCGGTGCCGACCACTTCCATGCCCAGGTCCTCATACGAACCGATCACGTGGCGCGGGCGCAGACCGCCGACGTACAACATCACGCGCTTGCCATCCAGGCGGGCCTTGTACTTGGCGATGATCGCGTCGACCATCGGCTGGTACTTGGCGATGACCGCTTCAGCGCCGGCCTTGATCTTGTCGTCGAAGTGCGCGGCGATGGCACGCAGCGACTCGGCGATCTTGGTCGGGCCGAAGAAGTTGTATTCGATCCAGGGGATGTTGTACTTCTCTTCCATGTGCCGCGCGATGTAGTTCATCGAACGGTAGCAATGGATCAGGTTCAGCTTGACCTTGGGGGTCAGCTCGATTTCGGCCAGGGTGCCGTCGCCGGACCACTGCGCCACCACGCGCAGACCCATTTCTTCCAGCAGGATGCGGGAAGACCAGGCGTCGCCGCCGATGTTGTAGTCGCCGATGATGGAGACGTCATACGGGGTGGGCACGAACTCTTGCTTGACGTCCTTGCCGTCGCGGCCGAACACCCAGTCGCGGATCGCGTCGTTGGCGATGTGGTGGCCGAGGGACTGCGACACGCCGCGGAAACCTTCGCAACGCACCGGCACGACCGGCTTGTCGAGTTCTGCGGCGGCTTTCTTGGAGACGGCTTCGATGTCGTCGCCGATCAGGCCGATCGGGCACTCGGACTGCACCGAGATGCCTTTGTGCAGCGGGAACAGGCCTTCGATCTCACCGATCAGCTTGGCCAGCTTCTTGTCGCCGCCGAACACGATGTCCTTCTCCTGGAAGTCGGAGGTGAAGTTCATCGTGCCGTAGGTGTTGATGCCGGTGATACCGACGTAGTAGTTGCGGCGTCCGGCGCGGGAATACTGACCGCAACCGACAGGGCCGTGCGAGATGTGGATCATGTCCTTGATCGGACCCCAGACCACACCCTTGG